>JAAAOM010000044.1 GCA_009908855.1 Bacteroidota bacterium
GGTATTCGGCGCAATCAATAAAGTCGTGGAAAGTATTTTTCTTATTGAGCATTTTACCCTCCTCATACCATTGACGGCCCATCATTTGTCCGCCCCGAATATGGGCTATGACAAAAACAATACCGCGGTTTAGCAAACTGAGTCGAACTGATGAGAAATACGGATCGACCGTATGACCATAAGAACCATAACCATATAATAGCAATGGATTATCACCATCCAGTTTAATACCTTTTTTATAGACCAGACTCACTGGTATTTTGGCACCATCGCGTGCGGTTACATAATGTCTTTCTGATTGATAATCCGACACATGAAAACCTCCCAGCACTTCTTGTTGTTTCAGCAACGTTTTTTCACCGGTTTTCATGTTATAATCGAACGTGCTTATGGGGGTGGTCAGGGAGGTATAATTAAACCGCAAAAGATCGGTATTGATTTCTGGGTTTATGGATATCCAAACTGTGTAGGCCTCTTCTTCAAATGGCACATAATGCTCTTTTTGCTGAGCTGTATGAATGATCCTCAAATGGGATTGGCCATTTTTTCTTTCTTCCAGTACCAGGTAATGTTGAAAATTTTGGAACGATTCAATAAATACATCTTTCCGGTGCGGGATCACTTCTTTCCAATTCTCTTTTCCTGTTTTATCTTCAGGGGTTTCCATCAATTTAAAATTGGTGGCATTGTCCATGTTGGTGCGGATAATGAACTTATTATTGATATGCGAGATAGAATATTCATGATCGGTTTCGCGGGGATGAAACAGTTGGAATTCACCATCGGGCTCATTGGCATTGAGATATCTGAATTCGGTGGTGGTGGTTGATTCACTGAATATGATAATGTATTTTTTTGATCGGCTTTTGGTAACACCTGTGTAAAAGGTCTCATCGGCTTCGTAATACACTTCATGTAATGTTTCAGGCGCATCCAGGTAATGTTTCATCACCCTTTCGTATCTTAATGTTTTGGTATTTTTTCGTGTATAAAAGACGGTATTGTTATCGTTGGCCCAAGTGGCTTTGCCTGTGGTGTTCTGAATTTTTTGTGAAAGCGTTTCACCCGTCTCCAGGTTTTTGAAGTGAATGGTATATATCCGCCTGCTTATTGTGTCTACGCCGTAGGCAGCTATTTTATTGTCGGGACTAATGGTTATCCCCGACACCTGAAAATATTCATGGTCTTTGGCCTCATCGTTTACATCCAGTATAATCTCTTCGACGGCATCCATCGATTCTTTTTTCCTGCAGTAAATGGGATACTCACTATTCTCATTATAACGTATGTAGTAAAAATAGTGGTTGTCTTTGTACGGAACCGAAATATCCTCTTTTTTAATCCGCCCGACAATTTCATTAAACAATGAGTCCTGAAGTGCTTTGGTATCCGACATTACATCATCGGTATAAGCGTTTTCGGCTTTTAAGTATTCGATAACCTCCGGATTATCTCGTTCGTTGAGCCAATAATAATTATCGATACGGGTATCGCCATGTATTAATAGCTCTTTGGGTAATTTCTTTGCAATGGGTGGTTCTGGTTTTGTATCCATAGATTGACAAGCTGTTAACAATAATAAAAATGCTGCAAGTATAATGTTTTTCATTGTATGTAACACCATTTTATGGCAAAGGATTTTGTTCGTAAAAGTAAACATTTCAATTTTCAAACTGCTATATGGTTTTGGTTATTGATTCTATTGGTTATTGGAATTTAATTGTTATTTGGTGCTCAATACAATATCTATAATATTTACGTGTATTGGTATTTTTTGCTTGCCCCCAAACAATAAATAAACCCAATAATTTCAATTCCTATATGGTGCGATTAATGGAAAAAGATTTCATTGGTAAATTATCAAATCAAGAAAAATTAATGCACAAAACAAAAATATTTTTATCGCAGCCCTTATCCTGAAAACCTGATTCACAGTTTTCATAGCATGCCAAAAAAATAACTTTAACTTTGCATAATATTTAATTGATAAGTATATGACTGATTTTCATGACGCGGTGTATCAACGAAACATTATTGAGTTTGTAGCTGTTGCTAAGGAGTATACCATATTTCTGGAAACTGCCGATAAATTTCCCAAACCCGAGTTTGTGGAAAAACTGCACAAGGTATTGCCATTCCTGTATTTCAAGGCTACACTGCTGCCCGATTTGCATAATACCTATGACGACGTGATAGAGAAATATGTAACCGAAGAAGATTACCTGCGTATTAAAGCTATAACAGAACAAAAGCTCGGTCAGCATGATGCCTATGTGGAAGAATTTAACGAGGCGTTTAAATACAGTGATGAACCGGTTGCTGCTTCCATCTCTGAAGACCTGACCGATATATATCAGGATATAAAGGATTTTATTATGCTATATCGCATGGGAACTGATGAAATTATGAACGATGCCGTTTGGGAATGTCGAAACAATTTTAAGATGTACTGGGGCCAAAAATTGGTAAATAGCCTGCGCGCAATACATCATTTGTATTATTCGGAAGAAGACCTCACCGACGAAAGCAACAAAGTATCACAAGCCAAAGAAGACCCGGACAATTTCGACAATGTGGATACCTCATCATGGATTATTAGTCAGAAACAACAAGATTATAATAAAGATTTGCCGGAGGAAGAGGAGTAGTTATGTTTAAGCCGAGGATTAGTGATCAGGAGTTAAAAGTATTGCCCAAAAAAAGTTTTAATGGAACCATTTATATTATCCAGAACGAGAACGATTTTGAAACCGTTATTCCAAAATTAGAACAAGCCGAATTATTGGGTTTTGATACCGAAACCAGGCCTTCCTTTAAAAAGGGCCAAAAAAATAAAGTAGCCTTGTTACAACTATCCACCGATCAGGAGGCATTTTTGTTTCGCCTGAACAATGGTATGAGCATACCCGATAAACTCATCAATATTCTGGAAAATGAAGATATACTGAAAGCCGGGGTGGCTATTAAGGATGACCTGCGTGCCATAAGACAACGAATGCCTTTTCATCCACGCGGATTTATCGAATTACAGGAATTTGTAAAAGATTACGAAATTGAAGATAACGGCCTTCGTAAACTAGCCGGCAATGTGCTTCACATTAAAATATCCAAACGGCAACAATTAAGCAACTGGGAAAATCCGATTCTTACCGACGGACAAATACGCTATGCCGCTACCGATGCATGGGTATGTTATAAAATATACGAAACCTTAATGGCTTACGACAAGCAACCGGAATAATGCAAGACCTCGTTAAAATCATTCTCAAATCAGGCAAAGACCAAAGTGCAAAACGTTTTCATCCCTGGGTTTTTTCAGGGGCCGTTAAAAAAATGCATGGCCAACCGGCCGAAGGGGACCTTGTAGCCGTATACTCCAATCAGGATGAGCTGCTCGGCATAGGACATTACCAGCAAAGTTCCATTGCCGTACGTATCATTTCTTTTCATGAAGCCACCATTGATCGTGATTTCTGGTATGGCAAAATCAGTAATGCCATCGCATATAGACGTACTACCGGACTTTTAAGCGATGAAAGCACCAATGCCTACCGGCTTATCCATGCCGAGGGTGATGAAATGCCCGGGTTAATTGTAGATTTTTACAACGGAATCCTGGTTATGCAAATGCATTCCATTGGCATGTACCAAAATCGTGAACTATTTGCCGGGATATTTAAAGAATTGTTGGGTGACGCGATCACTACTATTTATGTAAAAAGTAGCAGTACATTGCCGGCTGCCTTCAGAGACACTGCTGAAGACACATTTTTGCTGGGCAATCAGCAATCAGTTGAAGTGCAGGAGTATGGCCATCACTTTGCCATAGATGTGGTTGAAGGCCAAAAAACCGGTTTTTTTATCGATCAGCGCGATAATCGCAAATTACTGGCCCAATATGCCAGGGATAAAAAAGTACTGAACATGTTTGGCTACACCGGTGCCTTTAGCATTTATGCTTTACATGCCGGCGCCCGTGAGGTATATACAGTCGACAGCTCCCAAAAAGCCATTGAGCTTACCGATAAAAACATTGCGCTTAATTTCAATAGCGACGTTAACCATCATGGCGTAGTAGCAGATGCTTTTAAATACCTGCAAGAGCTGCCCGATGATTTTGACCTCATCATCCTCGATCCGCCCGCTTTTGCCAAGCACCATAATGTGCTGCCCAATGCCCTTCAGGGCTATAAAAGGCTCAACCAACGCGCGCTTGAAAAAATCAAATCCGGCGGATTGCTGTTTACCTTCTCCTGTAGCCAGGTAGTAAGCAAAGAGAATTTTCGTAAATCCGTTTTTGCCGCCGCTGCCAATACCGGTCGTTCTGTAAAAATCCTGCATGAAATGAGCCAACCTGTTGATCATCCGGTGAATATTTACCACCCGGAGAGTGAATATTTGAAAGGATTGGTGGTGTATGTTGTATAGAGAATTGAAGAAGATGAAAGGAAGAAGCTCAAAGATGAAAGTTCAAAGCTGAAAGAAAGAAGCTGAAAGAAAGAAGCTGAAAGTTCAAAGCTGAAAGCTGAAAGTTCAAAGCTGAAAGTTCAAAGCTGAAAGCTGAAAGGGAGAAGTTGAAAGCTCAAAGCTGAAAGTTGAAAGGGAGACGGAAGAACGGAATCGGAAAAGATTACAACAAGCAATAAAATAATATATGGATATCGGATTTTGTACCCAAAAACTAAAAAATGGGAGTGCTCAAAAAATACGGTAACACCTCATGTACTTTTCCAAAAAATAATAAATACAACATTCATGACAATGCTCCCTTTTTACCAGCAACAATAACCAATCCTGCAAAATCTACCCAATCAATGCACTTGTCTTTTTCAGGCTTTTATATATTTGATCAAATATTGTTTACGAAAGGGAAAAACAATATCAAAAGGATTCGGAAACAAACAACAAGCCCTGGATATCCTGCACTCGGCCATTAAAGAATATGAAACAAACAAGGGGAATAACCCCTTTGGTGAATAAGCTATTACATAATACTGTAACTTTTTCCACACCTCAGTGTCTTAAAGCTGAAAAATGCAATAAATGACGGTTGCTGAATATAATAAATGCGTTGATGAGTATGCCGACCGATTGTTTCGGTTCGTGATCAAATTCGTGAAAGACGAGGATCAGGCCAACGATCTGGTGCAGGAAACATTTACCAAAACCTGGGAAAAGGTAAAGACCATTGAATATACAAAAGCAAAGTCGTATTTATTTACGGCCGCTTATCATTTGGTACTTAATTATTTTCGGCAAAAAAAACGACTGGACGATTTGGACGAAGTAAACATGAACGAACATGCACACAACGAGCAATATTCCGATATTAAAGAAGTATTAAACAGGGCATTGGATCAACTGCCCGAAATACAAAAAACGGTTATTTTGCTCCGCGATTACGAAGGCTATAATTACAGCGACATTGGTGAAATGACCAATCTGAGTGAATCGCAGGTGAAAGTTTATATTTACCGGGGTCGAATGGCATTGAAGGAAAAACTAGGTAGCATTAAAGCGGTGATTTAAAAGGAGAGCTTATGAAAATAGATAGAAACAATTACGAATTATTCATGATCGATTACTTCGAAGGAAATTTAAATCGAGAAGAAAAAGACATGCTCCGTGGCTTTCTTGAAGATCATCCTGACTTGAAAAGTGAGTTTGATGAATTTCAAAATCACTATGCAGATACAAAGGAAGGTGAATTCAAATCCAGGAATTCACTGAAGAAACAGATGGGCGATATGGGTGAGGTAGATAACGAAACCATTGATGAATACAGCATCGCCTATCTCGAAAACGATTTGAACGAGACCGAACAATCCAGCTTGCTCGATGCCGTTGAGCATAACACGGAATACAAAAGAACTTTCAGGTTATATCAGCTTACAAAGCTGCAACCTGATTTGAGTCTGGTTTACAAGTACAAACAGCAATTGAAACATTTTGTGTTGGTGAGAAAAACTGTTCTCCGGACAATGGGCTATGCAGCTGCGGCCGCTGTGATAATCCTGGGTGTTTTGCTCATCAATCCCGCAGAAGAAGTACAACAGCCCCGTAAACCCATTGCTGATATTAACGAGCCTAAAACCGAACCGGCTCAATTAGTAACCGAACAGGTAGTACCTGTTATTAAGCAAATAGATTTGAAATGGAATGGGGCAAACCAATCAGTTGATAGCAAAGAGGACAAGGTAAAAAATGATGTTACCGGTGATCGGTCATTGGAACCATTGCAGCCATTGGAAAACAAAGCAATGACTGTTGTTCACAATACATGGCATGCTGATCTGGCTATTACTAATATGCCGGCTGCAACCCAAAAAGCAATGACAAACATTGACGGATTGGAAGAATTAGTCGCCATGAACCAATCCACACAGCAAAACGCTTCAGTTAACCGGTCATTTGATTTAATGGGCATCGCCAAAATAGGCGTTCAGGTATTTAACAAACTAAATGAAAGAAATATTGAATTAGAACCAAATTTTACAAGCAACGGACAATTAAAATCCGTTACACTCATCACTGAGCAACGGAAAATTACCACTCCGGCCATCTAACACAGCATTATGTTCAGGTTATACCGTCATATAACCGATAAAAAATTATAAACGATGAAGAATTATACATACATAATCAAAATAATTGCATACATGCAAAAAGCAACCATGGTCAGATGCGCAGGACTATTATTCATGGTTATTACAATGTCAACCGGCTTATTACAGGCACAAAGCGATACAACCAAATACACAAATACAAACCAGTCAGATAGCATTCACCCGGATATTCAAAAATACGGACAACCCATTGATACCACCATAATTGAAACAGCAAAAAAGATTTTCATATTTGTTGAGTATGAAGAAAGCCTTACGATCGACCGGATTAGCCTGGAAACGGGAGAACAAAAACGAATTCTGGACATTGGTTGCGAAGATTGTGAAACCAATAAAGAAGACACCCTCAAATTCCGAGGACATTGGTCTGGCATAGAATATGGCCTGAATGATTTTGTAACACCGGGATACTCATTCCAACGGCCTGATGGATACGGCTATCTTGATCTTAATAACTGGCGATCCTGGAAGTTCACGCTTAATTTTGCCCAAAACACAACACCTATTATTGATAACCACCTGGCATTGGTCAGCGGGCTCGGAACAGAACTAAATATTTACCATTTCCAAAATGATAACAGCATTCAAACCAATGCTGAAACCGGTGAGATAGAAGAACGCGTATTGACAGATGAATACAATGTTCGAAAAAGTAAATTCAACACCATTTATTTAACGGCTCCGTTGTTGCTGGAAGCCCAATTCGGAAAGAGCGAGAATAGCAAGGAAAGGTTTTACATAAATGGAGGTGTTATTGGCGGGTTGCGCATTGCCCAGGCTGTAAAGGTTGTACATGGCGTGGATGGCAAACGAAACAAATTGATTGAACGTGGCAAGGATCTCAATCTCCATCGCTGGCGTTGGGGGCTAACTGCCCGAATGGGGTATAAAGACATCATGAACATATACGCCACCTATTATATTACGCCTCTGTTTGAAAATGATCCGGGACATGAATTGCATCCGGTTTCTATGGGGTTTCGCATTAATTTTTAGAACCTAAGTTATTCATATTATATATACATTTAAAGAATGAAAGATATGGTACATTACTTATTGCCCGTAATTACTACGCTGTTTTTCTTTACTCACGATAAAAAAAGTAATAATAGCGATTATCTGTACAAAGAAAATGATTCTGTTCTTCTGAATAATATTAATATGGCCAACCAACCGGATTACAACCATTCGACAAAGACAGGTCAAAGGGATAGGAATATGCCTGCACAATATGAAACAATCGGTGGCATTGAAGTTATTGAAGATGAGTTTCATAAACTTATTGCACCCGATGCCAACATCGAGATTTTAGCAGATGGTTTTAGCTGGTCGGAAGGGCCTGTATGGGTCGAAGATGGCGGATTCCTGCTTTTTTCCGATGTCCCTGAGAACACTATTTATAAATGGAAAGAAGGTGAAGGTATAAGTGTTTATTTAAAACCATCCGGTTTTACAGGTGAGGGTAGCTACTCAAACCAACCAGGATCAAACGGTTTAGCCATCGACTCCAACGGCAAATTGATATTGTGCCAGCATGGCGACCGACGCGTTGCACGAATGAAAACGCGGGTAAATAATCCGTCCTCAGAATTTGAAACCATTGCCGGTTATTATAACAACAAAAAATTCAATAGCCCCAATGACCTCGCCATCCATCAAAATGGCGATATCTATTTTACCGATCCTCCATACGGCCTTCCCCGGAAACCTAAAAGTGGTGTAAATAAACCGGATTTCAATGGTGTTTTTAAAGTATCTACCGGGGATGGAAAAGTAACTTTGTTACCTGATGATCTTTACCGACCCAATGGGATTGCCTTTAATCCTGAATATACAGTATGTTTTGTGAATATATCTGATGTTAACAATCCGGTTACAATGGCCTATGATGTGAATGCAGATAATGGTACATTAGAAAATGGCCGGGTATTTTATAATTACAAACCCATGATGCAAAACGGCCCTGGCTTGCCGGACGGGTTGAAAGTACATCCATCGGGTTATATATTTTCAACCGGCCCCGGCGGTGTATGGGTAATTACGCCTGAAGGCAAACACCTTGGCACTGTTAAAACCACAAATTTCACATCCAATTGCGCGTTTAACGGTGATTATAGTTTTTTATATATGACCGCAGACAATTACCTTCTTCGGGTGAAATTGAATAACAAAAACAATGCAGGTCATTCTTTTAAAAAAAATGCACTAAACGTTCACTAATTGATGTTAGATTTTAAAAAGCGGATCTGCACCAATGGTTCCTGACAGGCTTTCTAAATATGCTTCAGACTCGACATTTTTCAGCATTTCCGTCGATCTGGCCAGCCTCTCATCCATATTAAGACTGTTTAAAAGCGATTGATTATGCGGATCAGCGATAAAATTTTCAAGATATTCAATTTGTCGCTTATAAAACTGAATGTCTTTTTGTTGCTTAAGTAACAATCTTTCTTTGTACCAATCGCTATTGATTACATAATCGCGCTCAAACAATTTCCGCAATTCAGGATTATCAATGGTTTTGCCTTCGTATTCACCGTAGGCCATGATATGTAATAACACTTTTAATGGCGGAATAGCAGACTCCACACTGTTGTCTTCAAAATAGGTTAATGCCACTTTTTTCTGGGCTTCCACAATATTGTTAATACCATCCACATAATCTTCCATACTTTGCAGTTCAGGCTTCAGCATGCGTTCATTGAAAACAGCCAGCGGCTCATCAAATAAACGGTTCATGCAACGGAAGGCAAATTTTTCGGTAATGCGGTATCCCAATCGGCTGGCCAGTATTTTTTGTCCGTTGTATTCGAAGTCCTCCAGTTTTTCCAAACATTCATTTTCATACAGTTTTTTCGGATCACGATCATCCGGCTCCAACCGGGCCCATATTTCAGGAATTAATATGCTGATATCATGATCAAAACGGTTTTCAGACCCCACATAACCAGCTGCCGAACTAAAACCCTGGTACTCGGTTAAAATATACGATAACAAGGCGTTGTTCAGGTCAGTTGTCGGAACCAGCATGTTAAACGGTCCTTTGGTCAATGCCCCTTCCGAGCCTGCACCCGTTGTAGAGGGCGATTTACCGGTTAGGCTACAAATAAAATCCATGAATAATTCGGGCAGTTCCTGGTAATGAATGGGATTATATACACTCAAAGGCCTGATGCCTTTCTCCCTGTCAACCGGGTTATTCCTTCTTCCGGGCAACACGGCATTTACCGGATGGTAAACCGGGTCTTCCGGCTTTATTTTACGATGCAAACGTATACCTATATCTGCCAGGTAGCTATCCAAAATCTCTTCTTTGAAAATATTTTTTTGCAGGTATCTCGGATTTTTTGTCGGTACGCCATTTACAATTCTCGGGTGCGAAGGCACAACAAAATAACTGTCCTTATCGCTTTCTACAACCTTATTGATCAGGTCTTTAACAGGTTGCGTGTATTTCTCGAAATTGATGGCATCTTCCTTTAACTCAACGGCAAAGTCTTTTTTCAGCGGTTCGTAATTGGTTAAAAAAGTGTCGTCACTCACTATATCCTGTTCGGCATCCTTGTCATAACCTCTTATGATGGCTTCATCCGGACGTTGAAATAAATGACTTTCGCAATTCTCAACTATTTTCAGGCTCTTGTTATTAAACTCATCATTCAGGTTGCTAAGACGCTCTCGTGGCAAGGTAACGGTAGCTGATATATCGTCTTCCGTCTGAATTTTCATGCTCGTAATAAAATCAGACCGTAATTTATGTAAAAACCAATTTCCGTCCTGTGTAAACCCAATACGCACATAACTTGCGGGAACTTTATTATGTTTATACATCAACGCATTGCCTTTTCTCCCATTCACAATTTCTACATTAAATAGTTCATGCCAGTCACGGGTGGTATCATCAGCCCTGTACAATCGTTTTACAAAGAAAACCAATGTACGCACATGAGAGGGTATGCTTTTCACAAACTCATTGTATTCATCACTGTATGCATCAGAGGGAGTTAAGAGTTTTACGGCTGATCCCAGGGTCCTTTCCGGGCTCAGGAAGGAACGTGATTTGGCATTCGGGTGTTTCACCTTCCAACGATTGGTGTAATCGTAATTAATAAGCATATCGGCCATTTTAAAATCCTCTTCCAAATCCTGAATGTAAAAGGCACCATATCTAATGGCATTATCCATGGTTTTGGAAATTTCGGATTTTCCACCACCTGATACTGTACATGGTTTATGACAAAACATGCCTTCAGCAGCCGTGCCGACCATTCGCCATAATGATTCGGTGGGATGCTTGGCCAACTGAAATTTATGTCCTGACGGGTATACATAAACATCATGAGGAGAAAGTTTGAGCTTATGTTCAGAACCGTTTAATTCCCATGAAACAATTCCTTTGCTTACATCAAAATCAGCATATTCCGGTATGTAATAAACATTGGGATATTTTTTATCGATGGCATAATTCTCCGGCTGAACCTCTATTTTGTCTGCCAATAATTTTTTAGCTTCCTCGAAGGTATAAGTGTTCTTTTCCTTAGCGTTAAACAATGAACCAAATAATTTATCGCTGAAGTTTGCACGCGGGAAGGCAATGGCACCACCCGCATGTTCTTCCTCAGCCAGCCCGTATAAATTAGCTGAGTAGCTAATTTGTGTTTTTATTTCTTTTTTGGAATAACCATAGTAATTATCGGCAATAAGTGTAATAACCACGCCTCTTTCATCGCGGCAGGTTAATTTAAATGCCGAACCGTCGTTATAAAGTTCATCGGCATCCTTCCAGCACATACCATCGCGGCGCTGACGTTCGGTAGCCTCATCATAATGCGGTAAGCCAACATCTTTCTTTTTAAGCTTTAATAAATGCGGAGCCAATATAATGCAGCCTGTATGCCCCGTCCAATGTTCCACATCGAGCGCAGCATCGTTTTCAGCCAAAAAAGGATCACCTGCATTGCCAAATATATTCTCAACAAAATCAAGATTGCTGGCTAGCCCGCCGGGAGCAAAAAATCGTACTTCAAGGCTTTTTTCACTCATTACACCTTTGACTTCAGGGCAAACTACCGGTCGTAACATGAAAGAAATCATCGTTTTGGCCTGGTCTTTCTCTTTGCTTGTGAAGGGTAATAAATTTAAATTGTCAGGTGGCTGTGCGGCGGCATGCAGAAAATGAGCAAATACTATTTTGGGCACTTCCTTTTTATCAATCGGAACGGGTAAGCCGCCTTCCACAATATGGAACGTACCTTTTGTAGTTCGGCGATCATGCAGGGGGTTATTTAATATCCCTTGCTTTACCCGGTGGGAGGTTACAATGTCATTCTTAAATGAATTGCCATTGGGTGGTAAACTTACTTCCCTGGCAAGCCCTTTCTGATTTAAAACCAGTGTATTTCGGGGTACTCCACAGGTATCCTTAAAATTAACATCCTTTAAGTAATCATCAATAAAATCCTGAATACGCTTGTCGACAGGCGCTAATTGATCAGACAAATAACGGGTTCGCTGTCTGAAAGAACCAATGAGTCCTTCGGTTAGGTCCAGGAGTTTTTCATTGGAATATTTCGATTTTTCATCTTTTTCCTCATCATGATAAATGGGTTGCCCCAGAGCAGCCAATTTTAAATTGATGTACAGTATTCTGTCCTTCTTATTCTTCTTTTTAGGCCTTGCCTTCTTCATATTCTCAACTTTCATTATAACTTGCTGTTTTAAAATGAACACAAAATTAACCAATTGAAAACGGTATACATTCCGATTGAATGGAATTTCATATCGCTATACCTTAATTCTTAAACATTCTAAATTATTTTTGAAATTACGAAATGTCACTTACAAAAGCTGACAATGTGTGTTAAGATTTGTTTACGATTACATGAATTTTAACATCCCGGATTATACAGGGGCTATAAAAATTAACCTGATTGATGCCCTGGTCTGTTGAAAATCAATGTCAAAAATTACCGATCACGGAAGATAAATCCCAGTCATCATCAACGGGTAAAAACCCACTCATCCTTTGTGCTTAAATTGTTGTTGAAAGTATATCCTTCGGTATCAAAACCTTTCAGGTATTCAGGATCGGTAATCCTGTTTTCCACTATAAACCGGGTCATATATCCGCGGGCTTTTTTGGCATAAGTAAACAATACTTTGTACTGTCCGTTTTTTTCATCCTTGAATACAGGCGTGATAACCCGGCATTTTAATTGTCCGAAATCAACAACCTTACTATATTCATTGGAAGCCAGATTGATGACTGTCGGATTATCAGATTCCCTTAGTTCCTGTTGTAAAAATTGGGTGATTTTACGTTTCCAGTATTCGTATAAGGTCTTTTTTCCGCTTATCCCGAATTTTGTGCCCATTTCCAGGCGGTATTCCCGGATTATATCCAATGGCCTGAGAATACCATATAAACCGGAAAGTATACGTACATGATCCTGGGCAAACTGTAACTGGTGGGTATCCATCTCATAAGCCTTCCACCCCTGATATACTTCTCCGTTAAACGCAATGGCAGCCTGTTTGGTGTTTTCACCATCGGCCTCATCCTGCCATTCCTGGTATCGCCGGTAATTAAGATCAACAAGTTTATCGCTTAAATCGAACAATTCTTTTAGCTTCTTTTTGGATAATTTCTTAAGTGCCCTGGCCAGGCTATTGGCCTCATTTATAAAGACCGGCGTTGATTGTTGGCCGGTTGGAGAATTTCTTTTAATTTCGAGGGCTTTTGCAGGTGATAACAGAACGATCATATAGATATAAATTTATATTATGTATACTTAAAAGGATGCTAAAATAATGAATCCAACATTTATTCAACAAATATCTTCACAACTCGGTTTATCCCTTCGCTCCGTTGAAAACACATTAAAACTATTGGACGATGGTGCCACCATCCCGTTTATAAGCCGCTATCGTAAGGAAATGACAGATAGCTTAGACGAGGTTCAGATTACGGAGATACAAAAGACTTACGAAAAACTGCTTGAACTGGAAAACCGAAGAAACACCATTCTCAAATCGATTGATGAACAAGGCTTACTAACCGACGAGCTCAAGAATAAAATTGAAAACACCGATTCACTTACCGAACTGGAGGATATATACCTTCCTTATAAACCAAAACGTAAAACCAGAGCCTCCGTTGCCCGTGAAAAAGGACTTGAGCCATTGGCTAAAATCATCATGTCGCAACGTGAGGAGAACGTGGAATACAAGGCTGAAACATTCCTGAATGATGATGTACCAACCGTTGATGATGCCTTACAGGGGGCCAGGGATATTATAGCAGAGTGGATCAATGAAAATAAATCGGTACGAAACAAAGTCAGGTATCATTTTGGCCGTTATGCGGTGCTATCCTCAAAAGTAGTTAAGAACAAAGAGGAAGAAGGACAAAAATACCAGGACTATTATGACTATGCCGAACCACTGAATAAATGTCCTTCTCACCGTCTGTTAGCCATTTTCAGAGGTGAAGAAGAAGGCTTTTTGAAAATTACCATCTCACCCGCAGCAGAAGATGTATTGGAGGATATCGGTAAAATCATGTTAAAAAATAACACCGAATCAACCAATCAGGTACACAAAGCCATTCAGGATGCCTATAAAAGACTGCTTGCACCATCCATCGAAACCGAATACCGAAAAATGGCCAAAGATAAAGCCGATGATGAGGCCATTGATGTATTTTCGGAAAATTTGCGGCAATTGCTGTTGGCACCGCCGCTCGGACAACGCTCAGTTTTGGCCATTGACCCTGGATACCGGACAGGTTGTAAAGTTGTATGTCTGGATAAACAGGGTAATCTGTTACACAACGAGACCATATATCCCCATCCACCTCAAAGTGAGCAGGGCACAGCCATAAAAAAAATAAAAAGCCTGGTTAATTCACATAAATCAGAAGCCATCGCCATTGGTAACGGTACGGCCAGTCGTGAAACCGAAGCATTGATAAAACGCATCAAATTTGATGAAGATGTGATGGTTTTTGTGGTAAGTGAAAGCGGTGCATCGGTTTATTCGGCATCCAAAGTGGCACGGGATGAATTTCCTGATTATGATGTTACCGTGCGTGGCGCTGTTTCCATTGGACGCCGCCTAATGGACCCGTTGGCTGAGCTGGTGAAAATTGATCCCAAATCAATTGGTGTTGGCCAATATCAACATGCGGTTGATCAAACCAAACTAAAAAAAGAGTTGGACCGGGTGGTTGAAAGCGCCGTTAACAAGGTAGGGGTCAACCTGAATACAGCCAGTAAGCATTTGCTTACTTATGTATCCGGTTTGGGCGATCAGATTGCACAAAACATTGTTAATCATCGCGAAGATAACGGGCCTTTTACATCCCGGCAGGAGCTTAAAAAAGTGTCCCGATTAGGACCCAAAGCGTATGAGCAGGCGGCCGGCTTCCTTCGGATCAAACAGGCCAACAATCCGTTGGACGACAGCGCGGTTCACCCGGAAAGCTACCCGATTGTTGAACGAATGGCACATGACCTGGGGGTACAGATCAATGATTTGATCAGGCAAAAAGAGCTCCGTAAGAAAATTAATATCAAACAATATGTTACCCCGGAAACCGGCATACCCACCCTTACTGATATTATAAACGAACTGGAGAAACCCGGACTTGATCCCCGCGATAAAATTGAAATATTTGAATTTTCTAAGGATATCAGAAATATCGAGGATTTGAAGGAGGGTATACAGCTGCCCGGAATCGTTACAAATATTACAAATTTCGGAGCATTTGTGGATATTGGCATCAAAGAAAATGGTTTGGTGCACATCTCACAGTTGGCAAACAAATATGTGAGCAATCCCAATGAGGTGGTTAAGCTCAATCAACATGTACAGGTAAAAGTTTTGGAGGTTGATTTAGTGCGTAAACGTATACAATTAAGTATGAAAGAATCGGAAATTTAACCCAACCAGGTTGGAGTGTGAGTTTAGTGCAAGAGGAAGAAGCTCAAAATTCAAAGCTGAAAGCTAAAAGAAAGAAGGGAAAGAGGAAGTAGTGTGAGTTTGGAGCAAGAGGAGGAAGTGAGAATGAAATTCGGAAAACGGAAATGGATAAAGGGAGGGGAGTGCTGAATCTTAAATCAACAATCTTATAACTTCAATATTCCATCCCATTCCCATAGCTATTCCTCCCTTCTCCCTTCTTTCTCTTGCCCTAATTTCAAACTCACACTTCTTCCATTCCCGTATTTCCAAATAGATTTCACCAATTTATAAAATACATGCTATTGCTTCGGATTCCATATCACCATGCCATCTTCATGTTGCAGGAGTACATGATTATCGAAAAGCCATTGAACGGTTTTGGCAATTTTTTCCTGTGGGTATTTGATCTGATCGTAGAGTTGAAGCAACGGAACGGATTGGTTACGGGTTAAATTATTTATCTCTTTCGAGATGAGGTCAAATTCCATTTGGCTGATCCTGGGTACATGTTTTTCCTGGCACACATCGCACTGGCCACAGGCAGGCGGGTCTTTTTCATTAAAATACTCAAGCAACACCACACTCCGGCATTTTTTAACCGATGATGCATAATTATACACACTCTCCAATTGCCGGATGTATTCTTCTTTCCGGGTTTTATAAATTGCTTTGGGTATACGCAGGTTTTTGTCATCCAGTCGCTCCTCGATATATACAATCAACGGATTGCTTCGACGGGGTATATAATTGATCACATTCATCTTGCTGAGTTTAACAAGATATTTGTACACTTCATCAGCGCTGATATTAGCTCTTTTGGCAAGTACTTTTTCCTGAACGGGTGTGAACTCACTGAATAAGCCCGTATAGGAACGTAACAACAGTTTAATAAACCCATCGAAAGCAGCGTTCTCCACCTGAAATTTATACAAATCATCGCGGTTCAGGATAAACAGAACTTTTGATGGTATATTTACATCTTCGGTATATTCGATGTATCCCGATTGTTGCAGGATTTTCAGACTGGCAAACACTTGTAAAGCGCTGAATTTATAGGTTTTGGCAAATTCCATCAATTCAAAATCGTATGCCGACCCTTTTCCGGCGCCCAGGGGTATCTGAAAATAATTACCCAATGCCTGGTATATCTTACGAATGATTTCAGTTTCGGGGAAGTTATTGGCGATCCTTTTTTGAATAACCCCCTGGTCATTCTTATCGAACAGCAGAACGGCAAACGATTTCTTTTCATCGCGCCCTGCACGTCCGGCCTCCTGAAAATATTCTTCCAGCGAATCGGGTAAATCAATATGTATTACAAATCGCACATCCGGTTTGTCAATGCCCATGCCAAATGCGTTGGTTGCCACCATAATACGTATCCGGTTGGTACGCCACTTTTCCTGTTTTTCACTGCGGGTTTCATGGTCCAGACCGGCATGGTAATAATCAGCCTTCAGTTCATGCTGTCGCAATAGTTTGGCCAGTTCACTTGTTTTTTTCCGGTTACGGGCGTATATAATCCCTGTGCCCGACATGTTTTTACAGAGTTTTATCAGATCATTGATCTTGTTTTCCGATTCCCTTACATAATAAGTGAGGTTTTTACGTTCAAAACTTTTTCTGAATACTTTGGTATTCCTGAGTTTAAGCTGTTTAATGGTGTCGTCGGTCACATCCCGGGTTGCAGTTGCGGTTAGAGCGATTATTGGCACTTGCGGATGGAACTCCCTGATGGTAGGAATTTGTAAATAGGAGGGGCGAAAATCATACCCCCACTGTGAAATACAATGTGCTTCGTCTACTGCAAGCAAACTAACGGGCATTTCGGGTAATTTCTCGAGAAATAACCGGGATTGTATGCGCTCAGGGGCAATGTAAAGAAACTTAATATCACCGTACAGGCATTGGTTAATAATCGTTTTTACTTCATTTCCTGAAATACCGGCATGCAATGCTTTGGCTTTTATTTTTCGGCGGGTCAGATTTTCAACCTGGTCTTTCATTAAAGCAATTAAGGGGGTAATAACCAAACATACACCATCTTTCATCAATCCGGGAACCTGGAATGTAATTGATTTTCCACCACCGGTTGGCAAAAGGGCAAAGGTATCATGCCCGTCCAATGCAGCATTTACAATATCTTCCTGCAGCGGACGGAAGGATGAATATCCCCAATATTGCTTAAGTATCTCTTTTGGCTCCATTCGGCGAATGCAAAATTCTTAAAAAAGAATAAAAGTAAATAAACCTCACGGAGTTTTAAATATATACCTTATTTTTGCGCATCAATTGCTAAAATTTTTATTTTGGCATAATTTTTTAAAATTAAAACTATGGAGTATGTCGTTTGCAACGGATAAAGTAAGTGCAGAAGGGTTGACTTTTGATGATGTGTTGCTTGTGCCTGCATACAGCCAGGTATTACCACGGAATGTAGATTTACGAACTCATTTCTCGAAAAATATTGTGCTTAATACACCGGTTGTATCAGCGGCCATGGATACCGTTACTGAAGCATTTTTGGCCATCGCCATTGCACGTGAAGGAGGTATGGGTGTTATCCACAAAAACATGTCCATCGACGAACAGGCGCGGCAGGTAAAAACGGTGAAACGTGCTGAGAACGGGATGATCTATGACCCGGTAACCATCAAAAAGGGACGCACAGTTGGTGATGCACTGAACTACATGCGTGAATATAAAATTGGAGGCATTCCGGTGGTAAACGACGATCATAAATTAATAGGCATTGTTACCAACCGGGATTTACGTTTTGAACATGATATGGAACGTCCGATATCGGAGGTAATGTCCGGCGAAAATATTATTTCCACCAATCAGGAAACGGACCTCGAACATGCAGCTGATATTCTTCAGAAACATAAAATTGAAAAATTACCGGTGGTTGATGAGCAAAACCGACTGATTGGCCTTATTACATACAAAGATATTACCAAAGCAAAGGATCGTCCGAATTCCTGTAAAGATTCACGTGGCCGCCTCAGGGTGGCAGCCGGTGTTGGGGTAACTTATGATAGTCATGATCGTATGGAAGCACTGGTAAGCTCTGAAGTTGATGCCATTGTTATTGATACGGCACACGGCCACACAAAAGGGGTTATTGAATTGCTGAAAGAGGCCAAGAAAAAATATTCGGTTGATATTGTGGTTGGTAATATTGCCACAGCCGATGCAGCGATTGATCTGTTGAAAGCAGGAGCTGATGGCATAAAAGTTGGTATTGGCCCGGGTTCAATATGTACAACGCGTGTTGTAGCCGGAGTGGGCGTACCTCAGCTCACAGCTATATATGATGTTTCAAAAACCCTTAAAGGAACCGGAATACCTGTTATTGCCGATGGCGGTATTCGTTATTCGGGAGATATTGTAAAAGCCATTGCGGCAGGAGCCAGTAGTATAATGGCTGGTTCCTTATTTGCCGGTGTGGAAGAATCACCGGGTGAAACCATTATTTACAACGGAAGAAAATACAAAGCCTACCGTGGAATGGGATCGGTGGAAGCGATGCAACAAGGTTCTAAAGACCGTTATTTTCAGGATGTTGAAGATGATATTAATAAATTAGTGCCGGAAGGAATTACAGCGCGGGTGCCATACAAAGGTACGCTGGGAGAAGTAATGTACCAAATGGTAGGCGGTTTAAAGTCAGGTATGGGATATTGCGGAGCCGAAAATATTGAAAAACTTATGGAAGCCAAATTTGTGCGCATAACCAACGCTGGTGTGTATGAAAGTCATCCGCACGACGTTACCATCACACGCGAAGCACCAAATTATAGCCGATAATACTAAATTAAATATGCTAACGTTTTAAACGAAAATTTAACGAAAAACTATGAAAACACTATCGCTGGTACTAAGTTTGCTCTTATCATCATTTCTGCTATTCGGGCAGGATAAAGATGCCCTTATTCTGATTGATGATCATAAAGTTACTCCCGAGGAATTTATGCGGGTTTACAAAAAGAACAATAACGAAAAAACCATCAGTCCTAAATCCATTGATGAATACATGGAATTATACATCAATTTTAAACTGAAAGTGCTGGAGGCCCAACGATTGGGATATGATACGCTTGATTCCTTTACGGAGGAATTATCCGGCTATCGTGAAAAACTGGCTAAACCCTATTTCGAAAATGAAGAGGTACGGGAAGAACTTGTTAAAGAAGCTTACGAAAGAACGGTTAATGAAGTAGAAGTATCACATATTATTTTCCCGGTTGATAAAAATGCCACCGTAGAAGATACCATTAAAGCCTATAATGAGGCAATGGAAGTATATAATAATATAATGTCCGGTGAAATGGATTTCCAGGAAGCCGCCGATAAATATCACGATGGTAATGTTAATGGCGGCAGAAAAGGTTACCTGGGCTATTTAAATGCATTCACAACGGTATATCCTTTTGAAAGCGCAGCATACAATACACCCGTCGGAGAAATATCTGAACCAATCCGTACGCAATTTGGTTACCATATTGTTAAAGTTCATAACAGGCGTAAAAGTCCGGGAGAATTACGGGCTGCCCATATATTTAAACGCGTGAATAAAAACGAACCGGAATCAGCCTGGGAAGAAGCAAAAATACAAATCGATTCCGTTTATGCTGAACTGGAAAATGGCGCCTCTTTTGAGGAGCTGGCCAAAAAGCATTCTGATGACAGTTATACCGCGCGTCGCGGTGGGGATGTTGGCTGGTTTAAAGCCGGTAAAATGGTACCACGGTTTGCCGAAGCAGCCATTGACCTGGAAGAAATTGGTGATTACACCGAACCGGTAAGAACAGATTATGGATTTCACATCATTAAGCTATTGGATGAAAAACCGGTTCCGACTTTCGATGAGATGGAAGAAGAACTGGTTAAAGCATTAAAAAAATCAAACAGAAATCAGCTTACAAAAGAGGTGGTAGTTAAAAACCTGAAAAAGGATTACGATTACAGCGAAAATACTGATAACCTTCAAAATTTTATCAAAAACGCCCACGGGCATGTTCTTTCACGTCAATTCGACTCCATAAATACGGACGAAAACAATGTTTTATTTACCATTGATGAGAAAGCGTTTACGCAAGCAGATTTCCTTGAATTCCTAAAAAAATACCGATCGCATAACAAAAATAATGAGCTCATGTTCATTAACGAAGCATTTGATAAATATGTCGGACAGGAAATAATTGAAATTGAGGATCAGAACTTAGAGCAGAAATATCCCGAGTTTCGCTATCTGGTGCAGGAATACCATGATGGTATTTTACTATTTAACCTGATGAATGATAAAGTCTGGAATAAAGCCGCAGAGGATACGTCAGGGCTGGAAATATTTTATGAACAAAACAAGGATAATTATGTGTGGGATGAAAGAGCGAGCATTTCAACCTATAAATACCAGGATTCCACATTGACTGATGAGCTTAACGAAGCTGCATTGGCACGGGCAAGGGGTGAGATCAACAAAGAAGAGTTGCTGGCTCAGTTATGCGATACGAGCCAATCAGTCCCTTGCGTGTCCATTTCTGATAGCAAAATCGAACAAGGGCAAAATGACCTTGTGGATGCGATGGAATGGGAATCCGGAGCCGTTTCAGAAGTAGAAAAAAACGGTGAAATTTATGCATTTACGGTGATAAACGAAATTCTTGACCCAATGCATAAAAAACTTAATGAGGCTCGTGGACTGGTAATTTCAGATTATCAAAATTTTTTAGAGGATGAATGGTTATACGATTTACACAACAAATACGATATTCGCATCAACCAAAAGCTATTGAAAAAGGTTAAAAAAGGAAAATACAACTAAACATGCGTTATCTTGTCGTCCTTTTCATAGTGTTAACCTGGTCATGTCAGTTTTTGCAAAATAACGGACAAGGAAAAATTGTGGCCAGGGTACACGACAAAAATCTGTATGCCTCAGAGCTGAATGAGATGATCCCCATGGGATTACAAACCGAGGACAGTGCTGAGATCGCAAAGGATTTTATCAATAAATGGATTCGGAAACAATTGTTGCTCAACAAAGCTGAGTTAACACTATCCGATGAAGAAAAGGAACTGGAAAGACAAATTGAAGAATACAGGGCTTCATTGTTAATTTTCAAGTATGAACAGAATTATTTAAAGAATCGTTTGGATACATTTGTCGCGGATACGGAAATTGTTGCGTATTATTCGGAAAACACACCGAATTTTATTTTAGACAATCACTTGGTAAAAGGTGTTTATATAAGGGTGCCACGCGATGCCGCTGAAATTTACAAGGTAAGAAGATGGTATCGTTCTTCAGAACCGGATGACATTGAGAAACTTAAATTGTATTGTCGCGAACAGGGTGCTGAATACGATGAATTTCGAAATCAATGGTTACGTTTTGACCAGGTAGCAATGGCTCTACCGGAAGAAATTTCAAATGTCGAATATTTTCTGCGTTACCGTGGTAGCCAGGAAATGAGGGATACATCACATCATCACTTTCTCACCATTACCGATCATGTGTTGTCCAGTACGGTGGCTCCTGTAGAGTATGTTGAGGATGATATCCGAACGATAATAATTAATAAGCGAAAAATAAAGTTGATTCAAAACCTGGAATCCAATATATATAATGATGCATTGAATCACAATTATTTTAATATCTACTAAATCTTTTGACTTAATGAGGCGTATTTGGCTATATTTTATACTTTTTATTACGATTTCACCATTATCTTTTGCACAGGAAAAAATCATTGATCAGATTGTTGCCGTAGTGGGGGACCGATATGTATTGCATTCTGATGTAGAAAACCAATTATTACAAATGCAGGCCCAGGGCGCCTCATTACCCGGAAATGCCCGCTGCACAATGATGGAAGAGATAATGGTGCAAAAGCTGCTTGCAAATCAGGCTGAGATTGACAGTATAATAGTAGGTCCCGGGCAGGTTGAAATGCAACTTGAACAACGCATGCAGTATTTTATCAATCAAATTGGTTCCCGGCAGGCACTTGAAGAATATTTCGGTAAATCGATTTTGGAAATAAAAGAAGACATGCGAGAGATGGTGCATGAGCAGTTGTTAACGCAAAAAATGCAAACTGAGATAGCTGGTGATGTGAGTGTAACACCTTCAGAAGTGAAGGATTATTATAACAATTTACATGAAGACAGCATTCCTTATGTAAGCGGCACCGTGCAGATTAGTCAGATTGTAATTGACCCGCCTTATGGTGAAAAGGCCATTCTGGAAGTGCGTCAACGCTTGTTGGATTTACGAAAGCGCATACTGGAAGGTGAAAGTTTTACAACCCTGGCTGTACTTTATAGTGAAGGTCCTTCATCCTCAAAAGGCGGTGAAATCGGATTTGCTGCCCGTTCCGATCTGGACCCTGAATATGCCAAGGTGGCGTTTAGCATGCGGGAAGGACAGGTTTCTAAAATTGTTGAGTCCGATTTTGGGTATCATATCATACAAATGATTGAAAGAAGGGACGATCGTGTTAATACCCGCCATATTCTTATGCGCCCGAAGGTGTCGCAGTTGGCATCAAAAAGAGCCATTCATGAATTAGACAGCATTGTTGGATTGTTAAAATCGGATTCAATAACATTTGAACAAGCGGCATACAAATTTTCGGATGATGAAAATTCCCGATTAACCGGGGGTAAAGCGGTGAATCCACAAACAGGTAACCATAAATGGGAAATGGACCATTTCAGGACGCAGGATTATTATGCCATCAAAGACCTGGAAGTGGGAGAAATATCAGAGCCTTATGAGTCTATTGACCGAAATGAAAATAAGGTGTACAAAATTGTTAAAATCGAAAGCAAAACACCACCCCATACAGCCAATTTAAAAAATGACTATCATTTGTTTAAGCAGAGTGCTACGCAGGCAAAGCAACAAAAAATATTCCAGGAATGGATTGCTGAAAAACTGGATGATACCTATGTCCAGGTTATTGATGAGTTTCAGTCATGTGATTTCGAAATAAAAGGATGGATAAAATAACTTCCTTATCTACATGGGTATGTATTATATTTTTCGTTGCGGCAAACCTCCAACCAATCCGTGCTCAACAGGAATCCACAAAAATAAAATACAAAGCCAGCGTTGTTGAATACGACAAAAAAGTGGGTGGCGGTGCCATGCGTCTGCTAAATAACGTTGAATTCAGGCACGCCGGTGCCATTATGTATTGCGATAGTGCTTACCTGTATAACAAGGAAAATTCATTTGAAGCATTCTACAACGTTTACATCAACCAGGGGGATACATTGCATTTATACGGCGATTACCTGGAGTATAACGGCAATACAAAACTCGCGAAAATGCGCAGCAATGTGCGTTTAAAGAATAAGGAAACCGAATTATTTACAAACGCTCTTGATTACGATATGGGGAGTAATATTGGCTTTTATCGGAATAACGCGGATATATTTTCAGGTGATAACGAGCTTACCAGCAAAAAAGGATATTATTATGCTGATACCAAGCATTACTTATTTCAGGATAGCGTTGTACTTATAAATCCGGATTATATCATCTATTCCGATACCCTCAAATATATGAACCAAACCAGCATAGCCGAGGTGTTTGGGCCAACCACCATTGTTAGCGATAGCAATACCATTTATTGTGAACATGGTTGGTTTAATACCATTGATAACACATCCAGGCTCACAAAAAATAACCGACTGGAAGACCCGGAAAGGATCCTATGGAGCGATACCTTGCTGTATGACCGGGATAGGGGTATTGGCGAGGCTTTTAGTTTTGTTACCATGTTTGATAAGGAAGAAAATATGCTGCTGAAAGGGCATTATGCTTTTAGTGATCAACGAAATGATAAGGCCTTGCTTACGGATAGCGCGTTGTTTATACAAATTTCGGAGGAGGACTCACTGTATCTGCATGCCGACACCATTCAAATGTACACCGATACAGTTGGTTACCGGGTTGTGCGGGGTTATTACAAGGTAAAAGTATACCGTTCAAATATGCAGGCTATGTGCGATTCGTTGGTATACAATGTTAGTGATTCGATTATCAGATTGTTTCATGAACCGGTATTGTGGTCGGAACAGCACCAGATAACCGGCAATTATATTGAAATGCTGACGGATGAGAATTCCGTTAACCAAATGAATATTAATGAAAATGCCATGATCATTTCACAGAATGATACAGCCAGGTATAACCAGATAAAAGGCAAAAATATGGTTGGTTATTTGCGGAACAGTGAATTGTACCGTATTAATGTGATGGGCAATGGTCAAACTGTTTATTATGCGCAGGACAATGAGGAGATTATAGGTGTGAATAAGGCGGTTAGCAGCGATTTGGTAATATATCTCGATGCGGGTGAAGTGAACAGAATAAATTTCAAAACCAAACCGGATGCTACGTTATATCCTTTGGGTATGGCACAATCGGAAGAACTGGTATTAAAAGGGTTTCAGTGGTTGGATAATCGAAGGCCTAAAAGTAAACATGATATATTCAGATGGTAAAAAGGGAACCAAAAAAGCTCCCTTAAATTAATATTCATCTTCGTTAAAAAAGAAATCGTCTTTGCTTGGATAATCTGGCCAAATATCCTCAATGCTCTCGTAAATCTCTCCTTCATCTTCAATTTCCTGCAAGTTTTCTATCACTTCCAGCGGCGCTCCCGATCTAATCGCGAAATCAATTAATTCGTCTTTAGTAGCCGGCCAGGGTGCATCCTCCAATTTCGAAGCTAATTCCAGTGTCCAATACATATCAAAACAGTTTAGGTGGTTTAATGCCTAATTTCAAAAGCGCAAATATAAAAATTTAATTAAATATTCCAATTTTTTTGAATCCATTTATATTCTTGGTTTCCAATGGGTTTCATTAATTTTTTTTTCAAATAGAATAATTCGTCCCAAAACAAATAAATAATCTGATAATCGGTTGAGATACCTGATAATCAAATCCGGTATTTCATATTTTTCTGCCAGATGAATTACAATTCGTTCTGTTTTTCGGCAAATGTTGCGTGCCACATGACAAAACGAAGATGCCATATGCCCGCCCGGTAAAACAAATGACGTTAACATCGGCAGAATATTGTCCATGTTATCAATTGATTGCTCTAAAAATTCAATATCTGCCTGTTGCAGCACCGGCAATTTATAATCCTTTTCGGGATCATCGGCTGCAAGAATGGAGGCCATTATCATTAACTTGTCCTGTATATGCAGCAATTCATCCTTGTATTGAGTAGGAATATCATGATCACGGATTAAGGCCAAATAGGAAATGAGCTCATCAACCGTGCCATAAGCTTCTATGCGTTCATGGTACTTTGGAACCCGTTTTCCGCCAATTAATGCAGTTGTGCCGTTATCACCGGTTTTTGTATATATTTTCATGGTGTAGTTTTGATTCAGTAACAATTTATACGTAAAATAGATCAAAGGTTTTGTTCACAGATAACGAATTTTGATGTGTTTTTTATGATACACTTTTCTAAAGAATAGTATTCCCAGATGAAGGGTTTCAACCGAATAGGTAACTTCCTCAAAAGCAATTATTTCCTGCCAGGCTTGATACATCTCATACGACCAGAATATATCGGCAATTATGATACATGATTCCGGAGAGATATAAGGCAATATCTTGTGAATATACCGAATGGTCTGCTCTTTTCGATGATCACCATCCAGGTAAAAAAGCAAGGGATGTTTGAATGGGAGCGGAAACTGATCCAAAAAATCATCAAACCGCAAATGATAAGGCTTATAATTGTTAATATTTAATTCAGTAAAGTTACTTAATGCAATATCCAGACTGGGAGCATTGGCTTCAACCGTGTACACTTCAGCGTTTGGTGCCGAAACACAAAAATACATGGTACTAAACCCAAAGGATGTTCCCAATTCAATAATTGTGCGTGGCTTCTTCCATCGGGTGAGTGAATATAACAGCTGACAGGTTTTTTGTGATGTTGAAAAATATTTATGGGCCCTGCCCAGGTTAATCTGTCCCTGTTTTAATTTTTTGGAACCGGCACCGTAATTGACAAATGTAATTTTTGTTTCCCTTTTTCTAAATGATTTGCGAAGGGCTTCAATTTTATTTATTTTGTCAGGGAATGATTTATTATTCACCACTTGTTGTATAAACTCAAATATAAACGGAGAATGGATTCCATGTCCTTTCAGTGATTTGGAAGTAGCCAAATATGTTATTATTTTCCAGCCAAGCTTTAACTTTGTTATCATAGCCCGAATATAAACGTTTTGTAAGCATAACACTATAATTAAATTGCAACAACTTTCAAAAGATATTACTTATTTACCCGGTGTAGGTCCCAAAAGAGCAAAATTACTGAATAGTGAATTGCAAATATTCACGTATGGCGATTTGTTGTACTATTTTCCGTATAAATATGTCGATCGATCAAAAATATATTCCATTGCTGAGATCAATACGGAACTCACACATATCCAGCTTAAAGGGAAAATAAAATCCTTTAGAATGGTTGGTGAGCGACGGGGAAAAAGGCTGGTTGCCAGTTTTAATGATAATACCGGGGCGATAGAACTTGTTTGGTTTAAAGGATGGCAGTGGGTTCAGAATAATATTGAGGTTGACAAAGAATACATCATTTTCGGAAAACCAACTATTTTTAACAGGCAGCTAAATATAGCCCATCCTGAGATTGAAACAACCGAGCATTATGAAAAGCAGTTCTCAAAAAGTCTTCAACCTCAGTATAATACAACCGAAAAGCTTAAGAACTCTTATATACATTCCAAAACCATCGCCAAATTTCAGTATGCCTTGCAGGAAGAGTTAAAAGGAGGTATCAGGGAGTCGTTGCCCGATTATGTTAGTCAAAAGTATGGACTGCAACCATTAAGCGGGGCATTAAAAAATATTCACTTTCCTGCCGATAATGAATCGTTACGCAAGGCCAATTATCGCATTAAGTTTGAAGAATTATTTATTCTGCAACTCAATATTGTACGACTAAAAGTGGGTCGTAATAACCAATTTAAAGGACATATTTTTAAAAGTGTAGGAACTTATTTCCATTCTTTCTATGAAAAACACCTGCCGTTTGAGCTCACAGGAGCACAGAAAAAAGTGATCAAAGAAATTCGTCGTGATATGGGTTCGGGACTGCAAATGAACCGGATTTTGCAAGGCGATGTAGGTAGTGGAAAAACATTGGTAGCACTAATGAATATTCTTATTGCACTTGACAATGGTTACCAGGCCTGCTTGATGGCTCCCACCGAGATATTGGCTCAACAGCATTATCGAAGTATTTCAGAATTGTTATTCGGATTACCGGTAAATGTTCGCTTGTTAACCGGATCCACCAAAAAGAAAATACGCGATGAGATCAGACAGGGATTGCATTCGGGCGAGTTACATATATTAATCGGAACCCATGCCCTGTTGGAGGATTATGTGCAGTTCTCCGACCTGGGACTGGTTGTTATTGATGAACAACACCGCTTTGGTGTTGCCCAACGGGCCAAATTATGGCAGAAAAATACCGTTCCGCCGCATGTTCTGGTAATGACAGCTACACCCATTCCCAGAACACTGGCCATGACCGTGTATGGTGATCTGGATGTGTCCGTAATCGATGAGCTGCCTCCCGGAAGGAAACCCATTCAAACCGTCCACTATTATGATTCCAAACGATTATCCATGTTTGGTTTTCTACGCCGACTAATTGAAGCCGGGCAGCAGATTTATGTGGTTTACCCGCTTATAAAAGAATCGGAGAAACTGGATTACAAAGATTTGGAAGATGGCTATGAGGCTATGGTAAGAGCTTTTCCACCACCTGATTATGTGGTGGCTTGTGTACACGGACAGATGAAACCGCAGGACAAGGATGATACCATGAATATGTTTAAGGCGGGTAAGATAAATATACTCGTAGCTACCACAGTGATAGAAGTGGGAGTGGATGTACCCAATGCAACGGTGATGGTTATTGAAAGCGCAGAACGATTTGGATTGTCGCAGCTCCATCAGTTACGTGGTCGTGTAGGAAGGGGAGGAGACCAGAGTTATTGCATACTGATGACCTCCTATAAATTATCGAATGATGCCAAAAAACGCCTGGAAACGATGGTACGTACCAATGATGGATTTGAAATTGCGGAAGTTGATATGAAACTGCGCGGACCGGGGGATTTGGATGGTACCCAACAAAGCGGGCTGGCCTTTAATCTAAAATTGGCCAATCTGGCCAAAGACAGCGACCTGGTGCAGTATACACGGGATGCAGCTGAAGAGTTGCTGGCAAATGATCCGGCACTTGAAAAACCGGAGAACTCAATATTGTTGCCATCACTGAACAAACAACAAAATATTTCATTTGACTGGCGTGTGATTAGTTAGTTGGTTGGTACTTTGTGCCAATTCTGAAATGGTATTTCAGGATATAGTTACCTTTGATTCATCTATGGCATTTTAACTAATAAATATCCTCGTGCCAGCGTTCTTCCTGTATAAGGTTTAGCATAGAATGCTTCGTTTTTGCAAACGATTGTTCCCAATACTGTTTTACCGATTTGGCCATTTTTATTGACCCACAAAGATATACATGGGCACCCTTTGATAGCCATACTTTCATTTCACCTTTATTTTCTTCTATAACCTCATATACATATTTCAGCGCATTATCATCACGGGAAAATACTTTGTCGCAGCGCTCAAGGATTTCATCTTTAATAAAATCTTCAAATTCATCGGCATACAAGTTGTCTTGTGCCTTGTACCTGTTACCAATAATTAACCAGGTATTCTTTGGTTGCTTAAATACTTTACGTTCCTGTAAAATTGCCCTAAAAGGAGCAATACCTGTACTTACACCAATCATAATTATTGGTGTATTGGCATTCTTAGGAAGTGAAAACAGCTCGTTGGTGCTGAGTTTAAAATCGAGTTTTGTGCCTATCTGCAGGGTTTCATTTGCATAAACGGAAGCAGTACCTTCGTGTTTGTTGTCCAGGTAATCGTACCGGATAGTTTTTATTGTAAGGTGTAAAGCATTAGGGTGCATTGTTGGGCTGGATGCAATAGAATATTCCCTGCCTTTTAAGGGTGGCAGTAGTTGCTCCAGGGCTCCGGCGTTTATTTGAAGTTTATACCTGATAATTAAATCCAGCACATTTCCTTTCTCAATAAGCTCATATAGTTCCTGAGGATTCTCAAGCAACTCTTTTAAAAGATTGTTTTCTGTTAACTTATAAAACTTTTCAATGGTTTGCGTTTTTAAAGTCGTAATTTCAAATTCCTCCTGAAGTTTTTGCTTGAAAACATCTTTATTAGCAAGATTATCATATTCCAGGCAACTATTTATCTTTTCTGCCAGCCACTCCGGATTTTTCGGGAAAATTTCAATGGAATCGCCTATGGTATAGGTTATGTCTGCATTGTTTACATTCAACTCTAAATGAAAAACAGGCAGGACCTCTTTTCCGTTGGTTAATTCCCTGCGTTCGGTAATAATTCCCTGATATACCTTTTCGGGGGTAAGTTGCATACCGGGTGTATCCATGCCATTACCCTGTGTAAATAAAGCACAGGTTTCCTTAATCCACTTCATAGCTGATGCAGAATAATCAATATCGCAATCAATTCGCGGGTAAAAGGCAGTTGCTCCTAATTCTAACAGTCGCCTGTCCAGTTCCTTTCCTGTTAGGCAGAAATTGTCGTAGTCTGAATCCCCTAATGCACATACGCTAAAATTGAGTTGTTCCAATCTGGGCATGTGTTTGGCAAATAATTCATCAAAAAACCGATAGGCCATTGGTGGGGGGTCGCCTTCACCATCTGTACTTACTATCGCTAACAAATTGGTAGCAGTACTAATATCTTCAACCGATATGTGTAATGTGCTTTTACAGGTAGCTTTTACATTTTGCTTGTTATAATATGCCTGTGCCTGTTCCGCTATATTCTTACTATTGCCTGTTGAAGTGGCGTATAAAATGATCACTTCGGCATCTTTGTTTATAGCAGTATTCAGCAATTTTGTGGTGGTAGCCCTGTCTGTTACTGTATTTCCTGTTTGCCTATTGAAAGGAAGATTTTTATTTGTTTTAATGATAAAATAAACGGAAAAGAATGATAGCAGGGATGTCAATATCCAGGCAATATCAACACTTACAATTGCCCATTGTCTTTCAACCCAGGTAGACCAAAACCAATCTCCTGTTGTAAGTCCGTTTGACAAGGGTACAAACAGTCCTAGAATACCCAACAAAGTAAGGTATTTTATATTGATATGCCTGAAATTTTTGTGAAACAATCCGACAATAGTTAATACCAGCCAGGAAATAAAAAAGATCGAATTAACTACTGAAATTCTGGATGAAGTATCAATAGGAACAAGTTTATTAGCAATAAATAAAATCGCCGTTGCAGGTAACAGTGCCATACAAATACTAAGGAACACTTTTGTAGACCTATATTGGAACTTACGCTGCCGTCTTGTGTATTTACTGTTATTAATTCGCGCTTCATACCAAAGCATAATCCCTGAAATCAACATAAAACAGGTTATTAAGCCCAAAAAGAAATAGGTGAACTTTATAAAAAAGCCCCCAAAAGCTCCATAATGTAACTTGATGAGCGCATTTAAAACCGAGCTGGCATAGCTTTTATTGTTAGGTTCCATTCGGAAAAGCTCTCTTCCGTCTTTTAAAGCATACATAACATAACCACTGCCATTTATATTTCTTCCATCATCCACATTAAGGGTAATCATACCATCGTTTCGACCATAGCGCTGCAGTTTTATTTGGGTTATTTCCCGATTATTAAATAATTCCTGAGCTTTCAGGAAATAAGCCTGAACACTTTTATTTTGTAATTTGGTAGAATCTTCAGGTGGATGTATTCCCATTTCGGGCTGTACGGTTGCAATTACTTTATCGGTATCTCCGTCAAACAAAAGTAATGCGCTGGGCAACAGAATAAATGTGAGCAAACCTAACAGTGCTCCTGTAAAACCATAAACCAACTGAAATGGTAAACCAATTAAGCCAAGCGTAGTATGTGCATTAGACCATATTTTTCGCCATTCGCCTTTTGTTACAAAAGCATATAATTTACCCACTACATGTTGCCAGTGAATAAGCACACCTGTTATACTTGCAAACAGTAGGAATAACCCGGCAAATCCGGCAATATACCTACCAAAAGGGAATTGTCGTAAATAATGGAGTCTATAAAGTGTATCTATCAGGGTATATTTAGGTTCTGTGTTTGGTATATACCGGTAATTGTCGCTCGGAATTATTATCCCCCTAAAATAGTCTTCCCTGGAGGTATCTCCCTTCGGATGCTCATGGCCTGTAAAGCGGATCACTGGTACAAGGCTGTTTCCATTCCATATATTAAGGTCTTCATCAGGAATATAATTTGGGTTGTTTTCTGCAATAGTTTGAAGTACGCGGTCCAAATCAATATTCTCAGCATATTCAATTCTGTTTTCGGGTTGTTCCCATTGGAACATGTGGTGCCTAAAAAATGATATTGAACCTGTAAAAAATATTACAAACAGGGCTACACTTGTAGTAATTCCTGCAACCGTATGAGTATGAAAAAGTATATTATATGCTCTTTTAGGTAAACTTTTCATAAATAGATTTTGCTACCAATGCCGTGATGATATTTTGCGATGTATGCATTGGCAACAATTTTTTAATTTGCAAAGTGAATAATAAAGTAACAACATGAGGATCCAAGTAGGTAGATTCCCCATATTTTCCAACCATTTTTTGCTAAAAATGCCAGTATCATAAAACCAACCCAGAAAAGGAATATGCTGTACGAGGCCGTCATTATCAGAGGTGCTTTGTCATCGAGAAATACACCAACTACAATATGCAGAAGGTTTGCCAAAATGTACCCTCCAACAAACCCTGCGGTAATTTTTAATGCCCGTTGCCCCTTTGTAGATAAATATTTTTTATTAGCCGGCATAATTATGGTGTATTTGAATTCATAAATAATTGTTTGTATATGGGCAACAGGATTATGAGAAGGCTCAGTACAAGAACCATTGAAAAAAGGGAAATCATCAATCCGGTAAACACATCGAATTGTTTAATTATGAGATAAATAGAACCAATTAGCAATATGGAAGATATTACACGAACAACAAGCAGATTGGTTATGGTTAAACTACTAAACTTTGAATCCCGATATGGGAAATAAACAGATTGACTATAAAGTAATAATAACCCTATGATTTGCAGAATATATGCCATAATAAGTCATATGTAAAACCACCAGGAATGCATGGACGCTTTTTATCCCAAATGGCTAATTGCTCATGCATTCGTGGTGAAAAGAAATTAGTTATTATTCGCAATATTGATACAATTTAGCAATTCAGCACCGGTAACATCAAACGCTTTGCTTGCCGATGGTGTACCAGGGGTATATTTATAATAGGCGACCTCGGTAGATGATGCAACTGAAAAATAGATATCACCTTTGTGCTCGAACGTTGTTGATACAGAATAGGAACCTGTCGCAGGTGCACCTGTAATTTCAGTTACTTTTTTTGCCGTCAGATCAAGTTCGCACCATACGGCCGTTTCAGCGGCAAAAAGCAATCCAAGAACCTGATTTAGTTTTTCATCATTTGCCTGCAAGGCTTGTAGCTTTTCCTGGTAAGTTTCACCTGGCATATCGTTAACAATGTCAACCGCCTCCTGGGGTACATCTTTATTTACTTTAGCAATTGCCAATCCGTTTCCAATCACCCTAAAACCTCTGGCATGTGGAAATAATATATTTGACGGAGCAAGAATAGCACCAGGCTGAAAATCATACGTGGTATCTAATGTATTGTTTCCCGAAGTAATCTTATGAACACGGGCGTAGATACCTGTACCTATACTACCGCCATCTAAGATATAAATATCGCCATTATCATCGGCATATTGCTGGCCGAATTCATAGTTCGGCGTAATTCCACCAGATAAAGGTGCGGATCTTGAAAGTTTACCCACATAAGATTTTGAAGCAATATTTGCATGGTGAAGAAAGAACCCCGAGTATCCTGTGCCGCTGTTAGTAGGCCTGGCAATACCAAAAACATCATCACCTCTTAGTACCAGGTCCTGATAGCGCGATTCTTCCGGAGCATTAGGCTCAACCGCACCTGAGATATCTATACTTCCGGTAATTTCCATCGTGGTGGCATCAAAAATCACAAATTCGTTCAGCTCTGCATTTCCATGAAAAACACCGGTATTTTCATCTTTTATTGTAAAACGTGAAATCCAATCGGTTGTTGGAATGTATCCTTTCTCATATAATTTACCATCTTGATCTACTGCTAATTGTGACATTCCAAATGTACCATCAATTCGGGGAGTATAGATGTTATGATTGTATACATCCCGGGGCAGATATGTGATAAAATCCTGACCATCCGATAAATCTACTGTACCAGTTGGTATTTCTTCAAAATACTTTACAGAACCCGATTCACCTTTAGTGCCGGAAATAACAAATCCGGATGTTTTATCTTTATTTTCAGGATTGCCATTGTCATCATCGTCTTGTTCGCAAGATACCATAAAACAAACTGTTAAAGCTGATAACAGCATTACTTTTGCCAACCATTTAATTTTATTAATTTTCCTCATGATTTCGATTTTAACTATTCATATTTATTTAAATTGTAACTCATTTTCAAGGCATAATGTATTCCCGGTCGGGGAATTCTAAAATTATCGTAGATTAAACTGTTTAAAACATTGTTAACTGTGAAACCAATAATTATTTTCTTATCAGGGTGCGTAAAAACCAGCCCCGTGTTTAGAAGATTTTGACGGGGGACTATATTGTCCGGATTTGCATCATCTAAATCCCGGAAACCATTTGTAGTTATCGTAAACCGATCAATATAGAAATAGCTGACATCGAATTTTAAATCTATTTCACTGTCAAAAAAACGGGTGAAATTGTATGTTACTTTCGTATTAGTATAAAACCCGGCCAGGTTTGGAACGCGGGCTCCATAATCATCCCCCGGTGTTGAAATGGTATTGGATTGTTTGGTTAGGTTTACCATTACATCTAAATCCTTAATGGGTGTGAACCGGCTTGAAAATTCGGCACCTATGCCGTCAACATTTGCTTCGTTTACAAATCTTAATTGTTCTGTACCAAAAACTACGGTGCGTATTAAGTCTTTTTGGTTTCTGATAAAACCTTCCAATTGTGCTGAAAAGAACTTGCTATTCGAGTACGCTTTTGAGTAATTGATTCCTACATTCCAGTTATTACTTTTTTCCGGTTGAATAAAGTAATTAGGAACAATAGTATTGTAGTTGCCAAATATCTCTGTTCCTCTGGGCAGACGAGTAGCTTGCTCATAGCTTCCCCTTACAAAGAAGGAAGGTGTGAATTTATATTTTAAGGCAAATCCACCACCATGGTTATTTTCGGTAACTTCCCTGATTGGAACATTGTCCAGGTTTTCAATATTCAAAAGCTGTGCAGCTTCAGATATGTATGAATAATGTTTATAAATTAGGAGTGCGGTTATTGTATTATTGAAAAACTTTGTTTTAAGTTCTGCTCCCAGAATATTTCTTTTAAGATAGGATGGAAACGTATTGGGGTCTATTTTTCCCCTCGCTTCGTAGATCGGATCTTCACCTTTCACTTCTGTAAAACGGTAGTAATCAGACACGGTTAATTTTAAGGTTTCCATGAACTTGTAATTTGCCGTTATACGGTGAACGGTCCCATTTGTCACTCCATCCCTTAAAGTGGGTATAGGGTTATATTCCGCACCTTCATTATTTTGTCCTATAATCTGTCCGCTCCAATTGTAAATATTCGTAGTACTATCTCTGTCTTTTTTAAGGGAATATGCATAAATACCGTAATAACGTATCAATGCTTTATCTTGCCACAACGTTTTGCGATAATCCAGGCGTGTTGAAACATTCGTATTATAGCCATGCGCTTCTCCGTAAGGTATACTTTGGATTTTGAGGCCATGTTGCAGTTCGTCATAACGCTCACTAAATACTCCCGATATCGTCAATTGATCTGCAATGCCAATTTTCTTAAAACGTGCGCTTAAATTGATAAAACCCGATGAATGCGTACTATGAAAACGTTCTGCATCTATTATTTCTTCTTTCAGGAATTGTGTTCCGTCATCTAATGTATTTATGTAGCCACTTCTGATGCTGCGCATTACATAATTGTTATCTGAATAATTATAAAAACCCATAGCGGAAACAGATAATTTTTCACCTATGTTTTTATGGCCGGACAAATTGGCCTTATGCGTATTAAATGAGCCAAAGGAATATGCTGCTCTTACATGATCGTTTGTGGTTTTATATGGCACCAGGTTTACACCTCCTCCTAACGCATCTGTTCCTATGCCTACAGGCATTACACCTTTATACACCTCCACTTTTTCAATAGCATCTACTGGCAGATTGTTAATTTGAATGCCACCACCGTAAACATCAAGCGGAATACCGTCATAATAAATTCGAACAGCATGGCCTGTAAGGCCATTTAAGCTAATGTTTGTTTCACTCCCCAAACCACCCATTTGGCGGATAATCACACCTGTAGTTTGCTTTAAAACTTGTGAAAGATCAACAGATTGCGATTGCAGTTTTTTGGTTGTAAGTACCTCAATTTTTATGGGTTCTTCGCGTTTTAATTGTTCTTCCGATTTACCCTGAACAACAACTTCATCCAAATATGTATGAATACTTTGCAGGGTTATATCTAATTGTATTAATTTTCCCTGTTCCAAAGTAACCGGCTTCTTCTGGATTTCATATCCCAAATAACTGATGATAATGCTATACCTTCCTGTTTTTGTGGTTTTAAACGAGAATTTTCCATGTTCATCAGTTACAGTACCAATCGAGGTGTTTTCAATTAAAACACTGGCAAAAGGCACAGACGCACCTTTTTCATCAGTAACGCGTCCCTCTATTTGGCAATAGCTGGTTGATGCCAATCCTTTTTGACAAATAATTCCAAAAACTAATAGTACAAGGCCCTTCCAATGCATTTTTTTGCCAATTTCAGTTGCTTAACAACACATAGTAAATGAGCCGGTAAAGATACATTGCTATTTAAGACAAAATCATCCCTATTTATAGCGATTTATTGAAGGTGAATTATTTATAATTGCTTGGACAAGCCCTTATGCTTTGAGATATCCAGATAAATGATATTTCTTTCTATCTTAAATGCATTCAGGGAATTTCGGCATATTTTTGGTCAAATCATTTTACATATAAAAGCTGAAAACATCTAATATTTTTCCATTTACGGAATATCAATGCCCAAGCTAGTTCAAATTTGGGCACTGAGGATTTCGATTGTTTTCGCAGGCGCTGGGCTATATAATGTGCACTCCATTTGACCTGTTGAACTTATTCATTTCTTCCAAACTATCTTATTCCTCCTCTCAAACCAAACCACACCGGCAACTATGGTGGCTAACCCCAACCCATACAAAAGCCAGTTAAACTGGACAGGCACATAATTGGTAGTAATTTCAAATATCTGGTCTTTGTTTAGGTGAAAAAGGGTCGAAAAGTCATAGATTTTCAACACATATTTTGAGTAATCCCAAACAAATGCCAATATGCAGATGATGGATCCACTAATGAGTAATAACCATTCTCTTCGAATAATCTTTACCATCGGATCATTGGTTACTGCTCTTGAAATAACCAATGCAAAGGCAATCATTACCAGAGACAGGAGAATCGGTGAAATAACCGGGCCGGTCCAGGTAGTGGGAATCAGAAACAGTATATCCCAGGTAAGGAGCGATGACGGCCAGTCGAGCAATACTTTTAAAAACACATAGTAAAATATATCCCAGATGGCAAAACTGAAGAGGAACATTCCGAATCGTTCTGTTTTTGTGCGGCCTGTTAAAATACCTATACCAACCAGCATAATCAATGTTGCTGCTTCTCTGCCAATTTCGGTAATGGCTAATTTCGAACTGATAGGAACCAATGGAAATGAAAAACCTTCCGGATACAATATTTCACGCAGGTATACAACAACAGCGCATTCCAGGTAGCCAAAAGCAATACCAAACAGGGTCAGCCAGAGATATATTCGATTCATATTTGATTTTTGATACAAAAATAGAATAGAAATAAATGCAAATACAATTGGCTCGAGTTTAATTTTGTGTTGAGAAATGTACTTTTCATACCCTCGCAGTGACCAATACAATCGATACGTCATTGCGAAGCAACTCACATGACAGGTTCATGGCACAAAACACGGGTTTACCTCCCCAGGCAATGATCAGAGTAACCCGCCCACCTGATAAAGCAATCTCATGTTAGTGCTGCTGAATTAGATTGGTTCGGGATACTGTCGCCTGAACCTCGATGAAAGTTCTATTATTTGTCAGGTTGGTTTTTCAATTGAGGCCGGTAATTCCCTCAACAAAGACGTGATGGTTGTATCCATTACTGCAATAACTCACCATGTGGCACCTGCTCAAAAGTTCTTTATTAAGTTTAAAACATAGTTAAAACCGCAAGCCATATCGCACACCCGTATATGGAAGTATACCGGTATAACCGGGTTTTAATATGTTGTCATTGAACCGTCTTTCCTGGTCGCCACTGAACTTATAGGTCGAATATTTTAGTTTACTGCCCATGTATAGCTCGATAAAAAATCGTTCATCCACGGGAATATAAAGTCCAAAGTATAATACACCACCATACTGTTCAATATTGGTTTCCTGTGTATATGTTCCGTATTCAAGCACCTGCAGTCCCAGATACTCTTTTTCAAACCATCCCGGTCCTTCATACTCAACATTGCTTTTCATGTAACTTAGTCCATAACCAAGTAGATATTGAAATTTAGTATTGTTCTGAAAAGACTGGTAATGAATAAGGCCGATATGTCCACCGTATCCGAATAATTTTTTATACTCGTCTGTATAATACGTGTCATCCCAATCACTATAACCAATGTAATAATCATTATTCTCGTTTGCATATAATTGGGGGGCCAGCGATAACCAGGTGGATTTGCCAAGCCTGATATCAATGTCGGTACGCAAACCGGATATGAAAAAATATTGCGGTACCATGCTATACTGGATATGCTGGGCCTTAACAAAAATGGTAAATACTATAAGAAAAGCGGGTAGGAGCGTAATTCGTTTCATAACCAATCAGATAAAAACAGTATTAATTAGCGGATAGTTTTTCAATTTCACTTATTTTGGTTGCTGTTTCACCGTCAAAATAATATTGGTAGAATCCATCATCACCAACAACTAACAGTAAATCGCCATTTACAATTACATCATAGGTAGTAATATCTGAAATGTGTTGGAGTAACTGAAGATTTTTAATATCACTTTTATCATAGATTTTAAGGCCATTGTCGCACACAAAAAGAAATTCATTTTTTACCGCAAGACCTTTTGGGCCTTTCATTTCATAATCGGCCACCCAAAAAGGATCTTTCAGGTTATCGATGTTGTATATTTCCAGAAGATTAGCTGTCTGTCCGCAGCCCACATTAGCTGAATTCAGTGTTACATAAGCATATTGGCCATCGGTAACAACCGGATCACAACTGTAAAAATGTCTGGTAACGGATAATTCAACTGGTGCCGCCGGCGTTTCTATATCATAAATATGCATACCGGTTCTTGTACCAATGAATAAACTATTGTCGAAAGGAAAAATGGTTTCTATATCAAACCCCAAAAAAGTGCTGTCGACATACTGAGGATCATTTTCCTCACTGATATCAAACGATTTCAGGCTGTTATGATCTACAATATACAAATGATCTTTGGCAATGGTAAACCGTGCCATGGAGCCTCCTGTACCTGTTTCACTACCGGCACTGCTGTCTTCCGACGAAAAACCTCCTTCCTCACAGGCAAGGATGCCAAATACCAGGAATATAAGTATAATTATTATATCAGCGGTTTTTTTCATGGTCTGCTTTTATTGTTTAATAAAATCAATTATATACGTATCTTTCGGACGGTTATATTGCTCATATTCATAAGGAATAAAACCATCGTTCGGTACCACCGGCTCCGGGAATACATTTTTTTCACGACTTACTACGGATAGGTTTTCAGGATCGGAAATATCGATGGCTACCAAATCTACTGAGTTATCAGCATACATGGTATTTTTTTTAATGGCCATGTTTAAACAGCCGGGAATACGTATAAAGCCAATTTTTTGCGGATTTGCCGAATCGGCATTATTAATCACATGGACGCCCTTATATTTTTCGTTGATGAAAATATAATCATCCTTGATATAAATGCGTCCCGGTTTTTCCAGCTCACGAGGCTGTTGGTAGGCAATTGACGATTCCAGTACATCGCGGGTTACAATAACAGGCTTGTATTCCGGTAAATAGGGCTCGTCCTCTACCGGATAAAAGGCCGTTAATACAATCAGGCTTAAACAAAAAAGAAGCGATTTTTTCATGGAGTTTATTAAATTACTTTGTTCTAGCGTTTAATACAACAATGATGCTAAAACTTACCGATTAGTTGCTTTGTATTTAGTTTTTTTACACATTACCCACCATGGTACCCTTATGTTTTGTTTTTATTATTTAGTTCTCAGTTGGTTATTTTATACATGGCAATTCAGTAATGTTTCATTATGAACGTAATATATTAACGATTATTGACAAAAAAAGACGAATGATATACATAAATTTGTCTTGTTTGATTTTGGTTTGACCAAGTTGGGTTATTTTTGTTATCCAAATTTAAATAAGTATTTTGTGATTTTACCATCGGGTTTTGAACAGAAATTAGGATTTGATACCATTCGTAATACAATTGCCGAAAAATGTATATGTGAATTAGGAAGAAAAGAAGCTGAACTGCACATACAATTTTCAACCGATAAAGAAAACATTTTACAGGAATTGCAGCGGATTAACGAGTTCAGGTATGTAATTGAGTTTGATCTTCCGTTTCCAATGGATCATTTTGTCGATCCCCTGTCATTTTTCGAGCAAATAAAAATTCAGGGTCAACATGCTGAATTGGAGGATACTCTTTTGTTTCGCCGAAGCCTGGATGCCATCAGGGAGATTGTTAATTTTTTCAAAACCGAATCCTATCAGGAAAAGCTTCCGTTGCTGTATCATTTAAGCAAGGATTTAACCCATTATCCTTTTCTGCAGGAGCGCATAGACAAGATAATGGATCAGCAGGGCCAAATAAAAGATAATGCCTCAGCCGGGTTGCAAAAAATTCGCAAATCAGTCAGGCAAAAGGAGGCTGAAGTAAGTAAAAACATGCAACAATTCCTGAAGCAGGCACAACGCGAAGGATTTGTGGAGGCTGGTGTAGCCATTTCCATGCGTAATGGACGACCGGTTATACCTGTTCCGGCTGTTGCTAAAAAGCGTATGCCTGGTATTATTCATGATGAATCATCCAGCGGTAAAACCGTTTTTATTGAACCTTCAGGTGTTGTAGAACCGAATAATGAGATCAAGGAATTGTTTTATGCTGAACAAAGGGAGATCAAAAAAATACTAATTCAACTGGCTGATGATGTACGTTATTATTCTGACGAACTACAGCTTAATTACGAGATTTTAGGCAAATTTGATTTTCTGCATGCCAAAGCCGCTTATGCTATATCAATACATGCAGTAAAACCAGTGCTGAATGATTACCCTGTAGTTAACTGGAAAAATGCCATTCATCCGGGTTTATATCTCCAAAATCAAAAAGAAGGCCGACATACTGTGCCATTGAATATGCAACTGACCCGTGAAAAGCATATTCTGGTCATTTCGGGTCCCAATGCCGGAGGTAAATCGGTATGCCTGAAAACCGTGGCCCTGTTGCAATATATGTTGCAATGCGGTATGCTCATTCCGGTGAGCGAGAATTCCGAAACCGGTATATTTGAGCATATCTTTCTGAATATTGGCGATGAACAGTCGATAGAGAATGACTTAAGCACCTACAGCTCACACCTCACCGCCCTGAAAAATTTTGTTAAGCATAGCAATAATCAATCCCTGATACTCATTGACGAATTCGGCACCGGTACTGAACCGGTACTGGGTGGTGCCATTGCCGAAGCCGTGCTGGAGGACCTTCGACTTAAAAAATGTTATGGTGTGATCACTACGCACTACGCCAATTTAAAGCATTATGCCACCTCGGCTGATGGTATTCATAATGGTGCCATGCTCTACGACCTGCAAAAACCGGAACCCACTTATCAGCTTTCTATTGGTAAACCGGGCAGTTCATTTGCTTTTGAAATTGCCCGGAAGATTGGCCTGTCAGAAGATATTCTGAAACGTGCTGAAGAAAAAGTCGGCAGCGATCATATAGATTTCGATAAAAACCTGAGAACCATTCTAAGGGACAAAAAATACTGGGAAGAAAAACGGTCGGGTATCAGACAAAATGAAAAAAAACTGGCACATATCCTGGATATCTACGAAAAAGAGCTGGAAAAGCTGGAATCCACCAAAAAGCAAATGATGGATGAGGCCAAAGCCAAAGCACAGGAAATTGTAGAAAAGAGCAATAAAGAAATTGAGCGAACCATACGTGAGATCAGAGAATCACAGGCGGATAAAGAACATACCAAAGCAGCCCGGGATCGTCTGGAGGCTTTTAAGGAAGAGTTGGTGCGGCAGGAGAAAGATCAATCCGGGTTTGATCAAAAATACCGGAAACTAAAAGAGCGACAGGAAAAACTATCCAGGCGCCGACCCGATCTGGCAGAGGAAAAAGAAAAAGAGGAACCCCGGAAAGTAGCGCAAACGGATTATGAAATCCATCAGGGTGATCACGTACAATTGGTTGGCCAGGATACCGTTGGTGAAGTCATGGAAATTAAAGGTAAAAGCATAATGGTGGCTTTTGGCAACCTGATTACCACGGTTCATGAAAACAAGGTGAAGAAAGTAAGCAATCGGCAGGCAAAGAAAATAACGAAGGGGAAAGGAAGTTACAAAGCCGATTTGCAATACCGGGAGCGTAAACTCAAATTCAAACCATCGATTGATTTGCGTGGGCAACGATCCGACGAGGCTTTGCAACATATCGTTCAGTTTATCGACGAAGCTATACTGGTTGGGGAAGACGAAGTGAAAATTTTGCATGGTAAGGGCAGTGGGGCACTTAGGCAAATTATACGCGATTATTTACAAACGGTAGACGTGGTATCTTCCTTTAAGGACGAACACATTGAACAGGGGGGAGCAGGCATTACTGTTGTGCATCTGAATCAGCATTAATGAGAATCGTAAAAAATATACGATGAACACTTTATACATTTATGCACCTCATTTTTCTCCCAGGCTCAAATATACCCTTGAGTTTGTTTTTACCAGTTACATCAAGGTGAATTATCAACTAATTGACGACCTGAATGAAATCAATAAACACCGCTATCCGTGTGTGTTGAATTACTCGTTTGAAACCCTGCCGGTACATGATTTCTGGATCAAACCTCACGATTTGCTCAGTCAAAACGGGATATCACCGGAAATAGAATTGCATACTGACTATAGGGGGCCTGTTCCATACTTTTTCGCGAATAAAAATGACGATTTGGGGTTCGATATTTTTTCGGCCATTTTTTATTTGATTTCACGGTATGAAGAATATCAACCAACTGCTGAGTTTGATAAATACGGTCGATATCAACCAGAGAGCAGCGTTTTACAACAATTAAAAGTTTTGCAAAAACCTGTGGCAGATTATTGGATGCGATGGTTGTTCAAAGCCATACAAAATAAATACCCCAACCTGGAAATGCATAAACCCGCATACAGATTTATTTCCACCCTTGATATTGATAATGCCTATGCTTTCACCAACAAAGGGTGGGTGAGACAGAGCGGGGGACTGGTTAAAGAAATAGCCGGTGGCCGTTTCCAACACGCATCGTATAGGATTGGAACCTGGTTGAATTTGAAAGCAGATCCGTTCGATACCTATGATTATATTTTTGAAATCCATAAAAAGCACCAACAAAAACCGCTGCTGTTCTTTCTTGTAGGCGATAAGCAGGGAGTGGATACAAACCTTCATTTCCGGAATAAATCTTTCAGACAGTTAATCAAGTCGAGCGCAAAAAAAGCCGGGGTACAGTTGCATAACTCTTATGCCTCATCCCGAAAGCTGAAGCGACTGAATGAAGAAAAATCCCGTTTGGAAAATATCATTCATCAGCCGGTGCATAAAGTCAGGCAACATTATCTGGCCATACAGTTACCACAAACCTATCGGAATTATCATGAGGCGGGAATCTCCGAAGATTACTCCCTGGGCTATGCATCCGTCCATGGTTTTCGCGCAGGCACTTCTTTTCCGTTTTATTTTTATGATTTACAAAATGAGAAGCAATTAGATGTACTGGTCTATTCATCACCCATCATGGAAGTAACGCTGCAGCAATATTTACAATTGGAACCGCGGGAAGCTATTCAGGCCTATGAGACTGTTATTAATGAGATTAAAAAGTCCGATGGTATTTTTGTAAGCCTTTGGCATAATGAATCGCTTAGCAATAGAGGTGAATGGAAAGGATGGAGGGAAGTTTTTGAAGGGATGTTGGAGAGGGCGAAATGAAATGGCATTGTGAAAGATAAGTAATGAATTATACTACTTATATAAGGATAGCTTTTTTTTTTATTTTTGATAATTAATGCTATAGCTAAGTCTGGTAAATGGATGAAAAAGTAAGATATTGGATTGAATTGTCTGATTATTATTTGGAAACAGCCGTGGCAATGTTGACAAGTAAACGATATTTATATGTCGGTTTTATGTGTCATCAATCCATAGAAAAGATTTTCAAAGCCTATTATGTACATTTAATGAATGATACTCCTCCTTTTTCCCATAGTCTATCTTATATTGCCAGGCAAGGCGGTTTTTATACTACCATGAGTGAAGAACAAATGGATTTTAGATACCCTGGAGCCATTAAACATTGAGGCCAGGTATCCATCACATAAAGAGAGACTTTTGAAAAGATTAAATCATAACAAGCGTGAAGAAATATTAAATCTAACCAAAGAAATGCAGGGATGGATCAAAAAGAAGTTATAAATAAGGTTCGTCAATATAAAGCACTACTTCAAAATCATTTTGATGTAGACAGAGTTTATCTATTCGGCTCTTATTTATTGGGCACTAACAGGAAAGACAGTGATATAGACGTGGCCATTATATTGAATCATGTTGAAGAAGATTATTTCAGCGTAACGCCTGTGTTTTGGAAGTTAAGACATGAAGTTGATGATAGAATTGAACCCATATTGATAGAAAAAGACAATGATAGAAGTGGCTTTTTAAAGGAAATTGAAAAATGGGGGATTGAGATTTAATATTCTATCAAACTTGAAGCTTTAATTTTAACATGTCAAACCGAATATCCTACCTCACACACAAAGATATTGATAAAACCAAATGGGATGCGTGTATTCAAAATGCTTCAAACTGCCTGGTTTATGGCATGTCCTGGTACCTCGACCAGGTTTGTGAGCATTGGGATGGATTGGTACTGGGAGATTACCAGGCGGTAATGCCCTTGCCCTGGAAAAGCAAATACGGATTAAAATACGTCATACAGCCATTATTTACCAAACAATTGGGCATTTTTGGAATTTCAGATGATAATAATATCAATGACTTTCTTAAAAAGATTCCTGTAAAATTTATTTATGTAAACTTTTCCGGGAATTATCAGAATCATTCAGATAACCGATTTCCAAAAATGCCGGATCAGGTTCTTGATATGTCAAAATTCCCTGATTACAATAAAAGCACAAGATATAATATCCGTAAATCCATTAAGAATCAACTTGTTCATGAACCAGGAACTGTCACTCAGTTTTTAGAAACCTATAAAAAACTTGGCCATAACTTTATCAATAATCAAAAAATCAAATTGTTAGACAAACTATTTCATTCAGTGCAATTTAATTCTCACAGTCATTTTTATACAATTTCCGATACAAATAAAGAAATATTGTCTATCTTATGGGTTCTAATATTTAAAAACAGGGGGTATCTTATTTCCAGTGCGACAACCGAAAAAGGTAAGAAAAAATCCGCCAAGTTTCTGGCCATTCATCAATTTCTGGAAAATCACAGTCAGCAAATTAATGAATTTGATTTTGTAGGTTCTGGTATTCCCGGCGTTTATGATTTTAACCGTGGTTTTGGGGCGCATGAAACGAATTTCCCTGTCATTACCTTTCATTTGTTAAACCGGAGCTTTAAATGAATAAAAACTTCATTTATTCCATATTAAACCTATTTTCTTCTTTTGCCAGTATGAAGCGAATGCAAAAGCGATCTGGCGTTAATACCATCTACCCCTTCTACCATGTGGTGAATGATTACACGGCTCATTATTTAAGACATGCTTATCGGGTGATGCCCGTTGAACGCTTTGAAAATGACCTGGTATTTTTGCTCAAGCATTTTCATCCCGTTTCCCTCTCTGAAATGCAGCATTTAAATCCGATGAATAACAGCAAACCACTGTTTCACCTTACCTTTGACGATGGTTTAAAAGAATGTTATCATACAATAATGCCCATATTGGAGAAAAAAGGAGTGCCCGCCACGTTTTTTGTAAATCCTGAATTTGTGGATAACAAAGCACTTTTCCATCGTTATAAGGCCAGTACAATCGTGGATCGCATCCGGGATGTAAATGCCACCCAAAGAGCGGCCCTGAAAACAGTGTTAGGCCGGGGTGAACTGATTTACAATCTGAAGCATATCAATTATAATACAGCCTATAAACTTGATCAATGTGCCCGAATTCTTGATATTGACTGGGATGACTATCTAAAAACCCACCAACCCTACATGAAATTAAGCCAGCTAAAGGAACTGGTTGATAAAGGCTTTTCGGTTGGTGCGCATACCATGTCACATCCTGAGTTGTATTTGATCGAACCGGCCAAACAATTGAATCAAATTCGCAATAGCATCCATTGGATAACGGAGCATTTACCGCAGGAATTAATTGCTTTTTCTTTTCCGTTTACCGATTGGGGCATAACCAGCAAAACTTTGCAGCAATTGCACTCGGAGTTTCCGGAGATCATTTATTTTGGAACGGCCGGAATAAAGCAAGATGACCGGATGATACAACGCATACCCATGGAATACACATTTTATTCGGGAGAGCAGGTTCTAAAAATGGAATATTTGTATTACTGGTTAAAGGGTATTTTTGGGAAGAATAAACGAGTGAGATGAGTTACGAACTGAAATCGATGCCGAAAAGTGCCTTTAAATGCTTACTATCTTCTTTAAAATAATCATTTACCTTGTCTCTTTCTTCATCGGTCAATTTTTCTTTACCCGTTTTTTTTCGGTTCACTGCATGTAGCTTTTCTACCAATGAAGAGTTTAATATCAGGTTTTTTATTTTTTGCGGGGTATAGTGTCGAATGAATTTTCGCAGGCCCATATCCCGGTTCAATAAAAATTGCTCGAACCAAATAAATCGTGCTTTGGCTGATGGATTTAAATGTTTCTCGTTACTTATTTCAAATGGATTAATGTTGGCAAATGCACAATATTGATTCAAAACCTCTTGTGGCGATTGCTGCAGTGCTTTGGTAGTTGTAATAAAAAAGTTTTCCGGCGGAAAAACCTCCAGCCATTGCTGTAAATGTTTGTGATACAAACCACTGTAAAAATGACCAAGATTGTTTAATGCAATAATACCTGCATCCTTTTTTAATAATTCCTTTTCATATTCAAGAGATAAGAGAAACGAAATATCCTTTTTCTGATACCCGTAATTTTTGGCATAAACATACGATGAAAAAGCGCGTTCAACAGGATCACGAAGTATAACAAGAATTTTCATGTCTTTATTATAAGAATGAATACGGGATATGGCTTCATAATCGATCATTAAATAGGTATCAGCAGATGCAATAATGGGTTGGTCGCTACAATGTTTAAAAAAACTGTGATAATACGAATTGCCACGATTAAACAAATCAGCCTGCGAGAAAAAATGAACCTCTTTATACCTGGAAAAACATACCTGCGGATGTTCTTCGAGATATTTGCAAAAAGTTGTGCTGCCCGAACGGCCTGCACCAATTAATAGGTGATTAACTTTCATAAAACCAACGGTCAATTGCAGATTAAAAATGAATTGGCAGGATAAAATTAATGGAAAAACCTGAAGTTGAACCGAAATGGAATGGGAATAATGGCAAATCATTTTAATTTTGAGCATTGACTTCGGATACATAACAAATGAAAATGATAACTACCGGTTTCAAAAATTTTATTTGGCAGCGATTTATTGAGATAGACAGCGTATTAAAATTCCCTTTCCTTAAAGAAGGAGAAATTGGCATTCAGGTTGGATTTGATATGATTAACCCGTTTACCAGCGATATATTTCTTATGCACCGGCGCGTGTGTCCATCCGGACAGGTGATTGCCATAGACCCTGACCCGTATAATATTGAAGAAGCCCGGAAAATAGTTGAACAGAAAGGACTGAACATTTGCTTTGTACAATGTGCAGTATATGCTGATTCAGGTACAACCCGTTTGCTTATGGGCGAAAAACCAAGCTGGAACCGACTTTATAACCTCCCTAAGGCAACCGTACCAATAAGTGATCGTGTGCTGGATGTTGAGATGAAAACGCTGGACGATATTGTGAAGCATGAATCCATTGATTTGGATAAGATTGGCCATATCAGTTTAACCATCAATGGAAGCGAATATTATGCATTATTGGGCATGAAGGAAATTCTTACCCATGCCAAAAACATGGCCATAACAGTAGTTACCGGTCATCAAACAGCTACCGGAAACATCAATGGTCGCAGGGATGTTGATCTCATTTCAGCCTTGTTAAAAGATTATGGTTTTCAAATTAAATTCAAACGCATTCATCAACTGTTTTGGTGGGGATTTATAGTAAAAACATTGCTCAATCGTAAATGGATTTATGGCAGGAAAAACTACGGTATCCTCATGGCTGTCAAGGGAAATAAGAAGATACCTTGGTATCAGTCGTTTTCGTGATTGAAGCCTGAGGTTTCATAATCCCCTATCTTTTTAATCACCCGTGCCGGATTCCCTCCAATTATTTGATTCCCTTCAAGAAATGATTTTGTGACCACTGCCCCGGCGGCCACAACCGTATGCTCTCCCAGTTCTACCTCGGGGAGAATAATACACCCTGTTGCCAACCAACTGTTATTACCAATTTTTATGGGGTTGGCGGTTTTGTAATTTTTGAAATTGCTAACATCATGATTCATGCTAATGATAGAAACTTTGGGACCCATAATTACATTTTCCCCCAGATATAATCCATTTCGGGCATCTATATAACATCCCATGGCACTGCCGGGACGGTGTATAGTTCGATGAATATTTTTGTAGGCTTTAATGACGGATGTATGATGAACCGGCCAGGGGATTTCGCAATTGACGCCAACGATCTTTTGAAAATAGGCCATTTTTAAAAAATGACCCAATGGCAGGCCTTTCGGAAAATGGTAACGCGGATAAAATATCCTTAATAATATTCTGTAAACCAGCTGTTTCAATTTCGTGTATAGGTTAATTTCAACATGTAAACCATGATAAATATATTAAATAATACTCCTGCCAGACTATAAAGAAGAACAGAAAATAGGGCTTCCTGAAAAATAATATATCCCAGGTATAAACACACAACCCGGGTTATGAGTAATAGCGTATTATAACCAAGTAAAAATCGTTGCTTCCTCAATATGGATAACACTCTTAAAATAGGGGCATTTAAAAATGTCAAAAATAACCAAGGTGCTAAAATACGGGTATAAACACCTGAAGTATTCCAGTTCTCTCCAAACACAACTTCAAATATGAATGGAGCAGCAATGAATAAAAGAAGAAATGGAATAATCCCTAACTTAAACAACGACCAGTAATTTTGCCTTACATATCGTTTCAAATTTGCCGGTTCGTGATGATAAATCTGACTGGCTTCCCGGTAAAACACCTCACTATATGATTGTGACATCAGTAATAACGGAACTCCAATAATCTTTAAACTTAATCCATACAAACCCGCAATCTTGAGTCCGTATAATGTAGTTAAAAGTATAATTGGAATATGTCGTGAAATGGCATTTGTCAGACTAATAAAAGTGCTGAAAAGAGGAAATTCCTTGTACTTTATGATCAGTGCTTTCGCTTTGGTCCCAGTAATCCACTCAATTGTAAAATGATGTTTATAAATCTTTAACAGGTTAGAAATACTGGCGGTAATAAGACCAAAAATATTTCCAACAATCAGTTGCCAGGAGGAAGCCTTTATAAATCCCGCTATTATTTGATAAGATGATAATGAGGACGATTTAATGATGTTACTCAATGAGATACGTTTATATTTTTTTAACCTCACCAGTGTACTGTTCGATAATTGAATGAAACTATTTAAAAACGTTGCCAGGGGAATCAGCAATAACCAGGAGTTATTGCCCTGAACACCCAGCTTTGAAGCGATTAAAGGTTTAAATAAAAGGATAAGCAGGAGTAATAGAGATGACAAGAACCATGTAATTTGAACACCTAAAGAAAAAAGCTGCCTGGCTTCTTGGTTATCAGATGACAGAACAATGGTTGATTCAATTTTCAGATTACTGATAACAGTTAAAATGGTAACAATGGAAGAATACAAAAAGAAAGTTCCAAATTCCTGTTCACTATAAACGCGGGTAAGAATAACTGTTGCAAGGATCGGAATAGCTTGCGCAATACCCGAGCCCGAGAATAACAAAAACACGTTACGGTTAAATTCAGAGGATAAAAATTGTTTAATTCTTTTTTGCACAATAGCCAATTTGATGTTCAAAATAAATGAAAATGAATACATGCAAAGGTCAAAAGTAATGGAAATAATAAATAATTATTAAGGGGTTTATGCACAGGTATGTGCCCTAAAGCCCCAAAAAAAACCACCTACACACATGAAAATAATTGATAGATGAATAAAAACACCGGCACGATGAACAAAAATCCTTCCTTGATGCACAAAAATGGCCGGTTGATGAATAAAAACTTACCCTCGATGCACAAAAATGGCTGCTCGATGGATATAAATTTTGCCTCGATGCATAAAAATGGTCAGTCGATGGATGCAAATACCCCCTCGATGCAGTAAAACAGAAGCCCCATACCTGCAAATCATGCATTGATATTCAGGCAGGCTATTCCTGTAAAAGCCCGGTTTGATTTTAGGTGGGCCATAATACCATTGTGCCCGAAAAACAGTTGTATAACATTTTACGACTTAAATAACAACCGTTATATTTAAGTCATTATAAATCAAAATTACAATCATGAACCAAAATCAAATCAATCGCAAAGAAATGCAGGAAGCAGTAATCAATTATCTCGACAAAAATGTACAGAAATGGAGCCCTATCCCTAAAGTGGGTGAATTTAAAAATGAGTTGGAGACTGTCCATCAACAAATAAACGCAGCTCAGGAAGCCCAACAGGCGGCACAGGTAACCATGGGTAAATCTAAAAATGAATTAAAGCGTACGATCGCCGAAAAAGCGGACATTTTAAATGATATTTTGGAAGCGTATGCCTCGATAACCGGTCATGTAGATTTGGAAAGCCGCATGGCAGCTTCTTTTTCTGAGTTATACACGCTTAAAAACACTGAGTTTATCCCTCGTGTACAGGAAATTATTGAAGAAGCAGAAAAAAACATCGAAGTATTAACCACTGAATATGGTATGACGGAAGCACAAATTACTGATCTTAAAAACAATACCGATCAGTTTTTAACCATGCAGGGCCAGCCCCGGGCTTACAAAATAGCTTCCACACAGGCCACTAAACAGTTGGAGCAATTATTTAGCGATGCCAATACTATATTGTCCGATCGGCTCGATAAAGTATTAAAACTGTTTAAACGCCGCGACTATAACTTCTATAATGGTTATCTGGCAGCCAGAACGATTGTGGATGATTAAAACAATAGTGTTTAGATTCTCCATGGTTCAAGCGTTCGCTTGAACCATTTTTTGTTGGCAACAGGCATTATTAATCAGTCAATTTGGAAATAATCTCTCTTACCGTCAGTAAAAGGAAATCTTAGGAGGACGATATCACCAAACCTCAACTCATCTATAATTAATCGCTGTCATAAATGGAGTCCGAATCAGCATATCCCTTTAAGAATTGACTTTGAGTTGTTTGTTGTAAAATCAAATCATCATACATAAACTAAATTACATAAAAAAGCAATTTCGTCATATCGCTCTGTCAGGTTATAATTGGGATTACAGGCTATTGGTTAAGGAATACCTTTCGTAACTCACCCCAAACTACTAAAATCAATCTCCTCCACCATGGGCGCTTCAATCAGTTTTCCCTCCTCACACTTAAAGGTACGTGAATTGTATTTTTTCAGCAATCCGTAGTTATGGGTGGCCATAATCACTGCTCGTCCTTCCTGGCTCAGGTCTTTTAATATTTTAAAAATGCCCTCGGAGGTTTCCGGGTCTAAATTACCGGTGGGTTCATCAGCCAGGATGATCTCCGGATTGTTTAACAATGCCCGGGCAATTACCACACGCTGCTGCTCACCGCCAGACAGTTGGTGTGGCATTTTATACCCCTTGTATCCCAGTCCTACAATACTCAATACTTCTTCAATACGTTCATTAATTTCTTTTTTATTCTTCCAGCCCGTCGCCTTAAGCACAAACATTAAGTTTTCGTAAACGCTGCGGTCAATAAGCAATTGAAAATCCTGGAACACAATTCCCAATTTACGGCGGAGGTAAGGTACCTGGCGTTTTTTGAGCTTATGCAGCGGAAAGGTTGCCACGGTGGCCAGCCCTTCCTGCAAAGGCAATTCGGCATTGATGGTTTTAATCAAACTGGATTTCCCACTGCCCACGCGGCCAATAACGTATACAAATTCGCCGCTGTGCACGGCCATATTCACATCCGATAATACCAGGTAATCATCCTGAAATATTTTCGCCTCTTTAAACTGAATAATGGCTTCTTTCCCGCTCTCCGGCATAAATAGTTGTTTTAAAAAATTATAATTAAGCTTCAAATATATTAATTAGTTATCATAATGGTTAGAAACAATATTCTTTCCTGTTAACAGTTTTATGTTAATTAAATAAAAATTAATACGTCCGGCAATTATATCAAATAATTAATTTTGTGATGACCAGATTGAAGAATTGAAATTAATGATAAATAAATGCAGCGTGTTCAAAAAACAATAATCAATGTTCAAATAACAAATAAAATCCAATAACCAAAAGATTCAATGACCAAAACCATATAGCAGTTTGAAAATTGAAATGTTTGATATTTGGGAGTTATTTGATATTTGTTATTTATCATTTGGAAATTATTGACTTCTGGAATTTTGATACTAAACATATTTAAATGAAGTATTTGCTATCCATATTAAGTATCGTATTTATATTTAATCTTGCTGTTGCTCAGGAAACCCTTAGGTTCAAAGAAGGCAATCAGGCCCTTCAAAAAGGCCTTGAACTATATGATGATGGACGATACGCTTTGGCCAGGGAATATTTTGCATCCGCTCAGCAAGACCGGCAAAAAACCCAACACCTTGAAATGATTAAGGCAAGGTATTATGAAGCCATGTGCGCCCTGAAATTGTTTCATAACGATGCTGTTTATTTAAGCGAACAATTCATTAATAACCATTCCGAAAGTTCATACACCAACAACCTGACTTTTGAACTGGCCTTATTTCATTATGCCAATAAAGAATATAAAAAGGCTGTTCATTGGTTTCAGCAAGTAAATACTTACCATTTATCCAATGAGGAATCTGCAGAATGGCATTTCAAACTGGGGTACGCCGCTTTCCGGGAAAATGATACCGCCCTGGCCAAAACATCCTTTTACGAAATTGTAGAGATACCTTCCAAATACCACAGTCCGGCCGTATATTACTATTCGCATATCCACTACAGTGAGCAAAACTATTTAACGGCATTAAAGGGATTTGAAGAATTGCAGGACGATGAGACATTCGGTTCCATTGTACCTTATTACATCATCCAAATCAATTATAAATTAAAAGAATATGACAAGGTAACTGATCTGGGACCATCGTTGCTAAAAAATGTAACAGAAAAGCGGGAAGCCGAAGTGGCCAGGATTATTGGCGAAGCATATTATCACAATGTTCGGTATGATAGCGCTTTGCATTACCTGGAAATTTTTTATGAAAATGCAACCGTAAAAACACCCGATGATCTCTATCTCTATGCCTACGTGTATTATGCGGCTAAGAATTACGATAAAGCAGCATTGGTGTTTGAGGAGATTGCAGATGCTTCATCTTCCCTCGGACAAAATGCCTCCTACCATTTAGCCGATTGCTATCTGAAATTAAATAACAAAAAGAAAGCCCGCATGGCTTTTTATGCAGCATCAAAGGGCGAATTTGATCCTCATCTGGCCGAAGAATCTATGTTTCAGTATGCACTTCTTACCTATGAGCTATCAGTTGATGCATTCAATGAGGTTATCAATGCCTTTCAACAATTCCTGGAAAAATATCCCAACAGCTCCAAACAGCAGGAAGCACAAAAATATTTACTGGCAGCGTATATCAACACCAACAATTATACCGGCGCTTATGAGGCTATGCAAAAAATAAAAGTAAAATCACCTGAAATTAAAAAAGCCTACCAGAAAGTGGCATTTCACCGGGGGGTGGAGTTTATCCATTCGCAGCAATATAACCAGGCGGTTGAGATGTTTAACATAGCCGATAATTTTGCGCAGTTTGATGCGAGCATCAGCGCCCGGTCAAAATACTGGAAAGCCGAAGCATTTTATCGCCTGGGTGAATACTTATCAGCCATAGACAATTTCCGACTTTTTCTTGAAACTATGGGTGCTTTTAACCTCGAAGAGTACAATGAGGCGCATTATAACCTGGGCTATTGCTATTTCAAAAGGAAAGAATATACCGAAGCCAATTCATGGTTCCGGAAATACGAAAAACTGGCCGGGACAAATGACCCGGTTATGGCCAGTGATGCTTTCAACCGTATAGCTGATTGCTATTTTATTCAAAGCAAGTACTGGCCGGCGCTTGATTATTATGCCAAGGCAGTTGATCTGGGTAAATCGAACCCCGATTATTCAAAATACCAGCTTGGATTTACCTATAGTTTGGTAGACCGGAATGAACGGGTAATTACGGAACTGGAAGAGTTCATACAACAGTTTCCCACGTCGGTTTACCATGACGACGCACTTTTTCACCTGGGACGCACCTACTCCGAAGAAAACAACCATGAGCAAGCTGAAAAGCGATATAAAAAATTAATTCGTCAATACCCTGCCAATAACCTTTCGGCGAAGGCACAGGTCAATCTGGGATTGATCTATTATAACCAGGGCAGGGACCAGGAAGCATTGGGTATGTTTAAACGCACTGTCAATCAATTTGCCGGTACCAACGAAGCCAAAAATGCCCTGATTGGCATGAAAAATATATATATCGATTCGGATAATGTGGATACCTATTTCGATTATGTAAAAGGTCTCGGTTCGTCGGTTGAAATAAAAGTAACAGAACAGGATTCACTTACATTTGTGGCTGCTGAGAATGTGTATCTGAAAGGAAATTGCGGAAAAGCGGTAAATAGTCTTGAAAATTATTTACGTAAGTTCCAGGATGGTAGTTATAGGCTCGAAGCACAATTTTACCTGGGCGATTGCTATTACCAGCAGGAAAAGTACGATGAGGCATTGCTGGCTTTCGATCAGGTGTTGTCCGTTCCCGAAACTGAATTCACTGAGCAGGCTTTATTGGTAACAACACGCATGTTATACGAACGTAAGAACTATCAGAAAGCCATCCCTCTCTTTCAGCGGCTTGAAAAAACAGCCAATACCGAGGGTAATAAACTGGAAGCACAACTGGGGCTTATTAACAGTTATTATACCCTGAAGGATTACGAAAAAGTCGCAGAGGCCTGTGAGCGTGTATTAAGCACCCCGCAGTTAAACGATATTTTGTTGTATAACGTTCGTTTTAAATACGGAAAAGCCCTGTTTGAACTCGATCGTTATGAAGAAGCCCTGGAAGAATTTAGATATTGCTCCGATAATCTGAAAAAGGAAGAGGGAGCTGAATCCAAATACCGCATTGCACAAATATTTTATTTTCAGGATAAATGGCCTAAAGCTGAACAGGTTATCTACGATTATGTGGATAAGAACACACCCCATCAATACTGGTTAGCCAAATCCTTTTTGTTGTTAGCCGAGATTTTTATGAATACCGGCGACGAATTCCAGGCCAATCATACCCTAAACAGTGTTATTGATAATTATGATAACAGGGATGATGGTATTTACACAGAAGCCTGGGATATGAAACGCAGGTTAAAAGCCATGCAGGAAGAAAATCAAAACAAGGAGCAGGACCCGGTCGAGATTGAATTTAATGATTAAACCCCAAGCCATGAAAAAAGTACATGCCATACTGTTTCTGTGGATCATCATTGCACCTTTTGCATTAATGTATGCCCAGGAGGATGAAATAAACAAAGAGGTCAGGGTTATTAAAAATTATGAACCCGTTATTTCCGATGCCGATAAAATTCCTCGAGACCCCGCATACACCGATACTACCAAAATACAGCCGACAATCAGATACAGCATATCTCCTGTCAAACACACAACCAGCTTCGATACCAGGCCCATTAAACCGGCTCGTTTGGTGGGTGTTGCACTCGACGAGTTGTACAATTACCATCTTAAACTGGGTATAGGAAACTATTTGACTCCGCTGGCCGAATTGTCGTATAATAATTTAAGATCAAGAGAATTTTCATTTGGAGCAGATGCCTATCATAAATCATCCCTTGCCAAAATTAAACTGGCCAATGATGATAAGGTATATGCCGGGTATGCCGACAATAATTTGGGATTGCAGGCACGATACCTGGCAGATGAAAATGTATTTGCCGGTAAATTTGGGCTCTCCGCTAATACCCATCATTTTTATGGTTATAACACCGATTTATTCAGCGATTCATTACCGTCTTTTGAAAACAGCGACATTCGTCAGCGTCATAATTATATCTTCGGTGAGTTTTCCGCACGTTCCAATTATACCGATACGCTTCGTTTAAAATATCATTTGAACCTTCATCTGGGGCATTTTTATGATTTTTACGATGCCCGGCAAAGCAATGTAATTTTTGAAGCCGGATTGAATAAAGACCTGAGCGCATTTAATCTGGGAGGTGATATCAAATGGGAACAATATCAGTCCACAACAGCCCCTGATTCGGTAATGGGAGGAATTCTGCATGTATCGCCCTGGCTTAAAATGCAGGAAGACGACTTTTTATTAAAACTCGGCCTCTCAGCTGTTTCCGATATAGGGCAATCGGGATTTTATATCTATCCGAATGCATTGATTGAGTTTAAGATTGTTGACCGTGTGTTGCTTCCGTACATGGGGGCATCAGGTGAGTTACAGGCAAATAATTACTATCAGTTGGTGCAGCAAAATCCCTATCTGAAGAGCAACTATCATCATCCCTACCGCACCGATAATAAAATAACGGGTTTTGCCGGGTTTAAAGGAAATTTAAGCAGTCGGGCTTTTTATAATTTGGGCGCTTCTTTTGGATTGTACGACGATTATATATTCTTCCTGAATGATACCTCCGACCAATTACAAAACCAATTTATTACCGAAACAACTGACAATAGTCTGACAAAAATAACTTATACCGGGGAATTACAGTTTGATGTAACTGATGATTTTGGCTTGCAGGGAATTCTTAATATTTATAAATACACACCGGGGGATGAAAAACAGGAACCCTGGCATTTGCCGCAGCATGAATTTTCGGTAATTGGGCAGTATCATTTCCGGGATAAACTGAACGCACAAATTCAGGTACTTGGAGTTGGTAAACGAAAAGCGCCTGATTACCTAACTCAGGAAACCATAACGTTAAATCCCATTCTGGATATTAACCTGGCTGTAGAGTATAAATATACACGGTTATTGTCATTATACCTTGATATCAATAACCTAACCGCCTCGAAATACTATAGGTGGCATCAATATCCTTCACAAAGATTGAATATTATTGTTGGCGCCTCTTATAAGTTTTAATTCAACTTCAATACATTTAACTCATTGAATAATATCTATTTATATTTAATATTGGATTTAGAATAATCGTTTTCTGGCATGGGAACTATCTCCATCCAAAGGTTACACTGTTTTGAAATGATAATAGCCAATATTATGTTTACCCTTGACTGTAATTCTAACTTTAATCTGGACAAAATAATTTGGCTTCAATGTTTTATGGTTTGGCCATATTTTCAATTTGGTCAGTATGTTTTTGATCGGCTCCATTTGGTACATCGCCAACAATTATACTCAAAGCTACGGGTATATTAAATAGTAGTGCTACTGCAAATAAAATAAAGGAAGGCCTCCGATGGTATTGTGCAGGTAGACCGGCAAACCGTCCTGCAGTGTTGATTGGGTGACCATGAGGTATTGTATGGCTGGGGAAAAAGCACAGTTAGGTGTATTAGTTAGGAATAGAAAAGATGCACGAAAGTAAACCTCTGATGAAGTACCGAGAAAACGAACAACCAGTCAAAAAATTATTTTTATATTCTCTTCACTGAAATTGCAGTAGTACCAAATAATTCTTCTTGTAACTGATCGAACACTTATTCTGCTTATTTATTAGGATTGCGGTATATATTGTCACTTTCGGGTGTTATCCAAATCCTTACATTTAAAGTGTCAGAGACAGGTCCTGTGCCACTGGCATTTTTACCTTGCACAGTAATTTTGGCTTCTCCATAAAATGAGTTAGTCCAATCGATAGTTCCTGTTGTTGATGATCCACTAAATTACCTGCTCCGGTAGGGGTAACAGACCAAATATATGTGGTAGCTCCTGTGGATTCTGCAGTTGTATAATCTGTGCCAACCGCATTCTGGCATAAACTATCAGTACCAGCTGGTGTAGCTGGTTTTTGAGGAAGTGGATTTATTGTTATGGTTGTAACGTGCGAAGATAAGGATAATTAGAATTTTTCTCAAAAATTACAGATTTACATACAGAACGATTCGATTTTTATTAAGGATGTTGTCTATAATAAAATGCAATTCTTTTTTCAGTTTTTTCGGTATTAAATCCGATACTCATATTTTATTAAATTAGCATCCATGAAAATGGGAGCTCTTAACTTGCATAAGTTTTAATTGAGGAGCCGAATGATGGGAGACTATCATGTGCGTTTTTATGCAAGACTTAGGGTAAAATTCCATTGCTTACTCTAAGTAAAATACGGCAACACAAATGCAAAACAGACTCTTTGAATATATAGAAAAATTTGTTTCGCTTACCAATGATGAAAAGCGAGCAATTGAGACATTGAACATGTTTCATGAGTTTAAAAAAGGAACAGTTTTACTGCAAGAAGGACAATATTCAAGCGATGCTTATTTTGTATTAAATGGATGTTTACGAACGTACTATATAATTGACAGTGAAGAAAAAACAACCGAATTTTATACTGAATTGGAAGGTATTAGCCCCAAGTGTGTCCTTAGCAAAGAGCCATCAGAATATTTTGTTTCATGCGTTGAAGATTCAATTGTTACCATTTCTAACCCTGATATGGAAAATGAGATATTTGAAAAATTTCCAAAATTCGAAACACTTTGTCGAATAATCTCAGAACAGCTTTTAGCTAAAAATCAAAACTCTTTTGACGAATTTAAGACTTCGTCTCCCGAAAAAAGATATTTAAACCTCTTACAAAACAGACCTGATTTAATACAACGTGTACCGCAACACCAACTGGCAAGTTATTTGGGTATTACACCACAATCACTTAGCAGATTGAGAGCACGGTTGAGTTAAAAAAAAAACAGATAAATATCATTTCTTAACTTAAGTGAACGATTTATAGCAGTAAGACATTTTATTTTTGCAGTATTGTTTAACGAATAGAGTAAATTATATGCGAAATGAAATTATAATCATTGTCTTTGCCATTTTTTTGGCTAACAATGTAAAAGTTAATGCTCAATACACCTTGCAAGATACAAGTTATTCTAAGATTTATATTGGTAGTACATTGTTTATGTTAGCAAATTTTATTCCCGAAGATGGACCTGATTTGGTGCAACTTAATCTTGGCTACCGCCTGACACCAAAAGATGTAGTTTCGCTCGAGTTAATAACCTGGAAGTATGCATGGCCGTTAGGAATCCCATTTGGTGTTTCATTTGATGCCCCGGAAGAAGAGTTCCCCGGTTATATAAGAGAACTTGGGTTTAATGTTGCTTATCAACACTACTGGTGGAAAGGGCTTTATTCAGCAATACATGTAATGAGTGCTTGGCAATCATTCTTTGATACCGATGAAAATAAAATTGATAACGGTTTTCAAATCTTTAACACTTATAGAATACTCGGATACCACATTAAACTTTTTAGCGACAGGTTTTTCATTGAGCCGTCAATCGCAATTACTCATCGTCCTTATCATACTAAAATGCCCGATTCTTTTAAACAGCTAGATGACAAGTGGTCAAAATTCTTTTTTGGTGAGCCAGGACTACACGTTGGTTTTAATTTATAAATCAAGTTAGTTACGCAGTACTATGAATGCTGTAATTTATACAAAATACGGACCTTCTGATGTTTTATCAATAGAAAATGTTGATAAACCGCTTCCAATAAATTAATGAGCTGCTTGTTAAAATGATTGCTTCAACAGTAACATCGGGTGTTGCAGTGGTAAGAAAAGGAAAACATCCCGATTCAATACTCTTTATTGGCTTATTGCGGCTAATGTTTGGGTAAATCAAACTAAAAAATGAAAGCAATAAACAAAGAAGTACCAAGTATTATGCTGCTGATAATAGCTTGTTTGGTGATGATACCGAATGCTTTTTCGCAAGAAAACCAATCTGTAATAAAAATTACCAGGATATCAGAATTAGAGAATTACGCCGACTCTTATATTAAGGGAGAAGTGATAAAAATTCTTGATGTAGACAAATTTAGATTTGAAGATAGCAGTGGTAATATTAAAGTTTATACGGGTTGGAAAAATACCAATCTAGTGAAAAAGAATGAAAAAATAACCATTAGGGGAAAACTTGACCCCGGGATAGTTAAGGAGTTTTACGCAACCGAAATTATTATGGAGAATGGTGAAATAATTAAGCTGAAAATTGATGATTAAGATTTTATTATTGATAATAAAAATAGTTGTCAATTTTGGTCACTATAATCATTAGCGTTCATTATAGGATTTGATTATCACATGCTGTATTAACAATTCACCAAAAGATATTCTGCTTAGACTACCTATTCTATCTAATGTTCTTGTTATGTATGGAATGCTATAAGGGCAGACAACATTCCTTAATAGACCTTCAAAAAGAGAAATTGCAACTGCTTTGGAAAAAAGGGGGACAATTAGAAGTAGAAATTATATAATTCAAATTAAAAAGAAAACTTCTCTAATTATAAAGATTAAACCGTTATAATCATATATGTCATGGCTTTCATATAGTTGCCAAAAAGGAAAGATAATGTGAATTTTGTTACTTTTATACCTGTATAATGTCGGTAAAATACTCGATAAAAATGCAGTTTGTCATTACTTACCATTTTAATGGTGCCAGAGTGATAAGATAAGAAATGCAGCATTTTCGTGACGCAACTATCTTAACATGAGGGTGTTGTTGAGAAGCGGTTTTATCAGTTTTTTAAAACCAGATGATTGAAATTAAAGACAAAATTATGACCTTAAGTAATAAATTAAAAAAAGATTTAGGATTGTTTGATGTTTTTGCCATTAGCACGGGAGCAATGTTCAGTTCGGGATTCTTTCTGTTACCTGGAATTGCGTCTCATTATACGGGGCCATCGGTGTTTTTGGCTTATATGATTGCGGGTATATTAATATTACCTGCTATGTTCAGTATTGCCGAAATATCAACCGCTTTGCCTCGATCTGGCGGGGCATATTTCTTTCTTGACAGAAGTTTAGGTCCAATAATGGGTACGATAGGAGGCTTAGGAACTTATTTTGCTTTAATGTTAAAAACAGCTTTTGCAATTATCGGTATTGGTGCTTATGCTGCCATTTTCTGGGAGGTTCCAATAAAAACGGTATCCATCATTGCAACACTTTTTTTTATGGTATTAAATCTGATAGGAGCAAAAAAAACGTCCGCCCTTCAAAAAGTTTTTGTTGTATTCCTTTTGGTTATTCTTATCACTTTTATTGCCGACGGGTTTTTTACAATATTTTCAAAGAATTCCCTAATGAACCATGAAATGGGTTCTCAGTTCACCCCATTCTTTTCTAATGGGATAGGAGGGTTGTTTACAACTGTCGGCTTTGTTTTTGTTTCTTATCTGGGTTTAACCCAAATTGCAAGTGTGGCTGAAGAGATCAAAAAGCCTGAAAGAAATATTCCCTTAGGTATGATACTATCGTTGGTAGTTACAGGTTTGATTTATGGCCTGGGTGTATTCATTATGACTGCTGTTATTGAACCAACTGCATTTTCAAATGAAATGGCTCCGGCTGCTACTGCTGCAAAACAAATTTTTAAATGGTTGCCTGATAACACAGGGGTGATTTTAATGTCAATAGCAGCCCTGGCAGCATTTGCTTCCACCGGAAATGCCGGACTTTTATCAGCTTCAAGATACCCCTTTGCAATGGGTAGAGATCAATTATTACCAGATGTATTATCAAAAATTGGAGGAAAAGGTACTCCGGCAATAGCCATTTTATTTACTACTGCTTTAATTATTTTATTTATTCTGGTATTATCGGAAGAAGGAATTGTTAAACTAGCCAGTACCTTTCAATTAATTATTTTTATATTTATTAATTTTTCTGTTATTGTTTTCAGAAATAGTAAGTTAGAGTCATACGACCCAGGTTACCTATCTCCCCTCTATCCATTTATGCAGATTGCCGGTATTATTATATCATTAAAGTTTCGCAGTTCCCTTAGATGTTGAAAACTAACAAAATATAGCATAAAAAAGCTATA
>JAAAOM010000028.1 GCA_009908855.1 Bacteroidota bacterium
AGTATTAGTATTTTTGAGAAAATAACTGTCAATCAACTGTTTGGAAATGAAATTTACAATAACAAAACTACAGGCGGTGATAATCAATTGAAAATCTTTGATTTATAACCGGACAGTAGTGATGTATTAACAGTAGCTAATAGTTCTCCCGGAGCCAGGAGTGAGCAGTTAACTAAGCTATATTCCGATGCAATACAGGTTTTGGATGTGAAATAAGGTTACGGAAAATGTATGACCAAAAGCTCGATGTTTTGGGGTTTACTCAATATTTCCTCGAATTTCATCCAGAAAATTATGCAATCCTTTCGAATCTTTATTTTCAATTAACTCTATAAGGAAATGCAGCTTGTTGTGTATGTTTTTTAATTGCTCAGAGATGTATTCGCTAAACAGAATTTCGGATAGCAGGTAATTATCTTCCGACATCAGTCCTTTAGCTATGTTCATATGTTTTGTAAAGGTTGTGCCCGGGGCATCCTGCTTCTTCATGCACGAACCAAATACAATTGACGAGGCAAAAGGTACTGATAAAGAATAAGCAATGGTTTGGTCGTGTTCGATAAACGTGTATTCGAAAATCCGGAGGTTTAACAATTCAAAAAATTACGAAAAAACTGTTTGCCTTCTTCATCCGATTGCTTGATGATAATGGCGTTTTGCTCCTTTAAATCGCGGATGTTGGCAAATGTAGGGCCTTACATAGGGTGTACCGAGACAAACCGACGACCACAGTTAAGGTAAAAGTCGCGTAGGGGAATGTTAATACTGGTAATATCAGCCAAAATTTATTGGTCTGATATGTATGGTAGTACCCCCTCAAATACTTTTACGGTGTGTTGCAGGCTGAATGCGTTAATCAATAAATCGGGATTAAACACTTTTATTATTGCTCCTCACCATCTTATGCTGAATTATCGTTTTACCGCTCATAGAAATTATCGATACGGTTTTATTCTGATTTTCAATATTTATTGGGAATAAAACAAAAAATTTTGTCATTTGCCGGATTTGGATATACGTGCAAATCATTTCCAGCAGCAAACTCTTTAATGTTCTCGAATTGTTCTACTGTAATGGGAATGGTATCGTGCGATGCACATCCGGGTGTGCTATTTCTTTTTATTACACCTGCTATTACCTGAGTATTTCCAAAAAAGGAAATTGCAAAAGAATACGAAAACTTGAAGAAAAAATTACTGAAAAATATCCAGATGATAGGGATGCATATCCCGTTTCAAAATCTGAACAGCTTGAAAAAATTAATAATTTAAGAGAATAAAGCACGACCGCACAACATTTTATAAAAGCAATGGTAGGTAAATTAGTACAATATCAATGTTTGTAGATCGCTCAATTTGCTTAGTGCTCTAACCGGAATATGTTGTGCAATCATCCACCACATATACAAGTTGTCGCTCGAATCAATATGCCAACGTTAACACTGATCAAGTATAATCAAGACATAATGACATGCTTCTGCCTTACAACCTGCCGTAATGGCTGAATTTTTTCCCCGGCATATAGTTTGATTATTTATAGTCAAACAAACAAAATATAAGGAGGAAAAATTATGTATACAAAACGTTATTCAGTCTGGCCAAAATTCATGGATGAATTTGCACCATACAAATATGGTAAGGATCAAAATTGTTTTTCAGCACGTCCGGCAGTGAATATCAAAGAAAATGCTGATAATTTTGAATTGGAAATTGCTGCTCCCGGCTTGATTAAAGAGGATTTTAAAGTGAAAGTTGAAAAAAACATTTTAACCATCTCTGCAGAAAAGGATCATAATGCTGCGGGTTATGTGAAGCAGGAGTTTGGTTATCATAATTTTCAACGTTCTTTTGAACTGGGTGAAAGAATTAACCAGGAAGATATATCGGCCCGTTATGAAAATGGTGTATTACATCTCACATTGGCCAAAAAAGAAGAAGCTAAGCAAAAACCGGCCAAAAAAATTGCTATCGCATAATAATAGAGGTACACCGGAATACAAAGTCATTTCGTATGTAATCAGCGCATTTCGGAATGGCTTTGTTAACATACGTATTTAACTTTCTTTAAATAATATACTACAACATTTAATGTAGATTTAAGTTTGTTAAAGTAACCAATCCTTAATATCAACGTTATAATTGTAAAAAAAATAAATATGCTGGAACATCAAAAAATCATTTTATCGAATGTGAAAGATGACAAGCGCGTTTTTCGTAAAGAATTACATAAAACCCTGCGGTGGATTTCCGACACTGATTTAAAGCATTTACGAAGTTGGCTATATGAAAATTTCGATGAGACACATCAAAAAATAATTGACGAAGTACTATCTGAAGAAGCAGCCTAAAAGCTGCTTTTTTTTTATACCATTATTCCACCATTGCTGCATAGCCAAAGAAAAGAATCACCCGATAAGAATTGTTAAAAAAAATTAAAAAAGTTCTTCATCAAACGGCTTTTTATTTTTTTTGTGCTGAATTCTTAAACATAAGACAAACTAAGATATATGGACATTTTAGTTGACTCGATTACCAAAACTTATGGCGCTCAACGAGCCGTTGATCAGGTGTCTTTTTCAGTAAAACCTGGAGAGATATTGGGTTTTCTCGGGCCGAACGGGGCGGGTAAAACAACTACCATGAAAGCCATTACCGGTTATCTTGCGCCCAATGAGGGGAATATCACAGTAGGAGGTATTTCTGTATTGGAAGATCCGGATGCCGTTAAGAAACAAATAGGTTATTTACCTGAGTCCAACCCGCTTTACACCGAAATGCCATTGATCGATTACCTTAGGTACACAGCCGAATTACAGAATGTCCCGGGTGATCAGATTAAAAATCGTATCCGGGAAATGATTCGTGTTTGTGGCCTGGAAGGCGAAAAACATAAGAAAATCGGTGAGCTTTCAAAAGGATACCGCCAACGTGTAGGGTTGGCGCAGGCTTTAATTCACGATCCCGAAGTATTGATATTAGATGAGCCTACATCCGGCCTGGACCCTAACCAAATCATTGAAATTCGTGAGTTGATTCGTAAAATAGGTAAGGAAAAAACGGTTATTCTCAGTTCACACATACTTGCTGAAGTGGAGGCCACCTGCGATCGGATACTTATTATTAACAAAGGGAAAATTGTAGCCGACGGAACACCCGATAACCTGCGGAAGCAGGCACAAGGGAAAGAAATGCTAAAGGTTTCCATCGAGGAAGGGGAGCGCAATGATATTTTTAATAAACTGCAGGGACTTGAAAATGTTGAAATGGTTGATATCCTGTCTGCTTCCGGCAATTCATTCGAAATACAAAGCAAAGATGGCAAATCATCCAAACGCGAAGTATTTAAACTATGTGTGGATAACAACTGGTATTTAACAGAACTTACACCATCTGAAACGAAATTGGAAGATGTATTCCGTGAACTAACCATGAAGTAAAAAGAAAAGTTATATGAAACAAATATGGATCATAACCAAAAGAGAATTACAATCGTTTTTCGATTCGCTGATAGCCTATATTATGCTGGTTGCTTTTTTAGGATTCAGCGGTTTTTTTACATGGTTCTCAAGAACTGATGTTTTTTACCTCGACCAGGCCAGTTTACAAGTGTTTTTTGGAATTGCATTCTGGACACTTTTCTTTTTTATTCCGGCGCTAACCATGCGACTTATTGCCGAAGAAAAGAAAACAGGTACGCTTGAATTGCTGCTTACCAAACCGGTTACCGACTGGCAACTGATTATGGGCAAATTTTCTGCCACACTCATCCTTATTTTGATTTCCCTTGTATTAACATTGCCCTATTATATTACAGTGGCCCGGCTCGGCCCTATTGATCATGCCGCGGTCTGGGCCGGATATCTCGGGCTGTTATTCATGAGTGGCGCCTACATAAGTATTGGTATTTTTGCCAGTTCAATAACCAATAACCAAATCGTGGCATTTCTGCTGGCTTTACTCATTGGTGTGTTTTTCCACATCATTTTTGGCCAGTTGGCAGGAGCAACATCGGGGTTTATGAGCCAGTTGCTTGACTATTTAAGCCTTTCCACACATTATGAATCAATGTCGCGTGGGGTTATCGATTCAAAAGATGTTATTTACTTTTTGTCCATTATGGCCGTCGGGTTATTCTCAACTGAAATTGTATTGGCTAAACGAAATGTTGTAGAGTAAAATTACAAGTAAGATGAAAACAAAATCACAAATCACCTATTATTTGTTGCTCATTTTCGGAATTATAATACTGGTTAACATATTATCAGACCGTTTTTTCTTCCGGTTGGATATGACCGAAGATAAACGCTATACTTTGAGCGATGCAACCAAAGAAATACTGATAAATCTTCCGCAACCGGTAACCATTACTGCCTATTTCTCGGAAGGTGCAAGTCCTGAATTAGACCGTACACGGCGCAAAGTAAAAGAATTGCTGGTTGAATATTCCAATATCTCCAAAGGTGATTTGGTATTTGAAATGATTGACCCGGGAGAAAACCAGGAAATCATTCAGCAGGCGCAGGAAGATGGTATTCAGCCCCGACTTATACCTGTACAGGATAAAAACCTCACGGTACCCAAAGAAGCCTATTTGGGAGCCGTTATCAAAATGGGCAGACAGAAAGAGGTATTGACAGGCATACAAGGCAGTGAGCTGGAATATCTGTTCTCATCCACCATAAAAAAAATGACCGTTACTGATAAACCGGTTATCGGTTTTCTTCAGGGACATGGGGAACCACGCATACAAGCCATGAGTCAGGCCCAACAATTGTTATCGGTTATGTACGAAACGGAAGCTGTGAACCAGGTCGATTCCGTTAACGAATTGATGAAATATAAAACCATTGCCATTGTGGCACCTACGGATTCTTTCCCGCCATCACATCTCAACCAGTTGGATGAATACCTGGCCGCCGGTAATAAATTGTTAATTGCCATAAACAGGGTGGATGCCCGATTGAGACAAAATCCGTATGGTGAAGAGTTAACAACCGGTTTGGAAGGATGGTTGGCAGAGAAAGGTATTACGGTGGAAGGAAATTTTGTGATCGATGCGCAGTGTGGCGCTGTGAATGTACAGCAACAAGGTATTCCTTTCCCGGTTCAAATGAGTTTTCCTTATTTGCCGAGGTTGTCAAATTTTGCGGATCATCCTATTACCAAAGGTTTGGAAGAAGTAATGATGAATTTCGCCAGTTCAATTGTTTTGTCGGGTGACACAACATTTTCCTATACACCCCTGGTAAAAACATCCGATAAAACCGGAACCGAAGCAGCCCCTAAATACTTTAATATACAACGTGAATGGATGGAAAGTGATTTTCCGTTATCTAATATACCGGTCGCTGCGGCGTTGGAAGGTAATATAGCCGGAAGTCCGAATGCCCAAATGGTGGTGTTTAGCGATGGTGATTTTGCCGTGAATGGTGAAGGACAGCAAGGAGGCCAATTACCGGCAGATAATGTAAACTTGTTTGTTAATGCAGTTGATTGGCTCTCGGATGATACCGGACTCATTGAGTTAAGAACCAAAGGAGCACAGATGCGGCCTCTTGATAATGTGGAGCAAAGCCGTCAAACGTTCCTGAAATACCTGAATTTTTTCTTACCCGTGATAGTGGTGGTAATCATTGGTTTAATCCGCTTACAAATGCGTCAGAATTTACGTGTTAAAAGAATGGAGGAAGGCTATGTTTAGAAAATTAAAAAATAAAAACCTGTTTATTGTATTCGTAGTATTGGCGGTTGTTGTTGGTATTTTGTTATTTACGGAGAGCAAGCGGGGTGAACGCAATTTTAAAAGCGAACTGGTTGCCTTTGACACCGCTGAAGTAACCGGTATTTATGTAACCCCGAAAGCAAGTGCCGAACCATCACTAAAACTTGAAAAAGTGAAAGGACAGTGGGTTGTCGTGCAAAATAATAACGATTATCGGGCACAGGATGAGCGGGTAAGTGAATTGCTCAATACCTTGCTCAAATTAAGTCCTAAAAGCCTGACAGCCACAAAAAAAGAACGATGGAAACAATATGAGGTAACTGATTCACTGGCAACACGGGTTGTTGTGAAAGGTAAAAAAGATAAAAAACTGGCTGACATATACATTGGTAAATTTGAATATACCGCACCGCAGCAAACACAAAACCAGATGCAAATGTACGGGCAAAGACGTCCGCAGGGAACCATGCAAACCCATGTGCGTAATGCCGGTGAACAGGAGGTATACCTGGTAGAAGGATTTTTAAATATGACCTTTAATCGGGGATGGGAAGATTTCCGTGATAATACCATTATTAAATCCACCAGCACACGCTGGACCAAACTGGCATTTAATTACCCGGCTGATAGCTCATTTACATTGCAAAAAGAAAATGATACCTGGTTATTGAATGGCACAAAAGCTGATTCAACTAAAGTGACCCGGTTTTTAAACAAACTGGATTTTCAGTCGGGCAATGAATTTGTGGATAACCCCGTTACACAAACCAGCAATCCTGTTTTTAGTCTGCGAATTGAAGGCAACAATATGGACCCTGTTGAGGTGAACGCGTATCCGGCTGATTCAGTACATCAATACCTTATTCATTCAACTCAGAACAGAAAGGCATATTTCAGTAGTTCAGACGGAAACTTAGCAGATAATATATTTGTACCGGCCAGGAGATTCATGTCAGCAACAGATGTAAAAGACGAATAGATAAGAATAGTGTCGTATCATTTCTATTTTGACACATGGTTCATCAAAACCCTATTCTCCCGCATTAGGGATGCGGGGCAGGCTTTAACAGGGTACTCATGCCCGCTGTTATTCTCCATTGGATTGCGGAGTGGGTGAGGGCAATAACCATTTATAGTTGATACAACGCTTATCGTGTTGTTAATTATCCTTTTTATTGCATAAATCTTTTATTTCCGGGTCATGCGTAGCATATCCACCTCTTTTTGCGAGAGAAAACGCCATTTACCGCGTGGCAGGCCTTTCTTAGTGAGGCCTGCAAAATATACACGGTCCAGTTTAAGGACTTTGTAATCAAATTTTTCAAAAATACGCCTTACAATTCGGTTGCGTCCCGAATGAATTTCTACACCTACCTGTTTTTTATCTTTCGGATCAACATAGCTGATCTCATCAGCACGTATCGGCCCATCGTTCAGTTCAATCCCCTGTGCGATCTGATCCATATCTGATTTTTTCAGGTTTTGATCCAAATACACATGATATATTTTCTTATGGTTGTGTTTGGGATGGGTTAGTCGGGCTGATAGCTCTCCATCGTTGGTCAGCAATAACACCCCGGTGGTTTTTTTATCCAATCTGCCTACCGGATATACACGTTGCCTGCAGGCATTCTTCACCAAGTCCATTACGGTTTTGTCGGCATGCGGATCATCAGTGGTGGTGGTAAAATCTTTTGGTTTGTTTAGCAATAAATAAACTTTTTGTTCCAGTGATAATCGTTCGTTGTTAAAACGTACATCATCCCGTGGTGATACTTTGGTACCCAACTCAGTAACAACCTTACCATTCACGGTTACCACCCCGGCCTCAATATATTTATCCGCCTCCCTTCTGCTGCAAACTCCGGCATTGGACAGGTATTTGTTCAGGCGGATTTCATCTTTTTGCGGTCCTGTGTTATATTCAGGCTGGGATACACGTGGTTTAAACGTTTTTGATCCCTGGCGTAATGGTTTTTTGTCGCTATTTTTATTAGAAGGTCTGCTACTGCCCGGATAAATGCTTCTATTCTCGTCATCCTGCTTTCTTTCCCTCGGAATACGCTTTCTTTTTTTCCGCTCCATTTAGGTTCTCTCTTGTTTAATTTGGTGCAAAGGTAGGTTTAATGAATTGATTCTATAGTATTGGCAAGATTTTTTTTGCGAACCGGTACGAACGTATTGTCAAATCCTTAATTTTGACAAGCATTTCAAATATATTAATAATGACATTAATTAAATCTATTTCGGGAATCAGGGGTACTATTGGCGGGAAGCCCGGTGAAGGGTTAAGTCCGGTTGATATGGTCAAATTCAGTACAGGTTATGCCGGTTGGGTAAAAGAGTCATCGGGTAAAAAAAGGCCTGCTGTGGTTATTGGTCGTGATGCCAGACCTTCGGGTGATATGGTACAAAGAATAATATCCGGCACCTTGATGAGTATGGGGGTGGATGTGATTGACCTGGGCTTGGCCACTACCCCAACCGTTGAAATAGCCGTTGATGAATTAAAAGCGGATGGCGGAATTATCCTCACGGCCAGTCATAACCCCAAACAATGGAATGCACTAAAACTACTGAACAACAGAGGCGAATTCGTATCAGGCGCGGAAGGCCGGGATATTCTGACTTTGGCTGAAGACGGCGGGGTACAATATGCCAACGTTGATGAACTGGGTAAGATAACAGAAATTATTGATTATGAAGATATTCATATTCAAAAAATACTGGATTTACCATTGGTTGATGTGGAGGCAATCCGGAAAGCCAATTTTAAAATCGCCATTGATTGCGTGAATTCAGTAGGTGGTATGGTATTGCCAAAATTACTTAAATCACTTGGCGTTGCTGAAATAATAGAGCTTTATTGCGAACCCAATGGTCAGTTCCCCCATAATCCTGAACCTTTGCCTGAACATCTCACCGAAATAACCAGCATGGTAAAAGATCACAATGCTTCCCTCGGTTTTGTGGTGGACCCCGATGTTGACCGACTGGCCATAGTGAATGAAGATGGGTCGATGTTCGGAGAAGAATATACACTGGTTGCAATAGCCGACTATATCCTTTCCAACCATAAAGGCAACACGGTTTCAAATCTTTCTTCAACCCGGGCACTGAAAGACATAACAGAGCAATACGGCGGAACATATAAAGCCACGGCGGTGGGTGAAGTAAACGTTGTGGAAACTATGAAAGAAACAAACGCCATAATAGGCGGAGAGGGTAATGGTGGTGTTATTTATCCCGCGTTGCATTACGGACGTGATGCGTTGGTGGGCATTGCTTTATTTTTGAGTTATTTGGCATTATCCGGTAAATCGTGTTCACAACTCAGAGCAGGATATCCTGATTACGTAATTTCAAAAAATAAAATCGAATTAACACCTGCAGTGAATGTAGATGAAATACTGCAGACATTAATAGAAAAAAACAATGAATTCAACATTAACACACAAGATGGGGTTAAAATAGAATATCAGGAAGGTTGGGTGCATTTAAGAAAATCTAATACGGAACCAATTATACGCGTATATGCTGAGGCAGGAACTATGGAAATGGCAAATCAATATTATGAGAATATATTGCAACAGGTGAATGCTATTTTATAATAATAAAGGGATAAACAGGTATTCATTTTGCTTCTGCTTATCCTGTAAAACCGGCTTTAACACACCGAAATATAAATTTTATACTGATGAAAATTTTAATATATTTGCGCCACCGCTCGAAAGAGTTGGCTTTAAATTAATTCGTGTAATTAAAACAGACAGATAAAATGCAGAACAAAGGAGCCATTAGGCTATTAGCTATTCTACTTACATTAGTTTGTATTTATCAACTTTCTTTTACCTTCAAGGCTGCTCAGGTCCGTAATCAGGCCGAAGAATATGCCAATGGAGATTTACAAAAAGAACAACTATATCTTGATTCATTAGCAGGACAGGAAGTATTTAATTTAGGGGTTAAAAATTTCACTTTTCGCGAGGTTCAGGAAAATGAGCTGAATCTGGGTCTTGATCTGAAAGGTGGTATGAATGTGATCCTTGAAATATCTGTAGCCGATATTTTACGTTCACTCTCCAATTATAGTACCGATACAACCTTTAACCAGGCTATATCCCTGGCCAGAGAACGCCAGACTGATAGTCAGGAAGACTTTTTAACCCTGTTTGAACAGGCATTTACCGATATTGATCCCAATGCCAAACTGGCTGCTGTATTTAATACCTTGCAACTACGCGACAGGGTTTCCTTTAATTCAACCAACGAAGAAGTGATGCAGGTTATTCGCACCGAAGCAAAAGATGCGATTGACAATGCATTTAATATTTTACGCAGCCGAATCGACCAGTTTGGTGTAGCACAACCCAATATACAAAAACTGGAAACCACGGGTCGTATTTTGGTTGAACTGCCCGGTATTGATAACCAGGAAAGGGCACGCCGGATTTTACAAAGCTCGGCAAATCTCGAATTTTGGGAAACTTATCAGAGCTTTGAAATTATTTCGTTGTTCGACGAAGCCAATCAAACGATCAAAAATTACTTAGAGGCGCAGGAAGCGCTGACCAAAGAAAAAGATACATTGCCCGAACCGCCAACAGACGGCATACAGGAAGATTTGGCCGAATCAGATGATATTGATGTAGATTCCGATACCGATCAGGAGGAAGAATTGTCACTTTTGGATGAACTTGAAAGCGATACGGTTTCGGCAGCTGACACAGGAGCGACGCGTGAAGAATATTTCAATAACAATCCGTTATACGAGGTGCTCACACCTTATGTTACAAGAGAGGGAGAAGCTATCCCCGGAGCACAGGTTGGTGTGGCCAATAAGCGTGATACAGCCGATGTAAATTTTTACCTGCAGTTATGTAAGGAGAAAAATATATTTCCGCGTAATGTAAAATTTTTATGGGGTGCAGAACCGGTTGATGAAGCCGAAACCATGTACGGGTTATATGCCATTAAGGTTACCACACGCGACGGAAGGGCGCCCCTGGAAGGCGATGTTATTACACGTGCACAGCAGGAATTTAGTCAAACATCGGGTGAAGCCAAAGTAACCCTAAGCATGAACAAGGAAGGTACCAAAACATGGGCCCGTTTAACGCGCGAAGCCTCCGAAAAAGAACCCAAAGGGCATATAGCCATTGTGTTGGACAACTACGTTCGTTCAGCACCCAGGGTAAATGGAGAAATTACAGGTGGTAGTACCGAAATATCGGGTGACTTTACCATTGAAGAAGCCAGTGACCTTGCGAATATCCTTAAATCTGGTAAATTACCGGCGCCTGCCCGCATTATTCAGGAAGAAATTGTCGGGCCATCACTTGGACAGGAAGCTATTAATTCCGGTCTTAATTCATTCCTGATAGCCTTTTTGGTGGTTATGTTCTATATGATCTTCTATTACAGCCGAAGAGCCGGACTGGTTGCTGATATTGCGCTGATAGCCAATATGTTCTTTTTAATTGGTGTGCTGGCTTCACTGGGTGCAACTTTAACATTACCAGGTATTGCGGGAATTGTGTTAACCATAGGTATGTCCGTGGATGCCAACGTGCTTATTTATGAACGTATACGGGAAGAAATTGCTGCCGGTAAAGGCATAAAAATGGCCATCGCCGATGGTTATAAAAATGCCTTCTCAGCCATTTTGGATGCCAATGTAACTACCGGATTAACAGCGCTCATCCTTTTCTTGTTCGGTACCGGCCCGATTAAAGGTTTTGCAACCACCTTGCTGATTGGTATTTTTACTTCACTGTTCTCTGCATTGTTTATTACACGACTTATTTTCCTGGGCATGCTGGACCGTAATAAAGTATTGACTTTTGCAACCGGCCTGACTGAAAATGCCTGGAAGAACACAGCCATAAAATTCCTGGAAAAAAGAAAAGCGTTTTATGTTATTTCCGCGCTTATTGTAGCAGCCGGAATAGGCTCTCTGGTCATGAAAGGGCTGAATACAGGTGTTGATTTCACAGGTGGACGAACATTTGTGGTTCGCTTTGATAAAACGGTCGATGTGAATGACGTCGAAAATGCATTGGCCGACGAGTTCGGTCATGAACCTGAGGTTACCATTTTCGGAAATGACAACCAGGTTCGTATCGTAACTAAATATAGGGTCGATGAAACAGGAACGGAAGTCGATCAGGAAGTAGAAGAAAAATTATTTACCGGACTATTGCCCCTGATCGATAAGGATATTACCATGGATACCTTTATGGATGAATATCGCCAAAGCTCGCTGAAAGTTGGGCCAACCATTGCTGATGATATTAAGCAGAAGGCAATGATTGCCATTCTTGTCTCGTTATTGGCAATCTTCCTGTATATTTTCGCACGGTTCCGAAACTGGCAGTATGGGTTGGGTGCACTGCTGGCCGTAACGCACGATACACTGGTCTTACTGGGTTTATTCTCCATTTTATACGGGATCATGCCATTCTCCCTTGAAATTGACCAGGCATTTATTGCTGCCATACTTACGGTAATTGGTTATTCCATTAACGATACGGTGGTGGTTTTCGACCGCATTAGGGAGTACATTAAGTTGCATCCGAAGCAGGAAATAAACTTAACCATGAACACAGCATTGAACAGTACACTAAGTCGTACATTCAGCACGTCATTAAGTACATTCTTTGTGTTATTGGCCATCTTTGTATTTGGAGGCGAAGTGATTCGCGGATTTACATTTGCCTTGCTACTGGGTGTTGTGGTTGGTACCTATTCATCATTATTTATTGCCACACCAATTGCTTATGACACGATTAAGAAAAAAATGGCCATCCAGAAGAAAAAGTAAATAACAACTTCATAGCGAATATGAAAGGCCGGGTCAAATTTGTTCCGGTCTTTTTTATTAAGGAATATAGAATTAAGCTATCTTTGCTTAAAACAGATAAATGTATGCCAACCATTTTATTTATTAGTGGACAGGAAATATTTTTTGTGTTGATTATCGTTTTAATACTTTTTGGCTCCAAAAAGATACCGGAAGTGGCCAAAGGCTTGGGTAAAGGCCTGAGTGAATTTCGAAAAGCCACCGATGATATCAAAAGAGAACTAAATGAAGAAACCGATAAGATAAAAAAGGATTTTAAGGACATGGATCGAAACATTAAAAGCTAATGAATGTTTTGAAATTGTACCCTGAATCTGAATGCGTTTATGGAATATTTGTTATTGATCTTAGGTTTCGTTATTTTATTGTCGAGTGGGAACTACCTGGTTAAGAGCAGTGTTACAATTGCTTACTATTTAAAACTTTCAACCCTGGTTGTGGGTGTAACAGTAGTATCGTTCGGTACCTCCGCACCAGAATTGTTGGTTAGTCTACAGGCTGCAGTAGACGGGCATTCCGACATATCGATCGGGAATATTGTCGGTTCCAACATATCCAATATTGCTTTGGTATTGGCACTTACCGCCCTTATATTCCCAATTCCTGTAAAAAGTGATACGATACGAATTGACTGGCCGGTTATGATGACGGCATCCGTTTTGTTTTATCTGTTTGCCCTTAATCTTGAACTGGTTCGCCTGGAAGGTCTTTTGTTTGTCGTACTGCTCATTTCTTATATTTATTTCCTCATTTATCGTTCCAGGAAGCAACCTGATATTGCCTCGGTGGAAGAAGGCTTGCATAAGCCGCTATGGATGACTTTGGTAATTTTGGTAATATCAGCTGTTGGTTTGGTAGTGGGTTCACGTCTTTTGGTGGATAATGCCATTATTGTTGCACGCGATTTCGGAGTAAGTGAACGTGTTATCTCGGTTACACTCATTGCTTTCGGAACCAGTGTGCCTGAACTGGCTACATCTGCCGTGGCCGCATTTAAAAAAGAAATGGATATTTCTATTGGCAACATCATAGGATCAAACACATTTAATTTATTCGCTGTTTTGGGTATTACAAGTTTGGTAAAACCTATTGATATTAATCCGAATACTCTTTCGTTTGATATATTTTGGATGCTGGGTTTTTCTATTCTGCTATTTCTTTTTATTTTACCGGCCAAAGCGGGAAGGTTAACACGAATAAAAGGAGGCATCCTGTTTACGCTTTATATTAGCTACGTTTTGTTGCTTTTTATTAAATAACATAAAATGGTTGAGGTAACTTCAATACATAAAAACTTTGGCGATTTACAAGTCCTTAAAGGAGTTGATCTTTCCGTTCAGCAGGGAGAAATAATATCTATTACAGGCCCAAGCGGAGCCGGCAAAACCACTTTGTTACAAATAATTGGCACCCTGAGCCGTCCTGATAGTGGAGAAATTAATATTGACAGTACAAAATTAAATGATTTGAACGAAAGGCAATTGGCACAATTCCGGAATCAGCGTATCGGTTTTGTTTTTCAGTTTCATCATTTACTTCCTGAGTTCACGGCCCTGGAGAATGTATGCATGCCTGCATTTATAGGAGGCCTCAGCAAACGAAAGGCCGAAGAAAAGGCTACCGAATTGCTAACTTTTCTGAATGTACACCATCGCTCGAACCATAAACCGGCTGAGTTATCGGGTGGTGAACAGCAACGAATAGCGGTGGCCCGCGCTTTGATAAATAACCCTTCTGTTATTCTGGCTGATGAGCCATCCGGGAACCTCGATTCTAAAAATAAGAATGAATTGCACCGCCTGTTTTTTACGTTGCGGGATAAATATAACCAAACATTCATCATTGTTACACACGATTTTGAACTGGCCAATATGTCGGACCGCAAATTAACCATGGAGGATGGTCTTTTTGTCTGAAATGACATAATCTGATCCAAAACCACACTAAATAGCACTTCAGGTGTAATTTTTTCCGGTAATATTGCCGATAAATGTTAAATTTAATGCATATACCTATATTATATCAGGGTAATTTCTGAAAATTACTTTACATTTAGCAATAAAATATTAAATTTGTAAACTCCAAACTACAAAAATGTAAAAGATATGACAGTTATTCGATTTAAAGCACTGGAAAAATCGCTTGAGCGCAAGCCGGTTTATTCGAAACCGCCAAGTAATAAAACCTCTGATTATTTTGGTATGAATGTATTTGATAAGCCCACTATGCAACGTTATCTTGCAAAGGAGGCTTATGAGCATGTAATGGACGCCATTGAAAAAGGCGGACGCATTGAACGCAGGATGGCGGATCAGATAGCCGCCGGTATGGAGACATGGGCTACCGAAAGGGGCGTAACCCATTATACGCACTGGTTTCATCCGCTTACAGAGGGGACGGCAGAAAAGCATGATGCTTTTATTGTTCCCGGCGACTACGGTGGTGTATTTGAAAATTTTTCCGGCAAGGCTTTATCGCAACAAGAGCCTGACGCATCCAGTTTTCCGAGTGGCGGATTGCGTAATACTTTCGAGGCCCGCGGCTATACAGCATGGGATCCATCTTCACCGGCATTTATAATAGGCAATACATTGTCTATACCAACTATTTTCGTATCCTATACAGGAGAAGCGCTTGATCATAAAACACCGCTTTTAAAAGCATTAAACGCTGTTGATAAAGCAGCTACCGACGTTTGTCAGTTTTTTGATAAAAATATTACAAAAGTACAGGCAAACCTGGGATGGGAACAAGAGTATTTTTTAATCGATGAGGCATTGTATAGTGCTCGTCCTGACCTGTCCTTAACCGACCGTACATTAATGGGACATTCGTCTGCCAAAGATCAACAACTGGATGATCATTATTTTGGATCAATACCTGAGCGGGTTACCGCATTTATGCAGGCCCTTGAGATCGAGGCCTATAAATTGGGGATACCCTTAAAAACGCGTCATAACGAAGTGGCGCCCAATCAATATGAGGTGGCGCCTATGTTTGAAGAATGTAACCTGGCCGTTGATCATAATATGCTGGTAATGGATATTATGAAACGAATTGCCCGTCAACATAATTTTCAGGTTATTTTTCATGAAAAACCATTCAAAGGTATCAACGGAACAGGTAAACATAACAACTGGTCATTATCTACCAATACGGGTGTTGTATTGCATTCACCCGGCAAAAACCCGAAATCTAATTTACAGTTCTTAACATTTACGGTTAATACCATTAAAGCCGTACATGATCATGCCGATTTGCTGCGCGCCAGTATCGCTTCAGCTTCCAATGCACATCGCTTAGGAGCTAACGAAGCACCTCCGGCAATTATATCCGTGTTTTTAGGATCAGAAGTATCGAAGATGTTGGATCAACTGGAAGAACAGGTTACCAACCGCAAAATGACACCAGATGAAAAAACCGCCCTGAAGCTGGATATAGGAAGAATTCCTGAATTGTTGCTTGATAATACTGACCGAAACAGAACTTCACCATTTGCCTTTACAGGAAACCGATTTGAATTCAGGGCTGTTGGCGGTTCTGCGAATTGCTCGTCCCCTATGTTGGTGTTAAATGCGGCAATGGCTGCCCAGTTGATTGAGTTTAAAAAAGATGTGGATAAACTGGTAGACAAAGGAGTTAAGAAGGATGAAGCCATTTTCCAGGTGCTGCGTGATTATATCAAAGCTTCTAAAGCCATTCGTTTCGAAGGCAATAATTATAGCGAAGACTGGGAAAAAGAAGCCGCAAAACGTGGCTTAACGAATGTTAAAGATGTTCCTGATTCATTGGAAGCTTATTTGAGCGACAAATCGAAAAAACTATTCAAAGACCTGGGGATCTTCTCTGAGAAGGAATTGGAAGGGCGTACTGAAGTGCGGTTTGAAAATTACACCATGAAAATTCAGATTGAGTCTCGTGTACTTGGTGACCTGGCTATTAATCATATAGTACCTGTAGCCATCGAATATCAGAACATACTGATGGAAAATGTTTCAAAACAGAAAAGTATTTTCTCAGAGGCTGATTTAAACGATATGGTTGGAAACCGCATTGATACCATTAAAGAGATATCAACACATATTTCTTCTATTAAGGAAAAAGTGGGCAAAATGATTGAAGCCAGGAAAAAGGCCAATGCAATTGAAGATCCGGTTGAAAAGGCCAAAGCATACAACAAAAAGGTTTATCCTTTCCTTGATGACATTCGTTATCATATCGATAAACTGGAGCTTGTTGTAGATGATAATCTATGGCCATTGCCAAAATATCGTGAACTGTTATTCACCAGATAATAAATTTTTTATTATACGTTTAAATCCACTGCACTTTTGTAGTGGATTTTTTTATTTATGGGTTTTCAGATATTCATAAAAATTTTTTATCAAAGGAGGATGAAATAAAATTCAGTTTATCCGGTTAGTAAATAATGCATGTAACTTATATATATTCTGCAACCGACTATTTTTTTAATAAATTAACTTTAAATTTACCGTTTTAGAAATAACAGAATATGAAAATACATACATTTATTACGGTATTAACCCTTCTTGTTGGTATTTCTTTATCACTTAGTGCACAGGAAAAAAAACTGGAAAGAGCCAATGAAACCTTTGAAGCAGGGGAATATTATGAAGCCATCGATTTATACAGAGAGGCCTATCAAAATATTCTGGATAAAGCCAAAAAACCTGAAATACTGTTTAAGATAGCTGAATGTTACCGGTTTATTAACGAGCCGCGTAAGGCTGAGCTTTGGTATAATAAGGCATTGGCAAAGGATTATCAGGACCCCCTGGCTGTATTATACTATGCTGAAATGCTTAAAATGAACGAGGAATATGAGGATGCTAAGGTACAATATGAACGCTACCAAAGCCTGGTTCCCGATGATCCGCGGGGTGAAAACGGGTTAAAAAGTTGTGATTTGGCCATGGAATGGAAAGAATTCCCCAGCGGTTATGAAATAGAAGAGGTGAGGTATTTTAATTCCCGTTCAAGTGATTATTCACCGATTTTTGCACGCGACGATTATAAAGTGGTGTTTTTTACATCATCACGTGAAGGAACTACCGGTGATGAAGTGCATGGTGCCACCGGACAAGGGTTTGCCGATATATTCAGCTCAACTCAGGATATTAAAGGAAAATGGAGCACTCCCGTTCCGTTGAGTGAGGATATAAATACCGAAGATGAAGAAGGAACGCCATCATTAACCCCCGATTATGCTTCCATGTATTTTACCCGCTGCCAGATGAGTAAAAACAAGGCATTGGGATGTGATATACTGGTTGCGCAAAAAGATGGGGATGGCTGGTCTAAGATACGCAGCCTCGGGTTGGCCGGTGATAGTATTGTCGTTGCCCATCCTGCCATTTCACCTGATGAGTTGGAGTTATACTTTGTATCAGATATGGAAGGAACGCTGGGAGCAAAGGATATTTGGAAAGTGACACGTACTGGTAAAGGTGAAGAATGGGGACAACCGGAAAATTTAGGAGGTGAGATTAACACCCCGGGGAATGAGGTATTTCCGTATGTACACCCCGACGGAACTTTATACTTTTCTTCTGATAGCCGTATTGGCATGGGTGGATTAGACATTTACAAAGCCAATATTGGTGATGATGGTGAATGGAAAGTTGAAAATATGCGGGTACCCATCAATTCGCCGTATGACGATTTCGGCATTGTGTTCGAAGCCGAGCGGGAAAGCGGATTTTTTAGTTCAACCCGCGATGGCAGAAGCGATGATATCTATTCGTTCTTTTTACCACCGCTTAAATTCAGCATAACCGGGGTTGTTAAAAATGAGTCGAATGATGAGACCATAGCAGGCGCTACCGTGAAGTCCATTTCGAGTGACGGAATAACACTTGAAAACCTGACCGATGATGAGGGGTCATTTAAATTTATGCTGAAACCGAATACCGACTATATTTTCATAGCATCCAAAGAGGGCTTCCTGAATGGTAAAGAGCGTGAAACCACCAAAGGACTGACTGAAAGTACAGAATTTGAAACTGAAATTTACCTGGCATCAACGGCCAAACCAATTGAATTGCCCAATATTATATATGATTTCGGAAAATGGGAATTACGCCCTGAATCGATGGTGTCGCTTGATCAACTGGTGGAGACCCTGAATGATAATCCGAATGTAACCATTGAGTTAATGTCGCATACCGATGCGCGTGCCAGTGAGGAATTTAACCAGGAATTATCGCAGAAAAGGGCACAGGTGGTTGTAGAATACTTAACCAACAAAGGTATTTCACCCGACCGTTTATCAGCGAAAGGTTATGGCGAATCGAAGCCAAGAGTTGTTGATGCCCGCGATCAAGCTACCTACTCATTTCTGAAGGAAGGGCAGTCGCTTACAGAAGAATATATAGAAACACTGGAGGATGCTGAACAACAGGAGATTGCGCATCAGTTGAACCGGCGCACTGAGTTTAAAGTATTGAGAACAGATTATGTCGGAAAATAGAATACCTATTGAAATCATACCGGTTTACATTTTCATAAAAGGATAACCATAATCGGTTGGCGGCACAAAATTTTCCTTAATACTTCTGGGCGATGTCCAGCGCATAATATTTATCAGCGATCCGGCTTTATCATTGGTTCCCGATTTTCGGCCACCACCAAACGGTTGCTGTCCTACAATAGACCCGGTAGGTTTATCGTTGATATAAAAGTTGCCGGCTGCAAATCTTAGTTTTTCTGAAGCCAGTTCAATGACCCGGCGGTCGTTGGCGAAAATAGCACCGGTTAATCCATACTTTGAGGTTTTATTTAACAATTCGAGTGTTTCACTAAATTGATTGTCTTCAAATACATAAATGGTAATAATCGGGCCGAAAAGCTCTTCTTCCATACTAAAAAAATGCGGATTCGAAGTAACCACTACAGTCGGTTCGATAAAATAACCTACTTCATCGGAATATCCGCCTCCTGCAATAATCTCTGCTTCCTCTGATGCATGAATGAAATCCAGTACTTTTGATAATTTACTATAGGCTTTTTGGTCAATTACCGCACACATGAAATTCGAGAATTCTTCAGGACTTCCCATCCTGATTGAATGTACCTGTTCAATGAGTGATTCTTTCATTTGATCCCACAGCGATTTTGCTATGTACGCACGCGAAGCGGCTGAGCATTTCTGTCCCTGAAACTCAAAAGCACCTCTGATAATGGCCGTGATTAACACATCCATATCGGCAGAACTATGGGCGATGATAAAATCTTTGCCTCCTGTTTCACCAATAAGACGGGGAAATGAATTGTATTTTCCGATGTTACTGCCGGTCTTTTGCCATAAACCTTCAAATACTTCGGTTGAACCTGTAAAATGAATCCCGGCCAGCTCAGGATGCTCGACAGCCACATCGGCAACCATTTCACCCGTGCCTAAAACCATATTGATAACTCCGGCCGGCAAACCTGCTTTCTCTAATACCTCCATAATAACATGGGCTGATAACACCTGCGACAGAGCCGGTTTCCAAACAACTGTATTTCCCGTTATAGCCGGTGCAGTGGGTAAATTTCCGGCAATAGCCGTAAAATTGAAGGGTGTAATGGCCAGGACAAAGCCTTCCAGTGGCCGCCAATCTGTCTGGTTCCATATATTTTTTACTGATCCGGGTTGGATATCATACAGTTGGGTCATGAAATAAACATTGTAACGTAAAAAATCGCATAATTCACAGGCGGCATCAATTTCGGCCTGGTGTACCGTTTTCGACTGGCCAATCATGGTGGCAGCGTTTATTAGGTTGCGATAAGGACCCGATATTAAATCAGCGGCTTTCAGAAATATGGCAGCCCGTGCATGCCAACTCATTGCTGTCCATTCGTTTTTGGCTTTTAGGGCGCTTTCAATAGCCGTTTGAACATGTTGGGTGTCAGCTTCGTGAAAAAATCCAAGATTATTTGAAATCTCATGAGGGGGATGAATAGAATTATGGCTATCTGTAGAAACCCATTTACCATTGATAAACATGGGTATTTCAACATCCTGTTTTTGCAATTGACTGATGGTTCTTTTTATTTGCTCCCTTTTCTCACTGTTTCTTTCATACCCGATTACTGGTTCGTTTTGGGGTATTTCGGTCTTATAAATTCCATTTGCCTGCATATCGCTCTCGTTTTTAATGATTTCTAAAAATTAAATCATCCTTATCTCTTAAACAATGATATTTGTTATTTGATCATTGTTACCTGGCACTTTTGAAAATCAATAATCAACAACCGGGCGTAAGGGTGATATTCGATTGTTGAATAGCGATTTATGATTGAAGAAGTATGAAGAAATTTTCGTCTCCGTGTATGGCTTCGACTACGCTCAGCCGGACTGTAGGATTTGTGAATCCGGGTATTTTCAATGACAGATCAGGTCTGAAAATCAACAATCAACAATCTTCAATCGGGCGTAAGGGTGATTTTCGATTGTTGAATAGCGATTTACGATTGAAGAAGTAT
>JAAAOM010000008.1 GCA_009908855.1 Bacteroidota bacterium
TTTAAATCTCTTTAATAGCTGATGAAAGCCATGATTCTTGCAGCCGGCATTGGTTCACGGCTGAAACCATTAACGCTTCATAAACCCAAAGCGCTTATTAAGATCAATCATAAACCGCTCATTCAATATGCCATTGAGCATTTAATGCATTATGGTGTTACTGAGGTAATCATCAATATCCATCATCTGGGGGAGCAGATCATTGAATTTATCCATCAAAACAATTCGTTTGGATTGCATATTGAATTTTCCGATGAATCGTATAAACTATTAAATACCGGTGGCGGTTTAGTTAAAGCCGCTCCGTTTTTGCAAGGCCATGAACCGTTTTTCCTGTATGCCAGTGATGTTATTACCAATATTAACCTGGAAGAAATGATGCATTTTCATAATCTGTACCATCCTTTGGCAACCCTGGCTGTTAAGAACCGACAAACATCAAGAAGCCTGCTGTTTGATAATGAAAACAGGCTTTGCGGATGGACAAACAACCAAACAAAGGAAACCCGAATATCCCGTAAGGCACAAAACCATACCTCGCTGGGTTTTAGTGGTATCCATTTAATCGACCCCGTCATTTTTGATTTGTTTGAAGAAAGTGGGGCTTTCAATATCACGGATGCATATATAAGACTTGCACAGGACAATACGATCATGGGATTTCGTGATGATAACCATCTGTGGTTTGAATTTGGCCGCTATGAACGCATCCGGCAAACCGAACAGGAAATTATCAACAAAAAATTTCAATTATAAGGCTATGCACGCACATACCCATCCACATACAGCTATCCTGTCATCGTGTTACTTTCCGCCTGTTCAGTGGGTTTCCAAACTCTTGTTGCACAAAAAGGCAATCATTGACCACCATGAATACTTTGTGAAACAAACTTATCGCACACGATTTACTATTTTGGGTGCCAATAAACCGATAAGCCTAACCATACCAGTGAAAAAGACGGATGGAAACAAAACCAAAATGAAAGATGTATTAATTGATTATGATACACGCTGGCAACACAACCATATACGCTCTGTTGAAAATGCCTACCAATCGAGCCCGTTTTTTGAGTATACCTGGGAAGAACTAAAAAATATTTTAACCCGTGAAGAAAAGTTTTTGATAGACCTGAATGAGAAACTACTTGCCTGCATCCTCGATTTTATCAACGTTGAGAAAAATTATACGTATTCGGAGAAATATATTGAGCTATCAGGTGAAAATATGGATTATCGTGATATCATAAATCCTAAGAAATCACTTTCCAATGATCCATTATTTAAAGCCGCACCCTATATGCAGGTATTTCAGGAAAACCGTACATGCATACCCAATCTCAGTATTCTCGATTTACTTTTCAACGAAGGTCCGCAATCACGGCTTAATCTTTTGCAATGTTTGGTTGATTGAATCTATAGAAAAATTATCGGAAGGCGGTATAAAAAGTTGGGATTTTCGGAATTATTCAACGATGAAGATACAACGACGGCCAATTATTCTTTCGAATCATTTATTTTAAGATGCCAATCAAATACGTTTTTATTTTTTATTCCCCAAAATCAGCGCACAGGACTTCCCGGCCAGCTGACCGGCATTTAGGGGTGAGCGAGAGATTTCGTTTATTAAAACACCCTTAATTAAACAACATAGATTCTACTATTGTAATTATACTTCGTACCAAGAGAATCTATAACAAGTTGCTCCAAGATAAAATTTACATGAAAATGGCACCGGACAAATTTACGGTGGCCCCGATCAAAGGTGCGGAACAAGTTGTGAGAAGTTCTTACAAAATTAATTAAAATGTTTGGCAATATAAATCAGGAATAAAACCAACATTAGCAATGGAATTTTAAACCATAGTAAAAATCATTGTCTTTCTATGAAAAAGTTTGTTTGAGCGTAAATATAAATGAGTGTTTTTACAGTTGTTGTTAAAACTTAAAACCAACGGTGGCCATTAAGCGGCCAAGCCTTCTTTCATAATTCACTTGGTCAAGGCCAAAAAACATTTCTTTATATCCGGTAACTAAATTGGCATAACCCACATCAAAAAACATATCCTCACCTCTGAAACCGGCACCAAATGAAATCAATGACTTGTCATTGTTTTTATTTAAATCACCGCCTTCGTTACTCATATAATAGGCATATCCGGAACGTAATGCAAAACTTCCCAATCGCCCTTCAGCACCGACGCGAAAATTATGTGTGGATTTCAATACATTTTCTATCTCATTGTTTAAACCATCCATTTGAAAACTATTGCGGTCTGAGCTGGCTGTCATTTTGGTATAATCCACAAATTCATAATCGATATTCAATAAACCGTATTTAAGAAACTGCAAACCCAGAGAAGTATTCAGGCGCATAGGTGTTTTTAAATTGTACTCACTTATTTGTCGCGGTGAGTTGGCTTCAAACTGATCTCCATTGTCAAAATTAGATACTATATCAGCCGTATAGGTATCCTCCATAGAAAACACAGTTGGAGAATGAAAAGCCACTCCTAAACGCACAAAATTTACCGGACGAACAATTAATCCAAGTTTTATGTTAGCGCCGGTTCCATTGGAATTATAATTCTCAATCAGTTCCATGGAATGAAAATCTGCGGTGGTATCTACAAAATCTTCTTCATAATGCATGCGGTCTTCTTCATAAACCAATCGTTGTATCCCTATGGATGCACCAAAATATAACTTATGAGAATAATTTCCGCCAAATGCAATTGAATATTCTCCTAAATATCCGGTAGAATTCAGTGTTGTATTAATATCTTGTTTTAATTCGCCTTCCTGACCAAAATTATCCGAAGGAAAACTCCAGTATTCCATATTAACCGTATCATAATTAATAAGATAAGCATCATATGCCAATCCTTCATAAAAACTACTTAAATTACCTGAATTGCTGCCTGAAGGATCTGCCTGATTTGCGGCAGCTACCATGTCCACGAGTCTGGTATCCGGTAATTCCAACACAGATGTTTGCCGGTTATTATTAAAATCGGCCAGGTTGTTATAGGCAACCCCAAAATTCAAACTCACAAGTCCGTCGTCTCTGTTACGTGTATAGCCGGATACAAATCCTATCTGGTTCAGCTTCAGGTTGTAATCAAAATCTGTCAGGGTTTGTTGGTATGCATCTGTTGAATAATTATACATCCTGAATTCCGGTGTAACAGAGAATTCACCACTTCGATATACTCCTAAACCGGCCGGATTAACGGTTATAGCCGATAAATCACCACCAAGGGCACCCATAGAACCACCCATGGACATAAATCTGGATGAACCGCTATAATAATTTTCCGAACTTCTTAATACATCGTAGGCTGTTTGACTATATAAGCTGCCTAGTGAGGCACATATTAAAGCACCTGTTAATATTTTTTTCATAATCTTTCTTAATCTAATGTAATCGAATTTTTAATACTATTTACCGACCTCTGGAACGACTCCCACTTGATCTGGTTGTACTTCCTGAAGAGCGACTTGATCCGGAACTTCTGTATGTACTCCCTGAACTTCTGCCTGAAGAGCCTGAAGACCTGTAGGAAGGACTACTTGATCGACCGCTGGAACGATAACTTGATCCGGAACTATTGCTGCTTCTGCTAGGCCTTGAGTAAGAGCCGGAGTTACTTCCGGATGAACTCCTCCTTGTAGGAGTAGCATAACTTCCGGATGAACTCCTGGAACTATTACCCTCCGAGTAAGTTCTTCCTGTATTTTGCGGTCTTGAATAAGAAGAACCGCTTCTTGATGAAGAAGAATTACCATTTGAATAATAAGACCCTCTTGTGGTACTACTACGGCTGTAACCATTGTTACTTCCGGTCGATTTCATTTCATTTGTTCTTCTGTCAGATGAGCGGGAAACAGATGACCTGTCACCAGTTGCCCCTGATCTGCTATAACGACTATAATCTCTGCTTCCTGAACGTGAATACCGGTCCGATGATCGTTGAACATTGGTATTCCGATCAACGCTTCCTGAAACAGAAGACCTTGATGAACCCTCAGAGGCAGTTGATTTTTGCCGGTTAACGCTTGATCTGTAGCCAGTACCTGCTCGTGTATCAGAATAGGTGGAAGATCGATTTATACGACCATAACTAACTGATCTGCCTCTTGTACCATAGTAATCAGAATACCCGTAATAATAAGGATTATGATGGTAACCGCCATAGTAAGAATATGGATAATAATGCCTTGAATACCACGGACGGTGCCATGAACTATAGTACCAGGGACTGTAATATGAACTGTAATACCAGGGTGAGCCAAATCCTATGCTAAATCCCCAGCCTGAATTATACCAGCTTGAACTGATTGACCATCCTACCGGATCGTACCAGAAGGGGTCATAATAATCCCAATAACTATATGCCCTGAAAGGACGATGAAAACGGTTTATCCTGGAGGCATACAGGTACTCATCAGAATAATAGTTATTTGTAATATAGGTATTGCCCAGGCCATCGTCCTCTGCATAAGATTCAGACTGTATGTAATCCTGATCCTGGACATAGTTTAATGAATCCTCGGGAGTATATTGCTGATCATTATCCAGCATTTCCTGTTCCTTGCGGGCATGGTAAGCTGCATAATCGTCGTATCCTTCCTGAGAATTTACTGCATCTGATCCTTTATCAGCAGCAGGTTGCTCATCCGCCGTTTTATCGCCGGGTATATAATATATATCATCGTATCCGGAGGTAGCTTTCTGTCCGGATGTGCAGGCTCCAAATGAGACTGCTACCATAATCAATATTGTACTGAATAATTTCATAATGTACCTCCCGTAAAGCTTAATTGTATGAATATCTAATTTTATTTTTTTACTTTGCACGCATAAATACATGATAAAATTAACAAATTCTATACCAAAACTGGAAAATGGCTAAAGAATTAACATCCCGGGCGGAAAATTATTCACAATGGTACAACGATTTAGTGTTGAAAGCCGACCTTGCTGAAAATTCAGCAGTACGTGGTTGCATGGTTATTAAACCTTATGGTTATGCAATTTGGGAAAAGATGCAGCAAACGCTGGATAAAATGTTTAAAGACACCGGGCATGAAAATGCGTATTTCCCCCTGTTCATACCCAAATCCTTTTTCAGCAGAGAGGCCAGTCATGTTGAAGGTTTTGCTAAAGAGTGTGCCGTAGTGAGTCATTACCGACTCAAAAATGCTGAAGATGGCAGCGGTATAGTGGTTGACCCGGAAGCACGGCTTGAAGAAGAATTAATCGTCCGCCCAACCTCAGAAACCATTATATGGAATACCTATAAAAACTGGATACAATCTTATCGCGATTTACCGATATTGGTTAACCAATGGGCCAATGTAGTACGATGGGAAATGCGGACACGATTATTTCTTCGTACAGCTGAGTTTTTATGGCAGGAAGGCCACACAGCGCATGCCACAAGCAAAGAGGCCATAGAAGAAACCACAAAAATGCTGGATGTATATGCCGAGTTTGCCGAGAATTTTATGGGCGTGCCGATTGTAAAAGGCGTGAAAAGTGAAAATGAACGATTTGCCGGAGCCATCGATACTTATGCCATTGAAGCATTGATGCAGGATGGCAAAGCACTGCAGGCAGGAACATCGCATTTCCTGGGACAAAATTTTGCAAAGGCCTTTGATGTGAAATTCACCAATAAAGAAGGCAAAGAACAATATGTATGGGCCAGTTCATGGGGGGTATCCACTCGCTTAATGGGAGCGCTGGTTATGGCACATTCGGATGATAACGGACTGGTCTTACCACCTAAACTGGCACCTACACAAGTGGTGATTGTTCCTATTTATAAAAACCAGGAGCAATTTAACAAGATCGCTGAAAAAGCAAATGCCCTCAAAAAAGATTTGCAGGATGCCGGTATTACCGTAAAATTTGATGACCGCGATACCCACAAACCCGGATGGAAATTTGCTGAATACGAACTTAAAGGCGTACCTGTACGAATTGCCATTGGTCCTCGCGACTTGGAAAATGGTACACTGGAAGTGGCACGCAGGGATACACTTGAAAAACAATCATATCCGGATCAGCATGTCGTTAAAAACATAAAAGAATTGTTGGATAACATGCAAAACAATATTTACAAAAAAGCATTAGAACTGAGGGAGTCGAACACATATTACACCGATTCATACAATGAATTTAAATCGATATTGGAAACGAAAGGCGGTTTTATATACGCCCATTGGGATGGTACTTCTGAAACAGAATTAAAAATTAAGGATGAAACAAAGGCTACCATTCGTTGCATACCCTTCAATAATAACCAGGAAGACGGAACCTGCATATACAGTGGCAAACCATCGAAACAACGGGTTCTGTTTGCACGTGCTTATTAGTTGTTAATTAATTTCCGGGGCACTGCATTACAATTAATTCTAATTCAGTTACTTTTGCGTATTAATATCTTTTACTATCATGAAAAACGGAATCTTACTACTCGTAATAACACTCTTGTTTACCAATTGCCAAAATAAAAAACAGGAAGCCTATAACCGGGAAAGGGTTAATGATTACAAAGAAATATCCCTGACTACCGACCTTTCGTTACTTACCGATAAAGAAAAACAAATGATTCCCCTGCTCATAAAGGCAGCCAATATTATGGATGAATTATTCTGGTTACAGGCATTTGGTAATCAGGAAGATATTTACAAAAGACCATTGTCATCAGCACAAAAAGAACTGGTGAAAATTAATTACGGGCCCTGGGACCGACTGAATAACAACAAACCCTTTATACAGGGGTACGGTGAAAAACCATTGGGCGCCAAATTTTATCCTGCCGATATGACCCGGGAAGAATTCGAAGCTTTTGAGGATGCTACCAAATTAAGCCTCTACAATTTGATTCGACGAAATGATGATGGTTCTCTGAAAACCATACCTTACAACATTGCCTATAAAGAAAAACTAAGTGATGCCGCCGAAACATTGAAGGAAGCAGCTGCACTGGCCGAAAATGCCGGGTTAAAAGAATATTTAACCAAACGGGCCGATGCCTTCCTCTCCAACGAATATTATGAAAGCGATCTGGCCTGGATGGACATGAAAACCAATCGCATTGAAGTGGTTATCGGACCCATCGAGACTTATGAAGATCGTTTATATGGATATAAAGCAGCATTTGAAGCTTATGTATTGGTAAAAGATATGGCATGGAGCGAAAAACTAAATAAATATGCTGATTTGCTGCCGGTTATGCAGGAAAATTTACCGGTACCTGATAAATACAAGCAGGAACAACCCGGAACCGACTCTGAGCTAAATGCTTATGAAGCCATTTATTATGCGGGCGATTGCAATGCAGGTAGCAAAACCATAGCTATTAATCTCCCCAATGATGAAAAAGTTCAGGAGCAGAAGGGTAGCAGGCGTTTACAGCTGAAAAATACCATGAAAGCCAAATTTGATCATATATTGAAACCAATTTCCGAAGTGCTGATTGTGCCCGAACAATTGCAACATGTAACATTTGATGCATTTTTTGAGAATACCATGTTTCATGAGGTAGCGCATGGATTGGGTATAAAAAACACGCTTACATCCGACAAAACCGTTCGGGAGGCACTACAAGATCGGGCCACCATATTGGAAGAAGGAAAAGCGGACATTCTGGGTCTGTATCTGGTAACCGAACTGAAGAAAATGAATGAGATTGATGTTGACCTGATGGATAACTATGTAACCTTCATGGCTGGCATATTCCGTTCCGTACGATTTGGCGCTTCATCCTCCCATGGTGTTGCCAACCTGATGCGCTTTAATTATTTCAAAGAAAAAGGAGCATTTTATATGACTGAAGATGAAAAGTTTGGGATCCACTTTGACAAAATGCAACAAGCCATAGCCGAACTTTCAGAAAAAATAATTACCATTCAGGGAGATGGTGACTATGATGCAGCAGGTAAATTAGTGGATGATTATGGAAATATGAATATTGACCTTCAAAATGCTTTAAAGCAAGTGGAAGAAAACGGAATTCCTGTAGACCTGGTGTTTGATCAGGGGGTTGAAGTTTTGGAAGTAAGCAATTACAGAGGTAAATAGAAAATGATAAGTCAAAGAAGCCCGATCAAAATAATTAGGGTTCCATTTATCATGGTAATACGATCCCGGGATTTTATCCGCAAAATAGGCTGAAACAAAAAATATTAAAATCCAATTTTTCCTTCCGGGTCCTGCTCTTTATGATCTTTAGGTCTGAACATGATCACAACACCTACACACCGCTGCTCTCCCACTTCAGAAGCGCTTTCGGGCTCAGGAGTGATCACTTCAATAATTATGTTTCGGGTATTTTCATTCTCAAATGTAATGTCTTCAGCATATTCATTATCGGCATTGTCATATAAAACTGTTCGGTTTTCATTATCCTCAAGAATCCTGAAACGCATATTTTTCCATTTGCGGTTGGCACAAACGGAAACATAATATTCTTCTCCCCCATAAGCCACAATTCGTAACTCTGAGATTTGTCCGCGCTCGAACAAGGCACTTTTTGACTGTCGACTGTAATAAAATGTATAATCAGCATAAGTACAATGAAACTGATGATAGTCGGTACAGTCTTGTGAAAAGCCTAATGATGAGACTGAAAAAAGAATGAATAGAAAATATATTATTTTGTATTTCATCGTATTACAATTTTTATTGCTTTTAGTTATATAACATCGCTTTGCGTATGTTTGCTGCGGTGGTTTTTAATTCGTTAAATTGGTCTTCAGTTAAATACAAATCGCTTCCGCCACTGAATATCAATTTACCATCATCCTGTTTTTGCACCTTGGTTTCAGATTGCTCCTTTTTTTCAAGGTTATTATAAAAATCAACGATTGGCTGAATGGTATTCATGGTTTCTTTCACTGCTGCGTCATTTTTATAGATATTTACATATTCCAACAGATTCTTTAAAACAAATTTCTGTTCGGCAATTCTCTGAATGGTTTCGTCATCCGGCTCATATTTGTCAACAAGTTGTGTAGAAATATAAACCACTTCCACAAATCCACCCATTGATATGAGCGCAAATGTTTCTTCCATATTGTTGGATACCAGGTAGGAAACAAGCTTGTCAAGCGCATCATTGGAGATAACTTTTAAGGAATCCATGTTCCTGATATTGGCTTCAATACGCTCAGCAAACTGTTGGTCAAAAGCCCCCGCAATGCGTACTTCTTCACTCAAACTGTGAATAACGCGCATATAGTCCATCGATTCTTTATACCGCTCAAAAAGGGTTATATAGGCCAGATCGGAAACATACATACCCAACCCAACCTTTTGCGATTTGGAATCAATAAATTTCCTGCTTTGTTTGACAGGAATCAACAACGTTGGGTCAAATTCCAGAGACTGTTGACGCACATAGCTAAACATTTCATCAGGTGATGGAAAACGATAGTATACCTCTTTTAGCTGGTCGTTTACCTGATCAAAGGCGTTTACCGTTGTTTCATCGCCATTACCGGATTTATTATCAGCCGGGCCGCTTACACAGCCGGCCAGGAGTCCTCCAACAAATATTATAATTGTATAAGACAGTAAGTTGCGTATTTTCATGATTCTGATATGTTAAATTACTTACTAAAATAATAAATTATTAATCTTTATTTCCAAAACGCTCACTCAGGTATCGTATCGACGATTTAAACAAATAAGGTTTCATTTTCAATATGTTTCGTAAGTTAATAATATACATTTTTCTTCCCAAGCGGTTTAGTGCATCAAATATTAACAATAAGTAGAAAAACAATGACATGAGTCCCAAAATTGCCAGGTTGTACCAATATGTTTCGAATGTAAATGGCCCTATACGCTTAACCGGCGCATAAAAATGAGCTCGCCCATTGGTTAATGCAGGGATTTTGTATATGGGTTCTGCCTTTTGAATTAGCTTCTGATTCCAATTCACAATTTTTTCACGTTCATTTTTGTTTAGCATTACCGTAGCCAGTTGTTCATTATAAAAATCCTGACGTAATGTAAAAACTGATTTTTCACCGGGTAATACCTGTCCTAACTCATCCAATACTTCATCCTTTTGCGACACGGTTTGCTTCAGCCGATCAGCAAAAAATTTTTTTAGCTTATTCAAATAGGTTAGTGTTTCATCGGCCATACGCAGATCAAATGCATTGAGCGCCAGGTTTTGTAAATGAGCAAAAGTCGGAATATTGTACAGGTCGATGATGGTCGTTAATTCATTTTTTACTATTTCAAGATTGTTTTCGGTTATGCGATGGTTTTTATTGTCTCTGATATTCCTTTTGCTTTCATAAATCAGGTTCTGAAGCTCGGGAATTAAATAACTAATTTTAAATGATGCATCACTTTCTTTTTGGTTGAGTGGAAAAACATGTTTTTCATACCCGTTGTATTTAAACTGATGTACAGCCAATGCTTCATATGCCCATCGTGAAGGCATTAGTTCACCAATAATTGGCACTTGTTTTTGAGAGGTCAGACTTTTATTCAGCTTATCAAACTTTAGCATGGCCCCGCCAAATAATATTTGAGGTACCAACAACAAGGGAACCAGAATATATATGGCTACTACCGATTTAAGGGATGACGATATATTAAGACCAAGTGTATTGGAAAATACCGAACAGGCAAATAATACGAGCCAGTAATGAAAAAGCATACCTTTCACCTCCAGAAATGCATTTCCGATGATTACAAATGTGAAGGACTGAACGGCCGACAATACAATAAGAAAAACCACTTTTGCATTAAAATAACTGAACCGGCTTAAATTCAAAAAGGCTTCTCTTTTTAATAATTTACGGTCACGGATTATTTCCTCAGCACTAACAATCAATCCTAAAAATAAAGCAACAATTACAGACATAAATAAATATACGGGGAAGTTTTCATTAAGGCTGAAAATATAGGCTTTGGGATCATCTTCTGTTCCTGCATTGTATCTGGTAAACAATCCTAATATAAATGCCAGCAAAGGCGCTTCCAGTAAATTGATTAGCAAATACTGACGATCAGATAATTTTGTAAGCAGGTTGCGGATACCAAATATTTTAAACTGTTTGAATGGATTGGGAGCTGAGAAAAAACTAACCGGTAATTGAAATTTTTGTGTGGTCGGTTTTATCCGGGATTCAATCAGGTCCTTATACAATTCATACCACTCATGTGGCTTACGTACCCTGTTACCGGTTGGCTTTCCTTCATCATTAATCTCGGTCGATTCAATGATTTGCAATACCTGTTCAGGGTTCACATTGCCACAATTCAGGCATTCACTTTCATTGGAATTTATTAGATTATTTTGTGTTTTAAAATAAGTAACCGCATCAATGGGATTACCCTGGTAAATGATATACCCGCCTTTATCGAGCACAATTAGTTTATCGAACATTTTAAATATGTCGGACGATGGTTGATGAATATTCACCATCACTAGTTTGCCATGTTGTGTTTGTTCTTTTAACAGGTCCATGACACGGTCAGAATCGTGTGAGGAAAGCCCAGATGTGGGTTCATCCACAAACAATACAAAAGGTTCACGAATGAGTTCAAGTGCAATGTTTAATCTTTTACGCTGACCACCGCTAATAAACTTATTCAATGGATTACCAACCTTCAAATCGCTGGCTTCCGTCAAATCAAGATCATTTAACACATCGTTCACCAACCGGGTAATTTCATCGTCGTTTAATTGTTTGAAGCAAAGCCTGGCATTGTAAAACAGATTCTCGAAAACAGTTAATTCCTCAATTAATAAGTCATCCTGCGGAATATATCCAATAAGCCCCCTGGTCTTATCTTTGTTTTCGTGTATATCAAATCCATTGATATAAATATTTCCTTTAACCGGTTTCAGGTTGCCATTCAGCACATTCAGCAAGGTTGATTTTCCAACACCGCTCCCTCCCATAATGCCAATAAGCCTGCCTGAACGCTCGTTCATGGTAAATTGCCGAATACCATTTTCACTGTTCTTAAACTTAAATTGTACATCAACAGATTGAAAAAGAATGATTTCTTCTTCCTGTTTCAATATAAATTTACGGCTTATGTCGCTGTAGTAAATCGGTGAAAGCTTCGGGCTGCGAATAGAAGCTCCCTTGTCCAGCACATATGTTTTATAGGGTGCTATATCACGACCATTCAAATATAACTGTTCCGATTCTCCCAGGTAACGGAAAAGTATGGTTTTAATCGAAGAAACATATAAAAACACCAGTTTACCTTTCAGGAACTGCTTGCGAATAAAGGCAACTTCATCATCTACATCCTTCGAATCCTCAGAAATTACCAATGCATGGCGTTTGCGGGTTAATTCTGTTAATTGGTTAAGTATGAAAGCACGGCTGTCCTGAAATAAATCTTCCTTAAATTTGAGTGCCAGTGATACCGTCCTTAAGAAGTCCAATACTTCGCTGCCCGAATCAGATTTCAGATTAACCAGCTCAAACAGGTTAACCACCACAAGCGCCTTCTCTTTTTGCTCAATTACTTTGTTAATCTGTTCGCAAATGATGATTGCCTTTACGGAAAAAACCGATATTAGCTTTTTATCAAGTTTATCCCTTCCCTCTTTGTAACCACGGTAATAAAAATCGTAAATAATTAAATACGACCTTACCTGATCAGCGCTAATCAATTGCCTGAGATAAGTTTCAACAATACTTCTTGTCTGAATTACCGAAACATTATTATTGAGTTGTGCAACTAACGCATATAAACGCAAAATGGCCTTAAGTACCGATTCGGTCATGGTTTGGAGTAACGATTTTAGTTTAAATATAACAATTTCACTGCAAAGGTCTCAATTTTGTACGACAAAACTGTATGCTGAGTTCCGATCAAGGCCAATAACATTAATAAAAAATCGTTAAAGTAAAATTAGTAATACCAAGTATTTTGTATATTTCAGCTCTGAGAATAAGTAAATAGTATGAATAAAATATTAATTGTTGATGACGAACCCATTGGCAGACAATTATTAGAAGCCATATTGCACCAGGAAGATTACCAGCTGATTTTTGCCGAAGACGGGCAGCAAGCGTATGACAAATCGTTGGAAATAATACCAGACCTTATATTACTGGATGTAATGATGCCTGAAATGGATGGTTACGAGGTATGTAAAAGATTACGTGAAGAACAATCGACTTCCCATGTTCCTATTATTCTGATTACAGCCCTGGATGACCGGGATTCAAGAATACGAGGTTTGGAAGCCGGTGCTGATGATTATATTTCCAAGCCTTTAGACCGGGTTGAAATATTGGCCAAGGTGAAAAATATCACCCAGCTAAGTCGTCAACGTGGTGCAGCTCCCAATACGGATAAATCTGCCGATAATACATTAAAACCGGATGCAGTTGAAAAGTCGTTCGCTTACAACCGATTACTCGATAAGGTCATTAAACCCCAAAAAGCCCAGTTAGAAAAGATCACCAATAATAATATTTTTGTAGCCTCTGAAAAACTGGCCAACAGCCTTATTAGTACCCATCAGAAAGACGACAAAAGTATTCTGTTTTTAACAAGTATTGGCACTTATCATTTCCCGATAAATCTGATTAATGTTTATACACTGCTTAATTTCAGAAATATCATTGAAGATATTAAAAACCTTACTGCAGGTAAACTGTTAAACCAACTTACCAAATCGTTGGTCGACGATGTTACCCAAATGGGTTCCATTGATCTAAACCAACAACAATTTTCGCTATCATTACTGATTTATGATAAGCAACTGGAAGAATTGCAATATGCCGGACTCAATAATTCCATGTTGCTGCAAAGCGGAAATTCAGTGCAGAAATTCACGGGTGCGCAGCTAAATGCCAGTTCACAAATAAAGGACACTAAATTTACCTATCAAACAATTGACATTAACTGGGGCGATGTAGCCTATATTTATTCTCAATCACTTGCCAATGAGCTTGCCGATTTTAATGATGGCATTATGCCCGATCAAAAATTAATTACAATAATGCAGGAGGCACAAGATTTGAATATACTTGAAAATAATTTGCAGGCACATTTTGATAATATAAGCAGCTCACAAATGCTCTTAGTGGGAATTCAATTATGATGAAATGTTCGTCGGGATAAAATATCTCAGGGTTATTTTTTTATCGGGTCTTATCCATTTAAGTATCTGTTACGATGCAATGGCACAAGACACAGTGGTTTTGCCCATAGATACCCTGGAGGTGAAAGATATAACCGAAGAAATTGAATCTGTTACAGATACCGTATTAACCAAACGAATTAGTAATTCTTTAATTGACCTGATTCGAAAAGAATCCCCAAATGAAAGCGGACAAAAGGATTTCTCCTTTGGGAGCAGCCAATTTGTGGATTATGAGGATATGATAATTACCGATATCAGGATCGTCCGATTGCAACCTTTCGGACCAACCCTGAAAGAGCCCGATAAAAAAGCCGTTTCCTTTTTCGAAAGAACAGCCAATAAATTACATTTTCGCACGCAGGAATCCATTATTAAAAATAGTTTATTGTTTGATGTCGGAGAAAAACTTGATCCATATACCATTGCTGATAATGAACGTTTTTTAAGAACTTTCCCCTATATAGAAGATGCGCGTATCATCGTTTCGGAAGTATCAGGTTCCGATCATGAAGTTGAGATAATTATACTTACAAAAGATGTTTATCCTTATGGATTTAGTTTTGCCATCCCATCTGTTGATAAGGGAAATGTTGATATCTGGAATAACAACATTTTTGGTTACGGACATATTTTCAAAAACACTATTTATTGGAATAACGATTATAACACTCCAATGGGATATTACATGCAATATCGCATAAAAAATGTAGCTTCAACCTTTACCGATGCTGAATTTCAATATACCGACCGTTTTGGAAATAAAGGCTACAGAATCAATCTCTCCCGCCCTTTTTACAGTCCGGAAGCAAAGTATGCAGGTGGTTTCAGTTTCGAAAATATGCAGGAATATAAATCATATTGGACATTTGATACCACCTACTACAATGCTTTTTCAAGCTATTATCGGCTGGATGGCTGGGCCGCCCATGCAATTAGAATTAATCCTTCCGAAAAAATATCTAAATATCGTACCAGCATTGTTGTATCAGCACGTATGTTACGTGATTTTCATTTTGAATCACCAGATTTTGTGCGTGAACAGGCTTTTCATAAACTACAATCCAGAAATCTTTACCTGGCCAATATCTCTTTTATCAGACAAAACTTTATTAAAACAAATTTTATTTACAGTTTCGGACGCACAGAAGACCTTCCTTACGGATACAACCTTACATTCACAACCGGTTATGAATCAAGTACTTTTAACAACAGGCCTTATTTGGGTTTTCAGGCTTCTGCCGGTAAGTACCACTACAGGCTGGGTTATTTATACGGATTAGTACAGACCGGAACATTTATTGAGAATAACCTACATGAGCAAGCCGTATTGCATATCGAAGGATTGTATTTCTCACATTTATTCGGAAAAAACAAATACCGCTACAGAATTTTTAAAAGATTTGACTTTACAAAGGCATACCGACCATTTGTAAATGATCATTTAAGCATTGAACGCAGGGACGGTATCAGAGGCCTGCGAAGTAACAACCTGAGAGGTACCGAGCGATTAACTGCCAGTCTTGAATCGGTTTTATTCACCCCCTGGAAACCACTTGATTTCAGAATTGCTTTGTTCGCATTTACCGATTGGGGAATTGTTAACAATGAAAAAAAACAGCTCTTTGAAAATGAAATTTACCAAAATATCGGAATTGGAGTGCGGTTTAGAAATGAAAACCTGGTTTTCAACACCATTGAATTAAGACTCACCTATTTTTTAAACACTCCATTGGATGCTTCTACCCAGCATTACCAGTTTTTAGGCGAACCACGTCTGCGTCCCAATACTTTTTACAGCCAAAAACCTTCTGTTGTTGAATTACAATAATGTAAATGCTTTTTTATCTTTGCCTAATGAGAAAAAGCAAGCAATACCATATTGATGACAGACAGCTGTTCCTGAATCAATTAATTGAATTTGCCCGTAATACCAACCCATTTGTTTTGCTTGATTCAGCTGAATATGATCATCCTTATCATAAATCAGGCAATTACATTGCAGCATTGGATGCATTGGACACTTATCATGCTGATTTTTTTGCCATTAACAAACTTAATTCCTTAAAAAACACGCATAACGATTGGCTATTTGGACATATTACCTACGATGTAAAAAATGAGCTGGAAAACCTTCATTCGCATAATCCGGATCAAGTTCATTTCCCGTACTTTCAATTTTTCAGGCCCAAATATGTCATAATTATTGAACCATTCCATATTGAAATTTTATATCCCGATTTTATAAAGGAAAATGAAATTGATCATTTGGTAACTCAAATTAAAAACTTCAGTACCATTAAGGCCGAACGGCTAAATATTCAGCTCAAAGGCCGACAATCTAAAGAATCATACCTGGAAGTGATTCAACAATTGAAAATACATATTCGGCGAGGTGATATTTATGAATTGAATTATGCCACCGAATTTTACCATAACCAGGCAGTGATCGACCCCTACCGGTTGTATCATCTGCTCAGGCACCAATCACCCGCTCCTATGAGCTGCTTTTATAAAACAAACCATCATTACCTGCTTTCGGGTAGCCCTGAAAGGTATATTTCCAAAACCGATACTACGCTTCTTTCCCAACCAATTAAGGGAACCATTAAAAGAGGTGAAAATTTTGAACAGGATGAGCTGTTAAAAAAACAACTGCTTAACAGCCGGAAAGACCGAACAGAAAATATAATGATTGCAGATCTGGTTCGAAATGATTTGTCCCGAATTGCCCTGAAAGGTACCGTACATGCTGATGAAATATGCGGACTATACACATTTCGCCATTGGCATCAACTGATAAGTACAATTAGTTGCCGTGTTGAGAAAGACTTGCCGATTGGCACAGTTTTCAGCAATACTTTTCCCATGGGCTCCATGACCGGTGCGCCAAAAATCCGTGCCATGCAATTAATTGAAAAATATGAAGTTACCAAGCGCGGAATATTCTCCGGAACTGTTGGCTATATTAAACCAAACGGAGATTTTGATTTCAATGTTGTAATACGCAGTTTGGTTTATAACCAACAGAATCACTATTTATCCTGTATGGTTGGCGGTGCTATCACATCCCAATCCATACCGGAAGCAGAATATGAAGAATGCCTGTTAAAAGCCACAGGTATCAGTCAACTTTTGAATCAATCATTATCCGTACATGCTTCATAGATTATCAGATTATATTACGGAACATACCTTGTTTAATTTCTCTGATTCTGTTTTAGTAGCAGTAAGCGGTGGTATCGATTCAATGTGTTTACTGCACAGCCTGCGTAAACTTAATATAAACATAGGTGTAGCCCATTGTAACTTTCATTTACGGGGCCATGAATCAGACGCTGATGAAGCATTTGTAAGACATTATTGTCAACAATTTCAAATCCCTTTGTATGTTAAATCGTATGATACCGATACTTATTCGAAGCAACAAAGAATATCCGTGCAGGAGGCTGCCCGGGAATTGCGGTACAGCTGGTTTGATGAATTAATGAATACACACAATTACAGAGCAGTGGCGGTTGCCCATAACAAAGATGATGTGGTTGAGACCATTCTTCTAAACCTGGCGCGTGGTACAGGATTAAAAGGTTTAACAGGAATAAAGCCGAAGCTTAATTATGTTGTACGTCCATTTTTATTTGCTTCCCGCCATGAAATAGTAGAATATGTATCCAACGAACAAATTCCTTTTCGCGAGGATTCATCAAATGCCGAAACCAAATATGCACGAAATAAATTAAGACATGAAATCATACCGAAATTTCGAGAAATCAATCCGAAATTTACCGAAAATGTCCTTAACGCGTCGGAAATACTGAATGATATAGATATCCATCTGGAAAAAGACATGGAATTGTTCAGATCGGCTTATGTCAGCAAGCAGCATCAAATGACGATAATTGACCACCGTAACTTCATGCAAGCCCCTTTTTGGATGAAGTATACCTTTTTAAAGGATTATGGATTTCATGCTAATCAGATAAACAACATTACCCGCTCTGTTATGCAGGAAAAACCCGGTAATCTCTTCTTGTCCGATGAATATGAATTACTTGTTGATCGGCAACAATGTGTTATCAGAAAAATTCAACCCAAAGAGCATGCGGTGATTCATCTGCATGAAAATCAATATGTCTTGAATCACCCCATCCATTTAAGTTGGGAAATACTGGATCGAAATAAAAACTTCAGTGTATCATCAGCACCCCATATTGCCATGGTTGATTATAACACCATTACTTTTCCTTTAAAAATCCGTAAATGGAAAAAAAAAGATAGCTTTCATCCCTTGGGCATGCACAATTCCAAAAAACTAAGCGATTTTTTTATTGACAGGAAAATTTCCAGGTTTGAGAAAGAAAATATATGGCTGCTTACTAATCAACAGGACCAGATAATATGGATTATCAATTACCGTATTGATGATCGCTTCAAAATAACCTCCCGGACCAATCAGGTACTAAAAATGGAATATCACAATCGGTAATGACTATTGATGTGAACTAAAATATTTCATAAACTGCACACGCTCATACGATGCCGGATCAGGAATATTTTGGTAATTTAGTTTTCCACGCATTTCCCTTACCGATGCAAAATCGTTTTTATCCAACCATTTGTTCATATCTGAAATAATGTTTTTTAACAGTTTGGTTCCGTTTTTATAGAGCGCCGAACAAACCTGTACGGTATTGGCACCTGCCAATAACAGTTTTATTACTGCCTCAGCATCGTGCACACCTGTTGATGCTGAGATGGAAAGTTTTTCAAACTGATCCGACATCATACCAACCCAGCGCAATGTTTGACGAATATCGGAAGGATTACTGAATACTTCAGCCGATGTTAACCTGAGACTTTTCAGGTCAATATCAGGGGCATAAAAACGATTAAATAGTACAACCCCGTTAATTTTTCTGAAATAAAGCTGTTTTACAACAAACAGCGGATTAGTAAAAAACTGACCTATTTTAAAAATCAACGGTAACTTAACCCTGGCCCTTAGTTTTTCTGCAATATCAAAATATACATGTTCATAAGTTTCACTAATAGAATTAGGATCATTGGGGACATAAAAAACATTTATTTCAAGGGCATCTGCACCGGCAGATTCAATTTTTTTGGCAAAGTTCACCCAATCAGTAGCAGAAATACAATTGATACTGGCAATAACCGGAATAGTCAGAGATTTTTTAGCCGATTCGATCAACTCCAGATAAGCATCCAGTGTATTGCTTTTCACATAATTGGTAAGGTAATCTTCAGCTTCGGGATATTCACTTGATTTAACCAAATTACCAATTTCATAATTGATTTGTTCCTCAAAAACAGATTTAAGCACAACCGCGCCCGCTCCCATTTTTTCAAGTTCTACCAGTTTATCTAATGAACTGGTTAAACCGCTACTACTCACAACAACCGGATTAGGCAATATTAACCCCGCATATTTTGTAGATAAGTCTGCCATATTATTTAGAAATAGTTTAGCATAAAGCTAATGATTATAATTTCTTTCACCAAAAATTGTTGTGCCGATGCGCACCATGGTTGCCCCACATTCAATGGCAATTTTATAATCTCCTGACATTCCAATTGAAATTTCTTTAAAATGACTGTCGGAAGTGAAATATTGTTTTTTAATACTTTTAAACAACCGGGTAAGATGCTCAAATTCGTCCCTCACCAGTTCCATATTGTCTGTAAACGATGCCATTCCCATCAATCCGCATATACGAATACCCGATAATGCTGTATGCTCATCACGCTCCAGCAGTTCTGTCAATTCATCTTTAGTAAAGCCGAATTTCGATTCCTCCTGTGCAATGTGAACCTGTAAGAAGCAATCGATTATCCGCTCATTCTTCCGGGCTTCCTTGTCAATGGTTTTCAGTAATTTTAAACTGTCAACGGAATGAATTAGATGTACGAAAGGCGTAATATACTTCACTTTATTAGATTGCAGATGCCCTATCATGTGCCATTCGATATCTTTTGGTAAACTGGCTTGTTTACGGCTCAATTCCTGCGCTTTGTTCTCTCCAAAAATCCGATGTCCATTATTATACGCCTCCTGAATAGCTTCCACGGGCATGGTTTTGGATACCGCAATTAATTTAACATGGCCCGGAATTTCCTTCTTTAATCGTTCCAGGTTCTCTTTAATACTCATCTGCTACTCTATTTATAATATTTTTAAAAACAAAATTAGTAAAAGAATCAACAATTCTGGTATAAACAGTATATTTCGGCATGGCATCATTCCTGCTTAATGACCGAAAAGTAAAAATAATTTAACCCTGTACATACTTAATTTTTTGCTATCATTGTATCCGTTTTTGAAAATCGTAAATTTTTTAGGATCAAATAATATATCTAAATATGAAAGTAACTGTTGTAGGAGCAGGAAATGTTGGAGCAACCTGTGCAAATGTTTTGGCCTCGAATGATACAGCCAATGAAATTGTTCTCATCGATATAAAAGAAGGACTTGCTGAGGGAAAAGCCCTTGATATGTGGCAATGCTCGCCCATTCACTTATTCGATGCCAAACCTGTTGGCGCCACTAATGGCTATGATAAATCAGCCGGTTCAGATGTAGTGGTTATTACATCAGGATTACCCCGTAAACCGGGTATGAGCCGTGATGATTTGATTGGTACCAACGCAAAAATTGTAAAACAAGTAACCGAAAATATTATTAAACATTCGCCTGAAACAATTATAATTATTGTTTCCAATCCGTTGGATGTGATGACTTATCAGGCATTTATTACCGCCAATGCACCACGTACCCGGGTTATGGGTATGGCGGGTATACTTGATACG
>JAAAOM010000011.1 GCA_009908855.1 Bacteroidota bacterium
GGCATGTGTCGAATAGTTTTATTGTTTCCCGAAGCATAACCAATGAAGGTATATCAAAGGCGGGTTATCTTACGTTCTCGGAATATTACCTCAAAGTGAGGGTGGGCTAAGGAACCGCCGTATACGGAACCGTACGTACGGTGGTGTGAGAGGACAGATAGGGAAGTAATCCCTATCTTCCTACTCGATTTAGCCCTTGGTCAATCATGGCATTCGCAATTTTCATAAAGGCGGCTATCATCATTCAGTTAAGATAAATATCGATTGTCAATGAATGATTTTCTATTGTAGCAGAACAATGAAAGCCACCATGTACAACATAGCTATTTTAAATTTTTTCTGCTGACATAGGGTTGACACACTAATTGTTTAACTTTGGTTAAACGAACAAATTTACAATATGGACCAATTCATAATGCTTAATAAATCAAATCTTAACAAAGAGCATATATGCTGTGCAATTTCAGATAAAAAGTGTAAGGACAGTTATGAATTGAAAAAAAAACTGGTTGAGACAGGAATTTGACAATGGATATGTTTTTCGTAGAATTGATGCAAGGGCAAAAGTATTTATTGAGTATGTCCCCGCTGAAAAAGGTTGGGTTCCTATTGATGCTCCAAATTATCTGTTGATCAATTGCTTTTGGGTGTCCGGGCAATACAAAGGGAAAGGATATGGCAAAGAGTTATTAAAATGGGCAATTGAAGATGGAAAGAAACAAGGAAAAGACGGGATCGTTACAGTGGTTGGAACCAAAAAGTTCCATTTTATGAGTGATACAAGATGGCTTCTAAAACAAGGATTTGAGACTTGCGAGCAAACCACATCCGGATTTAGTTTGCTGGTTAAAAAGATAAACCCGGTAGCAGAAAATCCTAAGTTCAAAGATTCTGTAAAAAGCGGAACATGTGAAAATAAAAAAGGATTGGTTGTTTATTATTCGAATCGTTGTCCTTTTTCTGAGTTTCATGTGCAATCATCAATGACCGAAACGGCCAAAAAAAGGAATATACCGCTGAATATTATTAAGCTTGATTCATTGGAACAAGCGCAAGCGGCACCAACACCTGCTACCATTTTCAGTTTATTTTATAATGGGAAATTCATTACCACAGATTTGAGTTCTTGCATGGATAGCAGATTTGACAAAGTAATTGGAAAACAATGAAGAAATAATAATCACTGCAATAATAACGGTCATTTTAAGTAAATATGAATCATTTAAGCATAGCACCATGTGGTGTGATATGTGATTTATGCTACGCATATCAGCGTGATAAAAGCAAATGTGTTGGTTGTAATAATGACGGCAATAAACCTTATCATTGTACGGTTTGCAGTATTAAGTGCTGCCCTGAAAAGCAGGGAAACGAACAACTATCTTGTATAGACTGTTTCAAATTCCCTTGTAGAAGAATAAAAAATTTAGACAAGCGATACATAATAAAATATGCCGAAAGCCTCATTCAAAACCTTAGAAGTATTGAAGAATTCGGGTTGACAAAATTTATTGAGAATGAAAGAGAGAAATGGAAATGTTGCACGTGTGGAGAGTTGCTATGTGTTCATCGGGAAATTTGTTTGAATTGCGGCGCCAGAAATTATTATTTTCCATCCATGGTTGATTAAAAATCCTGGATTGAAATATGTTGTTACACCGGGCTTATGCACTGCATTTAAAGCAATATTTAAATATTCATATTGGAAGGGAAGAGTATATGAAGTGGTTGAAGATAAGATACTTTCAATGCATAACTAAACAGTGAAACCTTACATGGATTTAAGGATGAATTTTGTTTTATCTCAAGTACATTGAAACCTGAATATTAGTTGTGATTTTATACACCACATAGCCATTTATCATACTTCCTGAATTGTAAAACGCTAATCAGCAATCGAAAATCCCCCTTATGACAAATTGAAGATTAAAGATTGCAGATTGTTGATTGAAGACTTATGATTTAAAAAAGTGCCAAATTGCAATGACTAAATAATAAAAATGATAGTACCAATCATACCCACGCTTATTAGCCCCCGATTGAATCATGGTGTACCTGAAAAGTGGAATTTAATAGCTGTTTGAAATATGATTATTGACTATTGCCCCGGGTTATACAAAAAAAGCTGCCCGCTCGCATGAAAAAATCAAGGAAAAACTATCCCTGGTTTATAAAAATGCTTCCAGATTATTAAACCTAATTAATCAGCTGCTTGAATTCAGAAAAATTGACTATGAAACTTCCGAATTAAAACCCGAATATCTTAATATCACATCAGTGCTGAGAAGCCATTACGAAGCATTTCGCTTATCAGCGGATAAAAAGAAAATCCACTATGAATTTTCTACTGAACAAGATGAGTTTATGGTATGGTTTGATCCTGATAAAATGGAGAAAATAATGTACAACCTGTTATCAAATGCTTTTAAATACACACCTGACAATGGCAAAATTATTGTCGAATTAGAAAATGGTAATATAGATAGCTATGTTATAAAAATTAAAGATTCAGGCAAGGGGATTGATCTGAAAAACAGGGATAAAATCTTTAACCGTTTTAATAACATTGACGGACATAATGATTTAAATCAAAGCAGTGGTATCGGGCTATCTTTCACAAAATTATTGGTTGAAATGCATGGCGGTAATATCTCTGTTGATAGCTCACCTGGGACCGGTGCTTGTTTTACCATAAATAGGCCCATTACATTAAAAAATCCATTGCTTCCGGTAAATGTGCCACAAATCCCGGATAACTTTAATTCAGAGATATACAATACCGGTCAGAACGGAGATATAATTGCGGATGAGAATTCATTGAAAGAGGCCAAAATTCTTATTGTTGAAGACAATGAAGAATTAAGAATATTTCTTCAGGAAGAGCTCTCAGCATTTTATGATATAATGGTTGCGAAAGATGGACAGGAGGGCATCGAGATGACCATTCGTGAACTTCCTGATCTGATAATCAGTGATATTATGATGCCCTTGGAGAACGGATATGAACTTTGCAGGCGTATCAAGATGGAATGGCAAACAAATAACATTCCGGTTATTTTACTCACTGCCAAATCCGATGAACAAAGCATGTTTCAAGGAATTGAATTTGGTGCTGACGCCTATATGAGTAAACCTTTTAATATGCTTCATCTGACAAAGCAAATAAATAATCTTATTGTAAACCGTAAATTACTGATGGCAAAATTTAGGAAGGAAGGGTCTAATTATTTGGGAAAAGAATTGAACCAGGGTGATCGTGAATTTATTAACCAGGTAAACACAATAATAGAAGAAAATCTATCAAATAATTCATTCAATGTCGAAGTGCTGGCAGAAAAAATGAATATGAGCCGCTCGTTACTTTATAAAAAAGTGTATGACATAACCAAAATATCAATAGGCGAATTAATACGTGTTACACGATTAAAAAAAGCCGCCGGGCTTATTCGCGAAAACAGGTATAATATTTCAGAGGTAGCCTACATGGTTGGTTTTTACGAACGCCCTGCTTTTACCAGAAGTTTCAATAAGTTTTTCGGTATGAATCCCAAACAATACCATACCGAATGCCTGAAAAACGAATGATTAAGTTTTTTACAAAACACAAAAACAATACAGGTCTGAGTATTGAATTAATACCCCGATACACATAAATTGTCTTTACTTCATTATAGCTTTGCGAGCGGTTTTTACAGTTAATGCATCCCTTCAAAAGGGTATATATTTGAAACGCATATCCTGTGTTAATCAACCGGTTTTAATATGGCGGCCCAACCACCACCTGGTTGCATATCAATCTGTATTTTTTCATGGTTGTTTAAAATAATGGTTTCTTTTTTATAGTCCCTCGCTGCCCTGTCCGCATTGATACCATCGGAAAAAACAGTGGCACTGTATTCTTTTTTTGGCAGAAAAGATAAATTCAGTTCAATCGTTCCGGGATCCCAGTTAGTCATGGCAGCTATATACCAGGCATCTCCTTTACGCCGGGCAATGGCTAAATATTCACCTACCTCACCGGCAAGGGCAACAGTTTCATCAAAAACGGTCGGAATGGAGGCAATAAATTCTGTGCATTCAGGCTCACGCTGATAATTTACCGGATTATCGGCCAGCATAGAAAAAGGAGATTCATATAAAATATACATGGCCAGCTGATGACAACGGGTTCCCTGGCTCATTGGTTCGGAGTTAATGGCCCGCCAGTTTTGAAGATTTGCATTGCGCATGGCTCCCGGGGTATAATCCATAGGGCCCGCCAACATTCTGATATAGGGTGCGGTTACATCATATTTGGGAAATTCCTTATAACTCGTCCATTTTACCTGTTCAAGTCCAAATACTCCTTCAAAGGTCAAAACATTCGGATACGTACGGTGCAATCCGGTAGGCTTGTAAGCACCGTGAAAAAGAACTATTTGTTTATAAAAAGCGGTTTTTTCAGCAACACGATAGTAAAAATCAACCATTTTTTGATCATCACGGTTCATGAAATCAATTTTATAACCCTTCACACCCATTTTGGAATATTTTTTCAGCACTTTATCCATATCCCTGTCTAACGGCAGCCAGCCGGCCCAAAGAACTATGTCAACACCTCTTTCTTTACCGTAATCAATAATTTCCTGCAGATTTATTTCAGGTACTATTTTGAGCAGGTCAGTGCTTTCCGACCAGCCATCGTCGAGTATTACGTATTCAATACCAAATTCGGCGGCAAAATCAATGTAATATTTATATGTGTTGGTATTAATTCCGGCTCTGAAATCAACATTGTATAAATTCCAATCGTTCCACCAATCCCAGGCTACCTTGCCTGGTTTTATCCATGACTCATCCTCAATACGCGATGGTTCAGCAAGATTATAAACCAGATCGTTGTCAAGCAATTCATAATCATTTTCGGCCACAGCTATTACCCGCCAGGGGAAGGTTCGGTCTCCATTGGTTTTGGCAATATAATCGGCTCGTTTATTAACAATCGATTGCAGGTTATTATAACCGCCCTGTTTCTCTTCCATCGGAAAAGCGGCATGTTCGGCAATAAATCCATTGGCATTTTCATTTGCTTTAAGGAACATCCCCGGATAATTTTCCAGATTGGCTTCTGTGATCACCACACTTGTGCCATTTTGATTAGTAACCATAAGCGGGGTAAGTATGAGCGAATCACCAACAATTTTTTCCACTTTTAGTTTTTCATAAACTCTTTCAAAAGGACTCTGATATCGGCCCAGTGTTTCCCCAATATATGGAATATAGGCGTAGTTTGATTCCGGAAATACAAACGATACTCTTTCGTTAACAACCTTAATTTCATCCTCAATATTTGTAACAAAACGGTAGGCTGCCCCTTCATTAAAAACCCTGAATTGTAATGAGTAATCATTTTTAAATTCAAGAATTAGTGCATTATAATGATTCCTGACACTGCTTTTTTTATAGAAAGACGTTTGAATTGTTTCATTTTTTGATTCGGTAAATGAATTTACCAATGTCGGATTTTCACCTAGTACTCCTTGTTGCAGAAGTGTTAAAGACACAGGAGAAGGCCCTGCAACAATTTGATCATTATAGGTCAGTTCCCAGGTTATCTGATCCTGAATTTGAACCGTAATCCTTAACAATCCATCAGGAGAACTGATTGTTTTTTCAATTTCTTTACCATATACAATAGATGAAAGCATAATACATAACAGAATAATTTGATTCACTTTTTTCATTATTTAAGTAATTTTTTGTTTTGAATGTTGACTTTTGGATATACTAAGTTAGTTAGTATTTCATTATTCTTACATTAACAATCAACAATCAACAATCTGCAATCTTTAATCTCCAATCGGTCATAATGGCAATTTTCGATTGTTGATTAGCGATTTACGATTGAAGAAGTATGAAGAAATTTCCGTCTCCGTGTATGGCTTCGACTACGCTCAGCCTGACTGAGCAATTTGTAAAACACCCTATGACTGCCGAAACTATTTATTGCTTACTACTGCCTCCCTTTATTTCCGTAAAAGTCCAACGATGTCATTTACCCGTAGCCACCTGCGTGTTATTAAGCACCTCATTCATGGCTCCTGTGCGGTATCCCTGTGTATCTAAAGCCACATAGGTAAATCCGACATGCTTACATTTTTCGGTAATTGTATCGCGCGCTTGCCAGGCCCGATCAATTTCATCAGGGGCAAATTCAAGACGGGCCAGGTTTTGGTGGCTGCGTACACGAAACGCTTTAAACCCTAAGTTACGAATATGAAATTCGGCCATACCTACCCGGTCGAGCTTGTAGCTGTCAATTTCTTCACCATACGGAATACGGGATGCCAGACAGGCATAGGAAGGTTTGGCAGCCGTTGGGAGTTTATACATTTCACTTACTTGTCGTATTTCTTTTTTGGTCATGCCCACTTCAACAAACGGAGAAATTACACCTTTTTTTCCGGATGCTTCGCGTCCGGGCCGATAATCGCCTACATCATCGGCATTGCTCCCATCAAATACCACTTCATAATTTTCTTGTCGGGCAATTGGATTGATAGAGGTGTATAATTCTGTTTTACAATAAAAACATCGGTCAGAGCCATTTTTCACATAATGGGGATTATTCATTTCATCCGTATCAATCACCCGGTGCTGCACACCCATCATTTCAGCCAACTGTTTGGCTTCATCAAGTTCATAAAAAGGGATGGAAGACGAGGATGCTGTGATGGCCAGCAGGTTCTGAATCTCATCTTTCGCTATACAGGCCAGCAATGTGCTGTCAACACCTCCGCTAAAGGCAATGATGGCCGATTTATATTGTCGCAAAAAAGCTTTTAGTTGTTCCAGTTTCTCCATATCACATCAAATTCATTCAACTGCTGTAAAGTTACCAAAAGTGAAATGGAATATCAGAATAAAGCCATGATTTTAGGCAAAAATATTACGATACCTATAATGGCTGCTCCTATGGCACCAATAAGTACCGCCCCTGCTGCCAGGTCTTTTACTTTGCCGGCGTTTGTGTTTTCATCCGGTGAGAGCCAGTCTATAAATACTTCAATGGCGGTATTCATAATTTCCAGTGCCAACACAACCGTAATTAGCATGGTAATGATTATCCATTCCGTTGCAGACAAGCAAAAATATATACCGGCAATGATTACTGTTGTTGCGATGATAAGGTGAATCCACATGTTGTGCTGACTGCGGATTGCCAACCAAATACCTTTGAAAGCGTATTTAAAGCTCAGTCCTCGTTTTTGTAAACTGAATTTTGCCATGTTTCAAAGATATTAAAAACCGTATTCATCATTGTCGGTGGAAAATTCTGAATCTTTAAACCCTGGATTTATCTGAATATTGCTATAAATGTAATCCCCAAACAGTCCTTTTTCGTCGTAAGCAACAATGCGTGTGGGCAACATAAATTCATCAGCTATGTAAAAAACGATTCTTTTGGCGTATCCGGTTGGAATATGAAGTGTTTTGCCTTTGAGGTTATCATCATAATCAAAAGCAAAATCGTTCTTTTCCATTATTTTATAAGGTGTTACATAGAAAAGCCGGGATAAGTCTTCAACCGTTTGGTCCTTCAGGATATTATATTTCTTAAAGCCATACCGGGTATGATTGAATTCTACTACATGACATTCATAACCATTGACGTTCTCAGTTCCTTTGTAAATCAGGTTGTCTTTCAGGTAATCGTCGCTATATGTTTTTTTCATGTGTTTGACCACGGAGGCGATAAAATCGTACCCTGAATTGTAAATGGAGTGATGGTGTCCTTCTCGCATCGCATTGCCCAGCGGATCGAGGTATACATTCACCCATGGAAATCCGTTGGTATTAATAACTGCTTTGTTTTTGTGTTCTCCTTCTACAAAAAGAACTTCCATACCTTCCTCAGGAAGTATTTGATAGAGATAAACCCGGAAAGGATTGTAGGTAATTTTAAATTCTCCTTTCTTTTTACGAATCTCACCATTGATGCGCTCATCAATTTCGATGGTTACGCCCAGACTTTTTATTTCTTTAATGGATGAAATGGTTTGATTGATATATCGGTAGGCTACTTGCTTATCGGGCGAAAAACCGGATAGAATGATGATAATACCTATTATTAACAGCGTTATGATTTTGTTCATATCAGGTAGTTTCGTTTTTTATTTTTTAATGAGCAAAGGCTGACTGATTTTACTCATAAATTCCTCAATGGATAACAATTCCTGTTCTCCGCTGTTCATGTTTTTGAGGGTGATTTTTTGCTGCTCCATTTCGTTGGTTCCTACAATGGCTACAAACGGTATGTTTTTCTGATCGGCATAGTTCATTTGCTTTTTCATCTTTACCGAATCGGGGAATATCTCGGTGCGAATCCCTTTCTGGCGTATCAGTTTAGCGATTTTCAGGCAAAAAAGCTGTTCTTTTTCTCCGAAATTGGTAAACATTACTTTGGTTGATTCATTCACTGTTTGTGGGTACAGATCAAGGTGTTCGAGCACATCAAAAATACGTTCTGCCCCAAAGGAAATTCCAACACCCGATACATCGGGCAATCCGAAAATGCCGGTTAAATCGTCATAACGTCCGCCGCCGCATATACTGCCCATGTCAATGTCTTTGGCTTTCACTTCAATTATACTGCCTGTGTAGTAGTTTAAACCCCTGGCCAGTGTTAAATCGAGTTCAACCGGAATATGAACTTCAGCTGTCTGAAGCAATTCAAAAAGCAATTGTGTTTCACGCACACCTTTCAGTCCTGTTTCTGACTGCATAAGCACCTGTTCAATGGCATGCAGTTTTTGCAGATTGCTGCCTTCCAGTTTAAGAATGGGGTCCAGCTTCATGACCTGGTCATTGGAAAGGCCTTTCACGGATAGCTCCTGCTTTACTTTTTCATAACCTATCTTATCAAGTTTATCAATAGCCACGGTAATATCCGTTAACTTATCAGATGCATCGAGTATTTCAGCAATGCCTGCCAGGATTTTGCGGTTGTTGATTTTCACCAGGGTTGGTATTCCCAATCGGTGAAATACATCTTCGATAATTTGTATCAGCTCGGTTTCATTCATCAGCGAGTTACTGCCCACTATATCGGCATCGCACTGATAAAACTCACGATATCTGCCTTTTTGGGGGCGGTCAGCACGCCAAACCGATTGTATCTGAAATCGTTTAAAAGGAAAGGATATTTCATGCTGGTGTTGAACCACGAAACGGGCAAATGGCACGGTGAGATCGTACCGTAACCCTTTTTCACTGATTTGGGTGGTGAGCCTGGTGGATTCTTTCTGACTCAGCAACGTTTCATCGGCTTTCTTTAAGTAATCCCCTGAGTTCAGAATTTTAAACAATAACTTATCACCTTCTTCACCATATTTGCCCATCAGGGTAGACAAATTTTCCATGGCCGGCGTTTCGATAGGAGCAAATCCATAATTGGTAAACACTTCCCTGATGGTATCGAAAATATAATTGCGTTTGGTCATTTCAACCGGACCAAAATCGCGCGTTCCTTTTGGAATTGATGGTTTTTGACTTGCCATTGTTCTGATTTTAGCTCACAAAAGTATAACTTTGTATGATTTTATCATAACCTGTAATATGGGAGAAGCACCCAATAACAATGATCAAATAACAAATAATGTTCAAACACCAACTATCACATTCGAAACGTAAGAAAATTTAGAAGTTCTTGGGTTTGGTTATTGAATTATGGGGTATTGGAATTTAATTGTGGTTTGGGATTTGATTATTGGAAATTGATTCAGTAAATTATTAAAAGTTACATTGTTGCAAATATGCTAACAGCAGTGAAAAACATTAGCAAAGTAGGCATGGCCTGGGCCAGTCGGAAGGATGAGGAAGGTTCATTACCCTGTTATAGATTTATTTTGTCGGTAGCTGCTGTGAATCAGGCTAAAGTTGATGGTATGGGAAATATCAATGTATTGGTAAAACGACTTACCGAACCTGATAGAAACACCCAGGCAACACATCAACTATACATACATGAAACCAACGAACAGGTGTTTGATGAATCATCCGAATTATTAATTTCGGTAAACCGTAAGAAAGTGAAGGACTGTTTTTTATTGAACGGATTTTTTCACCTGGAGGCTTATCCCAACATGCCGAAGTCCATATATAAAAAACTCCATGCATATACCTATCAGGTAAAAGAGGACCAAACCTATATTTCATCAGGTAAGAAACCAGATACGAGTCGGATATTGGGATATGCCTATTTAAAAGTACAGGCAGATATTGAACAATCGAATGAGATAATTGGCAAGATGTTTAGCATCACTGAAAATGCTGCAATCGTTCATCATCTGTTTATAAAGAAAGATCAGGCATTGGATTTGGCCGGTATTGAATCGGATATATTTTATGTTATCGCGCGCAAAGCAGAAGATACCACCAATGAATTTCTGTTATTTTTTTCGTCCATTCTAAATTATCAGGAAACCGATTTTGTTTTTTTATTCCATCGCAAGGACTTTATGCGCCTGGGCTGGTCGGATAACAACGGGCATTTATTTTTTACAGCTCATACCCATGAGCAGCCTGATATAAAGGCAGGTGATCTGGTGCTTGATTACGTCCATTATAATCCTGAAAATCTGATTCGTGCGAATTCAGCTTTTCCATCCGCGCAAGGTTGGAGTCGGGCAAATATGAGTTGGTTGGAAGGGGATGAACGCTGATTGGTGGCTCATGAAATTTCACAGCAATATTTTCTTGCAGTTACATTGTATCACCAACAGGGCTGTAAATATTAAATACGGAATCTGTGCTCCCGTGCGGAGGAAGGTTTCCGGCTCTCCGGATTTGTTGCTCCGCAGCGGAGGAAGGTTTCCGGTTCTTTGGATATGCTGCCCCGTAGCGGAGGAAGATTTCCGGGAACCAGAATTTATCGCTCCGGAGCGGAGGGAGGTTTCCGGGTGTCAAAATTAATTGCTCCGGAGCGGAGCTAAAGAAATAATAACCCGGAAAAGGCCATTGAAGGGTGAATATGAAAAATCAATCACAATGAGTGGTAATGGTGCAATAGTACGCAGCTTATCCCAAACCCAGTTTAATCAGAATTGAATGTAAATACGCTTCACAACCCGCTTCACCCTCAGCCGGAGCCCAGGGGGCGAAATTTTTATCATCAACCGGTGTATAGGGCCCGTCTTTCAATTCATACACGGCCGAGCCGGGTTCCAGGGCAATAACCATGTGATAGGTTTTTGCTGCTATTTCTACACCTAAGGCACCATTGATGCTGGATAATACAATATGGTCGGTTATGTTTCCTTCCGGATCAAACTCTACCACCACAACCTTACCGGTAAGCACAACAAATGCTTCTCGTTTATCAGGTGCCTCGTGTTTATGTGGCTGTACATAAGTACCCGGTTCCATGGCATTAATCATGCGTTGCAGGGTATCCGAATAATGCTCGTGGAAATTATAGTTCATGCGTTTGCGTGGTGATGCCTGTGCCTGTGCGGATATTTCTCCTATCAGTGTATCGGTTATATGTATCATTCGGTGGTTGGTTTAATGTATACGATGGTTAGCAAAAGTAACAAGAATGCATTGGTTATAAGCATGGCCAGCCCGATATTTGTATGATCGGCTATTAATCCTAACAAAGGTGGAAAAATGGCAGCCAGCAACGAATGCAATTGTGATTCGGTGGACAACACCGAGCTGGTTAACTGATCGGTAAATTTATCGGTAATAACTGCTACGGCAATGGGTTTTCTGATATTGTGAACCACCATAAGCACCAGAAAAAACATTGCTGCCAGCAGTTCAAGGTCAAATAAATAACTGATACCCGCTGCCATTCCTGCCGAAAATCCCGCAATGTATGTCAGGTTCATAGCTTTGGCGGGCAATTGAATACGTTTATTTAGCCAATTGGCTTTTTGGGAGGCAAGGGCGTTTAGTTGGTAAATGATAAAATAAAAAATACCCACAAGCACGGCTTCCTTTTGTTGGATATCGAATGCTGAAAGTACATTTGCTTCAACGGATAAATTCTTAAGTATGGGTTGCAGGTAATCACGTACAATCAGGTAAAAACCTCCGATCATCGCACTATTTAGAATAATACGCAATACCTGAGGTGATTTTAAATGGTATGACATGTTTTTAACCAGATCGGTAAACGATTTCAGGAGTTTTTCTGCGGGCACCTGTTGAACGGTATCGATGGAGCGGGGGTAGGAGAGGATTAGCAGAATACCCAACACATAAGGTATGGTTGAAAGCAGAAATACCTGGTTATAACTATTACTAAAGAATAAAAATGCGGCTGCCAGGAGTGCAGCAACACCTGATCCGCGCATGCTCCACGATCGCGTTTGCCCGTAGAATTCCACTTTAAGATGAGAAATATTTTTTTGTTTCAGATAACTATAAATAAGCGCTTTATGGGTGCCACTCCTAAATGCATCGCCAATACCATAAAACACTGAGGCTACCAGGATAAACCAATAATCGGATGAGAAGTAGTAACCCAAAAAGGAAATAATATAGAAAAGGTAAGAGCCAGTCAGTGCTTTTTTCCGGCCTATCATATCGGCCACAAACCCGGAAGGTATCTCTAACAGGTTTCGGGCTATTTCCCTTACCGAATAAACAATCCCTATTTCAAAGAATGACAGGTTCTTACTGAGTAGCCACAGTATGAAAAAAGGCTCAAAAAACCGCAGGTTTTTCAAAAAGCCATAGGTGCAAAATTTGATGAACTGGATGTCTTTTTTATATGTAAATCCATTGTCGGCCACTTAATACAAGAAGTTTAAACCGATATATAAACCGTCGTTCCCGTCATTTTCATTAATGGCTTTGCCATAGTTAACGGCCACCACAAAGTTTTCATTAAGTGCGAAATAAATACCCAACCCAAGGGATACATGCAGGTTTTCCGTATCATCGGAAAAATATTCTGAACGTTCGGGTGGAGGTATCTGCGATTTATCAATTTCATATTTTTTGGTAACCATCCCGTAGTCGGCAAAGGTAGCCAGGGCACCATAAATATTCTGATTGAATAAAACAGTACGGAATACCTTCCATCGAAATTCATTGTTTCCATAGATAAAATCACGGCCCACCACTCGGTTACGCAAGATTCCGCGCAATGTTTTGGCGCCCCCGAGTCCGTCGCGCGTTTTTGATGGTGCGCTGTTAAATACAAATGGCAACATATAAAAGGGTGAGGCTCCCCATAATTCACCCTGGTAACTAATGCGATAGGCAAAGGATAAACTTTTTGGTATGAGTGTAAAATACTGCCTGTGGGTGATGGCAAATCTGCCATAAGGATCGGTATCGGCGTTTTGTGGTATGGCAGCAATAAGCTGGGCTTCTGTCCAGATACCTTTCATGGGATTTGCTTCATTATCCCGGCTGTCATAAACAGGGCCGGCTTTAAGCAAATGAACATTGCCACCGTCAAATTGATGTTGTGGAAGCAAATCATAGTCAATATACCTGCCATAAAGCCCGCCGCCCGTGCCCTGAAACAGATCATCCTCATCGCGTCCTTCATTCAGGCGGTCAATATCCACTGTATCCAATTGCACGCCATAAAAGGCATATCCAGCAAACCACCTAAGCTGTGAATCGGCTATTTTACCCTGAAAATAAGATCGCAACCGGAGCAAATTTCGTTGTTGCCGGTAAAATACACGCGACAGGTAATCATCATGTTCCTGGTCTTCCAGTGCCGGATTGTAATAGGCTTCATACCCGTTAAAGCCGTAAAATTCCAGGGCCTGCTCGGTCAAATACGATGCTTCCAAAGATACCCGGATGCCGGGTATGAGTTTATCCGAATCATAAGTAAATTCATTAATACCACTGCCTTTGGTAGTTCTGGACCATTCAAGGAATATGGAATGGTCGTATTTGGGATAACGGGAACCATCGCCATAATGATATAAATTCAATACCCCGCCATATTTAAATCCCAAATCAGAATCAAAAGCAATTGCCGGAACAGCGCCGAAAGACCACCCTTTTTTTATATTTTCATTCTGATTTTCCGGTTCCTGTGAGGATATAATGGAAAGCAGGCAGAAGAGTAGTAAGCAGGTCAATAATGTTCGCATATAAGTCAGATAGTATCCTGTAAATATATTTATTTCTTTTTGGAGTTGGCATGGCTGAAGCATTATTTTTGATTCATAATAAAATGTCGTTTTGTTAATAATATTTACCTTCCGCAACCCTTTTATTCTCCCGCATACTTAAAGCCGGAAGTTAGGGGTGAGCGAGGGATCCTGTTTTAAAAAATACCCTTAACTAACCAATTTTGATGTCTCATTTCTTAAACCTGTAGCACACAATTAATTCGAAAAATTCTATATTTGAACCTCACCCCAATTCACTATAAAATGATTAAACGAATTTTTAAGGGATTAATTTATGGATTGGCAGCTATCGCAATGTTATTTCTGATTTTTATCATTATTGCCGGTATTTATGATTATAAACCACCCAAAAAGCACATTATAACATCAACCGAAGCGCCCCTGGAAATATGCGACACGTGTACATATTCAATGCTTATCTGGAATATTGGTTATTGCGGATTGAGTGATGACATGGATTTCTTTTATGACGGTGGGAAGCAGGTACGTACCGGCAGAAAGCAAACAGTTGAGAATTGCAGTCTGATCACAAAATTTCTCAAACAGAATGATACGGTAGATTTTATGCTTCTGCAGGAAGTGGATGTGCGCTCAACAAGAAGCTATTATATCAATCAGTTGGAAAAAATCAGCGAAACCCTTCCTAAACGCAATTTGTACTTTGCCCGTAATTATGATGTTTTATTTGTTCCTGTACCCGCAATGAAACCTTATGGAAAAGTTAAATCGGGCATTTTCTCTGTTAGCAGGTTTGAAGCTAAAAAAGCGTCACGGTATTCCTTTCCGGGAAACTTTAGTTGGCCCAAAAACTTGTTTATGCTCGATCGCTGTTTTTTGGTTACCCGTTATGCACTTCAGAGTGGACAAGAATTGGTCGTGGTGAATACCCATAATTCAGCTTATGATGATGGTACACTGCGAAAACAAGAAATGGATTTTTTAAACACGTTTTTACTGGACGAATACCAAAAAGGGCATTATATTGTTGTGGGTGGAGACTGGAATCAATGCCCGCCATCATTCAGACCGGCATATCATACACATCCATTTGATGATGCGCAGGTTTCCTACATCGATGATGACTATTTACCGGGCTGGACCTGGAGTTATGATGCCACAATACCTACAAACAGACGTGTTAATGAGGTTTACCGAAATGGCGTAACATCAACAACCGTTATTGATTTTTACCTGACCTCCCCCAATATTACCATTGAAGAAGTACGAACGCATGATAAACAGTTTGTTGCCAGCGATCATCAGCCGGTATTTTTAACATTTAACATGTCAAAACATTAAATAAATACACTATGAAATTATTATGTAAGTCATTAATTATATGCATATTAATAGGTATTCAACCAACACAGGCGCAATTTTCTTTTGATAAGATACCGGTTCCGTTAAATGTGCAAGATGCTTATGAAAATGGCACACGCAACAAAACAGGTATTCCCGGCCGGCATTATTTCCAGAACCACACCGATTATAAGATGGATGTTGAGCTTGATTTTGACAACGATGTTTTAAGCGGAGAATCGCAAATGACCTATTATAACAATTCTCCCGACACAATTCAATATATTATTTTCCGCCTGTATAATAACCTGTACAAAAAAGGAGTTCCGCGGTTATACACTGTAAATACCGAGGACTTACACGATGGAATATCCATTGACGATGTAAAAGTAAACGGGCACAAAATGAATATTGGTACCAATGCGCAAGTTGGTTACACCAATGGGTATGTGCCGCTTAATAAACCATTGATGCCAAATGAGTCATGCAAAATTGAATTGAAATGGGAGGTGGAACTACCGGGGCCTACACAGCGAAGGACTGGTAAATATTTTAACAGCTCCTATTTTATTGGTTTTTGGTATCCGCAAATTGCTGTTTACGATGATATTGAAGGATGGGATATGTTCCAGTTTACCGGACAATATGAATTTTATAATGATTTTAATAATTACGACCTGAAAATAACAGCACCGGGTGATCATATTGTCTGGGCAACCGGTAAACTACAAAACGAAAATCAGATTTTTTCAAAAAAGATCTTAGCTAAGATTGATGCTTCCCGTAAATCGGATTCTGTGGTACATATTATCTCCGAACCCGGGGAATCGTTCACTGACGATAAAAAACGCAAGATAACCTGGCATTACAAAGTTGAAAATATCAACGATGTTGCCATTGCCGCCAGTAACGAATACCTGTGGGATGCCTCCGGCGCACCCAAACATAGCACCAGTAACGATCGGGTATGGGTAAATGCCGTGTATCATGAGTCTTCTGAAAATTTTAAAGAAGTTGCCGACATATCACGTTTAACCGTACAGAAATTGGCCAATGATGTCTATGCCACGCCATTTCCATATCATAAAGTGGTTGTATTCAATGGCGGGTCAGGTGGTATGGAATTTCCGATGATGATTAACGACCAGGAAGAAAGAGATTATTGTCAGACGGTATATCTTACTTCCCACGAAATTGCACACATGTATTTCCCATTCTTAACCGGCAATAATGAAAGACGATATGCCTGGATGGACGAAGGGTTAACTACCTTTCTGGCCAAGTATGTTGAGCTTGAATTATGCGCATACGATGCCTTTACCTTTTTTGCACGTCGTTACGAACCCACTGCAGGTAGCATGGATGATATTCCATTAATGATGCCCACCAATCGCATCATGGGCCGCAGTTATTATAACAGTGCGTATTTTCGTTCATCCATGGCATTGTATCTGTTAGAAGACTATCTCAGCCCGGAAACTTTTTCTGAATGCATCGCTTTATTTATTGAACGATGGCGTGGGAAACATCCTACAGGATACGATTTTTTCTTTACCATTGAAAATTACACCGGCGAAGATTTAAGTTGGTACTGGCTGCCCTGGTTTTTCAGGCAGGGATACCCCGATTTAAGTATTGACACCGCTGATATTAAAAACCACCGTGTTCGTATTCAACAGGTAGGAGATATGCCGGTTCCGCTCAGAGTGGTACTGTATTATGAGGATGGAACCAAAAAAGAGATTAACGAGAAAATGAGTATATGGAAGGACCTAAACGTATATGAATTAACAACCGATCCGGATAAACAGCTAAGGCATATAGAGCTTGGCCATCCACGTATACCGGATGTAGACCAGACAAATAACGTATATTCATTTTAAAAAACAATGTTCTATGAAAGTTATAAAACGTATTATTCTGGTGATATTAGCCCTTGCAATATTAGTCATTATTGGAGGAAGTATTTATGTACGGCACTTATCCAATCGCGCCCTGCCTGATTATTCACAGGATGTAACGATCCCTTCGCTCATTGGTGATGTTGAGGTTTTTAGAGATTCACTGGGTAAACCACATATCTATGCTGACAATGAAAAGGATTTATACCTGGTAACAGGGTATTTAATGGCCCAGGATCGGTTATGGCAAATGGATTTATTACGGCGGGTTACACTGGGACGATTATCGGAGATATTTGGAGCCGGGTTTGCTGATACCGATGAATTATTGCGCGCTTTGCAGTTTACTGAGAAGTCGGAAATAATAATGGACTCTATTGATCAGCATCCTAAACAGTCAATTCTGGCCTTTTGCGACGGGGTGAATTTTTTCATGGAGCAGCATAAAAAGAAATTGCCTTTTGAATTTGGTGTACTGGGTTATAAACCTGACCCCTGGAAGCCCGTACATACTTTGAATTTGATTGGCTATATGGCCTGGGACCTTAAATCGGGGTGGGATGAAATATTGATGAATGAGCTCAAAAACAAGTTATCGGTTCAACAATACCGAATGTTATTGCCTTCCCAAATTCAGGATGAAAATGTTGTATTTCCGACGGATGAAAGAGTCGTTTTGAAGGATAATCTTTTATCCGCGAGCAAGCTGCAGGACTTACCGGTTGATATATTTTCAGCCAGCAATAATTGGTCAGTCGGGCCAACCAAATCGCAAACCGGCAAACCCATTATAGCCAATGATATGCATCTTGGTTATAATATTCCGGGTATATGGTATCCCATCCATCAACATGTTAAAAATACATTAAATGTAACAGGATTTGCCATTCCCGGTGCACCTTTAATTGTGGTTGGCCATAACGACTCTATTGCCTGGGGCCTTACCAATACTTATGTTGACAATATGGATTTTTACCTTGAAACCATGAATCCTGATGATACTTCACAGTACAGGCTAAACAGTGAATGGAAAGATTTTAGATACCAGGAAATAGCCATAGCCACAAAAAGCGATGATACCTTGCATCGTACATTACGGTTTACCCACCGCGGTGCGGTGATTAGTAAATACAAAGATTTAAAAAATGTTGTATCCATGCAGTGGGTGGGTTCTGTGTATAGCAATGAATATGCTGCAATTTATGATGTTAACAGGGCTCAAAACTGGCATTCATTCACGGAGTCATTTCGCATGTTTCGGTCCATTTCGCAAAATGTAGCGTACGCCGATCGTCATGGAAACATTGGCATGTTCTGTGCTGCGGGTATACCCATCCGCAATCGTTCCGTAAATATTGAATTTCTTCCGGGCGATACCACACTTTATGATTGGCAGGGGATGGTACCTTTCGAAGAATTACCGTATATATCTAATCCCGGGAAAGGGTATGTGTCAGCCGCTAATAACCGAACAGTCGATGCCACATATCCCCATTACACTGGTACATGGTACGCACAACCATATAGGTACAAGCGTATCAATGAGTTGTTGGAGGAAGATTCATTACTATCAGTTGAGCAGATAAAGGCTATCCAAACGGATATTGTTAATTTGCATGCCCGAAAAACCATGCCCGATATTGTGAATGTGCTGATTAATAGTGGTAAGCTCGACTCCACCAGGCAAAAGTATGTTACCATGTTGCAGCAGTGGTCTTATAAGATGGATACATCCTCTGTCGAATCTACACTTTACGAGTTATTCACTTTTCTGTTTATGAAGAACATATTTGCCGATGAAATGGGATGGGATTTGTTTAACCGATTTACCGGTGTTTCATCCGTGTATTCAACGGCCATGGAAAATGTTTGGCAACGAAAGAATTCGGTTTGGTATGATAATATCCACACCAACGAAACCAAAGAATCGTTTACCGATGTGGTGATGCAATCATTTGATGAAACCATTGATTCATTGCGTTCGAAGTATGGACAAGATGAGCAGGATTGGCAATGGGGCCAACTGCATCAGCTAACATTGCAACATCCGTTGGCTGAAGAGAAAATGCTCGACCGGATATTTTCTTTGAATCGTGGTCCGTATCAACTGCCAGGCAGTAAATATACCATGTCGCAATATGCATTCAGGTTATTCAACCCGCAGGAAGTGCATCATGGTGCATCACAACGATTGGTTTATGATTTATCTGACTGGGATAGTTCATTTTACGTAATTCCTACCGGAATTAGCGGTATACCTGAAAGTCCCTATTATTGTAATCAGACTGAGTTGTATGTTAATAATGGATATAACCGGGATATTTTTTCCAGACCGCTGGTAGAAGCCAATGCGAAATTCAACACCCAATTCTCGGGTCAATAATTATTGAAGGTATTTCGTAATTTTCTCAATTAATTCGCTGGCAATTATTGGTTTGGCAATATAGTCATTGCATCCGGCTTCAATGCTTTTTACTTTATCGGAATGCAATGCATTGGCAGTTTGCGCAATAATAGGGAGGCTTGGCCTGAATTTCCTTATTTTTCGTGTTGCTTCGTACCCATCCATCATGGGCATTTGGATATCCATCAGTACAAGGTCAATTTGTTCATTCTCACAAATTTTGCATGCTTCGGTGCCATCGGTGGCATGTACCAGTGTAGCCTTTATTTGTTCCAATAACTCTTCCAGAAAAAAGAAACTGGTATAATCGTCTTCAACAACTAATATTCTTTTTGATGAAAAGTCTTTGTCCTTTAGTAGTGCTTCTAATTTATCTGTCATGGAAAAAATGCTTGTATGTTGTAGTAATTGATAATAGCTTGCTGTTTACAACGGCAATAAAAAGTTGGATTTGATTTGGGGTATAAATAATTTAATATGTACCGGTGATTTTAATTCATTTTATAAACCCATGCATTTTGTGTTTCACTACGGTGAATTTGATTCAATGCCCTTTGTGCCTGATCAAAAGTGGGGAATGATTCATAACTAACGGCATGTAAATTATTGATTACACCGAATTTTTCTGCAGCATAACCTTTTTTGCGTAATGTAGTTACAAACCGATCAGCATTTTGTTCAACCGAGAAGCATCCGGCTACTACATAATATTGGTTGGGAGAATTGGCTGCGTCGTTCTTGTTAACCGCTTCTTTGGTGCGTGCATTATTGGTTTGCAGGTCTTTTGTTATTTCATCAGCAATTTCTCTTGCCTCATCCTGCATGGCTTCATTATTTCCTTCTTCTTCAGAAGCATTTGTTGCCTGAGGTTGATTTGTACTTTCATCGTCAGCAGATGCTTCATCATCGGTATTTTGAGGTGTTAACACAACTTTTCCGGTGTCTTTTTTGTCGTCTCCAAAACCCAGTTGATCCCGAACAATCAGAATGGCAACAATGAGCAATATATTGGCCAAAATAATTACCGTGGTAGAGATCATCTTTTGCCTTTTTGGATCAGCTTTTTTTTCCTGTTTTTTAGGCGGCGTATAAGTGGGTTTGGTACTACTGATTATACCGGTAGGTTTTTCAGTTGAAATGGCCTTGGCCGCGGTTGTCGGAACTTTTGGTGCTTCCTCCTTTTTAGGTTCGGGTTTCGGGGTTTCTTTTTTAGCTTCTGTTGGTTTCTTACCGGTATCCTCAGTCGGGGTAGTCTCTTTATCTTTTTCAACCGGTTGTTTGGGTGAAGCGGGAGCGGAAGTTGTCTGTTTATCGGGTTGAGATGACGAGGGTGTTGTTGTTCCTTCTTTTTTCGGTTGCGAAGCGGTTGTTGAGGTTTTGTCTTCTTTTGGCGTTGTTTCCTTTACCGAGGACTCCTGTTGAAATATGATTTTATTGAGATGATTCATTTCAAGCTTCCCGAAATCACCTAAAACATATTTTTTATCGGTTTTTAATTGTTGGGTTACTTGGTTAACAAAATCAGATACTTTTTTCGATGCATTTTCTTTTGATATATTTTCTTTTTGGGCGATATGCTCAATAAGTAATCCATCGTTATATTTTAAAAATTCATTGAATATCACCAGTCTTTTAGCGCCATGTTTTACTATAAATGCACCAAAATCTGGTATTATAACTCTGTTGTTTGAATTTAGCAGTTCTTTCAAATAGGTGTGCATACGGGTTATAGTTTTCAGTAATACATTAATTCACAAAACTTTTCAAATATACAATCAAATTTTTAAAATTGATTTGTTGATGCTTTTTTTATCTTTTTTTGAGGATGATTCTTTATATTCGGGTAACAAATTACGGAATCAATTATTCAAAAATCAAGGGCATGAAATTCAGACATGTATTAGGAATTGATGTTGGAGGTTCGGGCATTAAAGGTGCGTTGGTGGATACCAAAAAGGGTATCATGACCACTGAAAGGCACCGTATCGAAACTCCGCAACCGGCCACTCCGGAGGCTGTGGTAAAAACAATCTATGAGATATCCCGGCATTTTAACTGGAAAGGACCTATAGGCATTGGTTTTCCGGCAGTAGTGCAGAACGGTCTGGTGAAAACAGCATCTAATATCGATAATAGCTGGATAGGGGTAGATATTGATGCATTGGTTAAAAACATGACCGGGCTGCCTGCTTTTGCCGTGAACGACGCTGATGCTGCGGGAATGGCTGAAATGAGCTTCGGCGCCGGGATGGATATGAAAGGTACCATTATGCTTGTAACAATTGGAACCGGGTTGGGAACGGTTATGTTTACCAGGGGAAAATTATTGGCAAATACTGAGTTAGGACATGTCTTGCTAAAAAATGGCATGGAAGCCGAACTTTATGCATCGGATGCAGCCAGAAAAAATGAAGATTTGTCCTGGGAAGACTGGGCACGGCGTTTCAATGAGTATTTGTTATACATTGAAAATCTATTCTGGCCTGAACTATTTATTATTGGCGGAGGAGCTAGTAAGAAAGAAGGTAAGTTCTTTGATTACCTGACCGTTGATACTCCCGTTGTTGCTGCCATGTTGCAAAATGATGCGGGTATTATCGGGGCAGCTATGTCTGCCAAATATTATAAAAAACAGAAAAAGTGAATTATCCTGGATGAAAGGGTGTTCGGTTCACAATCGATTGGCCAAGCGTTATCTCGTCGGTATATTCCAGTTCATTGCCAATGGCGATTCCTTTGGCCAGGCTTGTTATTTTTACCGGGAAATTCTTAAACCGTTTATAGATGTAAAAATTGGTTGTATCGCCTTCCAGGGTTGAGCTGAGGGCCAGAATGATCTCCTGGACTTCACCATCTTTGATGCGTTCTTCCAGTTTACTCAGATTAAGGTCTGCCGGGCCAATTCCATCAATGGGAGAGATAACAGCCCCCAGTACATTAAAAGTACCATTAAACTGGTGCGTTGATTCGACAGCCAATACATCGCGGATATTTTCTACCACACACACCAAGGCGTTGTCTCTTTTTTCGCTTGCGCATATACCACACAGTTCCGTGTCTGAAATATTACCGCATTGGCGGCAATAAACAATATCATCCGCAAGTTTTTGTAAGGTTTGTCCAAATTTTTTTATGTCTACACTTTCCTGTTTTAATAAATGAAGAACCAGCCGAAGAGCAGTTTTTTCACCTATACCCGGTAGTTTCGAAAATTCAAATACTGCTTCTTCCAGTAGTTTTGAAGGGAATTGTTGGATGGCCATAACAGGTTATCAAATAAATTGCTTGAAATATATTTTCTTTGCTGTTGCAAAATTAATGTTTTATGGATATTTCTTTATCGCCTGCTGCTATCGGGATTATAATTCTTGGTTATTTCGCACTTATATTTGTCATATCCTATCTTACAGGCCGCCATAGTGACAACCGTACATTCTATTTGGGCAATCGCAACTCACCCTGGTTTGTAGTGGCTTATGGGATGATTGGTGCTACCTTATCGGGAATCACTTTTATTTCGGTGCCTGGTTGGGTTATCGACCGGCAATTCTCATATATGCAAATGGTACTGGGGTATTTATTGGGTTATGCCGTCATTGTACATGTATTGTTACCGCTTTATTATCGGCTCAACCTTACTTCCATTTACACCTATCTGGAATCGCGGTTTGATAAAACAACCTATAAATCCGGTGCTTTTTTATTCATTATATCAAGAACGGTTGGTGCATCATTGCGGTTATTCCTGATGGCCACTGTTTTACAACTGGCGATTTTTGATGCCTGGAATATACCATTTTGGATTACTGTTGTTATAACCATTGCGCTTATATGGCTGTACACACACCGGGGCGGAATTAAAACCATTATTTGGACTGACATGCTGCAAACCACTTTTATGCTTTTGTCGGTGGGTATTACGCTTTGGATTATCATGCATGACTTTGGCATAGGTTTTAAAGGTGTAGTATCACAAATTGAACAGAGCGATTTCTCCAGGGTATTTTATTTTGATGATTTTAATGACAAACGGTTTTTTTGGAAACAATTTCTGAGTGGTGCTTTTATTACCATCGTCATGACCGGTTTAGACCAGGATATGATGCAGAAGAATCTCACCTGTCGTTCCTTGCGCGATGCACAGAAAAATATGTATTGGTTTAGTGTGGTACTGGTACCGGTAAATTTGTTGTTTTTAAGCCTGGGGGTTATGTTGGTTCTTTTTGCCCGGAACAATGGAATTGAAATACCTGAAAATGCTGACGAAATGTTCCCGTTATTGGCTACCAAAGGATATCTGGGCGCCGCTGTTACCGTATTTTTCATAATTGGCCTTGTGGCTGCGGCTTATTCCAGCGCCGACTCAGCGCTTACCTCGCTGACTACTTCATTCACCGTTGATATACTTGGAAAAAAAGGAGATACCGAGGAAGCGCAGAAAACCAGGAGATGGGTGCACATTGCTGTTTCACTGGTGTTGCTACTTGTAATTATGTTGGTACGTGCACTGAATGATAAAAGTATCATCGCCACGTTGTTTACCCTCGCTGGTTATACGTACGGGCCTTTACTCGGACTTTTTGCCTTTGGACTTTTTACCAATCGCAGGATCAATGGGAAATGGGTTCCCCTGCTTTGTTTACTCACACCCACCATCATACACATACTTAAAATGAACTCTGAAAAATGGTTAGGCGGATACCAGTTTGATTTTGAAATATTGCTGTTAAACGGGTTACTGACATTTATCGGGTTGCTGATATTAAGAAAGTCATAGCTCACCCAATCGAATTAAAAATATTCAAAACAAAATCCGGGCATCAGCTTTTGCTACGCGCGTTTTAACACGTACATTAAAATTGCAGAAACACACATAATGTGCAGGCACACAATATAGATCGAGGATACCAAACCAAATATTACGGTGGATGAACCTGTAAATATCAGAATTCGAAGATACCTGATATTGGCTATATAACCGATTTTATATGCTCTTCAATTTCCTGTATAGCCTTGTCCAGGCCATTGATGTCCTTACCACCGGCTGTTGCAAAAAATGGCTGTCCACCACCACCGCCCTGAATATGCCTGGCAGCTGAACGAACCAGGTTTCCGGCATGAAGATTTTTTTCTTTAACCAGCTTGTCAGCGATCATAATTGTTAAATTGGGTTTTCCGTTGATGTCAGCGCCCAGTACCATAAAAAGGTTATCGAGCTCACCTTTTAACTGAAAGGCAATGTCTTTGATCATAGCCGGTGAATCCGCCTTTATTTTCTGACTAATAAATGTTATATCGTTCAGCGATTCCTTTTTATCCAGCAATTCCTTTTTCAGCAGCCGTGATTTTTCACGGTTAAACGCTTCAATTTGTTTTTGGAGTTTACTGTTTTCTTCTACAATGGATTCAACTGTTTTAACCACATCCTGTGGTGCTTTTAAAATATGTCTGAGCTGCTCAATCGTTTGCGCTTGCTCATGTATATATGCTTCCGCTTTTTCTCCCGTAACTGCTTCAATTCGTCGTATTCCTGCTGCAATAGCGCTTTCCGAAACTATTTTAAAGAATCCTAACTGACCGGTGGCCTCTACATGTGTACCACCACATAGTTCAACCGAATCACCAAACTGTATCACACGAACGGTATCACCGTATTTTTCACCGAATAACATCATGGCACCCAGTTTTTTGGCATCTTCAATGGGCACTTCGCGCCTTTCGTTTTTGGATGAGTTCTTTCTTATTAACTGGTTTACGATTTGTTCCACGCGTTCAATTTCTTCATCATTCATTTTTTGGAAATGCGAAAAGTCAAATCTTAAATAGTCGGGATGCACCAGGGAGCCTTTCTGCTCTACATGGCCGCCCAATACCTGCCGTAATGCATGATGCAGTAAATGGGTGCCCGAATGATTGTTCATGATGTTAAAACGACGGTTTTCATCAATGCGGGCGTTAAAAGTGGCTCCGATATTTGCCGGTATTTTTTCGGTAACATGAACTATCAGGTTATTTTCTTTGAAAGTATCCAATATCTTTAAGGTTTCTTCTCCATTGGTAATAGTGCCTGTATCGCCTATCTGTCCGCCGCTTTCGGCATAAAATGGTGATTGGTCAAATACCAGTTGATAAAGCTCTTTCTTTTTGGTTTTGATTCTACGATATCGTGTAATCCTGATCTCGGCTTCCGTGTAATCATAACCGATAAATTTACCTTCCTCACCATCGTGCACGCGCTGCCAATCTTCGGTGTCCTGGGAAGCGGCTGATTTAGACCGTTCCTTTTGGGTATTCATCTCCTGGTTGAATTCAGTTATGTTCACCTCAAATCCATGTTCATTCACAATCAATTGGGTTAAATCAAGCGGAAATCCATACGTATCATAGAGTACAAATGCATCTTTACCGGGTATTTGAGAATTTTTATTTACTTTTGTTTTTTCAATCACCTGGTCCAGCATTTTAATGCCTGTTGAAAGTGTTTTCAGGAAGGACGATTCTTCCTCCAGGATCACTTTTGCAACCAACTCATGCTGTTTGCTAAGCTCAGGAAAGGCCGCTCCCATAACATCGGTTAATGTTGGCAGCAATTTATGTATAAATGGTTCTTTCTGTTTCAAAAAGGTATAGCTGTAACGTATGGCACGACGTAAGATACGACGAATGACATAACCGGCTTTGTTGTTTGAGGGCAGTTGACCGTCGGTTATGGCAAATGATACAGCCCTCAAATGATCGGCAATTACGCGCATGGCAATATCCGTATCATTCGATTGTCCATAGGGTATACCGCTTAATTCAGCAATTTTTTGGATGATGGCCTGAAACAGGTCGGTATCGTAATTGGATGTTTTATCCTGGAGCACCATGCACAATCTTTCAAAGCCCATACCGGTATCGATATGTTTATGCGGAAGCATTTCGAGCTTACCATTGGCTTTACGGTTATATTGTATAAATACAAGATTCCATATTTCTATAACCAGCGGATGATCCTGGTTTACCAGTTCATGTCCGGGTGTTTGTTGTTTATCCTTTTCAGGTCTAATATCGATATGTATTTCTGAACAAGGTCCACAAGGGCCTGTATCTCCCATTTCCCAGAAATTATCCTTTTTTGAGCCGGTTAAAATGCGATTTTCCGGGATAAACTGTTTCCAGTATTCCAGCGCTTCATGGTCTTGCGGAGTATCATCCTGTTTGTCGCCTTCAAATATTGTTACGTAAAGGTTTTCTTTTTTTATTCCCAACGTACCGGTAAGAAATTCCCAGGCCCATTCAATGGCTTCTTTTTTGAAATAATCACCAAACGACCAGTTTCCAAGCATCTCGAACATGGTATGATGATACGTATCATGTCCCACTTCCTCCAGATCATTGTGCTTGCCGGATACTCTTAAGCATTTCTGCGTATTGGCAATACGGGGATATGTAGCTGACTGATTACCCAGGAACATATCTTTAAACTGATTCATCCCCGCATTGGTAAACATCAATGTTGGATCATCCTTCACAACCATAGGTGCCGATTCGACAATCTGATGATTTTTGCTCGCAAAAAAATTCAGGAATTTCTTTCTAATCTCCGCAGATCTCATTCAATTATTTAATTTTCTGTTAATATTAAATTGCTCAATTCGTGCATACAAATAAAATGAAATATTATATTTATGCTTGTTTAAATAAGTAATTTTAAACAATTACTTAATTAAGAGCATTTTAACGGGTTGTAAAATTAATTTATTTCGGTTAGTTTTGTGCCCAAACAGCCATGAAAATCATAAAAAACGCTTTTTAATTGGTGAAAAGGGGGAAGCAATACATTTTTGATCCGGACAATCTTACATTTGAAGAGAAGAAAAAATTTTCTTTTTCATTTCTGTTTAAACTCATATTTATAATTGGCTTATCAATTTCCTTATCATTCTGGTCGTTTGATTTTATTAATTCGCCCGAGTTGATTTTCCTTGAAAAAAAGCGCGATAAAATTATCGCTCAGTTCCTGGCTAAAAATGATTCCCTGATGAATTATAAAAATCACCTGGCTTTAATTCAGCAGCGTGATGAAGAAATATACAGGCCATACCTGGAGAAAAAATCCATGCCTATGTCAATGCGCATAGCGGGAACCGGAGGAAGTGAAGAGGATTATGATGACGTAACATTTCTGGGGAACGGTGTGGTGGCCAATATTTTAAGTGAAGTAAATGGCCTGAGCAATCAGTTGAGTATTCAGGAAAAATCGCATCACGAGATATTAAATGCGCTGGAAGATAAGAAGGAATTGCAACTGAGCATGCCTGCCATACAGCCTGTATCGGTGAATGACCTTATTAGTATTTCATCTCATTTTGGAGTCCGTTATCATCCTATTCATGGTAAATTTTTGATGCATGACGGAACCGATTTTACCGGTGATATAGGAACACCAATCTATGCCACTGGTAAAGGTAAGGTCGTAGAAGTCAAACATGCTGTCACAGGTTATGGAAATGAAGTTATGATCGACCATGGATTTGGTTTCAAAACCCGATATGCGCATTTACATGAAATATTGGTGGAGGAAGGACAATTGGTAAACCGTGGCGACCTGATTGCCAAACTGGGTAATACAGGAAATTCTACCGGGCCTCATTTGCATTATGAAGTCATATTGAATAATAAAAATGTTGATCCGATAAACTATTTTTACGATAATTTAAGTAATTTAGAATACGAAAAAATTACAAAAAAGTGAAAATTAGTAAAACCACACGATGTATTATTCGTATAATTGTTTAGAAATAAAAGTGTTGAAGAAGTTATGCCCAAAGTAAAATATAAATTTAATCCCGAATCACTAAGTTATAACAAGATTGAATTATCTCCTAAGCAACGGTTATTCAGGTCGTTAACATATATAATTGCCAGTGTTTTTGTTGCCATGCTGTTAAATTTTGCGTATGGATTGTTTTTTGACACGCCGAAGGAAAAAGGTCTAAAAAGAGAGATAAATGAGCTATTGGCACAATATGATATTTTAAATAAGCGACTGGCACAGTTGGAAATTGTGTTGGATGATATGCAGCAGCGCGATGATAATATTTACCGCACTATTTTTTCTGCCGAGCCTATACCTAAATCATTACGAGACGCGGGTTTTGGAGGTTCAAACCGATATGCAGAACTCGAATCAATGGATAATTCCGATATCGTTGTGAACACGGCCACACGACTTGATAAAATAACCAAACAGGTATATGTTCAGTCCATTTCCTATGATGAGATCGTTGATCTGGCTGAGAATAAAGAAAAACTTTTGAAGTCCGTACCTGCTATTCAACCTGTATCCAACTCCGATTTACGACGTACTGCCTCAGGATGGGGCTATCGGCTGCATCCCATTTATAAGATTCGTAAATTCCATTACGGAATGGACTTTACCGCGCCTACCGGAACGGAAATTTATGCCACCGGCGATGGGGTGATTAAAGATACCGATCGCTCAAAAAGAGGATATGGCAACAAAGTTGTAATTGATCACGGATATGGCTATCAGTCATTGTATGCGCACATGCAAGATTTTAACGTTAGACAGGGACAGAAGGTAAAACGCGGCGATGTGATCGGTTATGTCGGAAATACCGGCCTGTCAACTGCACCTCACCTGCATTACGAAGTTATTGTAAATGGAAAGAAAGTAAATCCGGTTAACTATTATTTCAACGATCTTTCACCGGCTGAATTTGATCGTATGATTGAACTTTCAAATAAAGCAGGCCAATCTTTTGATTAATGCTTACGAATTACTAAATTTAGTTTGGTTAATGTATAACAACTAATAAATGATTCGTAAAAAGTATCTGTATCCGGCAACAGGATTAGGACTAATCCTGTTATTAATAAGCAGTTTTGACATTCCTGCTCCCGAATCCGGTGACCCGAGACATGCCGGGCAAAATAATGTAGAAGTTATTATACCCTCATTTTTAGGAGGTGAACAACGGAATTATTACGGGAATGAAGCTCCTGACAAACTCAATGTAGTTTGGAGAAGGTACCTGGGGAAAGGAGAAACCATTATTTCCCGTTCGTTGGGCTCGCGAATATGGGCTGGAGCCGGATTTACCGGCCAACCGCTACTGGTCAATGAAAATGGCAAACTGTATATAATTCAGGGAGCCTATGACCATCATTTGAAAAAAATGGATGCCCAATCGGGTAAAATAGTCTGGCAATACAAATTTGATGACGTTGTAAAAGGAACCGGTACAATCTGGGTAAATGATGATGCAGAAGAACAAAAAAATAAAATTGTTATATTGCAGGGAAGCCGTTTAGGCATTGGCAATTACCTTGATTCAAAATACATACCCAGTTTTCGGGCCATATCCTATTATACAGGAGAAGAACTTTGGCGTTTAAACGTTAAATGGACCGATAGCTACTCAAGAGATGTTGACGGGTCAGCGCTGGTAGTAAATGATACGGGTTATATCGGATTGGAGAACTCTTTGTTCACGGTGTTTGACCCCGACTACAGAAATGCTACATTTCGTCAGAACATGATTCAACCCCAAATTTTTAAAGAATTAAAGCTTTATAAACCCGAGGATGTAGAAGCTCACAACCATAATGTGGTAACCGAATGTTCTCCAACCCTTATGGACCGCATGATATATATACCCTCTGGTTCCGGAAGGGTATGGGGTTACGATATGGACAAGCAGGAGCTAACCTGGGAATTCTATATCGGTTCCGATATAGATGGCAGTGCTCCGCTAACGAATGATAAATGCATACTTGTTTCCGTTGAAAAACAGTACATTGAAGGGCAGGGGGGTGTATTTAAACTAAACCCAAAGGTACAACCCCAAGAGGCAGCACTTTGGTATTTCCCGACACAAAACAATGAATATAGCAGTTGGGAAGGCGGTATCGTGGGGTCACCCTGTGTAAACGATCGATATCCGCAAAGTAAATGGGGTAAATTGGCAGCTTTTGTTGGCATCGATGGCTATTTATATGTTGTACGGCATGATAAATTTGAAGAAGGCGCCATGGTGTTAGGTCCTGATAATGACACTTATTATAAAACACCTGAACTCATATTTAAGCGATATGTCGGGCCATCCATTTCAACCCCCATTTTTGTTAAAAATAAATTAGTGGTTGGTACATACAACGGACTTCACCTGTTTTCCTACGATGAAGAATTAAATTTTATTTTGAATGACAAAATTGAAGCTCCTTTTGAGGCTACACCTGTAGCACACAACGGAAAAATATATATCGCCAGTCGAAATGGTTATTTTTATTGTTTAGGTGATTAAAACTAAATTGTTGATTTTATATTGTTTATTTTATAATTTGGCTTCCTCATCGAATTGAGACGAAGGAGTTGAGAACAAATGCCATATAAAGAAAAAAAAGTAGAGAAATTATATTATTCCATTGGAGAAGTCTCTGAAATGTTTCAGGTTAATACCTCGCTCATTCGTTTCTGGGAAAAGGAATTCGATATTATTAAACCCAGGAAGAATAAAAAGGGCAATCGGTTTTTCACCAAACAGGATATTGATAATCTTCAGATTATTTATCACCTGGTAAAGGAAAGGGGAATGACCCTGAAAGGTGCCAAAATGAAACTGAAAGAGAACAGGGAAGACACCATCAACAATGTGGAAATAGTTAAATCGCTGGAGCAAATCAAAAGCATGCTTCTTGATATCAAAAAACAATTGTAAACCATTCTTTTATGACCATCAAACAAATAGTGGATGCCATTGATGCATTCGCCCCGTCCGTATATCAGGAAAGTTACGATAATGCCGGGCTACTGGTTGGTAATCCACACCAGGAGGCAAAGGCCGCATTGTTGTGTTTGGATGTTACGGAGGACGTATTAGACGAGGCCATTAAAAAAAAATGCAACCTGGTGATTTCGCATCATCCGGTTATTTTTGGCGGATTAAAAAAATTAACCGGTAAAACATATATTGAGCGGGTGGTGATGAAAGCCATCCAACATAACATTGCCTTATATGCAGCCCATACCAATATTGATACCGTTGCAAGGGGTGTTAACCACAGGATTTCAGAAAAAATCGGGTTGATACACACCTCGGTATTGCAACCCAGGCCAAACGAATTAAAAAAACTGGTGTTTTTTGTACCCGATGATTATGCCGATCAGGTGCGAGCAGCCATTTTTGAGGCCGGTGCCGGCGTTATTGGCGAATACGACAGTTGCAGTTTCAATCTCACCGGTTTCGGAACCTTTAAAGGTTCCGATAATACCAACCCTTTCGTTGGTGAAAAAGGAAAAATTCATCAGGAGTCGGAAACCAGGGTTGAGACTATATTTCCCAATGCGATTAAAAATCAGGTGCTGAACGCCTTGTTTCAGGCTCATCCGTATGAAGAGGTAGCTTATGATGTGTATCCGCTTGACAACGAATACAACCAGGTGGGCATGGGTATGATTGGTGAGCTGGAGAATCCTGTTGAGGAAAAGGATTTTCTTACAAAATTGAAACAGATATTTCAATGCGGTTCCATAAGGCATACGAAATTAATTGGGAAGCCGGTAAGTAAAGTTGCCGTTTGTGGTGGAAGTGGCAGCTTTTTATTAAATACTGCCATCAGACAAAAGGCAGATGTTTTTGTATCGGCAGATTTTAAGTATCATCAGTTCTTTGACGCTGAAAATCAGCTTGTAATTGCTGATATTGGTCATTATGAAAGCGAACAGTATACTTTAGAACTTTTTAATGAAGTTGTTACAAAAAATTTCCCTAAATTTGCCGTTCATTTAACCGAAGTGAATACGAATCCAATTAATTATTTTTAGCTATGGCTGAAACAAAACAACAAGTAGAGCAAGCAGAAGTTTCGGTAGAGGAAAAACTGAAAGCATTATACAGTCTGCAGAAAGTAGACTCAGAGGTAGATAAAATCAAAACACTCCGTGGTGAATTACCGCTTGAAGTGCAGGATTTGGAAGATGAAATAGCCGGACTGGAAACACGCATATCTAAATACCAGGACGAAATAAAGGAACTTGAAACAGCCATCTCTAATAAAAAAAATGAAATTGTAGATGCAGAGAACCTGATCAAAAAATACAAGGAGCAGCAGAATAATGTAAGGAATAACCGTGAGTTTGATTCATTATCGAAAGAAATAGAATTCCAGACACTTGAAATTCAGCTTTGTGAAAAACGTATCAAAGAGTTCACCCAACAGGTTGAAGACAAAAAGGAAACCATTGATTCGTCCAACAAATTGTTGGAGGAGAGACAGGGAGACCTTAATTCCAAAAAGAGTGAACTGGATGAAATCGTAAACGATACCCAAAAAGAAGAAGAGGAATTAAATCACAAATCAAAGGAAATCCTTAATAGTGTAGAAGATCGATTGGCAACAGCTTACAAGAAAATCAGAAAAAATGCCCGCAATGGCCTGGCCGTTGTTTCAGTTGAACGCGATGCCTGCGGAGGTTGTTTTAATAAAATCCCTCCTCAACGCCAATTGGATATTAAATCCCGTAAAAAAATTATTGTTTGTGAATACTGCGGAAGAATTTTGGTTGATCCCGAGTTAAGTGAAGAGGTTTAACCATTTCATCGGATAGGTATATTGTCAATAAAATATTAAATTTAAAGAACTGGTATAAACCAGTTTTTTTATGCGATTAATCCTGTCCATCCAATTATTTTTGCTGGGGGTAGCCCAAACCGGATACGGGCAATCTATACCACCCGGTATTTTCCATGTTTGCCAGCTTCAGTTTAGTGAGGCCATAAATACCCTGGAAGCTGATGAATTAGCGAATTACACATCTGTCAAATACCTTTCTTATGCTTACACCGGGTATTGCCTGGTTCATTTCAACGAAGCTACCTATCATCAATTCGCCAAAAGGCAAGATGCTTTACTCGATGGGGTGGACGAGCAATTGAAGAAAAATTCAGCTGATTTCTACTGTAGTAAACTGGATATTCATATACATCACTTATTTATCGATGCCTTGGCCAGGAATTATTTGGGTGTCTTGTCCCATTTTACATGGTTTACCTATTATTTTGAGCGGGTCAATAACAAATTTCCCGCCGATCATCGTATTTTTAAATATGATGCATTTAAGTATTTCTTTTATGTGCTGTTATCCAATGAATTAGACGGTCATATTTTTGGTTTTACCGATTCTAAAGCGGATGCAAGGATTTTTCATTCGCTGATGGCTTATATGAATGAATCATCCGCTTATGAAGAAAAAATGGAAGGGATGATTATCAGCCTAATGATGAAGTTATATGTAGATAATCAAGAAGTTACATTACATACAAAGGAAAACTACTTACATTATCCCGTTGTCAGATTTTTTACGATGTTGGAATATCTAAATCAATATGAAAGCACGAAGGTAATAGCAATGATTGAAAAATTTGGCGATGAAAACAATTCTCAATTTCCTTATTTCCAATATTTCTATGGACAGGCATTGCTGTTTCAATTAAGCCCGGGGTCGGTTAAGGTGTTAGAAGATTTCGTAACAAACAATAAAAGCGAGTTGCTTCAACTGAGCGGTTTGAATCAACTAAACCGGGCGTGTCTGATATTCGATAAACCCATGAAATACAAAAATTCTCCATTTATTCGTAAGGGTGCGGTATGGCTTGAGATCGATAAATATGCGAGACAGGAGCTGAATATTGGATACCAACACAAGGGATTATTATCAGCCCGGTTATTGTACGACGGAGGATCATTAAAAAGCGCGCTGGAATATTTGAACGATTCGATCAATGCACATTTACTGGCCGACACCCTTAAACCCGAATATTATTATCGCCTGGGAAATACGTTGTATGCACTGAAAAGATATGATGAGGCCACCGAAGCACTTACAAAAGTCATTTCATTGGATGAGATGAATAAGTCCGCCAGCTATTATGTTCCAAAATCGTGTTTAATGCTGGGAATGATATACCAGTTAAAAAATAATGTAAACGAGGCACATACATATTATTTAAGGGCTATTAATTATGACGATTATATCTATGAAAAATCAATAAAGAACGAAGCCGAAAACAGATTAAAAAATCTGCCATAAGTTAACCTGATAAAGAGATAACCTATTTGGTACTAATATGGGCCAGGATGTATGATCCCGGTTTAGGCCATTGGCAAGTTATTTACCCATTTACCGGAAAAACAGACAAAATCTTTCCCGACCTACGGTATGGAATGAATCATTTCTTTTAATTAAAAATACGGAAGAAAAACAGCGCACTGATACCGAGGTACCACCGGAACCGCCGAAAACCCAGCCTGTCACAAACAAATACAGAACCTCAGAAATAGCCTTTTGCACATGTTTATGGCAATACAAAAAAAATCCGGAAATCCTGTGTCCTGGACATATCTGCGTTATTGTGATAACCTACCGGCTTAAAAATTACATTTTGAGGGAAGTCCGGTACATGGCCGGACACAAGTATGTAAGTTCCACCGAAAGATACCAGTTTAATAATTTGGATACGTTGCAAAAGAAAATAGAAACGTATCACCCATTAAATAGAACTATATGAGTAAATTAATCGTTAACTTTGTAAAGGAACAAAAGCATTATCATTATGAATACAGCAGAAATAAAACTAGACTTGTTCAGGAAGATAGATAGCCTGAAAGAATCCGATCTTGAGAAAGTCTATAATAAGTTTATTGCCCTATTAAGCACAACATCATACGAATTATCTAAGGCAGAGAAAGCCGCTATTGATGAAGCGTTGGAAGCGAGTAAAGAGGGACATACCTATACACGTGAAGAAGTGATGGAAGAAGCCAGGCAAAAATACCCAAACTTAAATTTTTTGAATGAGGAAAGTTCATTGGAATAAACTTGCTCGCTACGACTACTATCAAAATATTGATTACTTACTTCATGAATGGTCCGAAAAGGATGCACAGGAATTTATTGATGAAGTTGACGAAATCGAATTTATACTAATACAAGGAAAAGTAGAGTTCCAGGATACAGCTGTTTGTGATGTTAAACGTTGCGTTATCTGTAAGCAAATAACCTTGTTTTATTAGGTGATCGACAAATATAATGTTGAATTATTACGTTTTTGGAATAACTATCAGGATACCGAAAGACTTCAGTGGTAAACCCACGGCCACCCCGATGCCATCCCTTCTACAGCAGTTTTTTGTCATGCCTTTTGCAGGTAGGCCACAGGCATCGCGCACAGCAAGAAGATATGCCAAAAAACCTGCAGCCCCAAGCAAAGCAAACTGGCACATATCATCCCTTGGGCTCTTTAGCGAAGTTGGCCTTTAAATAAAACCAAAATTGAGTATTAATCGTTAAATTTGTAGTAACATTTAGAAATTATGAACACTGTTGAAAAGAGTGATTACATCCATAATTATTTACATCGTGTTGATGATAATAATATAGATGAGATGTTTAAACGTATCAAAGCCTTAGTTGAAAAGGATATTACATTAACACAAGCCCAAGAAGAAGAAATAGAATATAGGGTTAAGCGCCATAAAGATGGTGAATCAAAGTCATATTCCTCGTATGAGGTTAAAAATAGGGCAATGTCCTAAATAATGGAGTACAATGTAATATTTAAAGAAGAAGCGGACTTGGATATTTACTGATCTAAAAAATTATAATCATGACTAAAAAAATTGGTGTAATCTTATTGGGCATATTGCTTTTTGGATGCGAAGAATTAACCGATGATATTACCCTTACCGGCCGTGAAAGATTGGAGGGGAGTTGGATAGTGAATGAGGAAAGTCAGGTTTTTAAATCCACAGCCACAGTTCATAAGGTTTTTATATCGGTTGATGCTTCTACCACCAACCGTGTAATTATTGAGAATTTTTATGGTGTCGATGAAGGGGCCATATCTGCCATTGTGAGTGGTCGTGATATCAGCATACCGCGTCAGACATTTGGTGATTATAGTGCATTATCCGGCGATGGCACAATAAACACAACATTTAATGAGATTTCATGGGAGTACGTGGTCGATATTGGTGGCGTGATTGATACGGTGCTTGCTGTGTATGAAAAAGAGTAATGATTAACCAACCAATTGTATAAACCGGTTTAGTTTATTCTCCACCTCTGTGATCGAGAAACTTCTTATAAACCGATAATATTCCTTATTTTCAATCATTACCAAAAGGGTAGGGCAGGTAAATACCTGGTAATGGGCCCGTAATTCAGGATTTTCATCAACCTGAATAAATTTATAGCGTAATACGTTTTTAAATGTTTCGGCCAATCTTTCAATTTTGGGTTTAATGGCCTGGCAGACTGAACATTTTTGGCTGGAGAAAAGTATAAGTTCTAAATTTTTCATTGTATGCCTAATTTATTTGAATTAATAAGTACCATGGCACAGTCGTATATTACATCTATACCTGCTTCCTCAAGTATATTTTTAAATGCAGGATTTTCAGCCCCCGGATTAAAAACTACTTTTTTAGGATGTAAGTCTCGTATATAATTGTAATAACCTTCCTGGTTTTCTATTGTCAAATAAATGAGTACGATATGTATTGATTCATCGGGCATCGGGTCCACCCTGATTTCAATATCGGCGATTGTTCCCGGAATTTTTCCAATGGCAACCACGTCAATGTTTCTTCTGCGAAGGCTTTTTACAGCTTTGTTCGAGAAACGGGCCGGATTTGTGCTTGCTCCTAATACCAATACTTTGTGCATGGCAATACATCATCAACATGTCTAAATATACTAATTTCGATGATCTAAAAAAAATATCAGTTGTTTTTCTGCAAAAGAACAACTGCATAGCACGATACGCCCTTCTCTTCGCCCACAAAGCCCATTTTTTCGGTTGTGGTAGCTTTCAGGCTTATTTGGTCGGGCAGACAGGAAATAACTTCTGCCAGCCTTTTTTGCATGTCGGGTATATAATCCTTTAATTTGGGAGATTGCAGACAGATGGTACTGTCCAGATTGACCAGCTCATAGTTTTTACCGGCCAGGAGTTTTATCACCTCTTTTAAAAGAATGGTACTGTCAATATCTTTATATTGTTGATTATTATCCGGGAAGTGATAGCCAATGTCCCTTAAGTTGGCCGCACCCAGCATGGCATCGCACAAAGCGTGAATCACAACATCGCCATCTGAATGGCCTAAGCATCCTTTATCATGTGGTATTTCAATGCCACCCAAAATTAAACGTCGGTTTGGTACCAGTTGGTGAACATCGTAGCCAAAACCGACGCGTATATCCGTAATCAATGTTGTTTGTATTAGTTAATGTTTAAACCCAGCGTCAAACGCAATGTATCTTTCAATGGACTGTTGCTTCCGAAGGGCAGTAAGTATGCGAAATCAAGGCTCAACATATTTAGTTTCAGCCCTACGCCTACGGTTCCGTATTTTCTGTTGCCCTTAGTGGCATGTTCGTGATACATACCACCACGAATGGCAAACTGATCGCTATACCACCATTCGGCACCCAATGAGAACATAATTTCCCGCATTTCTTCCTGGAATCCACCCGGTGCATCTCCAAATGAGCGGAACATGCCTTCTACCAACGAAACATCGTTAAACTGGTCAACACCCTTGTCCGGATCAGGGGTAGGAACAAGTAATTTGTTGATATCACCAATGATGGAGAATGAGTTGAATTCATCAATATTGGTTGTCAGGCGGCCTCCCAGGCGCAGATTGGTGGGGATAAAACTTTTTTCGCCACCTTCGGTATAGGTCATTTTTGTACCGATGTTTGAGATATTCATCCCAAAAGCCATTTCACCGTTTTTATCACCCAGGTTTACCTCGTCTTCATAATATACCGATATATCGGCGGCTACCGAACGACCGGGGATATACTCGCGGCCATCGCTACTGGCATTTGCTGAATTACTAAAAATCCGGGAAACAATATATTTCAATCCTACACTACCACCAATATTTTCGGAAAATTTCCTGGAGTAGGCGGCATTGAAGGATAATTCATTGGGCGTATCGGTATCCAATACAGTACCGTCGGGTGAGGTAAGTGTTATTTCACCCAGGTTGAAATAATACAGTGAAAATCCAACCGACTGTAAGTCATCAATTTTTAGATATCCGGCTAAATTACCCAGGTATATGTTCGCTCCCAATGCTTTAAGCCACGGTGTGTAAGATAAACTCAATCCCGCCTGATCTTCCATAAAAGTATATTTTGCCGGGTTCCAGTAAATGGAATTGATATCTGGTTTTGTGGCGGCTCCTGCATCTCCCAGTGCACCTGCTCTGGAATCGGGTGTTATGGTGAGAAAGGGAACCACATGTCTGATAACATTGGGCTCATCTGTTCTTCCGCTCGTTTCTTCTATCTCAATGGGTTCTTGCTGTGCTTTAAGCATTAATGCACTTAAGATGAACATCAATGACAATACTATTCTCTGCATTCCTGGTTTGTTTTATTTTAAGTTGACAAATATAAAAATTATTCGTTTTTTACCTTGATTTAATCATTTTACCATGACCTCTTGATACCGAACCGTCTTCATTTTCAACTTCAACGGTGTAAATATAAAGACCTGCGGCAATGGGTGAACCATTTAATGTGCCATTCCAGGGTACGGGTGTGGCCGAAAAACCACTGGTAAAAATTTCTTTATTTAAAATACCCATTTTATTTCCCGCCAAATCATAAATACTGATCCTTACATCCAGGTTTTGATTGGGCATATTGTGTTCAAAATTAAAATGTGTATGTTGTGCAAACGGATTGGGGTAGTTAATTATTTTGTTTAGTTTCAGATTATTGCTGCCGGTAACATTAAATTGAATTGAAGCCTCACCAGAGTTGTTATGTGTATCCCAAACTTTAAGGGTTAGTGTATGCATGCCCGGTTCCAGGTTTGTCATCGGATAGGTGATAAATCCTTCCTGGTAACTATCAATGGCCGACTGGTAGTAATCGTTTAAGATGATCGGATTGTTTTCATCTCCATCCAGATAGGCAATAATATCGTGCCCCACGTTGTAGCTTGAGGTATTAATACCGTTTTCGTCCTTCAGTTGGGCAAACAGCACAGGATTGGCATTGGTTATACCACCCGGCTTAAATGTAGAGTCATTGAGATACAGATTAATAAAGGGGCCCTGGTTGTCTTCTTCAGCTGCTTCAAAGAACCCGCCTACCACTAAACTATCCAGGTAACCACTGCCATTACTTACCGAATCAGTTGCATAATAACTGATTTTACCGGGCCCTGTAAAAAAGGCGATGTCCTTGGGTACTATGAATTCCAAATTAAAATACCCGTTATTGATGGAACTTCTTCCGCTGAAGATAATATCTTTTTGAAGTTCAAATTTATAGGCGCCATTTCCGTCGTTGTTGAGCGTTTGCACTTCTTTGGGTTTATCTAAAATGGTGGAATAAAGCAGTCCGTTATAATCATGCAGGGTTTGACCGGAATGATTTTCGATATGCCCTGATATGCTCACTTTTTGTAATGCATGAATCGTGTCGGTGTATTCCGAAAGACTGATACCGTTTATTGAATCGGTTACTACTTTGTGGCCGGCAAAGGCAATTTTCATGGCCGGATTGCCCAAAAGAGAGAAATTGAGGCCGTTTATTTTTCCTGATATATTGCTGTTATCCATAAAATAATCAATCTTGGTGTTACGAATAATTTCTCCCATTGTTCTGTATTCACCATTTTCGTTTCGCACAAATGCATTGTTATGAAAACTCTTATTCAATGCCCTGTTACGGTTTTGATAAACTACACGCGTGGTTGTAAATAAGCATATTCCGCCGCCATCTTCTTTTAAAAATATTTTTTCACCGGCGGTGGTTTCATCTTTTTTTAGTTGATCATCGGATAAGTCGAAGCGACTTAGCTCACAGGTAGCGGTTACAAAAACAGGGTATTTTCCTTTATTACTCCACGATTCAATATCCTCCAGGGTAAGTATCCGTTCATGAGCCAGGCCGATTTCACCTCCGTGCCCACTGTAATTAATCATTAGTTGACCTTTGAGCAAGGCATCGTTAATGGCTTTGTTTACATCGGGATAACGATCACCCCGGGAAGTAGTAACCTGGCGATATGCATCGGCATATATTTTATTCAATATATATTCAGGATGACTCGAAGCTATTTGATTGGCACGTAAATTTGCATCATACATGTGATGCTGGCTGCCGGTATTATCAGGGTCATCGCCAATATAGGTTATGTTTAAATGCCATTTTTCGGTTTCCAGACTTTCATAGTATTCATAAATTTTATTCAATACAATATTTGCTTCGATGGTGTCTTTTATCGGCATTCTTCCCACAGCGAGGTCGAGCATACCATTTGTTTCTCCCTCGTTTTCATCCATGAGCCCGTAAAAATCATCTGAAACATAGGTTTGAATGGCGTAAATGGATTCTTTCGACTGATAAGTGGGTATAAAATTGAAATTCATAGGATGTTTGCTCAGGTTGTTGTATGAACCATCTCCAAACAGTAGTAAATATTTCAGTTCCTGATCCGGTTTAAGGTATACATCCCTTGCAAAATCGCGTATGGCTGCAATATCCGGATTACCGGAGGAATATTCGTTATAGATTTTCTTCAGGTCGGCAACAAACACATTCAGGTTGTCTTTTGATTCATGGAAATTCGCCAATTCAACGGCCTGTTTTCTGAATTCATTGGGTGTAACAATAATCATATCAGCCGACTGAACGCCATGGTAGTTTTGATTTTCAATCCATCCGACATTAGTCAGTTCAGTATTTATAACGGGTTTATTGAAATTACCATTGGTATTCACGGCGGCAAATTCGAGTAACTGGCTGCCGGGCGCTTTAAATGACAGGGAATTTCCGGAAACAGATGCGTTAATACGTTGGATATTGTTGATATCACTTACCTGCCATATTTGGGATGCGCTGTTTGTGTTTGTTAAATTGTATTCAATAATATGGGTACTGTCGATATTTGAAGCATCCCGAAAAAGCAGAAAATCGTTGCTCAGGGTAAGATTAGCCTTTGCATTTAGTGTTATGTAGTCAATATATCCACGGTCCTGCGGCGATGATTGCTGAAAATGCAGGCTTACCCTTAACTGATCTGAACTTACGGATATTTCTTCATCAACTTTCGTTTCACGGGCATAAAAGCCATACCTGTCGTTTACATTGGTTGATGGAATTGCCATTGAGGCAATAAGATTATTATTTAAATAGGCCTTGAAGGTACATCCGTTTTTTGCTCTTCCGGCCAGGCCAAAAGACAAAAATGCGGGTTGTGAAGTATTTAAATCGGGAACTGAAAAAGTGGTGTCTTTAGAACCGTTTAATGCAAATTCATTGCTAAACCATTTACGTCCTGATTGCAATAAATTCACCTTTTCATGTTCATAATACGATCTGTAATCATACGTATTCAAACTTACATTGGCCGGTAAACCAGTTAATGTTACCGAATGTATGGTGGTTGCTTTTCCTTTATCCGTGGTTAAAAAATAATGCGCATAGTAACTGTATCCATGTACCTCCTGACGAAATAACCCGGCATCGGAATCCAAATACCATTTTGTCGGACCTTCTAAATACATGAGTATGTAATCACCTGCATCAAAAACCTGATTGCTGCCACGGTTTATGTATATCGGTATTTCATTTAAATCTACAGGTCGGGGGTCGGCATTTTTTTTTGATAACATGCCACCACCGTTTCCATACAGACTGATGTTATCGAGATTGGTAAATCCCAGGGAAGATAAATCGGAATAAGTGAGCTTATATACGCCGGTTTCAGCGACTTTAAATTTGAACCATTTACCCGACTGCAATACTGAACCGGTTACCGATGCACTTTTTAATTGTGATCCGGAAGTTGTTGTTGGTTCAGAAAAACTATACACAATTTTTTCTATCCGATGATATTGGCCTTCCTTATGTATATATGGACAAAACTCAATGATCATATAGGATTTATTACCGGCATTATAAATAACGGGTGTTAAATTATTTTCTTCTTCCTGTAAATATTCAGAAATCGCTGTGCTGGTGTTTTCAACAGGTTGAGTTACTATATTTTTAATGTGCACAGTTTTAATTTTTTGTGAAAACTGCAGTGGAATCGTTTTTTTAAACCAGGGGATTTGTACATTTGAACCCTGATAATGCGTATTTTCAATATTTCGGGAAATAATAGTATCTGACTGAGAAGAAGACATATCATTTTGCCAGGGTATTTGAACCGAAAATTCCTGCGCCATACATAAGTTAAAAGAAAGAAAAAAGAGTGCACCAATTAATATTTTCATATTACCAGCAATTAATCAATAATGGATACGTTACAAACAATTAACGATAAGCAAATGTAATAATTGTACCAACTGCAAATATTATCATATTTATAACACCACAAACCCTTTATGTACCGCTTTAACACCATATTAACCCTGCTATTGATTTCAATTAATATATTATCGGGGCAGCATACTCGAAAGTTTGTTCCTGCTTATCATTATTTACACAATAACGCACTAACAACAGCATTGAATGAACAAAGTTTTCTTTTAATGGATTATCAGAATTACTGGCCGGAAATACCCTCAGTTTTCAATACCATATCACTGGGTTATCATCAATATCTTGAAGCGATGGGTGGTGCGGCTGGTATTGGGATTACACGGAATAGTGAAGCCGGAGGCAGAATTTCACAAACCCTGGGGCATATTTCTTACAGTCAGCGATTGCGATTAAGCAGGGATGGTTATCTGGCTGTGGGGCTGGTGAGCTCAATAGCTTATAACAGCAGGGCTGACCTGGATGTTGTGGTGCCGGGAACGGAAGTGCCGGAAACAGATATTGGAACAGGAACAGTTTCAAGTCCTGATTTTTCGGTAGGAGCAGGATATAAATATAAGAACCATAACATGGGAATATATTATAATAATATCCTGAATGCTTTTGAAAACAGCAATACTTATTTTGAGGTTGCCTATAATTATAGATATGATTTAAGCGGACGATTTTATGATGATTTTATATCACCGGTTGCTGTTTTCAACTATTATCCGGCAAATGGTTTTTTTACACAAATAGCAGGGTTAACGGGGTCTTACAAATCCGTTTTGTTTAATATTTATGAACAGGGCGGAGGTGAGCAGGTTATTAACAATATTATTATTGGTGGCGGGTACAAATTTTTTCCCTATACGTTGCATTATGCCTATTCGGCAAATGTGAATAACTTCTCTTTAAATACAGGCAGAAATGGGGCGCACGAAGTAACATTTTTAGTAGAATTGCAGTATAAAGGAAAAAGAAATAAAAGAGGGGCAATAAAATGTCCGGATATTTAGTTTTTTTATTAACTTAGTGAAACGAATAAAGTTGTTTTAAATATTTTTTGAATTTAATAAAACCTTAATATTATGAAATTCAATTTCTTTTCTTGGGCAAGTGTTGTCGGCCTGGCCTTTGTGCTTTTCGCTTGCGGAGGTGGTAACACCAATGAATCCCCTACTACCGGATGGCAATATAACAACCCGGATAATGGCGGTTATGAAGTTGTACAAGGATATCAACAGGAAACCGGTCCTGGTTTGGTATTTGTTGAAGGTGGTACATTTACGATGGGGCGTATCGAACAGGATTTGATGTATGACTGGAACAATGTTCCACGACGAGTAACAATTACATCCTTTTACATGGATGAGACGGAAGTGCGTAACGTAGATTATCGGGAATATCTTTACTGGATATCCAGGGTATTTGTTGATTATCCTGAAGTTTACGATAATGCATTGCCGGATACATTGGTTTGGAGAAGCCCGCTGGGTTATAACGAACCTTACGTAAAATATTATTTCCGCCATCCTGCTTATAATGAGTATCCGGTGGTTGGTGTAAATTGGGTACAGGCAAACGACTATTGTGTTTGGCGTACCGACCGTGTGAATGAGATGATTCTTATCCGCGAGGGTATATTAGAAATGGACCCGCAACAAATCGGTGAAGAAAACTTTAATACAGAAGCTTATCTTGCCGGTCAATATGAAGGATTGGTAAGAGAAAATCTGCCATCACTCGATCCGAACAAGGAAAGCCGCAGGGTTAAAATGTCTGATGGGTTATTATTACCGCGCTATAGACTTCCTACTGAAGCCGAATGGGAATTTGCTGCCTTGGCTTTAATCGGGAATACCTATGAAGAAAGAGTTTACGAGCGAAGAATTTATCCCTGGGATGGCCATAATGTTCGTCATGATGGCGCATCAGTGAGAGGCCAGATGAGGGCTAACTTTGTACGTGGCCGCGGTGATTATATGGGTACTGCCGGAGATTTGAACGACAACGGAGCCATCACCGTTCCGGTTGATTCATATTGGCCCAATGATTACGGATTATATTGCATGGCCGGTAATGTGAACGAATGGGTACTTGACGTATACCGTCCGCTTTCATTCGAGGATGTTGATGAATTCCGTCCTTTCAGAGGTAATGTTTTCAAAACGCTGGTTACTGACGAAGAAGGAAATGTTGCTGCCAAAGATAGTCTGGGTAGATTACGTTATCGTGAAATAACCGAGGAAGAAGCCATGGACCGTCGCAATTATAAGAAATCGTATTACGTGAATTATGAAGACGGTGACTACGAGTCCAGTATGGATTACACACAGGAAGATGCCGAAAGATCACAGAATTCTCAGCGTATGTACAAACAAAATGTTGAGCAAAATGATATTTCAACCTTAATAAACGACAGAGCCAGGGTTTATAAAGGAGGGTCATGGAAAGACCGTGCATATTGGATGACTCCCGGTGCCAGAAGATATACTGATCAGGAATCGGCAACCGACGATATCGGATTCCGATGTGCGATGATTCGCGTTGGCAGTCCGGCAGGCGTTAATTAAAAAGAATTTCATAAATAATATATATTAGCCTCATAATTTTATGGGGCTTTTTTTTATGCAACCAGACAATCTTTATAAGTTATTCAGGCAAAATGGAAGGGTTATTACCGATTCCAGGATTAAAACCGAATCAGGTATTTTCTTTGCCCTTAAAGGTGAGCGTTTCAATGGCAATTTATTCGCTTCCCAGGCATTGAAAAACGGCTGTAAATGGGCCGTGGTAGATGAGGATGTATTACCCGGGGATGATCGGGTAATAAGGGTGAACGATGTGATGCAATCATTGCAGGAGTTGGCGAATTATCATCGCAGGCAACGCTCCATACCTTTATTGGCCATAACGGGTAGTAATGGTAAAACTACTACCAAAGAACTGATCCATTCGGTTTTATCCAAATCTTATAAAACACTGGCAACCCAAGGTAATCTGAATAATCATATCGGAGTTCCTTTAACGCTTTTATCCATAAGCGATGATCATGAGTTTGCCATTGTTGAAATGGGCGCTAATCATATAGGCGAAATAAAAAGGCTTTGTGAAATTGCGGAACCAACACACGGCATCATTACCAATATTGGCAAAGCCCATTTAGAAGGGTTCGGGTCTTTAGAAGGTGTGATTACGGCCAAGACTGAGCTCTATCAATTCTTACATGCACATGATGGTGTGGTTTTTTTCAATGCATCCAACGAGATATTAAGTAAGGAAATAATGAAATACAATTTCCAAAAAATAGCTTTTGATATTGTCAGTACATCGGGTAAGGCTGATTATCTGGGAGTTAAAACAGCAGCCGACCCATTTTTACATTGCCGGTTGTTTGGTCCCGATCAGCGGGAGAATTTAGAGGTAAAAACACAACTGACCGGTGCTTATAACCTTGAAAATATTACCGCTGCATTTTGTATTGGTAGTTATTTTAATGTTCCCGTGAATGGTGTTGCGGAAGCTATTCAATCATACCTGCCAGGTAATGCCAGGTCTCAAATTATTGAAACGGGCAAAAACCGGGTACTACTCGATAATTACAACGCCAATCCTACAAGTATGAAACTTGCCATTCAGGAGTTTATCAATTATCCGACCGATAAAAAAAAGGCTATGATTCTTGGGGATATGCGGGAATTGGGTAAATATTCTTATGAAGAACACCAAAACATTGTTCATTATATTGAAAAGCATTCTGATATTGATGTTTATTTTGTAGGAGCACAATTTGGTGAACATGCGCATAAAAATACATTTCATACTTCTGATGATTTATTGGTTTATTTGCGGGAACATCGATTAAATGATCATTTTGTATTATTAAAAGGATCAAGAAGTATTGGGCTGGAAAAAATAATGGATGTTTTATAAGGATAGGTTTATTTCATTCACCCGGGTATGTAACTTTCCAATTTTCACGGGTTAAATCGATATGGTGGTGTTAGGCGCAATATTCATAAACTACAGTTTCACAATGAATTAACGATAAAAAACGAGTATATTTGTGTTTAAATAACCGGATAAATGAGGATAACTGAAAGAAAATATTTAGACACCTATAAAGAATCAGTTGGGAATGAAATATCAAAATTGATTAAGAAATTTGATTTTTCAGATAATCGGGGCGGTTTTGAATATCTTACAAAGGCTTCTGCTGTTTATTCCTCAAATATAGAAGGGAATAGCATTGATCTGAATTCTTACATGAATTATGAAATGAATAAGGATAAGTTCAAAGTAGGAAAAGAAATTGAAGAAATTGAAAATCTGATTGAGGCTTATGAGTTTGCACAATCTAACAAGCTAAATGAAAAAAACTTATTGAATTGTCATAAAATATTTTCAGATACCCTGCTAATAAGGAGTAAAAGGGGAAAATATCGCGTTGAACAAGTTGGTGTATTTGGAAGAACAGGTTTAGCATACATGGCAGTTGAGCCTGAATTGGTGGAGAAAGAAATGAAATTATTTTTTCAGGATGTAAACGAGTTAATTTCATCTGACCTTAATGAAATTGAAGTCTTTTATTTCGCATCCTTGATTCATTTACGATTTGCGCATATCCATCCATTTAGGGATGGAAACGGAAGAGCAGCCAGGTTAATTGAGAAATGGTTCGTTACAGAAAAATTAGGTTATGATTTTTGGAAGATGCCGTCGGAAGAATATTACAAAAACAACCAGGCAAGATATTATGAAACAATTCATCTTGGTGCGAATTTTTATGAGCTTAATTATGACAAATGCAGTAGTTTTTTAAAAATGCTTCCGAATTGTCTGAGATAAATCATCAATTTCCAACAAATAGCAGTCTTATGCAGGGGGAATGTGTGTAAATCAGTCTTTTTCGTTTATCCGGTTTCCATTCTATGAATTTTGGAATGATATCAGGTATATAATGCCTTATACTTCATCGACCATTTCGAATGCCACATCATCAGCTAATGCCAGTGATGAGTAGTTTTCAATAATGCTGATAATATCCTTCTCATCGGAGAACAAATCTATAATCCAACAATTGGGCATGCCTGAAATGTTTCCTGACTTGTCCAGCGTTGTACCTTTTTCAATAAATACAGGGAAATGGCCATATTCGCATATTTTACTAAGGAAATGTGCGGAAGCCGCATTAAAATTTACATCACCAAATATTACCGCATGAATATTCATCTTCTTATGGTTGTGGTATATTTGATTAATATGATGAATGCGAACGAGCCTGATTTTATAATCATCGAAATATTCCCTGAATAACAGATAATTAACGTAGTCCTCTTCAAGGATTAGTACGGTTTTTGGTTGTTGATTCATGTTTAGCAAATCGAATTACAAATGGGTTTCTTTGTTAGATTAATGCCATAATCATGAAAAAAGTAACCCGATGAATGGTATTAGTTTATGTTGAGTTTTAACAAACTGCCATTTCTGGCCGGCTGCAATTTCTCTGTATCCATAGAAAATACAATTTCATAATTTCCTGTTTTGGGTATGGGAGGAAGTTTTACGTATTTAAATGATGTGTCGAATGCCGGAATAGGAGATAGCTCTACGGATCTTATTGCAGTAGTTGAATCATAAATTTCACCTTTCGTAAAAATTGTGAAAGCCAAATAGGTTGAATCAAATCCAGAATTATTAAATACCAGTTCATCATCTGTTTTGTTAATAATATCAAGAGATATTTCGATGGAGTCGTTGGTTCCCGGATTCTCATTTGTTGCCCGGGCATTAATATGTACCGAGTTAAAAAACGACCTGAAATTATGAATAATACTATATTTCACTTCTTTGTTCACACTGGTATAAATGGTATCAGAAGGTACATCTGAACGGCATAACATAATGGTTTTACCCTGCAGTGAATCTTCAAAATTCCAGATATCAAATTGATTATTTCGATAAAAGATGGAATTAAGGGTTGTTGCGAAATTACCGGTATAAAATGTGTATTTGGAGGGGAATTGGAATTTATCGGTAAAAACTACCGGGTTTTGCTGTGATGCTGAATCAATTTCCTGTGCCCAAAGATCCCAATTGTGTAATTCAGAACGATAATTGAAGTTATTGGGAATGAAATTCGTAACCAGCATAAATCGCATAACCACAAATAATAGAACTGAAACTAAACTGAGTGTATAAATTATTTTGCGCAAGCGCAGGCTCTGTTGTATCTTTTTATAAGAAATGACTACCAATGGGATAATGGCTGCTGCCAGCCAATGGGCTTCTACGCGTCCTTTTAATGTCATTATCAGAAAGAACAGGTAAAAACCAACGAGTATAAATTTCAATGATTTTTCGTAAAGATTGTTTGTTTTGTAAATAAAAGAATGATACAAAAGAACAACACCGGTTAACGGTCCTGCAATTAGAGGTTGATTGATTAAATAATCCAACGTTTGAGAGACGGAATAATCAGGTGATGAACGTCCTGTCAGGTGATAATTAACAGACGGGAATTGGTGATTTATTTGCCACATTAAATGTGGGATTAGCGCTGTAGCTACCAATAAAATGATTGCATAAAAACTGATGCGCCTGAACAAGCTGAAATTTGAAATAACAACTAAAAAAATTATCAGTACTGCGTGGTATTTGCTGTAAAACATGCAGGCTATCGTAATGCCTGTTAATATAGCGGTGATCCATTGATCGTGCAATAAATATTTTTTGTATAACCTTAAAAAACAGGTGGTAAAGAATATAAGCGGGATGTCGGGCAATGCCAGAAATCCTGCGAAATGGCCATGTACCAACAGAATTGAAAATAGGATGGCGAAAAATAAAACAGGATTTTCAGGATTGGTGATTTTATAAATATTGTAAACAGATAATGTTCCCAGCAATACAAATAATATTCGTACGCCCAGTTCATTCTGAAAAAACGTATAGCCTATTTTTATCAATAGGGCAACCATTGGCGGATGATCATAATATCCCCAGTCCAGGTGGCGCGAATACATCCAGTAATACGCTTCATCATGCGCAAGCTCAGTGAAGAAAGACTGCAGGAGGTTTACAATGAACCAGCTAAGCAGGGCAAAAAACAATAAGTTCTTTTTAGAATTAAGGCTTTCGATGGTAGCAATATTATTGCGCATTGACCTGATATTACTTAAGTTTTATTATTTTAGGTGCCTGAGATGTCAAAAGTAATATTAATTTATTCAAATAAACGCAGTATAGGGGGAATTCTTGTGATTATAAGGATACTAATTTTGGGATTAGTCTTAACCACTTCCATGCAGGCACAGCAATTTGGATACCGTATTCAATATGACGGATTTGCTGATAACAGGGAGTATTTTAATGAATATATTGAACCCCAAACCATATTTGGTTCCAGACTTTCGGCAGATATTGGTATCCGGTTCGATTCAATACACCGTGTGCATGCCGGATTCTCCCAGTTATATGAATTTGGTGGTAAGGAAAGCATTCCGTATCCTGATATCACTATGTATTATGCTATCGATCATGAATTATTTGAATTTTATATCGGCGCTTTTCCGAGGTATAACCTCGTGAAGCATCCCCGTGTTTTGCTAACCGATACATTGCTTTATTTTCGGCCAAATGTTGAGGGTGCTTATTTGGAATTCCGGCGTAAATGGGGCTATCAGAATTTCTGGATAGACTGGCTGAGCAGGCAAACGAATGTGCATAACGAGGTTTTTCTGGCGGGTCATTCGGGCCTGGTGAAAGCCGGAAGATGGTTTGTAAACCATCACATCATCATGCAACATCTGGCCGGCAAGGCAATACCTGAAGAGGATTTTCATTTAAGGGATAATGGCGGATTGACTGCACAGCTTGGATATAATTTCACTTCCGTGGCAAAAAGTATTCGTTTAGACACATTGTCGTTATCTGTAGGCGGAACCATGAGTTATGACCGACAACGCGGCCTGGATAATGGATTGAAGTATCGATCGGGGATATTGGCAAACCTTGAACTGGATTACAAAGGATATGGAATTTCAGGGAGATATTACAAGGGGGATGGGCAAACACAGGTAATTGGCGATTGGATGTATCGGGCCAAAAGGTATTTCCGCATTGATACTTATATTACACCCATAAAGGGCAAACACGTTCGTGGCAGCTTTAAATTCTCTTTTCATATCCTGCCAGAGGTATTGGATGTGTCTCAGCAATTTTATTTAAAGGTTAACCTGGGTGGGGCTTTTCGTTGAAATCAGTAACCTGAACTGATACTGATATAAAAACCGCCTTCATTGATTGAATTATACGAATAGTAAACGCTTAATACCCTGTCGTAGTAGGTTACAACATCAATTCCTATGCCCATTCCGGTTAACAATTCATCTACCAGTAAATTGGTATCGGAACGGTTGTATAATGCATCTCTGCCTACATATCCTGCATCGAAGAATATATTTAGGTAGGGCGTGAAATGTACCTTATTGATTGAAGGAATGGGGATATAATCAAGTTCAACAATACGAGTTTTGAATAAGCGATATTTAATTGTGTTGAACGTCATCAATGCATACTTGCCATTTACCACATAATATTCAAACCCCCTTAAATTATCGCGATAACCAATTTCATCATACATAAAAAGCGGGCGCTTGTCGGTTGTGGTTAATTTGGCCTTATTTAATGTACCTATAAACAGCGGGAAATTAAATAATTGCTTGTAGAATGAAAGTTCCTGATTGAACTGCCAGAAATTGGTTTCGTTGTTGATTAGTCCTACGTGTTTAGCTCGTGAAAGGGTATGAAAACCACTGGTGGGATAAAACACAGAGTTTCGTTTATCCCAGGTAAATGCGTAAGAGATGGTAGGGAATTTGGCATCTACCAGACCGGTCTCCAGATAATCGGGATTCAGGGACAATATAGTATCCGAAATATTGTAATCGAGGTATCCGATACGAAAATTGTGCGAAGTGTAAAGGTTTTGACGATAATTGTAATCGAGATAGCCTTCCTTTTTAACAATAAGTATATCTTCTGCTTTTAGCACCAGTTCTTCATTTTGTTCCACATCATAAACCAGTTTTTTTGGTGTGTCATAAAACAACTCAGCGCTAAGTGAATGTTGTAATTTTTTGTCCAGGTAAAAGTTCCGATAGGTGAGGGCGTAGCGGTTCACGAAACCGGAGATAAATAAAAATCCGAACTTTTCTTTTCGCCCCCTGAAATTGTAATGTGTCAGTCCGGCACCATATTTTATCCTCGACCAATCGGCTGATTTAATAAAATTGCTCAAATTTCTGTCGGCATGTGCGAAGTACAGTTCCGGCCATAAATACCATCTTTCCTCCACGATGATTTTAAACGATCCGCGGTTCTGCCTCACATTGGCCAACGTGATGGTAACATAGTTAAAAAGAGAGGTTTTCAGCAGATTGTCTTTGTTTTCGGATAGAATGGAGGTAAGTTTTTTCAGTGCAATTGTATCTCCCGGTTTAAACGTAAGTTCACGTTTAATGATGGCATCTACCGTTTTGTTATTACCTGATACCAGAATGCTATCAATCACCATATATGGGCCATTAACAGGTTGTGTATATGTACCGGAGATCAATACAAAAAGAAATAAGAGAATAGTAAAAATTTTCATATCCTTCCACTCAGACAGTCCTGTCAATCAATTCCTGTAAATTTAATAACGATATTTGAGAGAATTTTCGTTTCTTTTTAAGGAAAAAATTTATCAGTATACTCGATTGGTAAACCGATTTTGGGAATTCCGAAATGGGATGCTTCCATTGACGGCGCTTATGACGCAGTGTTTTAAGATTTTTGTAAAAATGATAATGAGCTTTTAGTACGGCCACAAAAAAACTACCTGAGAACTGTAGCAGGTAAAAAACAGATGAAACATAGTCAAGCAATATCCTTTGCAGGATCGTTCTTCTAAATTTTTTATCAGGAAGATTCTTATAGAGCATGTAAAGACTGTTACGGTAGTTATAGTATAGTTTGCGCGGATTGTTATTAGGCAATGTTCCCCCGCCGACATGGAATACTTCCACCGATGGTATAACAACAATATGGTAACCTTTATTCTGAAGTCGCCAGCAAACGTCTATTTCCTCCATGTGTACGAAAAAATCTTCATCCAGTCCGCCAATTTCAAAATAGGCACTACTTCGCACAAACATACAGGCACCTGAAGCCCAGAAAATATAACTTTTATTGTTGTATTGGCCCTGGTCTGTTTCAATGGTTTTTAAAATCCGACCCCGGCAGAACGGATATCCGTATTTATCAATATAACCACCGGCGGCACCGGCATATTCAAAGCTGTTTTTTTGATTGTATGCTTTGATTTTTGGCATGCATGCAGCTACTTTCGGATGGCCATCCATAAATTTAACAATCGGCTTGAGCCAACCATCAGTTACTTCAATGTCTGAATTGAGCAAGACAAAATATTCGGCCTCAATTTGTTTTAGTGAGCGGGCATATCCTCCGGCATATCCATAATTATTGTCTAATTCAATAATTCTGACTGTGGGAAAATTGGATTGTAAAAACCGAACCGAATCATCGGTAGAGGCATTATCTGCTACAATAACGGAGACGCCCGGCATATCAGAATTTGAGATAACCGATGGGAGGAATTTTTCGAGATAGGATTTCCCGTTCCAATTGAGGATAACGATGGCAATTTTTATCATGATTGGGATTGTGGCTTTTTAAATTTCCAACGTTTATGCGACCACAGCCAATATTCCGGTTTTTCAAGAATAATTTTTTCGAGTTTACGGATGTAGGTATTCGTTACTTCAAATTTCTCCATGCCTGAGGTGTTATCTAACAGCTTATCGAGGTAAATCTCGTAATGGCCACGTTTAACCTTTCTTATATCCAAAAAAACAACGGCTGCATTCAGTTTATTGGCTATTTTTTCGCCACCCAGGAAAAATGAGGTGTCCTGATTGAGAAACGTGGTCCAGAATGGGTTTGACCTGGGGGGTCTTTGGTCAGCCAGAAACCAGGTGGTGGTTAAAATACCCTGGCTGTTGTATTCAATTATTTTTCTAAAAATATCATTTTGCGGGATCAGTATCGCTCCCCCCTTGCTGCGCATATTTTTCATAAAACGGTCTGCCACTTTGCTTTTTAATGGCCTGTAAATGACAATGAATGCGTGTTTAATATATCTTCCGAAATAAATCATCCATTCCCAATTGGCATAATGACCGCTTACCAGCACTACATGCTTACCCTGATTGTATATATCTTCAAATACTTCGGGATTAATAAATTTGTAGCGCTTATCCATTTTCTTTTGAGAGAGGTGCATGGTTTTGATGGATTCAACCACAAAATCTCCCAGATGGCGATAAAACCTTTTCGCTATGTTGTGTATTTCTTGTTCTGATTTTTCAGGAAAGGCATTTTTCAGGTTCCTGTATATCGTTTTCCAACGGTATTTAATAATGTATAAGTTGATCACATACAGCAGGTCTGAAATCCGATACAGCACCCAAAACGGGGGGGCTGTTAATATCCATAGCAAAGCGTAATATAAGGCGTAACTAATTTTAAACATAATATCTGGTCAACGCGGGCATAAAAGTAATAATTTATATTTCCATGTTTTGGCAAATGAAAAAAATATTATAACGATAGCAATAAAATTGGTAATGGCATACATTATTTCCTTGAATAGTTATATACGGTATTTTATGGCTTTTCTTCCTTCAGGAAATTTGCAATTTTCAGACATTCCACATGTTTTAGAAATTCCTTGTGGAGTATTTTATTGGTGGAAACCAGTTCTTTACCGAACAGGTAATCGTCGGTATTGCTGAAGGTAGAGTTATGTCCGCCGGCCTGCTGAATAATAAATACCCCTGCAGCGGCATCCCAGGGCTTAAGGTTGTATTCGTAAAAAGCATCGTAGCGTCCGCAGGCCACGTAGGCAAGGTCGGTTGCTGCAGAACCCAGTCGGCGCACACCATGCGAGTTTTTAAACAGGTCTTTCAATGTTTCCATGAATGTTTCCATACGGTGAAAATCGGTGTACGGAAAACCAGTAGCAATCAAAGAATGCGCTACTTTACTTGTTTGAGATACTGTTATTTCTTTGCCGTTTAAATAGGCCGGATGACCCATTGCGGCATAAAAACATTCATCCAGCGTGATTTCATATACAACCCCCACAACCATACGGTCATTTTCCATCAGTCCTATGCTTACCGCATACGGCGGTGCTCCGTGAATAAAATTGGTGGTGCCGTCCAGCGGATCGATGATCCAGTTGTACACTTCGCCTTTTTTGTTTGAGGTACCTTCTTCAGCAATAAAACCTGATTCGGGAAGTATCCGGCTGAGTTTTTCAATAATTTTTTTCTCGGCAGCCTGATCAACATACGTTACAAAATCGTTGGTGCCTTTGGCTTCAATTACATCCGATGAAATCTTATCTCGTTCGTTTTTAATAAAATGACCTACTTCACGTGCCAGTTCAACGGTTTGATTACAAATATCAAGATAATTCATATACATTATTGTTAATAAGTGATACACCAACATTTCCTGAGTCGGATAGTTGATCGAGGTTTACATGTCTGATTTGTCCAACGAGGTCTTTATCATACGGATGTTCGACCTTTATGTAATTTTTGGTAAATCCGGACATATTATCTGCTGCTTGTTGTTTTTCAAAAAGCACATCAGCCCGATGGCCGATAAATTCAGAATAAAAAGCTCTTTTTTTAAGATTGGACAATTCCTGTAAGGCTTCGCTTCGTCTTGCTTTTTCTTTGGGATTTACTTTTTGTTTGATTTTGTAAGATAATGCGTCTTTGCGATCGGAATAGGTGAAAACATGAAGTGCCGATACATCCATATCCTCAATGAACCGGTAGGTTGTTAAGAAATCTTCCTGGCTTTCTCCGGGATGGCCAACAATAACATCGCATCCGATAAATGCATCGGGCATGATGTTTTTGATGTATTCAACGCGCTCCTGGTATAGCTCACGTTGATATTTTCTTTTCATGAGTGACAACATTTTGTTATTGCCCGACTGTAAGGGAATATGAAAGTGTGGCATGAATTTATCCGATGCGGCCACAAACTGTATAATCTCGTTGGTTAATAAATTGGGTTCAATGGAGGAAATACGATAACGTTTAATGCCTTCAATATCGTTTAATGCTTTGATGAGAGACAGAAAGTCTTCGCCTGTAGAGCGACCAAAATCACCAATATTTACACCGGTCAACACAATTTCTTTTACCCCCGAATCGGCAATTTTTTGGGCGTTTTGTACTACATCAGCAATTGAGCTGTTACGGCTCATGCCACGTGCATAAGGAATGGTACAGAAGCTACAAAAGTAATCGCATCCATCCTGTACTTTTAAAAAGGAGCGGGTTCGGTCGCCCACCGAGAACGAGGAATTATACCCTTTTACTTCGTTTATGGCGCAGGCATGGATTTGTGCCAGGCCTATCGATTGGTATTTGTTTACCAGATCGGCTACTTTGAATTTATCCTGTGTACCCACTACCAGGTCAACACCGTTTATCTGACTTATTTTGGATGGTTGCAGCTGGGCATAACACCCCACCACTGCTATGTAGGCATCAGGATTCAGTTTTCGGGCTTTTTTTATGACCTGGCGGCATTTTTTATCGGCATGATCGGTTACCGAACAGGTATTGATAACCACCACATCGGCACTTTCGCTGAAATCAACTTTTTGGTAGCCTTTCGTCTCGAATTGTCGGCCAATGGTCGATGTCTCTGCAAAATTCAGCTTGCAACCCAGGGTGTATAATGAAACTTTTTTATCAGTATGCTCCGCCATTTCTCTTTTCTTTTTCGAGGTGCAAAGGTAGCAAAATAGGATGGTTTAAGCACGGGTGAAATGATTTATTACGACCGGAATTTGTTCGCACGCTTTACAAATACGTGAGCGATTAAGTTAACTTCTTCGATTAGCCAGGATTATCGGAGGTTCCCCGTTAAACGGATTGAATCGTTCGATTGATCGTGCGCCCATGCCGGCAGCCCGTATCACAGCCCGGTCGCCATAGCGGTTGCGCATGCGGTCTAAAGCCTGGTAAAGCTGTATGAGCTCGGCCGTATCCTCAAACAGGTTAATTTGGTAGCTTCCACTTACCAGGTGGCTAAAGCGCACGCCTATAAGCCTGACCAGCAGTCGTCTTTTATACAATTTTTCAAACAAATCCATTACCACGGGTATAAGCACATGATCGGCTGAGGTGTAGGGAATACGGCGCTGTTGTGAGTAGGTGTTAAAGTCGGAATACCTGATTTTAACGGCAACACAAGCTGTTACTTTTTCGGCACGACGCAGTTGAAAGGCCAGGTTTTCAGCCATGGCCAGCAGAATGCTTTTAAGTTTTACCACATCAATGGTATCTTTGTCGAAAGTACGTTCGGTAGAGATGGATTTACGTTCGGAATAGGGATGTACGGGCGATGGATCAATGCCATTGGCTTTTTTCCAGATGGCTAACCCGTTTTTCCCCAGTGTGCTTTCCATCAGTTCGGGCGGCATTTCCTGAATGGTTTTTATTTTTTTGATACCCAGGTTACGTAAGGTTTGGTAGGTTTTTTCGCCAACCATAGGTATTTTTCGGATTGACAGCGGGGACAAAAAGTCTTTTTCACGGCCATAAGCCACTTCTTTCTGGTTATTGGGTTTTGCTTCGCCGGTGGCTACTTTGGATACGGTTTTGTTAACGGACATCCCGAATGATATGGGCAGGCCCGTGTTTTTAATGATTTGTTTCCGTAAGTCAATGGCGTATTTGAAACATCCGAAAAACTTATCCATGCCGGTGAGGTCGATATAAAATTCATCGACTGAGGTTTTTTCGAATAGGGGGGCGTTTTCGCGAATAATATCGGTTACCAGGTGTGAGTATTTGCTATAAACACCTGAGTTTCCTTTTATAACAATGGCTTCGGGGCAAAGCTGGCGTGCCATTTTCATGGGCATGGCTGAGTGAATACCGAAGGCACGGGCTTCGTAGCTGCAGGATGCCACCACGCCTCTGTCGCTTGTACCGCCAATCAGCACCGGCTTACCAATGAGATGGCTGTCTTGCAAGCGCTCGCAGGAGACAAAAAAGGTATCCAGGTCCATGTGTACAATAGCGCGATGTATGTCCATTTATCCGGGTTTTGCGTTGTTGTAAAAAAGTGTTTATGAGTCTATTGGCGCTAAATGCTCAGGCAAATAATACTATTTCGTGTGTTCTAAAATTTTACCAGTTCTACTGCTCTGACGGGCTTACACCCAAAATTCGCAAGGATTAATTTAAATTCGTTGCATGAATTAGGTTACAAATGTGTTTTGATGGGTTGAATGAAAGCGATGCCTGTTTTTACTTTTCCATCATTTTCTTTTTTAGTTGTTTCACATCGTTTTTTAATTCGGCAATGGTTTCAATAAGGGTTGACACATCAAAGGTCTTCGGAATATCATCGTGGAGGTCAAAACAGGTATATCCCCGGGCTTTCCATACTTCAATAACCTGGTCGGCCTGAATGGTGCAGGGTTTGTATTCAGGGTTGTCGGATTTCAGTACCAGCTCGCCATCCTGCAGGTTATTGATCAGGCGTTTGTACACAATGCCTTCGTCTTTGGTAACCAAAACATAGCACATTTCATTTTTAATGTTGTGCCAGTCCTGCTCATATTCACAAATAATATAAGCCCTGGGAGGCACCGGTAGCATACTTTCGCCGGCAATCTGAAACAACCGGTATGTACGGTTATGAGCAAGCTCAGGGTAGGGCAGGTTGAATTTGGGCAGGCTTTCGATAAAATCAACATCGCCATACCCTTTTGTGTACCCGGCGCTGGCTTTTACCGGCACCAGGGTGCTAAGTTCTTCTTCCGTGGTGCGGTCGGTTACAACGGGCAGTATCCGTAATTGCCGGCCTTTTATATCGGGTGGCCGGGTTTGTTGAGGGTGTTGCTGCAAATCGGTACGGATCAGATCATCCACGGAGATTGAGAAATAATGCCCGATGGCCAGTAGTGTGCGCAATTTCGGCTCCACCCTTCCTTCTTCATAAGCTCCTACCAGTGTGCGTTTAACACCAATTTTATTGGCTAACTCTTCCTGGGTTAACTTTTTGTTTTTTCGCAACCATCTGATATTTGATCCTAAAAAATGCATAATAAAATTTTAATGCTAATATAATAAGAATTCTAATAAAAATAGATAATTTAACATAATTATGTTTCTTTTGTATTTTTAACCTAATTTCAGTAATGGTTTTAAATAAATTAGCAAATATCATTGCGAGATTTAGCTGTTACCAAACTTGAAACTGTTAAAGCAGAATTATAATTTATGTAATAAATATATAGTTATGTGTTACTATTCCTCTATGGATTACAATGCCCGGGTACTCGAACAGGAGCTTAGAAAGCCCTGGAAAATTAAACAGGATACGATGTATCAACAAAGTTTTTTAGCGGCGGCAAACGGGTATAATTACGGTGTAAAACTACCGGCAGTTACCATACAGGATCAGGCGATTGAGTTGATGGAATGGTCGTTGTATCCGGGTATGCCACCGGATATTGCTAAAAAAGTAAGGAATGGCACCTACAATTGCAGGAGTGAGGAGGCAACACAGAAGAAATCTTTTAAAGGCCCGATTAATAAAGGGCAATTCTGCCTGATCCCTTCATCGTGGATTTTGGAATTTCATACAATACCTAAAAAGATAACCGGCGATAAAAAGGATTTAAAAATTCCCTTCAGGATCACTAATAAGGAAGGCTTTTTTGCCATTCCGGGATTATGGAATCCTTATAAAAATGAGCAGGGTGAAATTGTAAGATCATTCACCATGCTTACCAAACATGGGGGAGAGGTATTCTCAAAAATTCACAATGCACCCCGATTTAGCAGGGACTGTCGCCAGGTTGTAATGTTTGGTCGCGAATATTGGGATGCCTGGCTGGATGACAAATTTTTGTGGGACGATCGGTTGGAATTAATTGAGGAAGGGGTGATAAAAGATGAAGAACTGGTGTTTCATCCTGTGCGACACCCGAATAAAATAAGAAACATCAATATTCCGGAAATGAAAGAGGATTATCGGGAATATGAAGGAATTGACAAAATCCAGTATCCTGAATTGTTGGATTCGTTCCCAAATACATTATAAATAAACCGGAATTATGCTGTATGTCTCACTTAATTATTTGTTTGTATAATCGAATTCCGATTGCAGCCAAATATGCCTGGAAGATGAACCGATTAACACCTGAAATTTACCTGATTCGGCCGTCCATTTCTTTTCGTTGGGATCCCAAAAGGACAAGTCTTCTTTATTAATATTTAATGTTATTTTTTTATGTTCTCCGGGTTGTAAATGTATTTTGGCAAAGTTTTTAAGCTCTTTTAGCGGTCGCAATACAGTGCTCTCGGGATCGCTGATATATAACTGGGCAATTTCTTTACCCGCGCGGCTGCCGGTATTTTTCACTGTAAAACTTACCATGATTTCCTCATCGCCGTTCGGTTTGTTGTTTGACAGTGATAAACTATCGTATTCAAAGGAGGTGTATGACAATCCGAAGCCAAACGGATAAAGCGGTTCAATATTTTTGGTGTCGTACCAGCGATAACCAATTAGCACACCTTCATCGTAATGAATATCATACACATCTCTTTGGTTTTCATCATCATCATTCCAACCTGTATATAATTCCTCTCCTTCAGGAATATAACCATAGCCTGGTGAGTCTTTGAATGATTTTTCGATCGAAATGGGCAGTTTTCCTGAAGGATTTACCTGGCCTGCTAATATCTCGGCCAAGGCCACATTGCCGTTTTGCCCTGTGTACCAGGCATACAGAATGGCTTTGGCTTTATCGTTCCAGGCAGTCATGTCTATACCGCCACCTGAATTTACTATAACAACAGTGTTTTCGTTGTTGTTAAGTACTTTTTGAATAAATACAGAATCTTCGCGTGGCAGTTCGAAAGGACGATCCCGGGCTTCACTATCTTCGGTACCAACACTTAACAATACCAGGTCGGCATTGGCTATTGTCCATCTCCCCGGATTTCTGCGAATTTTGAGTTTTGTGCCAAATGCATCGGCACATGCTTTGGATAAGGAAATATTATCGTAGCCTTCCACATGAGCTGCTCCACCGCCTTTGTGAATTTTATCCGTGAATTTACCGGTTAGCAATATGGTTTTAACGGTATCTGACCGGATGGGCAATAGGTTATTTTTATTTTTTAGCAATACAATGCCTTCTCTGGCTGTTTGCAACGCGTGGTTTTCATGATTGGCAAAACGGGGGACATACTTCTCCGGTTCGGCTTTTTTATTATATAATTCCATGGCCACGCAGGTTGCAATGATATTTTTTACCATACGGTCGATATCAGACTCCTGAACCTTGCCGGATGCTAACAGCTCTTGGGCATTGGTAGCCGCAATGGTATAGGGCATTTCTATATCCTGGCCTGATTCTATGACTTTTTGGCCATCATATACACTCCACCAGTCAGTCATTACCAGCCATTTGAACCCCAATTCTTTTCGTAACAGGGAATCAATTACATATTTACTTTGTCCGGCCCACTCACCATTTACCAGGTTATAGGCTGTCATAACGGCCATTGCACCGGCCTCAATACCTGCTTTGAAGGCTGGCATGTAAATTTCATGCAACGTACGCTCGTCGACAACCGAATTGCTTTTACGTCTGAAATAATCGGTATTATTGGCCACAAAGTGTTTCAGGGTAGCGATCACTCCTGTTTCCTGAACACCCAGTACGTATTGCTCAATCATTTTTCCGGCCAAAAAAGGGTCTTCACCAAAATATTCAAAGTTTCGACCACATTGTGCATGTCGATACATATTCATACCAGGGCCCAGCAATATACCAATTCCGGCTGCGCGGCATTGTTCGCCAATGCTATGCGCATAATGACGGGCCAGGTCGGGATTCCAGGTGGAGGCCAATGAAATGGCTGCGGGAAAAGAGGTGGTACTGTCAATGGCTTGATTGTATTCAATGGTTGTATCCCTGGATTTATCGTAGAATTTATCACGTAAGTTTACACCCATCGTGGCATCCGACATGAAAACCCGCTTAATGCCCAAACGCTCAATAGCCTGGGTATAAAAGATATCTGCCCCTCCAATAAGCATTATTTTTTCTTCTGTTGTCATGGCTGCTACCAGGCTGTCGGCCTTATTCATGGCCTCATTGTAGCTCACCGGTGGTTCAAATAATGGTTTCGATTTCATGTCTTTTGTATTAACAATGGTGCATGATTGCAGGATACTAATGGATGCAAGGAGAATAACGGGTGTGGTAGGAATTATTATTTTCATGGTGATTTATAACGGATGTTTTTGGTAAAATATCAAAAGTATAAAGGAAATAAAAATAACAATACCCAAAAATGGCAGATTATACACCTTTACACCAATACAGAGAGCAAAACTGATTTTCGAGCACCTCATTGGCAACTTCAGCGGCTTTATCTTTCCAAATGCTGTTTTGTCCGGAAAGCGAAATAATATCAATGTTTTTACGACTGGAAAAGGATTTCACACCATCCAGCAGTCTGTCATTGTGCACAACATTCAGGGTAGAAGATGTCAGATTATTCCGATTGGCAATTTCTTCGAGTGCTTTTAAAACTTCAATGCGATTGGGTTCATTATTTCCCATCACGTACAATAAATGAATTTTAGCATTCAAAAAGTTTGACAGTTCTTTTACGCGTTGTATTTCTTTAGTAGATACGTTATTTATGTCGGATAGAATAAATCCAATGTCCTGTAAAATAATATTTCCATTTAGGTTGGCACTTATTAAGACCGGAATATTTACTTTGGATAACAAATTTTCATAGGTAGCTACATCCAACATGGAGTTGTTGGTTGGTTCACGGGATATTCCCATAATAATGAGATGAATATCCTCATCGTTTACAATCTTTTCAATATCATCCGGAAAATGGTGCCGGGTATTTAAGAAGGTGAGCTGAAATTGTGTGGTCAATGACAATTCACTATAAAACAAATCTTTATCCGCTTTATTGAGGATGTTATCCCGGGGTATTTCAAGGATCAGCAGATGACCACCCATCTTCTTAATAACCGCATTGGCATAAGTTATTCCAATTTTGGATTGATCGGAAAAATCATTCAGAACCAGTACATTTCTCATCACTCTGCTAATTTTCTTGCAACTTCATTCGGTTTTACGTGTTCATATAAATAGGGTTATACATTTAATTTTCGTAAAAATCATACCAGAATTGTATAAATTTTGCCTAAAATCATAAAAATTTTATGAAATCATGAATTCTCAATTTGTTAAAGAGAAAAAGTTCCTTGAAACATTTTTGAAACTTGACAATGAACAAAAGGATGTGGTTCAGATTGCACAAAAATGTTTTAACATAGTTGGGGTGTTGATAATTGCACTCGACCTGGATGGCAACATTATGATGGTAAATAAAAAAACCGTCGACTGGCTTGGTATCAAAGAAGAAGAATTAATAGGCAAAAACTGGATTGAGCAGTTTGTGCATGATTCGGATAAACGCAAGGTTAAAAACTATATCAACCAAATTATACAGGAAAAAAACCTGGAAAATAATAATTTCCGGTTTCAGCTGGTGCAAACAGACAATGCTGTTGCATTAATGGAAAGCACGGCCATTCTTTTTAAGGATTCGGATAATAACATTTCAGGTGTCATTATTTCCTGCGAAGATGTATCGGATTATCTTGCTACACAGTCTCAACTGAAGGATAGTATTAATTTATACCGTGTACTGGCCGGAAATATTCCCGATACCAATATGTATCTGTTCGACAGGGATACCCGGCACATTATTGCCGAGGGACGGGAAATGAAACGTCACGGATTGTCCAAAGAAGTGATAGAAGGGAAAAAACTGGATGAAATAATGGACAACGAAATGCGTGAATTTTTTAAACCTCTTTACCAGGCAGCCCTGGATGGTAAAGAAATATCAACCGAGTACGAATATCATGGCTCCTATTATCTTATATGGGTATTGCCGGTGCGTAATCAGCAGGATGAAATTTATGCCGGAATGGCCATTACGCAAAATATCACTGAAGACAAGCTGTTCGAGGATAAAATAAGAAGTGCCAAGGATGAAGCGGAAGCCGCCAACAGGGCCAAAAGTGAATTTCTGGCCACCATCACTCATGAAATTCGTACACCCCTGAACGCCATTATTGGTTTTACCGAACAGGTGCAAAAAACCGAATTGGATGAGAAGCAGGAGAATTTTATGAAAATCATTGAAAAGTCATCAGAACACCTGTTGTCCCTGGTTAATGAAATATTGGTTTTATCGCGTATCGAAGCCGGTGAAGTCCGATTTGATGAAGTACCCTTTAAGATTGAACACGTTGTAACAGAAGTTTACGACACCCTGAAAATTAAAGCAGACCAAAAGAACATCCAGTTTCATTACCAGGTGCATGATAATGTAAAAGATATATTTATTGGTGATCCGTTCCGGTTAAAACAAATATTGATAAACATACTGAACAATGCCATTAAATTTACAGAAGCAGGTTATGTAAGTGTTAATTGTTTTGCGGCTGAGGACAAGGAGGACAAGTCGCAGGTGCGTTTTGATGTTACCGACACAGGTGTTGGGATATCACAGGAAAAAATCGATTCCATTTTTGATCAGTTTAAGCAGGCCGACTCCACGGTAACACGTAAGTATGGCGGTACAGGACTGGGCTTAACCATTAGCAAGAAACTTACTGAATTGCAAAATGGTAAAATATCTGTACGCAGCCAAGTGGGTATGGGAACGCAATTTACCATATTATTGCCTTATAAAAAGGCTGAAGATGATGTTGAAGTGGTCGACGAATCCGGTAATATTAACAGAGAATTGTTACATGGATTGTCTTTCTTACTGGTTGATGATGATACCGTAAACCGTTTGCTGGGTAAAACCATCCTGGATGAACTTGAGTGTGATACCGATGTAGCCGGCGATGGAAAAGAGGCCATTGAAAAAATAAAGAATAAAAAATACGATGCCATACTGCTTGATATACACATGCCGCAAACCAGTGGACTTGATGTGGCAGATTTTATCAGAAAGGAACTGAAGGATAACAATACCAAAATAATTGCCGTAACCGCTGCTGTATTAAAGGCCGATATTGAGAATTACCAGAAACACGGAATAGACGACTACCTTATTAAACCATTCAGAGAAATTAATTTATATCATAAAATCATTAAAAACCTGAATTTGGGTGATCCAAAAATTATATTAACCGAAGCGGAAAATATTTTGCATGATGAGAAAAACCATAAAAGCTACGACCTGTCTGAATTAAAACAGGTGGCAAAATCTGATAATCAGTTCTACATTAACATGCTCAATACATTTATAAATAACACAAAGGAAGGGTTACAGAAACTGGATGATCATCTGGCCACCAAAAAATGGGAAGATTTGGGAGAGGCAGCACATAAAATGTTACCTTCTTTTCGCCATATAAAGGTCAACTATGTAATTGATAAATTATTCACCATCAAAATAAAAACCCTGGAGGAGAAAAACTATGAAGGATTGACCGAACTGGTAGAAGAAGTGAAGAAAGAATCAAATGAATTAATTACAGACCTGGAGCAGGAAATAGAAAAAGCCAGACAAGCATGACATTTGGTTTAGTTGATAACGAAAAACGTGTAATTATTCCACACCTTGTGAATCAAAGCCCCAAATCGCCTGTTTAATAACTGTTTTGATCACGCGTTGAAGTTTTTATAGAATACATCGTTTTCTTGCAGCCACTATCTATGCTACATCCATGTATTTTTAAATAATGATGAATAAGTTGATAAATAGCTGTCTTTTAATATTTTAATATCATACATGTAATTACTCCATACCCTAATTAACGGTAAAATTAATGGTGTGTGGCATAATATTGTCATTATAAATTAATAAAAAAGAAACTCACAAAATACAATATATTTTTCTGGATGCTTTTATTTACGTTGTTTGTAATCATTGCCATCCAGTTTGTTATTCCTTAAAAGTAAACAAGCTATGGAAAGATTGATAATTGTCTCTAACCGATTGCCTGTTAAGATAAAATTTGAAAATGACGATATAAAAGTAATACCCAGTGAAGGGGGACTGGCTACTGGTATTAAATCGGTTTATAAAAATTACGATGGTAAGTGGATCGGTTGGGCTGGTATTGATCCTGAGACCTTAAGTAAAAAGGACAAAAATAAAATAAATGATTACCTGGCTGAGGAACGTTGCAAACCGGTATATTTAAGTAACGAAGACATAGATAATTACTATTATGGCTTCAGCAATCGCACAATCTGGCCTTTATTTCATTATTTTAATCAATATACACATTATAACGAAACATATTGGGAATCCTATAAATATGTAAATAACCTGTTTGCCGAAGAGGTTATAAAAGAACTGCAACCGGGAGACAAAGTTTGGATTCAGGACTATCACCTGCTGTTATTACCCAATCTTATAAAGCAGGCCCGTCCGGATGTTGATGTCGGTTTTTTTCTGCATATCCCGTTTCCGTCGTACGAGCTGTTCAGGGTATTGCCCTGGCGTGAAGAAATACTAAGAGGCATGTTGGGTGCTGATTTACTTGGTTTTCACGATTACGATTACGAGCGTCATTACCTGAGTTGTGTAAGGCGATTATTGGGATATGACACTTTGTTTAACGAAATTCATCTCGAGAACCGCATTGCCATTACCGATGCCTTTCCCATGGGTATTGATTATGATAAGTTCCATAATATGGCCGTGGAAAGCCGTCAGAAATCCGTTAAGGATAAATCTTCTATCCGACAGGAAATAGAGAAAAACTACCTGTTAACGCCTGATCTAAAGCTGATTTTATCTATCGACCGGCTCGATTATTCCAAAGGTATTGCCCACCGGCTTTATGCATTTGAACGATTCCTTGAAAATTACCCTGACTACCGCGAAAAAGTTTCCTTACTAATGCTGGCTGTACCATCACGTATCAATGTGGAGCAATATCAAATAATGAAAAGTGAGGTGGATGAGTTGGTAGGGCGAATTAATGGTAAATATTCATCCATTAACTGGACACCTATATGGTACTTTTATCGGTCATTGCCCTTCCATGAACTTATTGAACTTTATAATTCATGCGATATCGGATTGATTACACCTGTGCGCGATGGTATGAATCTGGTGGCCAAAGAATATGTGGCCGCCAGGTCCGATGGTTCAGGTGTATTAATACTTAGTGAAATGGCCGGAGCAGCCAAAGAATTGAGTGAATCGATACTTATAAACCCAAATAATATGAATGAGATAGCTTCTGCTATTGAGCATGCGTTAAATATGCCGCGTGAAGAACAACAGGAACGCAATAAATTTATGCAGGAGCGCATCAAACGATATGATATAAAAAAATGGGCATCCGACTTTATGAAGGGTATGGCCAATGTAAAATCGCTGCAGGAAAAATACCTGGGTAAAAAACTTACCAACCACGACCGAAATACAATTTACAACAAATACCTGAATGCTGATAAACGAATTCTGTTTTTGGATTATGACGGTACATTGGTGAATTATGAGCGTAAACCACAACATGCCAAGCCCGATAATGATTTATATTCATTGTTAGATAAATTATCACAACAGGAAGGCAATGAAATTGTGATTATTTCAAGTCGCGATAAGGATATTTTTGAAAGATGGTTTGGGCATACGCAATATAATCTCATTGCCGAACATGGTATGTGGATCAAAGAAAATGGAAATGATTGGGCAAAGCTGGAAGAAGATGATGTAAATACGGAATGGAAAAAATTTATTAAACCAGCCATTCAATTTTATGTAGACCGCACACCCGGGTCATTTCTTGAAGAGAAAACCTTTTCAATGGCTTGGCATTACCGGAAAACCGACCCCGATTTAGGTCAGCAACGCGCCATTGACCTTAAAGAAGAGCTTGCTTCACAGTCTGCTAATCTTGGACTTGAAATAGTAGAGGGTAATAAGGTGATTGAGATTAAAAACAGCGATATTAATAAAGGTAAAGCAGCCAATCATAAAATTAAAAAGGGTAATTACGATTTTGTAATGGCCATTGGTGATGACTGGACCGATGAGGATTTATTCGGGGAATTAGGTCAGGATGCCATTACCATGAAAGTAGGCCTGAAAAATACACGTGCACGTTATTCGCTCGAGTCTTTTCAGGAGGTGCGCAATTTGTTAAAAGAACTAATAGCTACCTATGAAAATAAGTACGATACGGTAAATCATTAAACTGACAGCAAGGGAATACGGTTATGAAGATAAAAAATATTAGAAATCAGGAAATAGAAATAAAGCATCCGGTGGATGAACAAATTATCAATCACATGAATGAATACGAAAAATGCTTGTTTGGCGATTTGGTAAAAAATTTGGATATACCTTATAATGAATTGCTGAAACATGTGATTGAACTTAAGAATAAGGGCCTTATTGTAAAGGAAATGAATGGTTTTTTTACATTGCCCTCATACGCAGATACAGAGAAATAACATTCTAAAAATTAATTAATTATGAAAAAAGAGAATAGTATAAATAAAAAGATGGTTGCCCGGGCCATGATTCAAAAAATTGAACAGGAAAGAGACCCGGTTGAAATAAAAACAAATTTTGTTGTGGGCTATCAGTCACCTGAAAGAATTGCCATTAAAGGTAAAACAGACGGGTATGAACCCGATATTGAAGTTCAGTACAATAAGGAAATGCATTTATACGCCATTGAGCTTGATGATAGCATGAACACAAACAAGTGGCGTCTTATGTCCCTCTATGCTAAAAAAAATAATGGCAATTTACACCTAATCGTGCCCGATTGGCTGAAACAGCCGGTACGCGATAATTTGGACAAAGAAGAAATTAATGCAGGCTTAATATTTTTTAACACAGCTGAATAAATAATTTTTATTCTGAGGTGTTATATTAAATAGGTCAAAAGAAATATTTAAATCTATTCACCGATATTTGATATTCATTAATAGTGTATGTAACTTGGAGTCATGAAGAAAATATTAATAGTTGACGACGATACCTATATTTGCGACCTGTTGGTCCACTTTTTAACACAAAAAAACTTTAAAACCGATGGCACTTATTCGGGTAATAATGCCATTAAAAAAATGAAATCGAATACCTACGATTTAATATTATGCGATTACCGATTACCGGATGCCGATGGACTGGAGGTTTTAAGAGCGGCCAAAGCCAAAGACGCCTCCCTGCCGGTTATAATTATGACCGCCTATGCTGACGTACAAATGGCAGTTAAACTTATAAAAGAAGGCGCTTACGATTATGTAACCAAACCTATTCAGCAGGAAGAAACGCTAAAACTGATTGAAAAAGCAACAGAAAAAGAAAACAAAGAAGAAACATCGGTTGAATTTGAAAGCGATTTCATTACCGGGCACAGCCAAAAAATACAAGCTGTTATGAATCATGTTAAGGCTGTAGGGCCTACTGAATTAACAGTATTGGTTGAAGGCGAAACCGGATCGGGGAAAGAATATATTGCTCGTGCAATTCATCACGCCAGTCACCGGGATAAAAAACCCTTTATCGCGGTCGATTGTGGCGCTCTCCCCAAAGAAATTGCAAACAGCGAATTATTTGGACATGTGAAAGGCTCTTTTACCGGTGCATTAAAAGATAAAAAGGGCTATTTTGAAATTGCCAAAGGCGGAACTTTATTCCTTGATGAGGTGGGAAATTTAAACTACGAGAATCAAATTAAATTATTAAGAGCCATACAGGAACGTGTAATTACCCGTGTTGGAGATGAGAAAAAAATTCCCATTGATGTGCGTATTATTGCGGCAACCAACGATGATTTATGGTTACGGGTGGACGAAAATAATTTCCGTGAAGACCTGTACCATCGCTTAAACGGATTCAAAATCCAAATTCCGGCACTGCGTGAACGTACTGACGATATATTTGAATTTGTTGACCAGTTTATTGAAAAAGCCAATAATGACTTCAATAAGAAGGTTCTAGGCCCTGATGATGAAGTAAAACAGATTTTTACACAATATTCCTGGCCCGGAAACATCAGAGAACTGCTAAATGTGGTTAAAAGAAGTGTATTGCTTGCTACATCCGAATATATTACCATTGATACACTTCCTGATGAAATATTGCAGTCCAACATTGAATCGAATTTCACCCCCCTCGATTCGGTTACACAACTCAGAGACGCTACTTCAGTTGCTGAACGGGAAGTAATTGAAAATGCATTGCGCGAGACCAATTTTAATAAATCCAAAGCAGCACAATTGCTTAATATCGATCGCAAAACGCTCTATAATAAAATAAAGCAATTGGATATACAGGTGCAACCCGGATAATTTATAGGATACAAAAGTATCCGGCTTCTAAACCACCGGGGAGATATATGCTGATTATGCGACATTCCTTTATAAAAAACTTCTAATTAACATTTTTTTTCTATTTCCGGTTCTGTTTGGCACAATCTTGTAAGTTATTATTCAAAATTTATTGCTTATGACTGCAACAGAATTTAATTACATGTTAATCAATAAACAGGATGACCTGAAGAAATTTGCCATGTCGCTTACCTCAAATGTAGTGGAAGCAGAGGACCTGGTGCAGGAAACCTGTTTGAAAGCGTTAAGCAAAAAGGACTATTTTTTACGGCAACCCAAAAACCTGGTTGGATGGTTGTTTACTATTATGAAAAACATTTTTATTAATCAATACCGACGTGCTGTGAACCATAAAAAGGTTAATTATGATAAGAACAGCAGTATGTCTGCCAATTTTACCAAAACAACGCAGTTAAACCCTGAGTCGGACTATACCATGAAAGAGATTCAGGAAAAACTAAATAACCTGGATGAAAAACATAAAACACCATTAAAGATGTTCTTATCGGGATATAAATACCAGGAAATTGCCGAAAAGCTGAACTTAAACATGGGTACAGTGAAAAGCCGGATATTTTTCTCCCGTCAATTACTTAAGAATCAGTGGGCATAGAATTTGGCCTGCTATCCTCCAGAATTAATCGCGTGCGGGGTAAGGACTGAGGATAGTTTTGCTGTAAGAATTCAATAAGTTTTTCCCTCACTTCAACCCGCAGGTTCCATGCGGTGGGTGAGTCAACGGCGCTCATCAGCATGCGAATCTCAACTGATCGTTCTTTCGCATCGGTTACCTGCATTACATTTACTTTTCCATCCCAAAATTTACTGGCATTTAGCAGTCGTGTTAATTCGTCGCGCAGGGCTTTAAAGGGTATGCTATAATCGGTATGGATAAACACAGTTCCCATAATATTGGCATCGCTTCGGGTCCAATTCTGAAAAGGTTTTTCAATAAAATAGGTTGTGGGAACCACCAGGCGCCGTAAATCCCATACTTTTATTACCACATAAGTGAGATTTATTTCCTCAATCCACCCCCATTCATTTTCAACAATTACCGCATCACCCAATCGAATAGGCTGGGTGATGGCAATCTGAAAACCGGCTAAAATGCCACCAATAACTTTTTGTGCAGCCAATCCTAAAATAATACCCGCTACACCGGCTGATGCGAATATACTAACCCCTATTTTACGAATGCTTTCAAAAGTCATTAATGAAACCGAAAATGCAATAACAACAACCATCACAATCAGTATGCGTTCTATGATTTTGAATTGCGTATAAACTTTGCGGGCTTTTAGATTATCACGGGTATGAATATCATATCGACCTAAAATAAAATGTTTGAACAAGCGGATTGCATGAATCAGTATCCAGGAGATATTAATAATATATAATATGGTTAGCACGTGTTTAAGAGAATAATAAACTTCCTCTGACGGAGCAATAATAAACACATTGATGGTGCTTGCAATAAGCAGGGCCAGCATAAAGCCAGGCCACTTAAAACGCTTACGTATTTGATGAAGCAATGGATTTTCGACTCCCTTCGCCAATCGCCCGGTAAAAACAATAATGAACCAGTAGATAACTGCTACAAACAGGTATAACCCAACAACCAAAATCAATTTATCCCCAAATTCTTTTGGAATGGCATCGTTGTTAAACATTTTTTGTAAATGTTGCATATCTAAATATGTTAATAAAGAAATTGATTATCCGCAAGCATACATTAAATAATTACGGTAAAAAGCAATTTTCGAAAATGCCATCAAACGCTCCAGTCACATTGAGCGTAGTCGAAATGTCCTGGTAATGAGTTCTAATAACCCTTCGACTACGCTCAGGGTGACCACCTTACAAGGCATTTTCGAAAATTGCTTTATTCAATTATGAGCGATTGCGAATATTCATACAACGTAATAAACCAATTGGAGTAACATATTGTTGAATCACGCCAACATTGTTGAGAACGATCAACAGTTTATGCCCCGCTCCGCCACGTATTTTCAAATGGCATAATTTTCTAATGGTATACTACAAACAAATATATTGTTTTACTAAAAATAAATTGATTATGAAGACATTAAAAAATATGGCAATTAAACCAATTATAATGAGCATATTGTTAGGTGCCTGTATGATGAGTGCTGACACTTATGCACAGGATAATAAGATAGACGATCAGGAAATTACCATGGCAATCAATAATGAATTAATGTTTACAGCTTCTGTTCCTGCGTATATGGTTGATGTTGCTACAAAAAACGGAATTGTTACGCTTACCGGAACAACCAATAATATCCTGGCTAAAGAAAGAGCTGTTAAAGTGGCTCAAAGTATTAAAGGAGTGAGGGGAGTGGTGAACAATTTAGAAGTTGATCCACCGCTTAGGTCAGATTATGCACTCGAAAAAGATGTAAATGAAGCATTATTGTACGATCCGGCAACCGATTCTTATGAAATTAACACAAAAGTAAAAAATGGTGTTGTTTCCCTGGATGGTACGGTGCAAAGCTGGCAGGAAAAAGAACTGGCTGCCCATGTGGTTAAAAGTGTAAAAGGGGTGAAGCAACTGGAAAATAACATTATTGTTAACTATACCTCCAACCGGAAAGATTATGAAATACAAAAAGAAATAGAACAGGCGCTTCAAAATGATGTGCGTGTAGATGACGCCCTGATAGAAGTAGAAGTAAATGACGGCCATGTGAATTTGGAAGGGGCCGTTGGTAGCGCCTCTGAAAGAGAACAAGCCATGGCAGATTCATGGGTTGCAGGTGTAAAGCATGTTGCTGCCGATAATCTGGATGTATCGGATTGGGCACGTGATGAAGACATGAGAAATGATAAATATGTTTATAAGCCCGATGATCAAATTAAGGAAGCTGTTAAAGATGCGCTATACTATGATCCACGTGTATATTCTTTCAATCCGACAGTTAAAGTAACTGATGGCGTGGTAACGTTAAGTGGTGTGGTAGACAATGTAAAAGCGAAAAATGCGGCTGAGCAGGATGCCAAAAATGTGGTTGGTGTTTGGTCGGTTAAAAACTATATCAAAGTTCGGCCAACGCATATCCCCGAGGATGCGGAATTAACCGGTGATATTAAAAGTGCATTGATGCGCGATCCGTTCGTTGAAAACTATCAGGTGGATGTTTCGGTTGATAACGGAGTCGTTTATCTGACAGGAAAAGTAAATACCGATTATGAAAAAGAACAGGCTGAAAATATTGTGTCACGGATAAACGGTGTGATAGCAATTGAAAACAACCTGCAGCTCGAAAAAGAAAATAAATTTGCATACGACGACTATTTAGGTTGGGATAGCCATACGCCACCGGTTCATTTTCAGGTTGATGATACATATCAATCAGATTGGGAGATTAAAAATAATATAAACGATCAATTGTACTGGTCGCCCTATGTAAACGAAGAAGAGGTGGAGATTACCGTAGATAACGGTGTAGCTGTATTAGAAGGTGATGTGGATACCCGACGTGAAAAACTATATGCTGAAGTGAATGCCTATGAGGGTGGTGCCGATGAAGTGAAAAATAAACTGAATGTAGAATACAGTCCGAATGACTAAGTGATCATTCGGTATATACCTTTTCATATAAATTACCGACCGTTTTGGCAGACATAGCGGTCGGTGGTTTTTTTGAACTTACCGGTATTTAAAGGTCATTCACTTATTTTTCCTTTTATAAATCGACATGGAAAAGTATTTTCGTAGGGTAATTAAGACTTTCGATATGAAAAAAAATATTTTTATTACAGGAACAAGTTCAGGCATTGGCTATGGTTTGGCGAAGTTTTATCTTGAAGGCAACCACCAGGTATTTGGTATGAGCCGACGAACCGGCGATGCGCTTAATACATACGGTAACTATTCCCATTTGGTTCAGGATTTATCGGAACTGGAAGGAATGAATGCACCGGTTAAAAAATTTCTCGCGGATACGGACAAATTGGATATGGTGATATTAAATGCCGGTATTTTGCCTCAAATACGGGATATGAAGGATACTCCGTTAGATGAAATAAAAAAAGTAATGGATATTAATGTATGGGCCAATAAAATATTACTGGATCAATTATTTGAGAATACCGGTATCATTAAGCAGGTAGTAGCCATTTCCTCGGGTGCTGCTGTAAGCGGCTCCAGAGGGTGGAACGCCTATTCATTGTCGAAGGCCACATTAAACATGCTTATTAATCTGTATGCTAAGGAATACACAAACACTCATTTTATTGCACTGGCGCCTGGTATTATTGATACGGCCATGCAGGATTTTATTTCGTCGTTACCCGACGATGAAAGATTTCCGGTGGTATCATCGCTAAAAAATGCCAAAGGTACTGAAATGATGCCCGATGCTGAGACCATTGCCCCCAAGCTGGACAGGGCTTTTCAGAAGGCCATTAAATTTTCAAGCGGCGAATTTATAGATATACGAAACATATTATAAATGAATACACGGAATTGCGCATAATGCAATATAAGTAATGCTGGTAAATGCCTCTAAAGTTTCACGATCTGATCGTTGAAGCAATTTAATTATCAGTTTTAAGTATATCTTGCTGACCAACGTTTAATTTGAATATCAGCATTTGGATAAATGTAAAAACACCCTGGCAAAGCATACCTTTTCCTTTTGCAGGCGGCCTTTCTAATTCCAGGCAGAGCATCTCAGGCTTTTGGCACAACCACCCAATAAGTCGGGTTTAAAGGTTTTTCCCGTTTAAGTATTTAAGCTTTTACCCAATATTTCGGTTACATCATCCTCTAAAAGCACTTCATTTTCAAGCAGGCGATTGGCCATTTGATCCAGTTTATCTTTGTGCTTTTCAAGCATTTCACGTGTTTCATTATAACAATCGTTAATGATACCCTGGGCTTCGGCATCAATTACCTGCTCGGTTTTTTCAGATCGCTTATCTACCATTAACTGATTGCCCAGCATTTCATTTTGGTTTTGCTTTTTAAATGATACGTTGGGCAGTTTTTTGCTCATGCCATATAATGTAACCATGTTGTAAGCCATCTGGGTCACCTTTTCCAGGTCGTTTGCCGCCCCGGTTGATATATCCCCGAAAATAAGATCCTCAGCTGCTCGTCCGCCTAGCAATCCTTTGATCTTGCCCCGGATTTCTTTTTCAGACATTAAAAACCGGTCTTCCAGGGGTGTTTGCATGGTAAAACCTAAAGCGGCAACCCCCCTGGGCACGATGGATACTTTTTGTACCGGGTCAGCGCCCGGGGTATAATGCCCCACAATGGCATGGCCTGATTCGTGGTAGGCCACAATTTTTCGTTCTTTTTCGTTGATCAGGCGGTTTTTCTTTTCCAAGCCGGCAACAATGCGCTCAATAGCTTCCTGTAAATCGGACAATTCAACTTCGTTTTTGTCCTTTCGTGAAGCCCATAAGGCGGCTTCGTTACAGATATTGGCCAGGTCGGCGCCCGAGAAACCGGCTGTATTGGCAGCTATTTTATGCAGGTCTTCTTCATTGGCCAGCTTGATATCTTTGGTATGTAGCTTAAGGATATCGTAGCGGCCTTTTTTATCCGGGCGGTCAACCATTACCTGTCGGTCAAAACGGCCGGGCCGCAGCAGTGCTTTATCCAATACTTCCGGCCTGTTGGTGGATGCCATAACAATGATGGTATCGTTGGCGGTAAAACCATCCATTTCAGATAGCAGTTGATTTAATGTATTTTCACGTTCATCATTGGCGCCCATTTGTACATTTTGTCCGCGACTTTTACCTATGGCATCCAACTCATCGATAAAAATGATACAAGGTTGTTTGCTTTTGGCCTGCTTAAAGAGATCGCGCACGCGTGATGCACCTACACCGACAAACATCTCAATAAATTCAGAGCCGGTAAGGCTAAAAAAGGGCACATCGGCTTCACCGGCTACAGCCCTGGCCAGCAATGTTTTTCCTGTACCCGGAGGGCCAATCAGTACGACTCCTTTTGGTAATTTGCCGCCCAGTCGGGTAAATTTTTCAGGTGTACGCAGAAATTCAATCATTTCCTTCAATTCTTCTTTGGCTTCATCTACCCCGGCAACGTCTTTAAAGGTAACATCGTTTTCCTTGCTTTTAACATGCATTTGGGCTTTGCTTTTTCCAATATTAAAGGGGTTTTGCATACCTCCGGCTCCCCCGCCCATTGTTTTACTCATGCGACGAATAATGAAAGCCCATATCAGAATGAAAAACAAAATAGGAATGATCCATCCCAGTGCTTCACGCCAAAAGGTGTTTTCCACACGGCCTTCATAGTTAACATTGTATCTTTCAAGCTGATGGATTAAGCTGTCATCCTGCACACGAACGGTTACAAAATCATAACCTTCACCACCGGAGGCCTTTTGACGTATGCTTTCAATTTTAGGCATTGTGTCGGGTTGCGGCATACCACGGGTATCAAATCGTTGATATCGTCCCATGATTTCATTTTTTCCGATACTCACTTTTTCGATGGCACCAGATTTCAGCGTGTCTTTAAAAGTCTTATAACTTATTTCATTGGTTTGCTTAGGATAAAAAAACCATTGTATAACTATGAAAACACCTATGAATGCAAGATAATGCCAGATTTTTATCCGTGGCCCCCTGCCTGGTTCCTGGTTTAAATAATCATTACCAGTGTTTTGTTGGTCTTGCTGTTGCTTGTTGTTCTGTTGATCTTGTTGCTTTTGTTGCTTTTGTTGCTTTGCCATGCTAATTATTTTTCCAGATATTCTTCGGCTAACTCCTTGGTTAACGGGTCGTTTTGTTTTACATAAGGCCTTACGATAAGCCTGATACCCCTGTCGTAACTAAAATAGTTCCATACCCAGTTTGTAAACACCACCAGTTTATTTCTGAAACCAATCAGGTACATTAAATGCACAAACAGCCATATCACCCAACCAACGAATCCGGCGATAAAAATGTTCCCCGGTAAATCGCCAATTGCTTTGTTTCGACCTACCGTAGCAAGAGCTCCCTTGTTAACATAACGGAATGGTTTCAAGTTTTTATTACTGATTGCATTCACAATATTTCGGGCGGCATGCCTTCCCTGTTGGATGGCAACCGGTGCCAACATGGGATATCCCTCCGGTAAATCTTTAGTGCGGATCATTGCCACATCTCCCAGGGCAAATATATTATTGAAATATTCATTATCCGATTTAAACACCTGATTATATTCGTTGGTAACGATTCTTCCTTTGTAGATGCTTTCTACCGGCAGTCCTTCCAACGGATTGCCCTTCACACCTGCTGCCCATATAACTGTTTGCGCCTGCAGGGTATGGCCATCTTTAAAGGTTACATAATTACCATCGTAATTGTTTATTAACTGTCCCAGTCGAATATCAACACCCATTTTGCTCAGGTATTTGTGGGTTATTTTACCTGCTTTTGCCGACATTTGCGGTAAAAGAGAATTCATGCCTTCAACCAGGATAATACGCATTTGTGCCAGATCAAGTGTTGGATAATCTTTAGGTAGAACATGTCGTTTTAATTCGGCCAATGCACCGGCCAGCTCAACGCCTGTAGGGCCTCCACCAACCACTATAAAGGTTAGCAATTGTTTTACTTCATCGGGGTTCGATTTAAGCGTGGCCTGTTCGAGTTGCTGAAACAAATAACTGCGCAAATCAAGCGCATGCGGCAGTTGTTTCATGGGCATGGCATTTTTCATAATTTCTTCATTGCCAAAGTAATTCATCCGCGCACCTGTGGCAATGGCCAGGAAATCGAATTCTATATCACCCACTAAAGTATGAAGTTTGTTATTTTTAGTGTCAACCCCGAGTACTTTAATCATCCTGAAATGAAAATCAGGTATGGATTCGATTATTTTACGCAGGGGGCCGGCTACCGAATCGGGTTCTAACCCTGCTGTTGATACCTGGTATAATAAAGGTTGGAAAGTGTGGTAGTTGTATCGGTCAAACAACACAACCTGCACATTCTTGCCTTTTAACTTTCTAACCAGGTTCACACCGGCAAATCCGCCACCAACTATAATTACCCGGGGTTTTTCAGTTTCTGGTATATTAATGTTAAATTCGTTTTTCATTCAGTTTGCTTCAATACTATACATTAATAGTTCTCTTTCTTACTCAAATCAGCCGTTGTTACTTCATCACAAGGCACCTCATAATCGTAATAGCCTTCCACTTCCTTATAAAATAACAGCGGACCAAAAGCACCATGTCCCTGGTGTTTTTCATAATAGCGTGCTGATTTCAATGTGCATTTGTCTTCAGCTGTCCAATAATAGGCCACCGTAGCTATGAGGTTCCGGTGTGTTATATTACCATTATCATCGGTAAAATAGGTCCAGTCACCTTCCATATCGGTAATTACTGCATCAATAGGAAACGCTCCTGTATACAACTCTGAACTAGCATCAACAATCCTGTCCTCGATTTGTTGACTTTCAATGGTTGATGGGGGTAGATCCGAAGTTTTTCGGTCTTCATAAGCCATTAATTCATTTTTATCTAATTTGAATTTGAATGTACCCGATGCTACTACCGGAAGCTCTTTTTGGGCTATATCGGGATAAATGGGCACAAACTCTAGTTTGATGGTATGCATGCCTTCTTCATATTGCTTTAGTAATTCCATCCATTGCATTATGAGCGGAAAATGTTGTTGCGTAACATCTTCCTTTTCTGAAGCCAGTGCATGTCGAACAACGGTTTTGGAATCAAAGTCGTTTTTGGGCATTTCTACCAGGAACTGGCCGTCAAGTTTACCGTCAACATATACTCTCAGGCCATAATTATAGGTGTAAGTGGCATCGCTGAAATCGTAAGCATAATTATGCTTGTTATAAATATCCTCTAATGTACCGGGTAATGTTGTTTGCATGTAAAGTTCATCGCCCACTTCAAATGTTTTTTGGGTATTTTTCGAAAATTCCCCGAAAGAATCTGAAAATGTAATCTTGCCTCCGTTGGCATAAGTCATTGCCGAAGTGACCATTATAACCACTAGTGTAATGATTTTTAGTAATCCTGAATTATTTTTCTTTGTTTTCATAACTTCAATTTTAAAAATTCTACAATAGAATGAAAAACATCATGCCAACATCCTGAAATCCGGGTTTTAATTTTATTAAAATCATACCTGCATCGGCAGTTATCCGTTAAACCAGGGTGGTTATTAAAAAGGGTAATAAATTTGGATATGTATTGTAGAAAATACTCTACATCCTGTGGTAAAACTATAAGAGCTGATATATACTTTTCTATCTGTAACCGGGTAATACTTTAAACAGATTGGCTACAAATCTGCCGGTTGTGCCGATTGGGAGTAATTGTTAAATTCTTTTAAACTGCTGAATATGTATGACTTGTTTTTCTGCTGGCAGGATTTTGGTAAATGAGACAACGAAATCTTACTATGTTGAATCAAACAAAAAGAATTATGAAAATCATGAAAACTACACTAATTGTTTTAACCTTGTTTATAGTGCAAACCGGATTTAGTCAGTCAACCACCTGGAAATTTGACAAAAACCACTCAAAAATTGAGTTCAGCGCCGTACACATGGGTATTTCAGAAGTAACCGGACAATTTAAATCTTTTGAGGGAACGATAAAAGCTGACAAAGCTGATTTTACGGACGCTGAAGTTAACATTGCCATTGATGCCTCCAGCATTGATACCGACAATGAAAAACGAGACGGACATTTAAAAGGAGAGGACTTTTTACATGTCGGGGAATACCCCGAGATAAAATTTGATGGTAAATCCCTTAAAAAAGTCAAAGGAGACAACTATAAGCTAACCGGCGATCTTACCATTCGCGATGTGACCAAAACAAAAACCTTTGATGTAATTTACCGGGGAACCGTGGAAGCTATGGGCAACACCATTGCCGGGTTTAAAGTCACAGGCACTATTGATCGTTTTGAATTCAATGTAGATTGGAATCAAAAATTTGCCAAAGGACTGATTGTGGGTGAAGAAATAGGAATTACCTGTAATATCGAACTTATTAAGGAAAAATAGTTGTAGAATAATTACACTATTTGCTTAATTAAGGGATTATTAGTTTGCTCGATTATTAATTAAAACATTGGCAATCTGATATTTAAAAAATCATTGTAAGGACTGTATTTAGAAGTGGCACGATATTATTATAAATGCAGTAATTATTATAATAACTAAAAATGAAAATTTTAATTATGAAAACACCACGTAAATTAATTTTTAAAACAATGATGACAGCAACATCTTTCATTATGCTTGTTGCCTGCGGACAATCAGGAAATAATCAGGATACATCGGATGGAATATCGGATGTTAAGGAAGAAGTAAAAGAAGTAGGTGATGCCATTGAGCATTCAGCAAAAACCGGATCAGAAAATTTAAAAGATAAAGCTCATTCTGTTTTCGATGAATTTGAAGACAAAGCGGATAAGCTGGAGTATAAAATCGAAGAATCGGGTGAAAAGCTTGATACGGAAGTTTCTCAACAGCTGGAAAGTCTTAAAGACCAAAAACGTGAATTAGAACAGCGTTTGGAAAGCATGAGTGAACAAACAGGCGAAAATATTAAGGATAAAAAAAGTGAACTTGAAAAAGACATTAAAAATTTCGGCCAGGCGGTTGAAAACTTTTTCAAAGACAACTCTTAATTAAACATTTCGCTTCGACATATCCCGGAAGGTTTATCATAAAATATTACATGTTAAACCTGCCGGGATTTTTTTCTTATTCTGTTGATGCTTATATACTGCTTATTCTTGTTAGAAGATTCAATACATGACCACTTTTAATCGTATACCAAAGGAAACAAATCAGAACGGAGCAAAAAGAAAAATCGGCTTTGAACTTGAGTTTGCCAATCTCAATATTGATCATGCAACAGCCCTGATTATGCAATTATATGGTGGTGAGAAAGAGGTTTTTAACCGGTATTTTTCAAAAGTAATAAATACGGAATTGGGGGATTTTTCAGTTAAATTAGATGCCAACATATTATATGAGAAAAAGTATGGCAAGGCCATTTCGCTGCTAAACGAAATAAGTCAAAATCACCTACCCGATAAACAATGGGAAAAAGGCATTGAAGAGTTGTTGGAGAAAATATTCAGTTCTGTTGTGCCGTATGAAATTGTTGCACCACCGGTTACTTTTGATCAACTGGACCGTCTTGAAGAACTGAGAAAATCGCTTTATGAAAAGGAAGCCAAAGGTACTGAACAATCAACATTTTATGCTTTTGCAACCCATATAAATACGGAAGTCCCCGAATTAAACATAGAAACAATTTTTATCTATCTGAAGGCATTCCTGCTGTTGTATCCATATTTACTGGAAAAACACAAAACCAATATAGCACGGAAATTAACACCTTTCATAAATCCTTTTCCTAAAAAATATGTCCGGCAAATATTAAAAAGTGATCACCCCCCGTCAGTCATTGAATTTATTGATAATTACCACCATTACAATCCTACCCGAAACCGACCGTTGGATTTATATCCTGTACTGGCCGTTATGGACGGTGAGAGAATACATTCATTCAGGCACATTGGCAACGTTAAAAAAAGGCCTACATTTCATTACCGATTACCCAACAGCAGTATACATCTTTCAAACTGGTCATTGGCACGTGAATGGAACAGTTGGTGCCTGGTTGAAATCCTGGCTCAGGAACCGGATATAAGGCATGAAATGACACACCGATATTTAACGATCATGCGCAAAAATTGGTATAATCCTGAACATAAATGGAAGGAGGAATCAGAAAAATGGATCCGGGAAAAACTATTATAAAAACACCACGCATTGGAATTACCGGGCCCGATACCGGTGGAGGGGCTGCATGGTTGTTTACATCCTTATCTGTTCGATTGGCCGGTGGCAAGCCAATTCGCATAAGACCCATGAGGCCTTCACGCGGGAATAATATTCACGGACTCATTCTTGGCGGTGGCGCTGATATTGACCCCAGGGCATACACAGAGGATCATTTTATTACCGAATACCTGAATCAGACGCTTCGCGATACCCGTAAATCATTTTTTTACAGGATATATTATTTTATAAGATGGTTTTATTATCCGGTTGTATTTTTACTTCGTAAATTGCTCAGTAGAAAGTCGGGTAAAGGTGATAAAGCACGAGACGAACTTGAATTTCAGTTGCTTAAAAAGGCAGTGGAGAACAAGTTACCCATAATGGGGATATGCCGTGGTGCTCAGCTTATTAATGTGTTTTTTGAGGGTACGCTTTTTCAGAATATCAATCAGTTTTATTTTGAGGAGCCGAATAAACACAGCATTTTTCCGGTAAAAACCATTTATATAAAGCCCGATAGCAAACTGCATAAACTACTGGGAGAAAAAGAATTAAAGGTTAACGCCCTGCACAACCAGGCAGTGAAGGAAAAGGGCAAACAACTTGATATTGTGGCCTATGAACCGAATTCGGTTGTGCAGGGTATCGAAGCCATCAAAGATCAACTAATTTTTGGTGTACAATGGCATCCTGAATATTTGTTATTACACAAAAATCAACGAAATTTATTTAAAGCTGTTGTACAATATGCCAAAGCGGATAAAAAATAAAATAAATATGAAACAAGCATGATAAAAATAATTATTAACTCATACGACAATGATTATTTTTCATCATGCGGTTCCATCTGACAATTGAAAAATAAATTATAAACAGATGAAAGGTGATATAAAAATCCTGAACTCATTTACATTTCGTGCTGCCATTGTGTTATTGGCACTGGTATTATTTACATTTAGCGTTATAAAAGCACGGAATTTTTTATATCCCATAACCTTGGGATTTCTATTGGCATACCTGTTATTTCCGCTTGCTAATTTGCTGGAAAAAAATAAATTTCCGCGCATTTTATCCATCATTATAAGCATTATTGTAGGTGTGGTAATTATCGGTAGTGTGGTAATGTTTTTTTATTCCCAGTTGACCATTTTGTTTGATGATTTTGAAAGCCTCAAAAAGAGTGCAAACCGTAATATAGAAACTTTGCAACACACCTTATCCGAAACATTTGGCATTACCGATAACCGTGTTGAGGTATTTCTCAAGAAACAGGTTAGCACTTTTTTCCAGTTCAGCAACCAAAGCCTTCAAAAACTATTTTCAAGCACAACCGGAACCATTTTCCGAATTGGTATACTACCGGTTTATGTTTTTCTGTTTCTGTATTACCGTACCAAATTTGCGTATTTTATTTTGAAGAAAGTAAGCAAAAAGCACGAACGCCTGGCACTTAATATTTTGAGAGACATTTCAACCGTTGCGGCAAAATATATGGGAGGTGTGAGTATTGTAGTATTTATTTTATGTATTCTCAACTCAACAGGTCTTATGATAATAGGGGTGAAATATGCCATTTTGTTGGGAATTATTTCTGCAATATTTAATTTCATCCCATATTTTGGAACCCTTATGGGTGGTGCCGTTCCGTTACTTTTTGTGTTGCTTACATCGGCTGATCCGTCCACGATGGCTATTAGGGTTGTTGTGCTTTTTGTTATTATACAGTTTACCGAGAATAATATCTTAACCCCCAATATTGTGGGCGGATATGTTGACATTAACCCATTTTTTATTATTGTGGGATTAATTGCCGGCGGCATGATATGGGGTATACCGGGAATGTTAATTGTTGTGCCCATGCTGGCCATTGCGCGAATTATATTCAGAAATATTCCCGAACTGGAGGCTTACGCCTTTCTATTGGGTCCCAGAGGAACACAACAACATGCCCTGAGCTTTAAGAACATTAAAAAACTTGTAAAGTACCTGAAACCGAACAAATAAAAAGGTTGTCGATAAATATTTACCGGTGGTAAAGCAAAAACTGTATTTTTACACCCGATTATTAAAATATGCCGCCTGCTATGTTGAAACAATGGTCTGTTTTTGTACTGTTCATTTTTGGTTCACTGTGTTTACAATCCTCGGGTGATAACAGTAACAATTATTTTTGGAAAACAGATAATAATCTGGATAGCATTTACTTTAACCGCTATCTGAATTTACAGGGTAACAAACCTGATTATCGTATATTTCTTTTGGCGATGCGTGGTTACGATAAATTAAAATCATCACAATTATTGTCCGATAAAAATATAATTTCCATCATTGATTATCGGTTGTCTTCCAATAAAGAGCGACTTTGGGTAATCGACCTTAACACAAACAGGGTGTTATACAATGTATTGGTTGCGCATGGCAAAAATACCGGTGAGGAATATGCTGTACAATTTTCAAATAACCAACGTTCATGGCAAAGCAGTTTGGGATTTTTCATTACCGGAGATAAATACCTTGGAAAACATGGTTTATCGCTACGACTTGAAGGAATTGAAAAAGGTATTAACGATAATGCCAGGCAACGGGCCATTGTTATGCACGGGGCCAATTACGTAAGTCATGCTTTCATTGAAAAAAACGGACGACTGGGAAGGAGCTTCGGTTGTCCGGCTGTTAGCTACCCGGTTCATAAGGAGATAATTGAGCTCATAGCCCGGCAAACCTGCTTATTTACCTATGCGCATCCCGAATACATAGCGCAATCGGAAATACTGGCTGCTCCATAATTCTTTGCGAATTACCTGCTTTTTTTAGCAAAATATGTATGCAAATACCCCATTATTTTAATTGGATGCTTTTACATATTGGTCTTTGGCTTTCGCCCGTTTTCCTGGTTGGCCTTTTAATGGCTATTGCTTTTTATTGTCGGATGATTTATTAACTTTCTTACTTATATATTTCAAAAATGGTGTTTTTTTATAGCCAAAATCGCTGCTTAACAAAATGGCATAAGGTTCCAGCGATTCCACATGTTCAAAAATAACCTTTACGATGGCTATAAAAGGGATAAACAATACCAATCCTGCTATGCCCCATAATACACCGCCTATCAGCAAGGCGAGGAGGGCAAAAAGCGGATTGATACTTACTCTTGAACCTACTATTTTGGGAGTAAGAATATTGCCCTCCAGGGTTTGTACCATTATATACCAGCTTACCACAAGCAATGCCGGTATAAGTGTTTCATTGTTTACTGCCGCATAAAGGGTAGGAAGCAGACCACCGATAAAAGTGCCAATATACGGGATGATGGCCAGGAACGCCGCAAAAAAGCCAAACAAAAACGGATAGTCAATTCCGATAATCCAAAGTCCAAAACCATTTAACAAACCCAATATCAGTATAATGAGAAACAATCCATAAAAATAGTGCTGGGCCACTTTCTGTATACTTGTCAAAACCTCTTCAATTTCCTCTTTTTTACGTTTACGTCTGAATTGATACAGAAAAAAATTCTTAAATGAGGTTCGGTACAGTAAAAATAAAAATGCATACACGAATACAAGTGCTACATTGGCCAGAAATGTAGTTGACAGGGTCAGGGTTTTTTCCAGAATGTTTATTGAATCGAAAAGCCTGCCTGATTTATTCTGCTTATAAAGCTCAATTAGTTCAACATTATTTCCGAGAATTTCAGCATCAATATAATCGATCATTTTTTTGGTAATGGCTTGTATATTATTACTAAAATCCTTTAAATTCTCAAACAGGGAGAAAAATTGCGAGCCAAAAAAATAAAACACACCGGTTAAAATGATAATAACCATTAAAAAGGCTACCAAAATTGCCGGTATTCGCATAATCCTTTTTTCCAGGTAATCGCATATCGGATAAAGCATAAATGCAAATAACAAGGCAAATGAAAGAGGGATTAATATTTGCCGGCCTACATAAAGCAAGCCCACGGAGATTGCAATTACCAACAGATAATTAACGATGCGGCCTAAATTTATACGGAATACACTCATAAATAACCCAAATTGAAAGATTCTTCAGGATAAAGGTACAATTAAGAAGCCAACCATGTAAAAATAATTGGATTTGTTATTGAACAATTAATGCAGTAAATTATTACTACTATGTGCGAACTTTTTCCACATTGCACCTGTTGTAAATGAGGTTGATCTTCACAAAACAGGCAAATTTCATTAGTTTTATAGATTGTCATTCATTTGGCAGGATTTTTTTAGACCTTATAATGAACTTTATTGTTTAATCTTAAAACAGGAATATTATGTCAAAATCAACAAACACATTAGTTGGATTTATTTTAGGAGCAGCTGCCGGAGCAGCAGCAGGTATTTTACTGGCACCCGATAAGGGCTCCAAAACGCGAAAAAAATTAAGTAAGAACATGGAAGACAGCACGGCTGAATTACGTCATAATATCGATGCAAAGGTTAAAGACCTGAAAGATTATATGACTGATTTTGTGGATGATGTAAAAGATCGATTCAAAAATCTTGAATCAGAAGTTACCGATAAAGCCAAAACGGCACAGAAAGAAACGGCACAGAAAGTAAAAGACAGTGCTGAGAAAGTAGCCAGTAAAGCCTCACAGGCAGCTTCTTCTAACTAATTCACATGTTTGGGAATTATTTTTCATCCGGACTCTGTTGCTGCTATTACCTGCAAAAGCAGAGTGTGGATGATTTTTTTACATCAAAAACAAATACGCTTTATAGATGAAAGGAAAAACACTATCAGATAATTTTGCTGAGTTAAATGAAATCGTAAGAAGTTATCTAAATGCCCGATATGATTACCTCAGAATACTTATTCTCGAAAAGCTAACGAAAATTGGTACATATTTTATCACCACCTTATCCCTGGTCACTATATTTCTGTTTGTATTGCTCTTTTTAACTTTTGCTTTTAGTTTTTGGTATAGTCAGCATGTTGGAGAAATATCTGAAGCCTTTCTGATTTGTGCCGGTTTTTACTTAATATTAGGCATCATCGTGTATGCTCTCAGGAAACCTTTATTTTCCGGCAGTATTGTAAGAAACATTTCAGATATATTATTTCCTGAAAACGAAGATGAAATCTAAAACACCTGTGAAATGAGCAAAAAGTTTAAAAATTTTACTGAGGTTCTTGTGGCCAAAGAACGTTACAAATACAAATTGAAAACCAAAGAAGAAGAATTACTTATTGGTGTTGACGAATTTCGATATGGCATACTTGATTCGGCCCGGAACTCAGTATTTAAAATGGGAACCAAAGCACTAACAGGATTGGTTATTAATCTTATAAGAAAAAGATACCGTAACCGGAAATCAAAAAGCGCCTCCTAAACCATTCGCGCGGTTATACTACCTACACTAATATCACGTGCTTTAGACTGTGACTGTAACCGCTGTTTCGTGCTAATACCAGCCACTGATTTTCGGGTTGCCGCAATTATTAAAATGGTAATATACTACGGTTGGGTCAGTCTGCTTTATCGTATAAAGTCCTGACAACCCTTTCCTGAAGGGGCACACCAGCGCGCTTGCATCCCCTTAGCGGCTGTCCTGACTAGGGAGAGAGGAGAGAGGGTGAGCGAAGGCAACCGGCAGTTTAGATATAAAATTTCACAACTGTTGTATTATTTCCTCAATGCAGGCTGATAATTTTCAACAATTGTTTTGTAACATAGTAAAGTTTAATTTGTTATAAAGTAAGAACGAACATGGCATATTTTTTATACATCAATTAGAAACATAAAACATGAAATAACCATGAACCAGATTTTACTCCTCACAAATCCTTATGAATATGCACAAAATACGCTTGAATACGGACTGAAGCTGGCCTCCGAATTAGAAAGTGAAGTACGGGTGTTGCATGTGGTTGACCAAAAAGAAGAGGAATGGTTTCCTGAGCACGGATCGGAAGAGTCGTTTCCTGAATCTGACAGCTATGATGAAATGCTCGAAAAAGAACGTGTGGTGCGCAGTGAGCAAATTCATAAATGGATCAGTCATTACAGTGCTGAGCTTGCCAGACAGCAACCCATTACGCTCAGTGTAGATGTAGGTTTTGTCAGGCATGTTGTGCGTAATTATATCCGACAAAATGAAGTATCCCTTATTCTTGTTTGTCAACACCAGGCCTCGAGCCATAATTACGGAATATCCCTTTCGCAGTCCTTTAATATTCCGGTATTAATATGTAATCCTGAAAATAAATATGTTAAACCGGGAAATTTTATTTTTGGAACCAGTTATGAGGAAAAAGATATAGATGTATTGCATCAACTAACACAATTTGCTGATAAATTGCAGGCCAATATTCAGGTTGTTCATGTAGCCCGAAAAGTTGATTTTAAAGAAAAGCTTCAGGCGACGGGTTTTCAACGACAAATCCAGGAAAAAATTGATTACAAACCCGTTCATTTTCAAAGCGCGCAAAGCTCCGGTATAAAAAAAGGATTACTAACTGTTACACAAAATGCACTGGGTGATGTGATTGTACTGGGCAAAAAGAAAAAAAATATTTTTCAGGAATTGGTCAGTAGCCACAGTGTGCGGCAAATTGTTAACGAGAGTGAAAAACCAGTTTTAGTTTTTCCTTTTTCTTAAGCGTTAAATGTTATAACATTGCTTTACAAAAGCCTTAGCGGAAATGAACAGAGTACCTGAATTTTATAAGGGAATTGAAAATTTTTTTGTTGAAGTAGCATTGATTGTTCGCTTTACAGGATTAATTTTCACCAACCTTTTTAAGCCACCCTTTGAGCATCGTGAATTGGGCCGACAATTATATCACATGGGGTATAAGTCGGTTGCGCTAATAGGCATTACCGGATTTATACTGGGATTGGTTTTAACCCTGCAGTCGCGTCCGGTATTGGTCGATTTTGGTGCCGAATCCATGCTCCCGGGTATGGTTACCGTATCCATTTTCAGGGAAATAGGCCCGGTTATTACCGCCCTGCTTTGTGCCGGTAAAATAAGCTCGGGCATTGGGGCCGAGTTAGGATCCATGCGCGTAACCGAACAAATCGACGCCATGGAGGTATCCGGCACCAATCCAATGAGTTTTGTGGTTGCCACCCGTGTAATGGCTACTTCCATTATGGTTCCGTTACTGGCTGTATTTGCCTCAACTATAGCAGTAGTTGGCTCTTATGTGGCGGTAAACATGTATTCGAATATGAGTTGGGCGTTATATGTATCCCTGTCATTTGATGTTGTTGCATTCTCTGATATTGTACCCTCTTTTCTGAAATCCATTGTATTCGGATTTTTTATTGGTCTGATTGGTTGTTATAAAGGATATTATGCCATGTCAGGCACCGAATCAGTCGGAAGAGCCGCTAATTCAGCAGTAGTAACGGCATCACTGGTTATTTTTATAATTGATCTGATTGCCGTGCAGGTCATTGAATTGGTTTACCCTTAATTTGCAAAGAATGGGCGATAAAGTAATTGAGATTGAAGGTTTGAAAAAAAGTTTTGGCGACAACCATGTGTTGAAAAATATCAACCTTGAACTTAATCGTGGCAAAAACATTGCCGTTATCGGGAAATCGGGCATTGGTAAATCGGTATTAACCAAATGCATTGTTCGTTTAATTCAACCTGACGAGGGAAAAGTGGTTGTATTGGGTAAGGAAGTACCGTTATTGGATATTGATGAATTAGACCAGCTGAGGAAAAGAGTGGGTTACCTTTTTCAGGGTGGGGCGTTGTATGACTCAATGACCGTGCGTGAAAACCTTGAATTTCCGATACGACGTACGCAATTATCCAAACAAAATGCTGAGCTCAAAGGCCTTGTTGAAGACGCGCTGGAGAGTGTAGGCCTGATCGACGCCATTGATAAAATGCCATCTGAATTATCCGGTGGTATGCGCAAAAGGGTTGGACTGGCTCGTACACTCATTTTAAAACCTGAAATAATATTATACGACGAACCCACTACCGGTCTCGATCCCGTTACTTCATTGGGTATAAGCGAACTGATTATGTCCGTTCAGGAAAAATTAAATAATTCAAGCATTATCATAACACATGATATTAAATGCGCGCGTATCACTTCAAATGAAATAAAACTATTGAAAGACGGCACTTTTTATGCATCGGGCACGTTTGAAGAACTAAAGAAAAGTAAGGAAAAAGAGATTAGTGCCTATTTTAATTAACGAATATTTAGAAAAATGAGAAATACCAAAGCACAAAACCTCAAATTGGGAATTTTCATTGTCATCAGCTTGTTTCTGTTTATTGCCGCTATCTATTATTTGGGTAAGCAGCAAAATCTTTTTCAGCGGGTTACAAAAATATACGCCTATTTTGATGACATAAAAGGGCTTAAAGTAGGGAATAGTATCCTTTTCTCCGGAATTCATGCCGGAACCGTAGCTGATTTAACCATTGTGAATGATTCAACCATAAAGGTTGAAATGATCATTAATAATGAGGTTACGCCGTTTATTAAAAAGGACTCAAAAGTAGAAATCAGCAATGAAGGTGTGATTGGAAATAAAATAATCAATATTTATCCCGGATCAGCTGATTTTGGAAGCGTTGAAGAAGGGGACAGGCTTCCGGTAAGACAAACCCTTAATGTTGAAGATGTTATGAAAGAAGCCATGGAAATAGTAAGGCAGGCCAAAACGTTTAGCGAAGATATGACCCTGTTATCCAAAAAAGTGGTTGAGGGGAATGGCGTATTGGGAACCCTCATTAACAATCAGCATCTGCAACAAGACCTGCTACAATCTGTAAACGACCTGAAAGAAACCTCTGTACGAATGAATCGAATTATCACTTCTATTGATGAAGGAAAAGGCGATTTGGGTAAAATGGTAAACAATGATTATTTAACCAATGATGTTGATACCATGCTTGCAAAAATACATTCCATTAGCCTAAAATTGGACAATGTATCACAGGAGTTGGTTCAAACTACCCGGCAAATAAATAATGGTCAGGGACTTGTAACCAAATTGCTTTACGATTCAACACTGACAACGGATGTGGATTCAACACTCCTAAAAGCCGGCCAAAGCATTGATGAAATTCGCTCGGCGGCCACGGCTATTGAAAATGCATGGATCGTGAATCTTTTTTCAAAGAAGGACAAAAAGAAAGATAAGGATAAATAGAATTTTACTATCATATTAATAAAATACATTGTTGTTTGATGACGTTTAATGTTTTTAGACATACAGATATAAAATTATAAAACGAAAAAATGAAAAAGATTGTTATTGGCCTGCTATTATGCGGTGCATGGCTTATAAATGCCAAAGCACAGAGTGATTATAAAACATCCATTGGTATTAGGCTCGGAGCAGCCAACGGATTAACCGTAAAGCACTTTACATCTGATGCTACCTCGCTCGAAGGAATTCTTTCAACACGCTGGGATGGATTTATTATTACAGGCTTGTACGAAATTAACCAGGATGTATTTGATACCCGCAATTTTAATTTCTATTACGGTGGCGGTGCACATGTTGGTTTCTGGGATCTTAATAACCGTCCAACGCCCTGGGATAGCCGGGATGATGAATTTGATGACAATAGCTATGTTGCCATTGGCATTGACGGCATTGTGGGTTTGGAATATACATTTGACGAAGTTCCCTTTAATCTATCCCTGGACTGGAAACCTGCTTTCAACCTTATTGAAGACACTGGTTTTTGGTTTGAACATTTTGGCTTATCGGTAAGGTTTATATTCCCTTAATAAATAATTTAGTTAAATGAAGTGTTTGGTTTAATGAATATATTGTAACTTGACTCCTGATTACAATAATCCTTAAACCGTTAAATCATGAAAATCCTTCTTACATCAATCTTCATTACCGTTTTAAGCAGTTTTGCTTTTTCACAGTCCGTTGAATTAAAGTATAACCTGGATAAAGATAAAACCTACAAAGTAAAATCGTCAAGTATCCAGGATCAAACTGTGACCATGCAAGGCATGGAAAGAAAATCGGAAACCAGGAGCATTTCTTATTTTTCGCTTAAAATGCTGGACCCCAAGCCTGATTTCTTTATTGCTGAAGTAAAATTCGACACGTTAAAAACAACCATTAGCATGCCTCCCATGGAATTAACTTCTGCTAAAAAAGGAGATATCAACTCTGAAGAGGTGGGAGAAGTATCCAATTGTATCCTAAACCGGCTGAGCAATAGTACATTGGTTGTAAGAATGGATTACACGGGCCATGTACAGGAAATAATGAATCACCGGGTGATAAAAGAAACGGTGCTGGCAGGTACGGACTCCCTCAAAGGGCAGGCAGCCATGGCCAAAGGACAATTGGAAATGATCGCCTCAAAAGATGCTTTAATTGGTATGATTGAAGGTGTAACAGCCTATTTGCCGAATAAAGAAGTTAAAAAAGGTGATTCATGGGAATCTTCTTTTATTAGCAAGAACGGAGGCGTGGGCATGAACATCAGCAGTAATTTAAAGCTGAAGGAGTTTTTCAAAAAGAATGCTGTTATAGAAGGCGATGTTGTTGCCGAACCGGAATCTTCCGAACCGACCGTGATGAACGGTGCAGAAATAACCAATGAACTTAGAGGGCTGGGGAAATCAACTATTGAAATTGATCCCGAAACCGGTTGGATCATAAGTAGCTCATCAAAAATCCAATTATCCGGAAATATGCATATAAAAGCCCAAGGGCAAAATATGACCATGCCTGTTGAAAGTATTATCACCGGTGAATCCATGGTGATTGAATAGCTTTTACATGTAACTATGAAAAAAATAGTCTTTCTTTTCGTTCTCATCATAGGCATTGTTCCATGTGTTCATTCACAGAGCATTCAGGGCTATGTTTTTTTTAATGAAGAACAATCGCCTGTTGAATATGGCTCAGTAGTACTGAAAACTCTACCTGATTCGGCATTTGTTTCGGGCGTTATCACTTATTCGAAGGGACAATATACATTCAACAATGTGGAACCGGGTAAATACCGGATAAGCTCAAGCTACCTGGGCTATCAGGAAAGTGCTGTGAATATTGAAGTAACAAATGGATCGGGTGTAAATATGGCTGACACCATTTATTTATTCTCCAAATCAGTTGACATTGAAGAGGCTACGGTTGAGGCCGATTATATCCGAGGTAAAGAACTGGTTGATCGAACCGTGTATTCCATTCCGCCCGAAATCTCAGAAACCTCCGTCAACGGCTATGAGATACTCCGGAAATTGCCTTCAGTCCAGGTTGATTTTAACAACAACATTACCTTGAATGGCAGCAGCAATTTCATCATTCAGGTAGATGGAAAAGAAAGGAACAAAGAATTTCTGGCCCGTTTAACCCCGGCAGATATCAAGTCTATAGAAATTATTCATAATCCGTCCGGAAAGTACGATGGATCTATTGATGGAGTGATCAACGTAATACTCAATCCCGAAGCCCGGATGGGGTTCAGTGGAAATATAGTTGGCGTAGTAAAACCATTTAACCGCACCTTTGCTTTTGGCAATGCCGGACTTGATTATGGTCGGGAGAAAATCACCTATTATATTTCAGGGTATTCGTTTCGGCAAAGCCTGGCACAAAATACTGATAATGAGTATCGTTTCAAAGGCAATTCATCGCTTGATTCCGTAATCAACCTTGAGGGTAACGGGGACTTTCTGATTGCTGCGAGCGCTATCAATACCGGGTTTGATTACTATATTAATGACAAGCATAACCTGAGTATAAACTACAGCTACAAGCCCAATAAAATCAATACAGAGCTTGAAAACAACGGTTCCATCTATGTTCAGGATGAGCTGGCGCATCAACAGGATTATAGTAATACCAATCAAACCAAAAGTGGTGAATCCAACGTATCGATATATTTCCAAAAGGAGTTCAACAAACCCATCCAGGAGTTTACCATGGAATCAAATGTATATTGGTTTAACTCCGATGATGAGAACACCTTTGCCTCGCGTTTATATCCTGTTGGCAATCCAATGAATGCCGATTCTTCCTCATACGTTGAAATCATCGAAAATAACCGGAATTATGTGAGTTCAAAATTCGATTATGTACATCCGCTGGGGGTATCCATGCGTTTAGAGACCGGGTATCAGTTCTACTACCAGAATATGGCTTTTAATACGGAGAACACCGATGTATTGTTGAGCAACAAATTTAATTACAATGAATGGAGGAATGCCATTTACCTCAGTTGGATGTGGAACATCGATAAATTTGGTTTTATGGCTACCATTCGGGAAGAACACAGCGACATCAGGATCAACGACTCCACATCAACAAGTTATTTTACTTTTTTGCCGTCTACCAATATCCAATATAAGATCAATAGCAATCAGAATGTAAAGCTTACATATAACCGTCGAATAGACAGACCCGGCATTTATCAGTTAAATCCATTTGAGAGGCTGAATAATTACCAGTTCATTTCATCCGGTAATCCTTATCTGGAACCTGAGCACAGAGATCATTTTGAATTGAAATATTCACTCAACTTCAAAAAGAATTTCATTTCGCCTTTTGTCTATCACACCATCATCTCAGAAAAGATCGGAACACTGAACCGACTGGTTACTTTACCAAACAGTGATAACTTATTTATCCGAACATCACCCGACAACGTGCTTACAGGCTATGAACAAGGATTGGGTTTAAACTCCATGTTGGGATTTGTAAAACTGGATGGAAAAGTTTTCCAGGGCCACTTTAACAAATACAGCGACGGAAATACCACTATCGATTCGCACGATTATTTTTCATATAATCTATCCGGTTTTGTATTTTATCAGCCCATCAAGGAAATTCTCACTATTTATAGTTTTGGCATGTATCAAGGCGTTCGATTTGATGCCCAGAGCAAAACCATTTCCCATCCTGTTTATGGTGCCGGTGGCAATTATAAACTGGACAATCATACATTTGCCATTAACTGGGTTTTCCCGGGCATTAAGGACTATACATACGATAAAGTAATTACAGAAACACCTGCTTTGTACTCCAAAACTTCCAATAATTTTGATGTTAGGTATTTCGTGCAATTTGTTTATTCCTTTAATTTCAAAAAAGGAAAAAGTATAAAGAAAATTGGACACAAATCAGATATTGAAAGCGACACAAAAGGTGGTGGTATACAGAATTAATGGCTTAAATGAATCTCCATTTTATACCTATTTACTTTATAATTGCTAATACCCAACGCAATCAAGGCTAAACATCGGAAATACAAAGTTACATGCAACAAATTATGGTAAGTTATTTGCAAAAATTACCAAATAACAGGATTATTGATTATGAAGGAACGTATACAGAAGATCATTCAACTTCTTACCCTCTCAGCAACGAAATTCAGGAAAGATGATCCATTGCGCCTGGCCGGCACAACGGCCTATTTTACGGTTTTTGCCATGGCCCCGATTATAATTATCATCGTATCCTTATCTGGTTTGTTATTGGGTGAAGAAGCCATTCAGCAAAAAGTTTTTGAGGAATTGAATGCTTTGATAGGTATTCAGGGAACAGACTATATAAAAAAATTGGTTGTGATTGTGTCTTTTACCATTATCATGCTGATTTTTGCCATGATCTATAAGTTGTTGCCAGATGTAATCATTAAATGGAAGGTAACCTGGATAGGCGCATTAATAACGACCATTTTATTTGTTGCTGGTAAATATTTGATAGGTCTTTTACTCGGTAACACCGACATTGGAATTATGTTTGGTGCAGCGGGATCATTGGTGATTATACTGATTTGGGTATTTTATTCCTCACTCATTTTTTTCTTTGGTGCCGAAATTACTCAGCAATATGCCGAGCTTTATTCAAAAAGCATTCAACCTAAGAAATACGCAGTTAAGTTTGAAATTACTGAGATTGAACAAGAAAATTAATTCGGATTATGCTTTCAGCCATTTTTTAATAATTAATCCGAATAATACTGCATTAAAGAAAGTAAACAGTCCGTACACGAGGGCAGGAATGGCCATGTCATAATTACCTAAAAAAACCGGACTGCTGGTAATGGTAATGGCCAGCGCACTATTTTGTATGCCTACTTCAACAGGGAGTGTGATCTGTTTCTTTTTGTTAAAACGCAGCAATCTGGCAATTACATATCCTGTAATCATACCCAATACATTTAACGCAAAAACATAGGGCGCCACTTTTAAATAAATGTCAAATGGATTATCAGACCCGCCGTTGTCTTTTTCAAATACCACCATAGCAAACACAAAAGCCAGTAGAATAGTGGTTATATATTTCATGTATTTCTCCACCTCGTTGGCAAAGCGCGGATAAAATCGCCGTACAGTCATACCAATGGCTGTGGGGATTAAAATCATGTAAAAAATTTTAAATATTGTGTCTTTGATGGGCAATTCAATAAAACCGGACTCATGCATGAATGTTTTGAGTGCCAAAAAAACAATTAACGGTATGGTTACTAAAATGATGATACTGTTTAAAGAGGTAAGCGAGATGGATAATGGCACATCACCTTTCAGGTGATAAGTAATAAGGTTGGAGGTAGCTCCGCCGGGACAGGCAGCGATCACCACAATTCCTGCTTTAATGGCGGGGGATAAATCGGCCAGGTGTGCAATCATGAATGCAATGCCCGGAAGTAGTATCATTTGACTGAGCAGGCCAATTAACAGTGGCTTGGGTTGTTCAACAATGCGCCTAAAGTCCCTGAATCGCAATGATAAACCCAGGGTAAACATAATAAGCCCGATTACAATAGGCAGGGAATATGTTGAAAAAAAAGATCCGTTCATTGCTTTGAATTAGTTACCCACAAAGATATCAACACTTCGCGATTAAGCCTGCAAGTTTAATATTTACCAGCCAAACTTTAAAATGAAATGTACAAATCATAAATTTTTATTTTACCAGCTGATTACGCCATGAAAATGAACACCATTTTGGAATAATGTATTAAAAAAAGAGGCTTTGTATTGATAAAAAGCCTCTTTTTTAGGTTTGAGTAAAATTATGTACCCTGATTTATTAATTTTCCTGTACAATACCTATCACTCCGCAGGCTACGCGTGCTCCGGCTGCACCTGTGGGCTGGCTGGTTAGATCGTCTTCACCGGCATGAACAATTACACCACGACCGATGATTGAATTTTGTCCTTCAAAAGTTATTTTGGTATCCAGGTACTCCAGTTTTGCATAACCTGTACTGTCGGCATCAAGATTTCCCAGGTCTCCTACATGCCGTACTTCATCATGAGGGCCGGCATGGTCTACATCATGCGGGTTAAAATGGCCACCTGCCGATGTTCCGTCAGGAGAGCTGCAATCGCCGTACTGGTGGATATGAAAACCATGTTTACCCGGGGTTAAACCGTTCACCTCGGCGTTCACCACAATGCCCGAATCGGTTTTTGTAAAGCTAATCATCCCTGAAGTTTCATTACCTTCTGTGGGATGCAGCTCGCATACTGCTTTTTCTACTTTTGTTACTTCTACAACTTCTTGTATGGGTTGTTTGCAAGATAACGCCATGATAGCTAATAAGGCCGGAAGAATAATTCCTTTTGTTTTCATATTATGTTATTTATTTTAGGGTTTAAAGTAAAAGTAACAACTTTTTGCATGGATTGTTCTTATGCATGAAAAATCAATACCGGTATTTGCGGTCGATTAACAAACTGCTTAATAGGGCTGTTGTGCAACAGCTTTTCAATAAATCCGCGATTTTCTTTCCAGAAGGCAATCAAATCGGCATTTTCTGCTTCGGCATAATGCTGAAGCTCATCCGCGATGTTGTCACCAGTGAGAATTACATGCTCAATGGGTTGGTATCCCACTTTTTCATGTACTTCGTTTTGAAATCCTTCATGTTGTAATTGCTCTTTAAACGACGCGTCGTCCGTAACATGCACTGCCTTTATGTGGCTTTTATAGGGTTTAATATACCTTGTAAGGTATTGCAATGAAGCAATATCAGCTTGTCTGTAATCGGTGGCATAAATGGTTTTTTGTATGGGTTTATAGTGATAGTCCTGCGGAATGATTAAAACAGGACAACCTGCTTTGTCTATTAGTGCATTGGCCGATGGATTAAAAATATCGAATAACATTTGGTCGGTTGTGGCCGTAAATATTACCAAACCAACATCGTTATTATGTGTTTGCAGGTCAATGATTTCTTCATCGTAACCAAATTCAACCCGGGTAGTAATTTCAGGCAATTCATTGTATTGGGTTTGTAGTTTCAGTTTTAAATTTTGCAGAAATGTTTCAGATGCTTCTTTTTTTTGGTTTTCAATGTCTAAAGAAGCATCGGGAGTTGTCATATAGTCAATTCCTGATGCATAAGGAACACCCTGGTAAACAATATTTACCACACTAATCATTTCAACCTGCATGTGTAATTTTAATGCGAGTTGAATGGTGTAATCAATGACCGGTTGTTGATCATTTTCAATCTCGATGGGTAAAATTATTTTTTTCATAGTTGTAAATTTTATTTCGGTATTAATGGCCTGCCGGAGGTTCCAAAAGATATGGATTTACACATTTTCCTCCTTATGCTTCAATAATTGTTGCATTTTTACTATTTCAGGACTTATGCCCACAATATATTTTTGCGGGTTTTGAAACGATTTAAAATCATCGGGCAACTGCGCAAATCGAGATAAAAAGTATTGTTGGGATTCGTATACTGTTGGCTGATCCACGATCATTTCCCCTTCTTCCATTACTTTGGTTAACAACAACTTACTTTTGGAACCTTTCATTTTAAATTTTTGATCCCCTGCTGGTATAGAATAATAAGTATTGTTACCAGTTTCTTCAGGATAACATATCCCGTCTCCGGCAAACGTTTTATTGCTGTTATAATACCTGACCAATTCTTTTTTGCCAGGCATGGTAATTTTGGCTTTATCGTCAGAAAATTTCATGGTGGGTTTACCATTTATATCCACCAGTTTGTAAATACCGTCCAGTGCTGCATCGGGTATACCAACTGACAGGGCTGTTCCCACGCCAAATGCATCCACTGGTGCATTGTTGGATAACAGATCATAAATAGCAAACTCATCCAGTTGGTTGGACAAAACAATGGTTACATATTGCAATCCGTTTTCATCCAGCATCTTCCGGGCTAACTTGCTTTTTTCCAATAAATTACCACTATCGATCCGGATACCCTTTAGTTTTTTTCCTTTTCGCTCCATTTCATGAGCTACCTTAATGGCATTCGGAATACCCAGGTTTTCGGTATCATAAGTATCTACCAATAATATGGTTTGGTTGCCATAAATATTTGCATACGCACGAAAAGCCTCCAGTTCGGTATTAAACACCTGAATCCATGAGTGCGCCATGGTACCGGAGGCTTCCAGGTTGTATCGTTGCGCGCTTAAAACGTTCGAGGTTTTTTGAAAGCCACCAATTATGGCAGCTTTACTGGCCAATAGACCACCCCAACCCTGTGCACGACGCAATCCAAATTCCAACAGTAAAGTATCTTTGGCAGCATATTTTATCCGGGCTGCTTTGGTGGCTATTAAGGATTGGAAATTCAGAATATTAAGTAAAAGGGATTCAATAATCTGTGTTTCAATAATGTTTCCCTCTACGCGTAAAACCGGTGTATGAGGAAAAATAATTTCTCCTTCGGATACAGCATAAACATCACCTGTAAAAGTGAAATTGCTGAGATAATCCAGAAATTCTTGCTGAAATCCTTGTTGCTCCAGGTAATCTATATCTTTTTCTGAAAAATAGAACGATTGGATCATGGCCAAAGCAGTGGATAAGCCTGCAAAGACAGCATATCCGCCGTTAAAAGGATTGGTTCTGTAAAAGTAATCGAATATTGCGGCTTCCTTCTGTTTGTGATTATAAAAATAACCCTGAGCCATAGTGAGCTCATAAAAGTCCGTATACAACGCCGTATGCAGGAAGGGGTTTTTCATATTTTATAAATCATCAATTTTTGCCGCCAGTATAAAATCGTTGGGTGTTAACCCATTTAACGCATGTGTACTTATTTCTATCTCCACTTCGCTGGGGGAGACGTTAAGCTGTGGATGATGGTTTTCTTTCTCGGCTATGGTTGCTACATCATTGGCAAATGCCATGCTTTGTTTAAAGTTAAGAAAAGGATATTCTTTCCTCAACAACTTGTTCTCCACAACCTTCCAACCTGTTGGCATTTTCTTCAGGTATTTTTTTATATCATCCGGATTCATTGCGGACTGTTCAAGTTCAATGGGTTCACATGTCATTTCTTTTAATTGCATATTCAATAGACAGTTTAATTGTTTAAAAAATAGATTCAATAGGATAAATAAAAAAATTATGCCATTTCGATCAAAAAAAATCGGATATAATCTTTAAAAATCTTCCAATCACAAGGGTTGATAAATCATACCCGTTATGATTAAACCAAACAGCAATAACATTAATATCCAAAAAAATATACTTACTGCAACTGCTCGTGAATCGGTGTTTTGTTGTTCATATTCTTTTTCTATTGATCTTCTGGCTTGTGCAGACGGGGTTGCTGAGGCCAGCAAAAACGCCACAACAAATCCGGCTATGATTGGAGGAATCCAATGTATTTCGCTTATAGTTGGATTTTTTGGGTTGATCCATACAGCTGTTCCCAATATGAAAAGGAATAAAACAACAGCAAACATCCAATAGTTTTGCCAGGGGCCTTTTATTTTAATTACATAAAAGAAAAGGGCTGCTATGAGGATGGATAGCAACAATGCGTATAAAATTGAACTCAGTACCATGACCAAATAATTTGGCTTGAATTATTTATCTTCAATTTTATTCACTTTCCTTGCAAAGGATGCCTGTGCTTCCTTAATTTGAAGCAGGTGTTTGATTTTATCGGCAAACTCTTGTATATAATCGTTTTTTTGGCATGTTATCAGGTTTTCATGATCCACCACATGCGATTGCAACCAGGTATTTTCTTTTTCAATAAAATCATCTTTGAAATTAGTAGGTGATGTTAGCATTTTCCCCCGAATCTGTTGCATTTCAAGTAAAATTCGGGTTCCGTGATTCATGGCAGCAATCACACCACCTTTTTGATAATAGTTATCAAGGAGTTTGATAATCCACGGATTGGTCATAAGTTTAAAGCTGCTAAAGGGGCCTCCGGGTATGATAACAATATGATAATCGCTGATTAACATTTTTTCAGGACTATCAAATTCCTCAATCAGTAAACCTGTCCCATGTTTAGGTTCAAGCTCTGAAAATAGGGTTTCACCCGATTTAATAGTTTGGTCTTCAGGAGAAATTACATGCAGTTGTACACCAATTTCCTCCAAAACACTTTTTAAATGCAACAAGGCATCGTCATGAAACCCATTGGCAAGTAAAAAGGCGGCTTTTAAATCTTTTCTGAATGTAGTTTTCATAAGCCATAATTTTTATTTTCAAGCGCCAAATCATATCTGCAATTCAATTCAGAAATGAATAATATATACCTAAAAATATTGTGCCATGAATGAATTATTGTCCAAAGAATGCACCATATTTAACATGGTTGGTAATACAATGAAAATAATCCCCATTTAGCCCTTGTGATGGGGAATAAATTCTACATCCAAACGGATTAATAACTGTAAAAATTTGATTTTAAAAGCGAATAATTTTGGCACAGTACTGGCATACCATTATCAAAATTAACCATGATAACAATGAGTAACGAGGATAAAGAAAATAAAAGAAAGAAAAAGGAAGAAGAGGAAATAATTGATGAGTTGAATGAATTTTCGGAAGACACGAAATCCAATCGGCATCATCAAAAAAAGGACAAGGTATATATTGTTAATCGCCAAAAAGAGAAAGAGCAAAAAGTGGAGGATGAAAACGATGATATTAAAATCAATGAACATATTGATGAGCAAGATGTATCTAAGAAAAAAGAAAAGGGCGATGAGGATGATCCCAATTCAGCATAAATAACAGGTAAAATATTGATGAGATGTTTTTATTCAATAGAACAATTCTCAATGATGTACTCATAATGGAAGTGTATTGTAAGAATAGGTTCATGTACCCGATGAATTACCTGCCCATACTGATGAATTAAACATTATTTTCGTAAGAGTTTTGATTATATTTCAACCCTGAAACCAAAACCAACGAAAAAGTAAATTCACAACATGAAAAAGATACTTATTAGCCTGTTCGTAATAATACTGCTTTTCGGAGCCATCTATATTACGGGTATGGCATTACCCGAAAAACATTCGGTTACTGTAACGGATACCATTCAGGCACCCGGCAATGAAGTTTATAAGCGTGTAAGAAATGTTTCGGAATATGATTTATGGCGAAAAAATCTTCGTGAGGTGAAAGTTTTTTCACCGAACGATTGGTTTGAAGTACATGCTGATGCGGATACCATTTTATATCGCATGACAATTCTGGAAGAAAAAAAGAAACTGCTCACCACCATTGAGTCGGATCATTTACCTTTCGGGGGGCATTGGATTTTTGAGTTTACAACCCCGGATATGGAGTCTACAATATTGACCATTACGGAGAACGGGGAGGTATACAATCCTATTTACCGCTTTGTCAGCCGATTTATCACCGGGTATGATGCTTCTATTAAAGAATACCTTATTAGTCTGAAACGATCTTTCGGGGACGTTGATTAATATAAGAGCATCGTTATTGTGAGGGGATTAAACCACCTTTATTGAAAAACTCACTTGCCCTATAGCAAAACATCAATTATGGCCCATAAAACAGCCTGCTGAAGCAATCTCAATAAACAGTACGAACATGAGATTGCTTCAACAGGCCGGCATGTTACCCTGATTATATAATTTTAATATGGCTTACTCAATCTATGAACACATGCTGAGTGAGATGTTACATCGTAAAAAATAAGAATACATTTCCTGCAATGTAAAGCAAAAGTATCAATGTGCTTTCCCATCCAATTTTCGCAATACCTTGTTTTTGACGGTGTAACAGACCTAATATTAAAATACTGGTCATCAGGATAGAGAGTGTAACAATGAAAATCTGACTATCCGAAATGGCATGCAGAATACTTCCTTTTTTGTAAGCTACATCGGCAAATGAAACAAATAATACATCAAATGTATTACCGCCGATGATGTTACTTATCGCCAAAGTGAGCGCATTTTGACGCACAGCAGCCACCGACACAATAAGTTCAGGCAACGATGTTGAAATGGCAGTAAATAATGTACCCACAAAAACTTCAGATAATCCGGTTTTTGTTGAAATAGCAATGCCCGTTTGGGTGACGGCATAGCCGGCAGCCCCGACAAATAGCGTTTGTATGATAAACTGAATGATCAAACGTCTCAGACTCAGGTTTTGAATATTTTTCTTGTCAGGAATATCTCTCATTGTATCTACCGTAATTCGGGGGCGCCACATAGGATGATCTTTGGCATTAGTGATAAGTTTCGATCCGGCTAAATAGAAAGCAATAATAAGTAATGAAAAGGGATGGATATTGAATATACTTAGTTCTGGCCCTGTGATACCGATCAGCACAATAGACAATAAACAAATGAGCAGCAATCCCTGCATTATATTGGTAAACGAAGCTGCCGCATGTTCCAGGTTCACTTTGGAATAGGTAATATCAGCAATGGATAAAAATACGGTTTGTGCCGCTATTCCACCTATGGCATTACTCATAGCCAGTTGAGGATAATTATGTGAAGCAGCAACCACGGATGTTATAATACCAGATAAAGAGGTAACCCCCCCTAAAAATATAGCGCCAAATAAAGCTTCTCCCCAACCCGTTACATCAGCCAGCTGATCAGAAGTTCGGGCAAGCATGGTGCCGGCAACGCCAATTACCAGGGTTGAGATTATGAATAAAATGATCGCTGTTGTTAATTCCATACTATCTCCAATCAAATCATTTCCAATAGTTTACTAACACTTTTGACATAACCAACGATCCTCCCTGAACAATAGTTCATTCTGCATGCCTTAACGATTGATCTTCAGGGAATAATTATTATATAAGTTATATTAAATCTTAACAGATAAAAAAACTTTCGCATCAAGGTTTTCCCATTCCAATTATATACCTTTGCCGCCTCATAAAAAAATCACAAAAAAAGCATATGATCACAGTATCGAATCTGGGTATACAATACGGCAAGCGGGTTTTATTCAGGGATGTGAACCTTAAATTCACACCCGGGAATTGTTATGGCATTATCGGTGCCAATGGTGCGGGAAAATCAACTTTTTTAAAACTTATTTCCGGAGATGAGAGCTCTACATTCGGTTCTGTTAGCATGGCTCAGGGGGAACGAATGTCGGTTTTAAAACAGGACCATAATGCGCATGATGAGGACACGGTGCTGAATACGGTTTTGAAGGGTTATACCACTTTATGGGATCTTATGCAGGAGAAGGATGCTATTTATATGAAGCCTGATTTCTCAGAAGAAGATGGAATTAAGGCAGCTGAATTAGAAGAGAAATTTGCGGAAATGGATGGCTGGAATGCCGAGAGCGATGCTGCCAGTTTCCTGAGCGGATTGGGTATTAAAGAAGAGCTGCATGGCAAACTTATGAAAGAGCTGAGTGGTAAGGAAAAAGTACGCGTTCTGTTAGCTCAGGCCCTCTTCGGCAAGCCCGATAACCTGTTGCTTGATGAGCCTACCAACGACCTGGATCTGGACACGGTTCGGTGGCTTGAAGAATTCCTTGCCAGTTTCGAAAACACGGTGTTGGTGGTTTCACACGACCGACACTTTCTGGATTCAATTTGTACTCACGTTGTAGATATCGATTATGGCAAGATACAGCTTTTTGGTGGTAACTATACATTCTGGTATGAGTCGAGTCAGTTAGCCTTGCGTCAGCAGCAAATGCAAAATAAGAAGGCAGAGGAGAAAAAGAAAGAGTTGCAGGAATTTATATCACGCTTTAGCGCCAATGTGGCCAAATCCAAACAAACTACCAGCCGAAAAAAGATGCTGGATAAATTGAATTACGAAGAAATTAAACCGTCTACGCGTAAGTATCCGGGGGTCATTTTTTCACCGGATCGCGAACCAGGTAATAACATTATTGAAGCCAACGGACTTTCTAAAAGTGTGGGTAACGAGGTGTTATTTGATAATATAAGTTTTGAGCTTGAGAAAGGGGATAAAACCGTGTTTTTGTCACGCGATCCGCGTGCCATGACAGCGCTTTTTGAGATCATCAATGACAAAGATAAACCTGATGCCGGCAGCTATCAATGGGGTGTGACCATTACCAAAGCGTATCTGCCATTGGACAATGATGAATTTTTCAAAGGCGATATGAACCTGCTGGATTGGTTAGGGCAATATTCAGAGGATACCAGTGAGCTATTCCTTCGCGGATATCTGGGAAAAATGCTCTTTTCTGGTGAAGATGTCTACAAAAAAGTAAACGTGCTGTCCGGTGGTGAGAAGATGCGTTGCATGATCGCCCGCATGATGCTTATCAATGCCAACCTGCTTATTTTGGATACGCCAACCAATCATTTGGACCTTGAATCCATTCAGGCATTCAATAATTCGCTTACCCGCTATCCGGGCAATATCATTATGTCATCGCACGATCATACTTTCATACAGTCGGTTTGTAACCGCGTTATTGAAATTACCCCCAAAGGCTGCATCGATAAACAAATGGAATATGATGAATACATCCATGATGAAAGTATAAAAGAGCGGCAGGAAAAAATGTATTCATAGACTGAATGCGAGGCATTCTTCTTACATGAAACAAGCAAGATGACTCTTCTACGGTAAATTTACCGTTTGGAAGCATCTATTGTTTTCCATGATTTTTATTTTGTGAACGGGATTTATTCTTAGGGTGGTTTTTCTTATTGTAATTTTTTCTTTTTCCCCTGTTCTGATTGGGCATTTCCCACTCCGGCCCTTCACCCAATTCCGGAGGTAATGGGATTTTCATTACTTCGGCTTCAATCAGTTTCTCGATGCGATGAAATTTATAGATATCATCCTTATTCACAAAAGTTAAGCCCACACCGGTTGTTGATGCCCGCGCTGTTCGTCCGATACGGTGAACATAATCTTCCGCATCACCCGGCACATCGTAATTGATTACCAGATTAATATCCTGAATATCAATACCACGACTTAGCACGTCCGTTGCAACCAGCACTCGTGTATTTTTGGCTTTAAACCGGTTCAATACTTCTTCTCTTTCATCCTGTTCCAAGTCAGAGGACATGGCTTCTACAGTGAAGTCATTTCGTTTTAAGTCCCGCACAATTTGGGCTACTTTTCTTTTGGTTGAGCTAAATATGAGAATGGATTTATAATCCGGCTTATCACTAATAAGCTTATTAATGAGTTCGTTTTTTTGTTGGTCATGAATTAAATAGGCAGCCTGCAGCGCACCCTCCGCTGGTTTCGATACGGCTATACTTATTTCAACCGGATTGGTTAATATTTTGTTGGCAAATGTTTTGATTTTGGGCGGCATGGTTGCACTGAACAGCAAGGTTTGTCTTTGCTTGGGAACATAAGAGATGATTTTCATAATATCATCATGAAAACCAATATCTAACATCCGGTCGGCCTCGTCCAAAATCAGGTACTTGATTTCATCGAGCTTGGCGTATCCCATGTTCAGATGGGATATTAATTTTCCCGGGGTGGCGATAATAACATTGCAGCCCGATTTTAATGCCCGGCGTTGTGCTTCCCAGTCATCTCCCTGTCCGCCTCCCACAATCGATGCGGATGTAATACCTGCCATATAACCGATGCCTTGCACCTGTTGGTCTATTTGCAAAGCCAATTCACGTGTCGGAACAATTATTAAAGCATCTGTTTTGTTGCTTTTATGGGTCATTAACTGATCCAGCAGTGGCAATAAAAAGGCAGCTGTTTTGCCAGTTCCGGTTTGTGCACAGGCTATTAAATCGTTTCCTTTCAGTATTTCAGGAATGGCTTTTTCCTGTATCGGGGTAGAATCCTCAAATCCCATATAAGAAATAGATTCAAGCAATTCATCCTGCAAATCAAATTCGGTAAATTTCATGAAATAATCGTGTATCTTCTTTTCAATAAAAATTATTACAAAAATAATGTAAAGTTGGTGGCCATGGTCAGGTGTTAATAAAACTTTATGAACAGATGGTTGGGTAAACGATCATTATGCATCGATCCATAGTCACTTTCTGGTTTTATGGCTTCTTTTGCGTGTCGCAATTTCAATATAATTCCTGTTAATCATAGAAAAATATAACCCAAGATTGGTTTTGTTAACAGTCCAAAAACAATAAACGTTTGAAGTAACCATAAAGTTTGAATAAATTTGACTGAATTTTTGATATGTCTAAGTTTCGATGTAAAATTGTTAAAAATAAATTCCAAAAAATCATGAAAAAAATACTCAGTCTTTCTCTGGTCGTGCTAATGATGGCAGGATGTTATAATTCCCGTAAGGTTTCACGGGTGGATCCGGATAAAACAATTGATTTAAGTGGTCGCTGGAATGATACCGATTCTCGTTTGGTAGCCGAAGAAATGGTGCGTGATGGCTTGTCCCGACCGTGGTTGGAGCGATTTACCGAAAAAGCTGGTGAACGTCCGGTTGTAATTGTGGGGGATATTAAGAACAAGACAAGCGAACATATCAGTACCGAAACATTTATTAACGATATCGAAAGGGAATTTATAAATTCCGGTCAGGTACGTGTTGTTCAGGGTGGTGAAGACCGCGAGCAGATGCGGCAGGAACGTGCCGATCAGCAGGAGTATGCGTCTCAGCAAACTATGAACCAGTGGGGGCGAGAAATGGGCGCTGATTTTATGATGACTGGTTCGGTAAATTCGGTAACTGATCAGTATGGAAAAGATAAGGTGGTGCTCTACCAGGTCGATCTTGAGCTATCCGATTTGGAGACCAATGAAAAAGTGTGGATTGGAAATAAGAAGATTAAAAAGACTATTCAGGATTAGTGTGGTGAGAAGGGGGAGTGGGGAGTGAGGAGTGGACAGTGGGCAGTAAGCAGTAAGCAGTAAGCAGTGAACAGTAAGTAGTGGGGAGTGAGGAGTGTACAGTAAGTAGTGAACAGTAAGTAGTGGGCAGTGAGGAGTGGACAGTAAGTAGTGAACAGTGAGCAGTAAACAGTAAGTAGTGGGGAGTGAGGAGTGTACAGTAAGTAGTGAACAGTAAGTAGTGGGCAGTGGGCAGTAAACAGTAAGTAGTGGACAGTGAGCAGTAAACAGTAAGTAGTGAGCAGTGGGCAGTAAATAGTGAACAGTGAACAGTAAGTAGTGAACAGTAAGTAGTGAACAGTGGGCAGTAAACAGTGAGGAGTGGACAGTAAGTAGTGAACAGTGAGCAGTGGGCAGTAAATAGTGAACAGTAAGTAGTGAACAGTGTACAGTAAATTGTGATCAGTATGGAAAAGAAATTGGGTTATGCGGGTAGTTTTAAGGAATTGGAAGTGTATAAGCAGACACGGGAATTGGCGAGGATTATTTTTGAATTGACAAAGACTTTTCCTAAAGAGGAGAAATACTCACTGACTGATCAGATAAGAAGATCCTCACGTTCAGTTGGAGCACAGATTGCTGAAAGTTGGGGTAAAAGAAGGTATGAGAAACACTTTATTTCAAAAATGACTGATGCGGATGCTGAACAATACGAAACGCAACATTGGATAGAGGTAGCTTACGAAAACCGGTATATTGATCAAAATACAAAGCTGGAATTAATTGATAAGTGTGAAGGGATTGGAAAAATGATTGGATCAATAATCGATAAATCTTTTCAATTCTGTAAGAAGTATAAAACTGTCTCATGATCCTGAACATCAATGTACCTGGTAAAAATATTCCACTCAACGGTCATGGCTTATTGCTCACTTTTACTATTTACCTCAATTAAGAAACATCATGTTAATGTATACGCAAAACACATATAAATGCTGAAATCCCATACCATCAAACTAGTTTTTCTTTGGGTTTTATTGTTCGTAGTTTTTGGTTGTGCGACTTATTACACCAAAAATCTGGAGTTCCAACAGCAGTTTGCCACTGGTAATATTGAAGAAGCCGATAATACTCTCGAGAAACTGGAGAAAAAGGTAAAAGACAAAGATCGGATTTTGTATTACCTTAAAAAAGGAGTGGTGGAGCAAATGCTGGGTAATTACGAGAAGAGCAATGAGGTTTTTGAACAAGCCTATTTTTATTTTGAGGACTACCGAAAAAAGCTGGCTACGGAAGCCTTGAGCTTAATCACCAATCCGGCCATAAAACCATACAAGGGAGAAGATCACGAAATTGTACTTCTTCATTATTATAAATCCATCAACTTTATTATGATGGGTCGGTATGACGATGCCCTTGTTGAGTGTCGTCGTCTGAATAACAAACTCAATGCGTTGCAGGACAGGTATGAATATAAGAATTATCGTTATAAATCTGATGCCTTTGTCAATAACCTTATGGGTATCATCTACGAGGCTAACCGTGATGTTAACAATGCCTTTATAGCTTACCGGAATGCTTACAATACATACAAAAATGTGTATGCCCCCAATTATAACGTATCGGTTCCACACCAGTTAAAAGAGGATTTATTACGAACGGCCTATCTCAATGGATTCAGAGAAGAGCTGCGCCAGTATGAGAAAGCGTTCAGCATGAACTATGAACCGCCGGAAAATAAAAACACGGGAGATTTTGTGTTTTTTTGGCACAATGGACTTGGACCGGTTAAAGATGAATGGAGTATTAATTTTGCCATCCAGCGTGGACAGGGTGGAACGGTAATGTTTGTAAACGATGAGCTCGGATTAAGTTTCCCGTTTGTGCTTTCAGGTGATGGTAGCGGATCGTTAAGTGATTTGAAATTTATAAGGGTAGCATTTCCTAAATATGTTGAGCGCAAACCGATCTTTAATAGCGCCTATCTCAATATCGACAATAAAAAGGTACAATTGGACAGGGCGCAGGATATAAATCAGATCGCCTTTAAATCACTTGAGGACCGAATGTTGCGTGAGTTAGGAACATCATTGTTACGCCTGGCCCTAAAACAGGCTGCTGAGGCTCAGGTGCGAAAAGAAAATCAAAACCTCGGAATGTTGGTATCAATCATGAATGCAGTAACCGAAAAAGCCGATACCAGAAACTGGCAGACATTACCTTATTCAATATGGTACACAAGGATTCGATTACCAGAAGGCGACCACAGGGTGCGATTGAATACGCGCGAACCCGGTCAGGTGAATGAGGCAGCCAATTTGAATGTAAATATTCGCAACAACCATACTACATTTTATTTATACCATAGCCTGGAAAGCTATGCACCCAATATTTCTCAGTAAGCAATAAAGGTTTAGTAGTCAGCACGATGACGGCTTTGTTTTAAACAATCACGACCATAAATTGCAGATAACCTGTGATATCACTAATTTTGTGCACGCAACCAAACCAGTTTATTGAACGCACATGGAATTGGATATACTACGTGACATTGTAATCATATTTGCCCTCTCCACGCTTGTTAATTTTATTTTTACCAAAATAAAAGTACCCACAATAATCGGTTACCTGCTTACGGGAATAGTAGCAGGCCCTTATCTCTTCGGTATTATACATGCTCCTCATCAAATTGAGCTGATGGCAGAGATTGGCGTAATTTTGCTGATGTTCACCATTGGTTTAGAATTTTCTCTGAAGCATTTGTTACGTATTCGGAGGATTGTTTTTCTGGGTGGTTTTCTGCAATTGATACTCACGGCATTTATTACCCTGTTTATTGCCAAAGGATATGGCATGGAATGGAAAAATGCCCTGTTCATGGGGTTTATAACAGCATTGAGCAGTACAGCCGTCGTATTAAAGTTGCTGCAGGAACGCTCTGAAATTACCTCAAATTATGGTCGTACAGTATTAGGGATACTTATTTTTCAGGACGTGATACTGGTTCCTTTATTGCTTTTTACACCCATTTTAGGTGGCGAATCGGCTGATATGGCATCGGAATTTTTATGGTTGGGTGTCAAGGCCATAGGCATAATGGGATTTGTTTATGTTGGAAATAAATGGCTTATGCCCAAATTGTTACACTGGATTGCGCTGACCAAAAATCAGGAATTATTTTTAATGAGTATATTACTAATTTGCCTGTCCGTTGCGCTATTAACCTCTAAACTGGGTATGTCGCTGGCTTTTGGTGCATTCCTGGCCGGACTTATGATTTCCGAATCCAATTACAGTCACAATGCCTTTGGACACTTAATTCCATTTAAAGATACATTTACCAGTTTCTTTTTTGTATCCATCGGTTTATTGCTGGATGTTAGCTATGTGATTGACAACTGGTTGCTGGTATTGAGTACCGTGGCTATTGTGCTGGTAGTAAAGACTATCATCGCCGGTGGTACAGCCTTTATACTGGGGCATACCTTTAAAGGAACGATGATGGTTGGCCTGGCGCTCAGTCAGGTGGGTGAGTTCTCATTTATCCTGGCCAAGCTGGGAGTTGATTACAATTTACTATCCGGTCATTTTTACCAGTTGTTTTTAGCAGTGGCTATTATTACCATGTCACTCTCGCCGTTTTTAATAACAGTGGCGCCCAGGGTAGCCAATTTATTTCTAAGGCTACCATTGCCGCAGTCGGTTGTGGAAGGATTATTTCCATTAAAGCAAGTTGAAATACCGATTATGAAAAATCACCTGGTATTGATCGGCAAGGACTCTCGTGCGCTAAACCTTTCACGCATGGCCCAACATATTAAATTACCACATGCCTCTATTGTATTTGATCCGGCTCTTGCCCGAAAAAGGCAGGAACAAGGTGATACCGTTGTTTATGGCGATGCGGTGAATGAGCCGATTCTTGAAAAGGCTCATGTGGAACATGCCGAAACAGTGGTGATTTCTATTGGCGATCTAATAACGGCTATGGCTGTTGTTGAAAAGGTGAGACTTATGAACAAGCATGCATTCATCATTGTGCGAACCAAACATGTGCATGAAATTAATGAGTTGTATAAACTAGGTGCTAACCAAGTAATTCCCGAGGAGTTTGAAACCGCTATTGACCTGTTTGAGCGTGTATTGAAAAAATTGTTGCTGCCCAAAGGTGAGATTGAACGTATAGCTGCCCATATACGCGATGATCATTATGGCATATTCAGAGAGGAAATTGAAAAATCATCTGATGATGTTTTCAATGAATTACCCAATATCGATATTAGTGCAGTACGCATTGAAGATCAATCATTTTTAATTGAAAAAACCTTGCGTGAAATGAATTTTAGAAAAACTTTTGGTGTAACATTGGTTGCCGTTAAACGCGATGACAGAATCATTGAACATCCTGATTCACGAATGAAGTTTAAACAGGGGGATGTGGCATATATCCTCGGTAAACCAGACCAGATTGCCAATGCCACCGAATTATTCAGCAGGGCAGAGATTGAGAATTAAAACCATTTTTTCCTTCTGAAATAAAACAACATCCATCCGGCAATGATTACCAATGCTCCCCAAAAAATAAAATAGCTGTATTTATAATTAAATTCCGGTATGTAACTGAAGTTAGTACCGTAAATGCCGGCAACAAATGTCAACGGAATAAATATACTGGCAAATATAGTTAAAACCCTCATAATCTCGTTGGTACGGTTACTCTGGTTGGAGAATAACACATTTTGATAATCAGTGAGTAAAACCTCGTAACTATCCAGTGCATCGAAACATTGATTAACCAGGTCGTGCAGGTCTTTAATAAACTTGTGAATGGATTTATCGAAATGTGGATACTCGGTTTTAGACCATTGGTTCATTAGTTCGCGCAGGGGCCGTATATGCCTGCGCAGGTAATTTAGTTCTGTTTTAATATGAAAAAGTTGTTGGGCCAGTTTGTTATCACTGGATTTTAGCACGGCCAGTCCCAGTTTTTCTACTTCGTCGCCTAACTGTTCAATAATGGTTAAATAGTTATCTACAATGGTATCCATAAGGGCATATACCAGATAAGCTGCTTTGCGGGTACGTATTTTACCCCTGCTTTTATTGATACGGTCTTTTACAGGATTAAAAAGCTCTCCACGGCGTTCATGAAATACAATTACTTTATTTTCATGAAGCATGATGGATACTTGTTCAGCACTTACTTTTTGTTCAGTTTTATCATACGATAAATCTTTTAAAATAAAAACAGGGTGTTCATTCTCCTCAGTTAACTTAGGGCGTTGGTCGGTGTTCAGAATATCCTCTAAAATAAGCGGGTCAATGGAAAATATTTCACCAATGGTCTGTATCAATTTGGTGTCGTGCAATCCGTAAACATTAATCCAGTTTACACGATGGTCATCCATTTCTGTTTTTAGTTGTTCAGGGGTAATTTCAATTTCTGTAAAAAGTTCATCCGTGTTGAATTTAAACAAGGTAACAATAGATTTTTTCATTTTTTGGGAACCGATGTGAATTAGGGTTCCGGGAGGTTCGCCTTTACTTTTTAAACGTGGTAGTATGAATCGCGCCATAATATTTCCTTATTTTGTTGCGAAATAAAAATACAAATTCTCATGAAGAAAATTATTTTAGTCGGTATGATCGTTTTGTGCGGCGCACAGGCATATTCTCAATCCGGTAATGTATTGGAACAGTTGTTCACCCAACCATTTCCGCATCCATTGTCTGCTGAATCATTTATCAATGAGCTGGGGATATTTACCAAAATTAAGCAGGAACAAACCAACAATGTTCATTATCCTGAAGTTAAGGATACGCTTACGCATATAAAGTATTTCAAATCCAACATTCAACTGTATGAAGCGCAGGATAAAACATTGTTGGTTGAGTTTCACATTCAGAATCGCCGGGTAAAACTGATAAAAGATATTCATAAAGGCATAAAGCGGGAAGAATTAACAAAAATTTTAAACGAACCAGTTCCGATTGAAGGAGATACGGTTACTTTTGCAGACGCGGAACAAACTGTAAAAATGGATTTTGTTTTTAACAAGTGGAACCGGTTAAAGGCTATAAACTATAAATCGAAGATATTTTAGCAGCGTATGAACAAAAAGATGATTTACCTGGTACGCCATGGTGAAACGGAGTGGAATGTAGAAAGACGTTACCAGGGACAGTTAAATAGTAATTTAACAAACTTAGGAAAGGAGCAGGCCGGGCAAACCGGGATGTTGTTGAAGAACACGCTCATCGATCTGCACATTAGCAGTGATTTACCCCGTGCCAAACAAACAGCCGATATTATTGCTGAAACTATTAACAAACCTGTTGACCGGACACATCAGGAAATCCGAGAACGTCATTTTGGTGAACTGCAGGGCCTGCAACGTGATGAGATAGGGAAGCAGCTTCCTGAGCTGGAAGGAGATTTGTTTGCCAGTAATCCTGATCTAAAAATTCCCGGAGGCGAATCATTTTATGAGTTCTATAACCGGATTGTACCTTTTTTCGATAATCTTGCACAATTCGAACAAGCCAATAAAATACTGGCAGTGGTGCATGGCGGTGTACTCAATTGTATGTTCAGGCATGTACTGGGCATTTCTCTTAGTCAGACACGTAATTTCTCCTTAAAAAACGCCAGCATCAATACTTTCAGCTACGATGATAAAGGTTGGCATCTCGAAGCGTGGGGTGTTACACATATTATTTAATTGATTCAGTCAGTTGGCTTACCATTATTTATTCAAAATTAATTTTAATAGCTGCCTGTTTATATGTTAGCCTGATTTGTTAAGAATGGATAATTGTCCGCTTAGCTTCAGGGATACTTTTTTAATAACCACTTTTTGGCATTTTCCTCATTGTTAAATAACATAAAATCCAATTGAGGTTTTAATATCGACAATTTACCAGCTTCGGCGCGTGCCTGTCCAAAAATATTATGCGGAAGTACAACAGCCATTTTTTGAATATTTAATTGCATGAATGGTTTCAATAATGAATTTTCAAGCCAGTTTGGTTGTTCCGGATTTAAAAAGTAGTTGGTATTCTTATAAATAACCAGTAGATGTTGTATTCTTTTGTCCTGAAAGTCGGACTTTAGATTTAATATTTCTTCTTCAATATCAACCTGCTGAACATTTTTATATGCCGGTTTCCAGTTAATCGTCAACAAATCCTGATCTTTTCGGTATTGCGATTCAATTAATGATGTATCAATAATTCTAAATCCTTCCATAATTTTATTGTTTAATAATTATATCAAGACTGCTCATTTCTTCTTCTCAACGCCTTATGCGTGTTAACATGGCTGTATTTCATAAATGCTACAAATACAACGCCACCTATTAAATTTCCAATGGTTGCCCATCCCAGCGCTCTGAAATAATCGCCTAATTCGATGGAGGGGGATAAAATAAAACCTGTATATACTTCAATGGAGCCTACTATACAGTGATGCAACTTACCAATACCAATTACACTGGTGATCAGTGAAATAATAAAAATACGACTAATCGTATCCTGCGAGGAAGTAACTAACCACGAAAGCAGTCCCATAAGCCAACCGGCCAGCATACCGCTGCCCAATATGATATATGCATTATGGTTGATATAATCGTGAGCCAGTTCAATTAAAACATTGGTTTCAATGATATTCATTTTAACGGGTAAAACCGATAGTATGTAACTAAAAGCCAAGCCACCTATGATATTACCAATAAATATGACAAGCCATAGTCTTAATAAGCTGGGTAATGATGCCCTGCGGTTGAGCACAGGAATGACCGCCAATGTGGTATGCTCGGTAAACAATTCCGATTTACCCAGGATAACAAATATAAACCCCAACGGGTAGGCTAAGGCTTGAATAACGTGCAGAAAATCATGCGGTATTACATCGTTGAAAATGGTAAGGAGCGTTGCTATTAGAAGTACACTAAAACCAAGTTCGAGACCTGCCGATATGGCCGAGATAAACACATCAGTTGTGGGCCGGCGGTGTTCACGAAGTGCCAGTTCGCTTTGTTCCGATAATATCTCCTCTATATCCTTGGGCTTATTCAGGGCTTCTTTCAGGTCTCTTATTCGTCTTTCCATACCTTACATTTTGCAAAAGCATTGCCAGGCTTTTAAAGACTGATATGAGTAAGGAAAAATGAACAAACTTCCTCAAATATGAGGAAAACATTCCACACCATCTACAGGACATCAGGATTTTGCAGAACTGGTATAGTATTCGTATGTATAACCAGGAATAACAGCAATACACAAAGAGAAGTGAAAAATAATATAATTATGAAGATTACAAGTATAAATCCATTTACACAAAAAGTATTAGAATCCTTTGATGAATACGCGGACGAGCAACTTGAGGTAATACTAAAAAAAGCTACAAGTGCTTATGACAATTGGCGGCATGCCAATCCTGAAACACGAAAAAACTATATGTGCAAGGTGGCTGAGATACTGCGTATGAACAAGGAAAAATATGCCAGAACCATTACACAGGAGATGGGCAAGCCCATTAAAGAGGCTCGCGCAGAAATTGAAAAATGTGCCTGGGTGAGTGAGCATTATGCACATGAAGCTGAAATGCTTTTAAAAAGGGAAGCAGTGGCTACCGATGCTGATTTAAGCTATATAGTTTATGATCCCATTGGTACAGTGATGGGTATTATGCCATGGAATTTCCCATTCTGGCAGGTGTTTCGGTTTGCCGTACCAGCGATTATGGCGGGTAATACAATTGTGATAAAACATGCACCCAATGTAACACGATGTGCATTACATATCGAGGATATTTTCAGCGAAGCTGACCCGGAACAGGATGGGATAATGCAAGCTCTGATAATTCAGGAAAAGGATGCAGCTAAGATTATACGGGATCCCCGGATAAAAGCCATTTCATTCACGGGCAGCAACGAAACTGGAGCAAAAGTAGCTACGGAAGCAGCCGGGAATATCAAAAAATCAATTTTGGAATTAGGCGGCAATAATCCGTTTATTGTCCTTGAGGATGCGGATATTGATAAGGCTGTGGATACGGGCATTACAGCACGTATGCAAAATAATGGCCAGAGCTGTATTGCCGCAAAACGTTTTATTCTGACAGAACCTGTTGCCGATAAATTCATGGAACGCTATGTGGCCAAAATGCAGGAACTAAAAATAGGTGATCCCATGGAAGAGGATACCCAAATTGGACCGCTGGCTACTGAAGAGCAGGTTAAGAAATTGAAGGCCCAGGTAGATAAATCCGTTAAAATGGGAGCCAAAGTAGTGTATGACGGTGGTGCTGTTGATAATTTCTATAAACCTACGTTATTGAGCAATGTAAAACCCGGTATGCCGGTGTTTGATGAAGAAGTATTCGGGCCGGTGGCAAGTGTGATAACGGTAAAAGATTTTGATGAAGCTGTTGAAGTTGCTAATCAATCGAAATATGGATTGGGTGTTTCCATTTTTACTGAACATACGCATCATGCAGAGGAATTGGTTTATTATTTTGATGAGGGATCCGTTTTCTTTAATGATATGGTTAAGTCGGATCCGCGGTTGCCATTTGGCGGAACAAAAAGTTCAGGCTATGGTCGCGAATTAGGCAAGCATGGTATCCATGAATTTGTGAATGTCAAAACCATTTACCTGAAAGAAGGCAAATACCATCACAAGCCGCAAAAAGAGGAGCATGTTGCCAAAAGCATGGGGGGATAAAAATGAATAATCAAAACTTACGCATACTCATGTTGCATAGAAAAGCTACTTCGGGATCACTGTTTTGAAGACAAGAATTGGGTTTACCCCGACACTTCAGGGCCAAAATTATGGTTTTCTTACAAGCACTATTTAGCTCTTATCTCTTGTTTTCTCAAGATTGATTTATTATGTAAACACCTTCCAATGCATAGTTATTCGCGCCAAAAACTACAACGGTGTACACGACTTTATAACCTTTATATTTAAACACTTTAGCTTTTCGCTAATCTGCCTGTCATATGGTTTAACCCATGTCGAAGTGAATATTGAGCATGAAAATCAGCTTTTTTACCATTAAGGATAAAACCATTACTTTATTTAGCGTCCGCCTGTAAATCCTTCACACACCTAAATCCCAGATGCAGCATTCCCGAATTTGGAGTAGTTTTCATTCTGGCAGAAACGCGGTATCCTGCACAATAAGAATCATTGCAAAGAAACGACCCGCCCCGGATACTTTTTTTGGGAACTCCCGGCTCCATTGGGTCATAAGATTGATCATGCCCCACAGGGTTGTCAGAAATTTTATCCATGTCAAACGATTTATAATAATCGTGATGATACCAGTCAGATACCCACTCCCAAACATTTCCTGCCATGTCATATAAACCAAATGAATTGGATTCAAAGCTCATGACAGGTGACGTTCCAAAAAATCCGTCATCCTCAAAATTGTTTGTAGGAAAATCCCCCTGCCAGTAATTGGCATGCTTAGCAGAAACCGGCTCTTTTCCCCAGGGGTATATGAAATTATTTTTTCCACCACTTGCGGCATATTCCCATTCGGCTTCGGTTGGAAGTCTTTTCCCTGCCCAATCCGCATAAGCCTGGGCATCATACCATGAGATGTGAACAACAGGATGATGGTCGAACCCTTCAATGTCACTGCCGGGACCGTAAGGATTTTTCCAATTGGCTCCCGGAACCCATTGCCACCAGGTTTGAAAGTTGTCAAGTGAAACCGATTCAGAGGGGCTTTTGAAAACCAGAGAAGCCGGAACCAAAAGTGAATCTGCGGGTTTTTCATAACCTGGGGGCAGTTCTTTCTTTATTTCCTCCCAGTCAGGTTTTTGTTCGGCCGTGGTAACATAACCCGTTGCTTTTACAAATTCGCGAAACTGGGCATTGGTCACCGGGTGTTTATCCATCAAAAAACTGTCAACCCTGACCGGGTGTGCAGGGTATTCATCCGCTTTTGCAAACCTATTTTCCCGGGCTCCCATGGTAAAAGTTCCACCGGGTATCAACTTCATACCATCCGGAATTTTTTCCCTTTTAGCATCATCCTTTTCAGTAGAATTATCGGTAATATTATCATCTCCAAACCTTTTGGGAAGTCCATTTTGGATACAACAAGCACTCTGCTCCTTTTCCTCTTTTTGCTTTGGGGCATCGTTAAAGCATCCGTAAAAAGTAAAACTCAGAGAAATGAAAAAATATATGAGAGAAGAAAACTTAAACATTGCCATTTGATTTTTTTAATTTTTAATAAACAATGTCATCAATGGAAAAGTTTATTTATTCTCAATAAAAATTATTAGCATCTGGTTAAAAATTTGAGATTGCTTCAGTAGAATCCTATTTAAAGAGAATCAAAATTAATAAAAGCAAGCAGTTTAGAACCATCACACCTCTTTTTTGCCCCGCAATTTCTTATATTTGAATTTTTAATTTCCCCTAGCCGATGGCCTAACTTCCTCCTTTTGCACTTTAACCTGATCTGTTTATCAATTTTCGCAATGATATAAAAGTTTTCACAAAAGATAAGATTCCCCTTAACCAAAAACACCCAACTTTTGATTATGAAGGTTTAATCTAAATCAAATGGAAAAGCAACATCCAACAAAAAAGAGCATCAGAAAATTCATTCTTCACCTCCACCCTATAAAAATAGATTCTCGAGCCATCGTCTTTAACCCCCATTGCGCGTAGATTTTTTACCGAAAATATTATAAAAATCGAAATCTGAGCGTTGCATTCGCTACGCTCAACCATTCTTGTAGCATGTGCTATGGTTTCGTATATAAAATCATTTTAATACCCAAATCAAAAAAATTAAATTCATACGACCGATGCCAGGCAACAACACAAGCCGGCGCACATGGCAATCGGAAGGTTAATGCCTGCAGGAGGTAATGTTGGCAACATTGAAATTATTCTGCCATAAAAGGAGGGTTTTTTGGGATCCATTCCGTAAATCCCATTTGTTGAAGGCTTTATGTGTGATAAAAGTTTCATAAACTCGTAACACAAATTTGTTCCACCCATTTTAGCGTTTATGGGAATGAGAATTGGTTATGCAAGAGTCTCCACAAGGGACCAAAATTTGCAAATGCAAATCACTACATTACAAAATTCCGGTTGCGATAAAATCATCACCGAAAAACTAAGAGCCGTAAAGCACCGTCCGGAATTTGAATAAGTGATGGAAAGGCTCCGTGAAGGCTATACTTTAGTGGTTTGGAAGTTAGACCGTATGGGTAGATCGTTAAAACACCTGGTAAATTTGGTGGAAGATTTGCAAAATATGAGAATAAACTTTGTAAGTTTGAATGAGAACATCGATACCGGTAATCCCCAGGGACGATTGTTTTTTAATATCATGGCTTCCCTTGCCGAATTTGAACGGGAGATAATCCGTGAGAGGACGAAGTCCGGTTTGGAGGCCGCCAAACAAAGAGGAGGATTTGGAGGTCGGCCCCGGATAACTATGCCATGCGCCTTCTGATATGGGAAGGTATGAGCGTTTTTTAAATGAATCCTGTCAACGTTGGAAAATTATATAATTTCCTGAATGATTGAGCCACTATTTCGGGGCTTTTTTTATCTTTGACCAGTAACACTTTATAAGAAAAAGTAACACATTTTACAATTCAATTATTATGACCAATGAATGGGTACTTTTAGGCACAGCTGCAACAGTAGGGTTTGTACATACCATAACCGGCCCTGATCATTATCTACCTTTTGCCGTATTGGCCAAAGCGCGTAAATGGAGTTATGCCAAAACCACCAGTATTATACTTTTATGTGGTATCGGTCATGTGGGTAGTTCCGTTGCCATCGGCTTTCTGGGTATTCTGGCAGGATTTGGACTGAATCAGTTAACATCCGTTGAATCATCACGCGGTGATATAGCGGCGTGGATCCTCTTGCTATTCGGATTACTTTATATGGCCTGGGGTATTTATAAGGCCATGGATAAAAAGCATAAAAGTCATTCGGAATCTCCCACCTCAAAAAAAGCCAATCTCACACCCTGGGTACTGTTTATAGTTTTTGTTTTTGGTCCGTGTGAGGCATTGATACCAGTTATCATATATCCTGGTGTAAGGGAAAATTACTGGTTGGCTGTGAGCGCTTCCACTGTGTTTAGTATAGTTACCATAGCCACTATGCTGTTGGCTGTTTTCTTTACCTTAAAAGGAATTTCCATTTTCTCAACCGAGAAGCTAACGCGATTTAGCCATGCCGCTGCAGGCTTAACTATTTTTATATGCGGATTATTGATTGTTTTTGTGGGATTATAAAACCGATTATTGTTTTGCATCCTGAAGAAAATCAGCACAATCGGTAATCTTTTCCACTTCTAAGGCAATAATACTGTCTTTTTTATGCAATTGGTCATAGCCGTATTTTTCCACCAGGTAGGGTACAAAGCAATCACAAAAAACAATGGCATTTTCTTGTCCAACGCGGGGTCCAAATGCTTCAAGGCATTGGTTCATTTGTTCCTGAAAAGGTGTTTCAGTTACAGGTACAGGTGTACGGCAACTTTCGATATGCGGGATTAAAAACACCTGATAGGCATCGGGGCCAAGTTGATTTAATTCCGCAACCTCATCTTTGGCATAAGTTCGGGTGAGTTCATCGATCGCGCAACTGCAAATCTCATGAGCCTTTTCTTTATTGTTGGAAAGCAGGTATTTCGATGATTCCATGCATTTTTGCACCATGGCCTCCATTTCTTTTTCGGTATAATGATCACCCGACTTCTGTGTGTACCAATCAATAGTAACCCACACAATAAAAATCAGTAAACCGGTTGAAAGTATGGAAATGATTCTTTTTAACATATAACGACAGCCAATTATCAGCGCAAAGGTATAATTTAAATTTCGGGAATGCTTTTTTTATGACCAAATCAATGTATTTTCATTTTCAACAGGCATTTTTTGGCTTTACTTTTGAGGCTAAATAATACAACATTAACCAGATTATTGTGTTATGGAAGCCAAATTTATTGAACTTATAAACAAGAATCAGCACATAATTGATAAAGTATGCGCTATTTATTTTCCTGATTCAATACAAACAAATGATTATAAAAACGAGTTGATACAGCAATTGATGAAGGCCTATACCGATTTTCATGAAAACGATGAAGATACACGATGGACCTATCAGGTTTGTTTGAATGTGGTGATTGACTTAACCAGGAAACAAAAAACCCAATTCCGGGACCTGAAATTAACCCATAAGCATAATGGAACAGGTGCGATTGATTCAAATTCATCGGAAGGGAAATTACTGGCTGTATTGCAGGCATTCTCACCGGTAAATAAAGCCATTACAATTCTGTTGCTGGATGGTTTCAGTCAAAAACAGATTTCTGATATTATTGGTTTTGATGAGACGAATACAAGCATAAAAATCGAAAGCATAAAATCTGACCTGTTGGCAGCAATGCAGCTGGTTACATTTAGTGAGTTGAAAAATGTCTGGCAAAGCCTTTCTGATATGGTTGCAGGGGAAAATAAAATGAGTACAGCAACTATTCAGGAAATATTAAACCATAAAAGCGAAGGACTGCTGTCGAATGTGTTCAGACAATTGAAGCACGATATAACCATTAACATAATTGGATTATTGTTACTGGTTTTGATACAAATTGGCATTGTGATGGTTATGGGAGCAGCTAATATTGATTTTCTGATTTATGCCTCCGGGTTTTTAATACTTACATTGCTTATATTTAAGCTGTTAAAAGATATACGCACACTAAAAATGGTTAAAATACCCACGCTTACCAATTCCATAAAATACTCATCAATTGAGAGTTACAGGATATTTAAATCGCACCGCAGGAAGTCTAAAACAGCTACTATTTTATTCCTTGCAGCCATGAATATATTTGCGATTTTAACTTTTTATCAGACCCTGGAATCATATCGTCCGTTTGAACATAGCCACCTGAATTTACAAATTGTTGATCTCCGGCTGGGTCTGATTGTTTTAACCGGACTTGTTATCTTACCAGTGATTGTTAATTTTTATAACAAAAGCAAGTTTAAAGCGGTTACGGAGGATTATGAGGCAACTATGCGGGAGTTAATTCCCTGAAAAACTTCATGAATATCATAATAGACCGGCAGAATAATAATATTGGAGATTGTGCAAATCGAATGACTAAACAACTATCTTGCGATATTTGAAGTCTCGTTATTGTTACGAATAAGATACCTACGCAAGGAATAATTGAATGGTTGTCCCTTCTTTTTCCCCGCTTTCTACTGTCACATTAATACCGGTTTGATCAAGTAGTTCTTTTACCAGTAGTAATCCGATTCCTTTACCACCCTCATCGTTTGTGCCAGGCAGGGATGCCAGGTTACCTGTAAAAAGGTCTTTTGCCTGCTCTTCCGACATACCAATTCCGTTGTCGGTAATAGTAAGTATGTTGTTGGTGTATGAAACACTGACAGTCCCGTTCTCAAAACTATATTTAACAGCATTTGATATAAAATTACGTATGGCTATTTTAAGAACAGGTTTGTAACTATTTACCTGTACATGGTGATCAATGTTATTTTCAATAATTATTTTTTTACTGGTGATGGTTGTATTCAACTCATCAATAATACCGGCAACTACATTCCGAAGCTCAACTATTTCTTTTTTTACTTGTGTTTCTTTTTTGGCTTTCACCCAGTCTATTAAAGTGTTGGTTACCTCCATGGCCTGATTGGCTGACAGATAGATATTTTCGATATACCGTTGTATATGATCCGGAAAATCGCTTTGATCCAGGTTCTCCTGCAATAGATAGCTGAAATTTACCAGATTGGAAATGGGCGTATTGAGATCATGAAAAATGACGGAATACATATTTTCTTTTACACTAAGCTGATCGGACAATTGGCGAATAAGTTTGCTTTTGTATTCTTCCATTATTTTCTTCTGGGTAATATCGAACACAATACCGGTTAAAAAGAGAGGTTTGCCTGTATTATCGTATTTGGTAATAATGCCCCGGTCATAAAACCATTTCCATTTATTATCTTTCGTTTGAATACGATATTCAACCTCATAAGCCGGAGAATTCCCCGAAAGGTGATCGCGCATATTCTGCATTACGGGTTCATAATCATCCGGATGAAGTTTCTCCGTAAAAAATTGAAAACCTACATCTTCAGGTATTTCCGAAAAATTATATCCCAGTACAGTTACTTTTTTTGAGTTAAATAAAACGCTATTGTTTTGTACATTCCAATACCAATGTCCCAGATTCCCGGTCCAGGGAAAGTTCAAATGTTCAGAACTTTCCTTTTCGCGCATGAACTCATCAATAAAGAGGTCTTTTTTGTGCAACTGACTGATTAATTCTTCCTTGCTCAACTGACTGTAATCCATAGATTGATAATTATTACTTACAAAGACATGAATACCAACGCTGAAGATATCAAAATTAATGGTATTTGTCTTTATCCAGACTTAAATTTGAGACATTAAAGATAGATGATGAATTAATACATAATTAAAACTTGAATGCAGTCGTTTCAAAACATCCTGGAGAAAATATTTGTTTTGTAGTTGATGTAAGTTTAACAATTTAAAACAACTGAAAATGGAAAAACATACTGCAAGAATACTGGATATTGCAAACATAACCCATGATGTTAAACGGTTCAGAATAGAAAAACCGGAAGGATATACATACGAACCTGGTCAGGCCACTGAGGTAGCCATTCATAAACCCGAAATGGAAAATGAAGGACGGCCTTTTACATTTACCGGGTTGAATGAAGAAGACACCCTTGAGTTCATTATTAAAATCTATAATGATCATGATGGGATAACCAAAGAATTCGGAAAATTGCAAAAAGGCGATGAACTGCTCATTGAAGATGCCTGGGGCGCCATTACCTATAAAGGCCCAGGAACGTTTATTGCCGGTGGGGCCGGGGTAACACCATTTATTGCAATTTTAAGGGATTTGGCCAAAAAAGGTCAACTGGCTGATAATATGCTTATATTTTCCAATAAGACGAAAAAGGATATTATACTCCATGATGAGTTCAGTAAAATACTGGGGAACAAGTTTGTTAATGTTCTTACTCAGGAAGAAAGTAAAAAATTTGAAAAGCGCAGGGTGAACAAATCATATCTGCAAGAGAAAATTACCAATTTCGATCAACCCTTTTATGTTTGTGGTCCGGATGGGTTTGTAACAGATATTTCAAAAGTGTTAAAAGAGCTGGGTGCCAACCCTGACGAAGTAGTTTTTGAGGGGTAATGACTTTTTTAGTTTTGAGTTTAGAATCCGCACTGGGAGCGGTAAAAATTTATAGGCAGTTACGTTCAAAAGGGATTACAATTCGAAAAAGCAATGATGGTTTAATTGCTCATTATGCTTTTAAATATTCATTGAATATCTTGCATAAAGACAGGGACTTCGATCTTATTAAAAATCACTATTAATGCCCAAACCCCCCCGGTTTTAAGCCCCCATTGCGCGTAGATTTTTTACCGAAAATATTATAAAAATCGAAATCTGAGCGTTGCATTCGCTACGCTCAACCATTCTTGTAGCATGT
>JAAAOM010000001.1 GCA_009908855.1 Bacteroidota bacterium
AAGGTTTTTTAATGATATACCCGTCTATTTGACTTCTTGAATAAGTCTTTTTAGTTTGCTTAATATATTTATTTCGGGTAAAGTGAAATATGAGTTTAATAACAAAATAAAATAACAGTAATATTAAACCTGCAAAAATAATAGTTGATTCCAATGTATAGTCATAGTTATACCCTTGAATACTTATAATAAATAAACCATACCAAATATATGGCAAAAACCAAGGTAAAGCTGAAATGAGAAAAAAAACTAGCCCCAAACTGAGTCTATCGTATTCTTTGTATACTTTAATATCTTCATGTGTAACTTCAATTTTTCGTTGACGATTTTTTAGCATATTAATTAACAACAATACAAAGACTAAATAAATTAACCCTAAGATGATACTAACACCACCAAAGGGTTCAAAATAACTACCTTTAACTTCATACTTTTCAAAAGCCTCTCGTACATTACTAAAAAAATACGTTTTCGAAAGGATAGTAGCCGTATAGGCAAAGTATAGCCAAAGAAAAATTGGAGCAACGGACAGAATAAATATCAGGTTGAATTTATTCTCGAAGAACAGAATATGTTTTACATTCTTTTCATCTATGCTTGTTGATATTTTTCGCTTTTTGAACATTGATTTAAGTTTTATTTAAAAAAAAACATTTAGAACTGTTTTTCCTGTTTAATGCAATTAATCCTTTACACAGCGGACAGCAAGACCCGTGTTCTTATAATATCCGAAATAATAACGGCTTATTGAACTACTACCATAGCTTAAACTCCTACCCCATGCACTATTCCCGCTTCTTTCTGTTGCTGTCCACCAATAGCCATGATAACCAAGTTCACCGAAACCACCTGCATGTGAATGATAACCTCCCGGAAGTGCAGAAAACCCAGATTCGTTTGTCGCACCTGAATTAGGAGAATACCAAAAACTTAGACCAACCACTTTCATCTTTCCACCTTCGTTTGTACCTCGGTCATTGTAGTCATTGGCATCATCCTCACTCATACCAAGGTTCATCTCTAGTTGCTGCCATTCTTTATCCGATGGCACATGCCAACCGACCGGACATAGTTTTTCAGTTTCAATAACATGCCAATTATATAATGAACCATAAATGTTATTATTAACAACATTATTATTGTACCAAGAATAGGCATGCGTAGTTGATGCAGTGTCTGTAACAAACGGTATCTCAGAACCATCATTATATTTTGTTGTCTTAAGGTTCTCCGCAAACCACCATTGGTTACCAATCCTCACAATTTTATACAAGTTACCTTCTATATCCATTGTAGAATCATAAGGATCAGCAAAAGTAGTAAAACTCCAAACCGCGCTTTCAACTATATTTGCATATCCATCTTTAACAATAATTTTCCAATAGTATTTGGTATTATACTTTAAATCTTTAAAAAGATAACTGGATTCCTTTTGGTTTTCTGAAACTAAAGTTGTTGCGTCAATAGAGTCTAAATAAACATCGTAGGTTAAAATATCCCCATCGGGGTCGTTGCAATACCATTTTAAGGAATCTGAAATTGGTATGTTTGTGGCATTGATTTCAGGAAACTGTATTGAAGGCTGAGCAGGTTCTGAATTGCCACCTCCTTTAATACAACGGACAGAATACCCGTAACCTTTATCATCATTATCTCTAAAAATAGTGTTACGATTATAGGATAATTCTCGATACCAACCCGTATTATTAAGTTCCGTTGAGGACCACCACTTTCCACTGTACGTGGCTTCAAAGAACTCTCCTAATTGAACATTTCTATGGCCACCCGGAAGTGCAGTAAAACCACTTTCATTTGTGGAATGTACATTCGTTATCCAATGTGTCTTACCTGCTTCCTTTATTTTTAATCCTTCATTAGTTCCACGCCAGGAAGTACGTTTATCTGCTTCTTCCAGACCCATACCCAAATACATTTCAAGTTGCTTCCAATCTTTATCACTTGGTACGTACCACCCATCCGGGCAAAGCTTTCTTGTTTCCACAACGTACCAGTTGTATAATGCACCATAATCGGGTTTATAGGTAGCTTCATCGTTATCATACCAACAGTAAGCAGGCGTAGTTAAACTATACCAAACTATTGGACTGGTTTCTAAAGGGATATTTGTACGGTCATTATATTTGGTTGTTTTAAGATTTTCCGCCATCCATTCTTGATTACCGATTTTAACAGTTTTATAAGTATTGCCGTCAATATCTGTTAATGAACCGTATTTATAGGCTCTCGTTGTAAAACTCCAAACCTCACCCTCAGTTTCATGGCCATACCCATCTTTGGCAACTATTTTCCAATAATAGGTGGTGTTGATTTGTAAATCTTCAAAAAGATAAATAGTATCGCTTTGGTTTTCGGATACTAATGTGGTGGCATCAATTGAGTCAAAATACACGTCGTAGGTTAATATGTCACCTTCGGGGTCTGTACATGACCAAATTAAAGTGTCGGAAAGTGGTTGGCTTGTAGCTGCGTTCTCAGGTTTTGTAATTGAAGGTTGCTCTGGTGCTGAATTGGTATTTAAAATGCCTTGTCCTTTTATACATCTCACACTGTGGCCGTCAGATTTATAATTATAAAAATCATCGACTTTATCATCATCCCAGCCCAAGGAAAAACTTTGTGCATGGCTACCGGAAACAGTGCTGCTCCAATATTCAGTATAATAGCCTTCATGGCCAAATACCCCTTTTCCTTCATTAGTAACGTCCCGCCGCATTCCGGCTGGTAATGATTTAAACCCAAAAGCATCATCACCATTTCCTTCATTGGTATGTTTACCCCAACCACTTGTTGATTTCAAAGCTATGCCTTCATCGTTATTGTAGCCATTGTCCCCAACATATTCAAGCAGAATATCCCATTCCTCACCACTGGGAATATGCCAACCGTCAGGACAGGCTCCTTGTATCGGGGTTGTATTTGCATAGTCGGTATACAAACCATAGGATGCTGCCGCCCATGTATACAAAGCTCCATATTTGGTGGCATTGGCTGTCCTATCGTTATCATACCAACAATACGCTTTATCTGTATTATTATTTAACAGATTTGACCATTCCAGCCTGTCAGTAATAAGAGGGATGGGGGTGCCATCAGCATACTTTGTTACTCTTAAATTTTCTACCATCCATTCTTGGTCACCAATTATTATTGTTTTATAGGTATTGCCATCGATATCGGTTACAGCCCCATAATCAAATGATTCACCTGGTATTATTATCGCAATATCAGAAATAAACGGTTCACAGTTGCCAACTGTAACCAAGGCCTGAATATATTTTTCTTGTTCAACAAAAACTAATAATGTATCTGTATTTGCATTGGAAATGTCAGACCAATTCATGCTATCGGTCGATTCCTGCCATTGAATAATATCCCCGATATAATCGTTCAAACGTAAAACAATAGAATCATTCATTGACGCATTTATTTCTTTTAAGGAAATATCCTGCGCTTTTGCAACTGTGAATGAGCAAATAATAAAAAGATATATCAATATATTTAACTTTTTCATAGCGATAATTTTTTGAGTATTGATGGGGTTATTTTATTATTAATTCCGCGGTAAAAAAACGTTTGTCCGTTAAAACCCTTAAAACATATATTCCTGCAGGTTGACCAACCAAACTAATTTGCGTATTATTCTTATTGGAAAGATTCATAATTTCCTTGTAAACTTCCTGCCCTCGCATATTATGTAAAACTATTGTAACCTTTCCCGATTCAATTATATTGGCGAAATCAATAGTAAATATCCCTTCTGTTGGATTTGGGTATATTGATAACCCATTATTAATGGAATGGTTATTTACCGAAGTAAGGCAATCTTCTATGTTTTGCTGATTTACATTTAAATCAACATAAGTAATTTGCGCCTTTGCATTAAATGTAAACAATGTAACAAAAGCTAATAAAAACAATGGTAAAATTCTATTTTTCATGATATTGTATTTTTTCTAGTTTACTGTTCTATATTAAACCAAACCCTGCGGTCGCCTTTTTTGCTCCAATCGTAACCTATTTTATTGAGGATATCAGAAACCACAGCAATGCCGGGCGATGCATTTTCGAAATAGGTTTTGTGTTCGTATGGCGCCTGTGGTAAATAATGCTGTGGTGGTATGGGGCCGTTTGTGCGCTCGTATCCGGTATTTTCTTTCATTATGGCTTGGGCACTGCCTAAACCCCACATAACCACATTGGCAGTGGGTATGCCAAATGTATTGAAATCGCATGGTAAATAGGTGAATTCCGGAATCTCGATTTTTGTATTTTTATCCTCCCAAATGGTAGCTTTTAATGAAATAATTGGGTAAGATAGAAACTGGTCGAACTGCCCCACATTTGGATCAGCCATAAAATAGAGTTCTTCGCTGTATATTTTTGGGAAGTTGGTAAATGTGATGGCTACTTTAGGCCAATCCTCATCTTTGTAGAATGGGTATTCTTTATAAAGTCCATACAGTGTAGTGTTTTCAATTGTTCGGGTATAAGGTATTGGTGCATTACTAACAGGTTCTTCAATAACAGCGATTTCATTCGAAGAATGCTCTGCATAGCGCCATTTTACTTTTACCTTATGGACATTGGCAACAATGATTTTAGCACCATGTATATTCGTATAGGCTGTATCAACCATAAAATAGCTGTACACCTCTATGTTATCCATGCCTTTTTTTACCTCGCCAACATTTACATTGCCAGAAGTACCGCGAAATTCTTCTTTAATGTCTTTGTCAGACATTTTTAAAAAACGATAGTCAGCCATATTTTGGAAATAAAAGTAATAAGTGCCAGAACTTGCACGTAATTCTGGTGGATTATGCAAGCCCTGCGTTACATAGAAGCCGCCATTTATTGGGTCGTAATAGGATAGACCTGATGTAAAAGCAATGTGTTTAGCCGAATCAGTTACCATACTTTGTATGGTGCTATCGTTAGATTCTTTGTTAGCAAATGCATTGTAATACTTGTTAATGTTATTTTTGTCAATGGCACCGGGAGTTCCCATTAAATCTTCCTTTAGTTCATCGAAGATTTCTTTAAAAAAACCACCTTTCTTTTTGGGTTTATCCTGGGCATATGTATTAACGAATGTAAAGCTTAATAGAGCTAGCATGTTTAAAACCAATAACTTTTTCATTTTATATTTTATTTTGGGTTTATATCAAACTGTAAGGGTTTTCTGGTTTTTTTATAGCAAATCATTACATTTTATAGTCTGCACGAACATTATTTATAATCATCGGTTTTCAAAATAATGCTAATTAAGTGTTATAAAAAATACCTAACGGTAAGTATTTTTATAAAATGATATAAAACCTTGATGAAAAATTTAATTTGTATACATGGTAATTCACTAAATTGTGAATTTTTTAAACCACTTACATACACCAATTTACAAGAGAGGTGTAATTTTCATCTGATAGACTTGACACGAACGACGGGCATGTGCCATTTTTCACTCATCCTGTTTCGTTTTCACACAGTTTAGGTAATTTATTAGGCAAATAACTCTTTTGCCAAAATATACAGGTTTTTTGTCCCCATCTTTTTTACGATATTACGCCGGTGTGTATTTACCGTTTTAATACTTATGGCAAGTTCTTCCGATATTTCAAGTGATGTGTGACCAGCCCCAATTAAATGAAGAATTTTATTTTCTCGTTGCGTTAGAGATTTCAATTTTTTTTGTTGAGAAATATGGAGAATTTCTTTTGGTTTAAAATCTTCCAAAGCATGACTATTAAAATCAAGTGCTAACTTATTGTACAAGTATAATTTAGTAACCTCTGTGCAAATACTAAAAGTCTTTATAATCTTATTATTTCTGATACTTTGTACTGAAGAGACCCTTAAAATCTGAGCATATTTATTCTCTGCATTTTTAATTCTGAATAAAATTGTAAGCACAGAATTAAATGGTTTTATAACTGCATTTTTCTCGGCAAATGAGTACGCCTGCTTTATTGTTTCAAATATTAAATCTAAATCATCGGGATGGACTCTTTTATAATAAAATGCTAAGTCAATTGAGTCATTTTCATATCCCAGCACATTTTTTATACCCTTTACGTTCTCAAATTTATTATTCAATAAGTTGTGTGTATAACAATACTGATTAGGCATTAACGGAACCTCTTTCTTATATGAATCATTTGGTTCACTATCAATAGTACTTAATTCTTGTTGTTTTTGCCGGAAGTATTTATCAAATTTTGAAAAATCCATAATGTTTGTTTATTGTTCGGGTGCACATTGGCGCGTAGATTGAAAACAGCTCTTCTCGCAAAAAATCAGCTCGAGCGTTCGGCTTGTGCGGTTTTGCGAGATGTGCTGTTTTGTGGGCTGGGTTTCTTTTTCTTTGTGCGGGGGGAGAAAAAACAAAATAAATTCCCTCGCATTGCACCAACCTATCCACAGGGCACCAATCCAATCAATCTGTTTTTCATTTTTTTTGTATCGTATCATTTCTAGGTTCGGTTGTGCACTTGCAGCTAAATCCCCCATAAACATATTACGTTTATGGATATATAACAACAATTATTTTTTATTGGCAACCTTAAATATAACGATTTGGTAGTTAATTACAATTCCGGGTTTGCGGTATTTGAAATCATTTGTTAACAGTTTACTGACAATTATTTGTGCTGCTTTAACCGCCAAAAATTTTTTACCTCCCTTTCCGGGCGCAGAAAACCGTCTCCAGGTTTTTTTTCCTTTTTCTGACGCAATATTAACGGTATATGTTTTATTCGTTTTCAAACGACAACAAACGACTAATAAACGACTGTAAACGTTTATCATACAACTAATTATATTCACTTCTTTTTACTTTGCCCAAAACATTTTATTAATCATTTAAACTTCAATTATCATGAAAAATTTAGTTAATCACGTACAGTTAATTGGTAACCTCGGCATGGACCCTGAATTAAAGGAATTCGACAAGAACAAACTGGCCCGTTTTTCAATGGCCACCAACGAAAGCTATAAAAACCAACAGGGCGAATGGGTTAATGATACCACCTGGCATAATATTGTTGCCTGGGGTAAAATGGCAGACAATATTGTAAATAAACTTAAAAAAGGAAGCCGCATTGCACTTAACGGTAAGCTTAATAACCGTTCCTATGAAACATCAGAGGGTGAGAAAAAATATATCTGTGAAGTTATTCTGCAGGATTACATGATCATACCCAAAAAAGAAGCGGAAACCGCTGAGGAATCACCCTTCTAAATCATCTGCCATCAGCAAAATCCAACATGACAGGAATGTAATACGATCCGCAAGGTTCACGCTTACCTGCATGTTGGATTTCTCTGTTCAGGACAATCCTTCACCAACATACATCAGTTCCGACATGATATGATCCGAAATAAATAAGCCTTTTTCGGTAATGCGTACCGAGTTATTTTCAAGTACCAGGTGATCCTGATTAATAAAACGTTCGGCTTCCTGTAAAAAATAATCGCGATAGGCCGGATTGATATGATCAAGCCGTAAACCCCACCTGGTTCTTAACCCGGTAACTATCTGATCATTGTATTGTGTTTTCTCATTGATATCTTCCTCCTCATAAAACAAAGCACCCGATTTTAAGGCCTTTATATATTTTCTTAAACCGGCCACATTCCATTGTCTTTTGTTGCTATGAAATGAATGCGCCGAGGGTCCGAACCCCAGGTATGGAATATGGCGCCAATAATTTAAATTGTGCTTTGAATAATAACCCGGCACCGAAAAATTAGAAATTTCATATTGCTCAAACCCTTGTTCTTTCACACAATCCAACAATATCTTAAACTGATCCAGGCTCAGGTCCTCATCCACCGGTAACAATCGTTTTTGTTGCTGCCATTGGTAAAATTTAGTGCCTGGCTCAAAGGTTAAATGATAAGCCGACAAATGTTTAACCGGAAATGAAAACGCGGTTTGCAAATTTTCAATCCATTCCTGCTTTGATAATCCGGGCAATCCGTATATCAGATCGATGCTCACATTGGTAAATCCAAAGGCAAATATATCATTCAGGCTTTGCATGGCTTCATCGGCCGTATGACGTCTGTTCATCAAACTCAGGTCTTTATTCCGAAATGACTGTACCCCCATGCTAAGCCTGTTCACCGGGGTGTTATTACATACTTCATGCAACCAGTTATGATTGATATCATCCGGATTCACCTCCAGGGTAACCTCAGCACCATCAGCTATTTTAAAGGTTGAATATAATTTTTGCAGTATATCAATCAGGTTTTGAATCCCTAAATACGAAGGTGTTCCGCCGCCAAAATAAATGGTTTCAACCGGTTCATCAACCAACCATGATTTTTTATGGTCCGTTTCTATAAAAAGCGCTTTTACAAATTCATCTTCAAGCCTCTTATCGGTGGTTTTATAAAAATCACAATAATGACAACGGGTTTTGCAAAATGGAATATGTAGGTAAAGTCCGGCCATAACATTTAAAAGTGCAAATTTAGTTGTTAATTACTAAAAAGCTCACTATCTTTTCACATAAGGGTTCGTAAACCATAAGTTATTGGTAGTTTTAACGGAACATTTACATATTAAATCAGCTCACGTTGAAACATTCACAAAACAGTTATAAAGATACCGATCAATCCAATGTCGGGTTATTTCGTAGTTTTATCGACCAGTCGACCGAAGGTATATGTATGTACGATTCAAATGGCCGCATTATTGAATGGAATGCGGGTTGTGAGGTTTACTTCGGGATACCCTATCAGGAAGCCATCCGGAAATATGTATGGGAAATTGAATATGAGGTTTCCGCTGGTAAGAATGTATCTCCCCAATCGCTTGAAGAGATTAAAGGTGTCTTTTTAGAATTAATGAATGAGGTGAAGGAAAACAAGACTAAACTCATTGAACATGAAATAATTAACCGAAAAAAAAATAAAAAGTATATCTCCATATCCACATTCCCGGTTATTACCCCGACAGACACATACTTCGGTGCCATTATAAAAGATGTAACCAAATTAAAAAAATACGAAGCCGAGCTCACCCAATACACCAACGACCTGGAATCGAAGATTGCCGAACGAAATGCCAGACTTATTGAAAGTGAAAGCAAATTCAGACAATTGGCTGAAAACATCAACGATGTTATTATAACGTATACTTCTGATAATAAAGTGTTGTATGTCAGCCCAAATTTCAGGATGATGTTTGAAAGAGAGCCCTCATTGCTGGATGTAAACCCCGATATATATATCGAATGGATACACCATGATGACAGCCCGGTCGTAAAACAAATGATACAGGAAGGAACGGAGGGCAAAAGAACATATCTTGAGTCGCAGCATCGTATTGTGCTCCCATCCGGTGATTACAAATGGATATGGTTAAGAGTAAAAATTATCTCATCGCCCGAAAATGCATCCGATATATGGCTGGCCACTTTTTCCGATATCACCAAACAAAAAAAATACGAGCAGCAAATCATTGATAAAAACAATGAACTTGAAATTTATGAAAACAAGATTAAAAATCTTATTTCAATGATGCGCGACGGACTTGTCCGAACCAACCTGGCAGGTAGCTTTATCGAATGTAACGAGGCTTTTTCAAAAATGATTGGCTGCAGCCATGAAAACCTGAATCAATTCACTTTGCAAAATATTACACCCGATAAATATCATAAACAGGATCAACAAATTTTAAATGAAGTAATCAAAACGGGCAGCTCGCAATTGTATGAAAAGGAATTAAAACATGCTGACGGGACTGTTTTCCCGGTTGAAATTCAGTTATACCTAATCAATGATGCCGGCGACCCTGCCGGTTATTGGATGATAACCAGGGACATCACCGACAGGAAAAGTGCCCAGAAGGAAATCCATGAATCCGAAATTACCTATCGCGAGATTTACAATGCTACCACCGATGCCATTTTCATTCATGATATCGAAAGCGGTAAAATTATTGATGTAAACAACGCCATGTTAAATATGTATGGCTATACGTATGAAGAAGCTGTAAATATTGACGTACAGAAAATCAGTGATGGAGATCCCCCATTCTCACAAAAAGAAGCCGGTGAATATTTAACCAAAGCACTGGAAACCGGTGAAGTTGTAACTTTTGAATGGTATGATAAACGTAAAAACGGTCAACGATTCTGGACGGAAAATATCATGCACACCGCCATATTAAACGGTGTTGAAAGGCTTATTGTAATCAGTCGGGATATTACCGAAAGAAAAAAAGCCGAAGAAATACTCAAACAAAATGAGCAATACCTCGAGAGCATTCTTGAAAACCTTCCTGTAGGCGTTGGTGTATGCGATATTGAAGGGAAGGCACTTTTCTACAACAAAAAATTCACCCAGGATACCGGTTATCATATCACCGATATACCTGATGTTGAAACCTGGCTAAGAAAATCAACGCCTGATCCTCAAGTGCAGGATAAACTAATAAGCGACTGGTATGAGCAACGAATTTATGCGTATGACAAACATTTTGTCTCTTCGCCTATGGAGACCGCGATCTATTCCAAATCGGGCAAACGTAAGTTAATGGAAGTGGTAGTCAAAAGAAATGACGATAAAGTCATTGCCCTGTTCAACGACATTACCGCGAAAAAAATGGCAGAGCAGGAATTGGACGAAACCAAAAATCTGCTGCAGGAATCCATTGAACAGTCGCCCCTTGGCATATTTATTATGGATGCAGGAGAATTTTCCGTTAAAATGATGAACACCAGCGCCAAAAAAATTTATGCACCCCTGGATAAAAAAACCCTTTCAGGTGATAATTATAATACCGAATGGTGTTTTTATAACCGGGATATGAAGCCGTATAAGCTGAATGAATTACCTATCTGTCAAGCCATTGAAAAAAATCAGGTCATTAAAAATATTGAAGCCATTCTGGAAATTAAAAAAGTTAACCAAAAAGTATGGGTATCCATCAATTCAGCACCCATAAAAAATATCAATAACCAAATCATCGCTGTGTTGGTTATTTTACAGGATATTTCGGACCGGAAAAGAGACGAATTGGAACTGGAAAATTACCGGCAACATCTGGAAAAAATAGTAAAAGAAAGAACCAAAGAAATAAACAAACTCAATAAAGGACTGTCCAAAAAGAATAAAGACCTTGAAAAAGCCCTTCTCGAATTAAAAAACACGCAAACTAAAATGGTACAGTCCGAAAAAATGATCTCTATTGGCATGCTAACCACCGGTATCGCTCACGAGATTAACAATCCCGTAAATTTTATCAATACCGGTGTGGAAGGACTGAAAATAAACATGAACGAGGTCACAAAACTGGTTGATACCATACAGGAACGTAAATCTTCAAACCCTGATAATCTCACACAAAGCATCTTAAAACTGGATCAGGAAATCGATTTCAGCGATATATCCAACAGCATTAGGCTGTTACTGAAAAATATTGAAACCGGCGTTCTTCGCACCTCCGAAATTGTAAGAAGTCTCAGAACTTTTGCCCGGTCAAACGACAATGAATTTGATGAAATTAACATCAATGAAAACATCAAATCAACCCTGGTAATTTTATACCATAACTATAAAAACAGGATTGACATAAAAACCCATTTAAACGAATTGCCGCTAATTAAAGCCTATACAGGTAAAATAAACCAGGTGTTGATGAATTTATTGGCCAATGCCATTCAGTCTATCGAAGATAAAGGTGTAATTACCATCAAAACAGGCCAGGTAAAAAACCAAATTTTTATCAGCATTAAAGATACAGGGAAAGGCATTTCACCCGCACAACAGTCCCGTATTTTTGAACCTTTTTTTACAACCAAGCCCATTGGAGAGGGAACAGGCCTGGGATTATCAATAAGCCATAATATTATTGAAGAACACCGGGGAAGAATGGAATTTACCAGTGAAGTCAATAAAGGCACCGAATTCGTCGTTTATTTACCCATAAATTCATGATAAAAAGGTGATTATTCATTAATTTTAATATCTTATACATTAAATTCAGACGATGAAAGAGTCATAAAGCACAACCGTTTTAACCATGAACGAAAACGTCTTTCTTGAAAAATCGGTATTATACGTTGATGATGAACAGGAGAACCTGGATGGATTCAAATTTTCGTTCCGTAAAGATTTTAATCTTTATCTGGCAGGCAATGTAAAAGATGCATTCGAAATACTGGGAAATGTTGAAATTAAGGTGGTTATTTCCGATCAACGCATGCCTGACATGGCCGGCACCGATTTTTTACAGGAAATTTCACAGCTTTATCCGAATATAATCCGAATTATATTAACCGCATATACCGATACCGAATCAATTCTCGAAGCCATAAATAAAAGCGGTGTTTATCGTTTTCTCACCAAACCCTGGAATCGCAATGATCTGCGCCTGACCATCGACAGTGCACTTGAAGCCTATAACCTGCGCATTGAAAACCAGTTGCTTATTGACAACCTGCGCATTACCAATAACGAACTGGTTTCGGCCAACAAAAAACTAAAAAATGAAATTGAAGTACGCACCGAGGCCGAAAAAGAATTGCAAAAACACCGCGATCACCTCGAAATATTGGTGAAAGAACGTACCGAAGAGGTTGAGCAAATAAACGAAGAACTGATCTCATCCAACGAAGAATTAAAAAGATCTTATGAAGAATTAGAAAATTACAAAAAACACCTGGAGGACCTTGTTGAAGAACGCACCCAGGAACTTAAAATGAGCGAAGAACGCATACGAACCCTCAGCGACAGCTTACCGGGCGGTGCTATCTTCAGGGAAAAATTAACTAACAATGGCCAATACCAGCTATTATATGCCAGTGCTAAATTGCAGGATATTACAGGTGTACCTATTGAATTATGTCTGGAGGATATTGAGAATTTACGCAGCGTATATAAACCCGCTGATCGTGATAAACTGATAAACACTTTTGAAGAATCTGCTAAATCACTATCTATTTTTAATATTGAGGTTGAATTGATTAATCAGCAACCGGCCAAATGGCTGCAAATACGCTCCAAACCTTCACAGCAGGCTAATGGTGAAATTATTTGGGACGGATTCGCCATCGATATCACCGAACGTAAAATGGCAGAACTCGAAATTGAACGCAAAAACAACGAATTGATACAGGCTGAGGAAGAATTACGTACGGTTAATGATGAATTGGCAGGTAAAAACAAACAAATACAGGGCGCTTATGAAAGTGTTAAGAATAGTGAAGAAAAATACCGACAACTATTCGACCGAATGCTCAATGGGTTCGTACTATTCAATGCCATTTACGATGATCAAAATCAACTGGTTGACTTCAAAGCCATTGAACTGAACCCTTCTTTTGAAACACATTCAGGAATTCCGGTTAACAGATTGCTAAATAAAAAACTGTCAACACTACAAAACCCGCTTAATGAAGATTGGATGCGTATGTTCAGGGACGTGGTTCAAAACGGTCTATCCAAAAAAACGGAATTATATTCCGAGCTACTCGGTCGTTATTTCTCACTAAGCCTGTACCGACCGGCAGAAGGTCAATTGGCCACCATGTTTGAAGATATTACCGAAAGAAAAAAAATTGAAAAGGCACTGCACAAAAGTGAGGAAAAATACCGCCTTATCGTGGAAGGACAATCCGACCTGGTTGTTAAAGTAAATACAAACAACGAATTTATATTCGTAAGCCCTTCTTATTGCCGGATGTTTGGAAAATCGGAGGAAGAAATGCTTAATCAAACCTTTTTCCCGATGGTTCATGACGATGATCTCGAAACCACCCGCAAAGCCATGGACAAGTTGTATAAACCACCGTTTAAATGTTATATCGAACAACGGGCCCTAACCAAAGACGGTTGGAAATGGCTGGCCTGGAACGATAGTGCCATACTGGATGAGAATGGCAAAGTAAAAGAAATAATTGGTGTGGGCCGGGATATTACCGAACGCAAAAAGTTTGAACAGGAATTGTTAAGCACCAACCAATTGCTTGAAGGGATAAACAGTGCAACACCTGATGCCATTATCATCCTTGACCTGCAAACCAAACACCTGGATTTTTTTAATGACAAATTTGTAACCCTCACGCAGTACACCCGTGAACAACTTGAAAAATCAAAAAACGTACCCAGGCTCGTTAGCTATGTGGATGACCTTGAAATTACCCAACAGCATTTTGAACGCCTGAATAAAGCCGATGACAATGAAATAATTGAATCCGAACTTCGCTTCAAACAAGCTTCAGGCGATATAATATGGGTGCTGGTGCGCGAACATATATTTAAACGCAACGCAAACAATATACCGCTAAAAAGTATTGCGGTTGTAACAAATATAACATCCCGCAAAATTGCCGAACAAACCATACAGGAAAACGAAAGAAAATTCCGGGCTGTTTTTGATCAAACCTTCTCCTTTATGGGTATTCTGGATGTTGATGGTATATTGCTGGATGCCAACATCTCGTCCCTGGAAATATTACACAAGGAAAAGTCTGAAATCCTGGGCAGATATATCTGGGATACTTCACTATGGCAACATTCTCCGCAAGAACAACAAAAAGTTAAAAAAGCATTCAGAGATGCCAAAAAAGGAAACTTTAAACGGTTTGAAACAACCCATGCCCTCGATAACAATACACTCATTGATGTCGATTTCTCCCTGAAACCCGTATTTAACGATCACAATGAAGTGATTATGATAATCCCCGAAGGCAGAGATATCACCAACCGTAAAAAAATTGAACGGGCCCTTAAGGAAAACGAACAAATACTCTCAAGCATCATTCAACAGGCCGCAATCGGAATTGCCCGGGTTTCAACAGATGGCAGGTGGATGCAGGTAAACCCCATGATTTGTGAAATTACCGGATACAAAGATCATGAATTGATTGGCAATCCAACGCGGGATATTACACATCCGGAAGACCTTCAGATGGAGAAACAAAAATTGACAGGTGAGCAAAACAAAGATGAAATATCATTTGAAAAAAGGTATGTACATAAAAATGGCAATGTTGTGTGGGTATATGTAATTGCCAAAATTGTTAAAAACGATGCGCACGAACCACAATATATGGTGGCCATAGTTGAAGACATTACCGAAAAGAAAAAAGCCCAGGACGCCCTGATTCAAAGCGAACAAAAATTCAGAAATATTTTTAACAACAGTACCGATGGTATAATTATTATTAATGAAAAGAAAAAAATTATCGAAGCCAACAATGTAATACTTGATAACACCAACCTGCCAAAAGAAAAACTGCTGGGAATTAAAATTCAGGAGCTGGTTCCCAAAGCCTATAAAAAAACCATAAACAAACGACTGAACAAAATATTTAAAAACGATGTTGTTCCGCTATTGGAGATGGAATATAAAAACAAAAACGGACAATTGCGGCCCATCGAAGTAAACAGTAAACGCATCCATTTTGAAGGTAAAAATGCCGTACTCACAATAATAAGAGATTTAACCGAACGGCGGCATTATGAAAAACGCGTACTGGAAGCCATTATTAATACCGAAGAAAAAGAACGTGAAAATTTTGCCCAAAACCTGCATGATGATCTGGGCCCCCTGCTATCGAGCATTAAAATGTATATTAATTCATTGAATGAAAACACAACCAAAACCAAACAACAATATATCGTTGATCAACTCAATGCAATTCTGAAAGAAGCCATACAAACAACCAAAGAAATATCCAATGACCTGAGCCCGCATATACTCACCAATTACGGTGTTACCGCCGCCGTTGAGTCCTTTCTGTACCGATTACCCAAAGAAATCAATTTTCATTTCGAATCCAATTTACGAAACCAGCGCATCAAAAATGAAATCGAATTTTCAATCTATCGCATTGTAAAAGAATTGATCAACAATACCATTAAACACGCAAATGCTAAGAATGCCAATATCCATCTAAACCTGATGGAGAATGAAATTGTTCTTACTTATGAAGACGACGGAACAGGTTTCGATGAAGAATCCATCAGTAAAAAAACAGGTATGGGATTATTTAATATATTAAGCCGAATTAAATCACTAAACGGTACTTACTTTTTCTCAGATGTAAAAAAGGGTATGAAAATTACCCTGTCTGTTCCGGTTAATAATTGATAAAACGATTAATTATTGTATATTTAATAAAATACGCCAACAGAATCACACAATATGGACAAAATAAGCATCATTATCGTTGATGACCACCGCCTGTTCAGAAACGGATTGAAGTTTATACTCAATGAATCGAAAGACCTTGAAGTAATAGCCGATGTTTCTGACGGGAAAGAATTCCTCACCATGATTGATAAATACCAGCCCGACCTGGTTTTAATGGACATTAATATGCCCAATATGAACGGGATTGAAGCATCAAAACTGGCCCTGGAAAAATATCCTGATCTTAAAATTTTGGTTCTATCCATGTTTGGTGATGAAGAATACTATAATACCATGATTGATATCGGGGTGAAAGGATTCATTCTGAAAGATGTAGATAACCAGGAATTAAAGCATGCCATACGTAAAGTTGCTGATGATGGAAGTTATTTCTCGAGCGAATTGCTGCTACGACTTATCAAAAACAAACCCGAAGAAAATACTGTTTCCCTTACAACACGCGAAAAAGAAGTGCTGCAACTAATTTGTTCCGGTTTTTCCAATCACCAGATATCCGAAAAACTATTTATCAGTCAGCGTACGGTTGAACGACACCGGGCCAGCCTGTTGGAAAAAACAGACGCCAAAAATTCCATAAGCCTTGTGGTATACGCCATTAAAAATCACTTGGTGGAAATATAACCGTACAAAAAAACTTAAAACCCTCACAAAATGCCAAAATTGAGTATTTTTCCTAATTAAATGCGTAAAAATACTCAATTACCATGTCCAATAACAAACTACATTTGTATTAACAAACTTGATAAATGATAAACATACAGTATTTAAGATAAATTACATGTGTGTGATTGCAGTTTAGGGTTGATAATTAAGGTTGGGTTTTTGAGGATGGCTAATAATAAGCCATCCTTCCATTAGAAAACAGGAAAAAGAAATATATAAACGATTTTTTAAACGTCCTAATTTGTGTGATTGCAGTTTAGGGTTGATGATTAAGGTTGGGTTTTGAGGATGGCTTTCGGGCCATCCTTTTTTGTATGTCAATTTCGGTTCCTATAGCTATCAGACGGGAGTATTGAGCAAGAGCAAATACTCACGCATAAAACCAATTCGTCCCGCTCAACCCACACACAAACTCAAGCTGTATTGGGGTACAAGCAATAAACTGTTGGGATAACCTATAAATCAGGAAACAAATGCCCGAATCTTTTCAGCCGTTTTCTTGCCCAATCCGTCTACTTCCATCAAAGCATTAGTCTCAGCTCTGATTACCGCTTCTACACTTCCGAAATGATCATATAACCGCCCGGCCATTATTGCTCCCGTATTGGGAAGCCCCTGCAAAAAACGCAATCGATGATTTTTTTGTTTTTTAGGTTTATAGTTATGAGAGCGTAAAAATCGGTTTCCGGGTATTGATTGACCGGCCAGCATTATTAGGGTAGAAGCACTGTCCTGGGTATCATCAGTATAAACAACAGGTATCTGCCAGGCCGTGGTAACCGACAGTATGGCTCCTTTTACTGCCCGGCTGTCAATTACATGAGCTGTCCGATACGGGTCGCCTTCAAGCAGCAGTATAGGACGCAGTCCGATTTGTACCAAACGTGCGCATTGATTGAACAGCCTTCCTGAAATAAGCGACTGCACAAAATCCACTGCTGATTTTCGTTCCGCAACAATTTCCCCGTTAATTATATAATCGCCCGCTTTTAGCGACTGTATACGAACATCCATTCCACCTTGCTTTAAAAGCATTGGAATGCCCGATTTTTCTTCACGGTTATCAACTATAATAAGAGCCGATTTTTCAACAGGGTTCATGGGCAGGATAATATTGGATAAAATTAAAAATTCAATCTTTCCTTCAGGTTTTTTAAGCCACTCTTACTCACTTTTAATTTATCACCCGATTTTAATATGGCCACATACGATCCTTTTTCATAAGGCTGAAGCTGCGCTACCTGGTCAATACGGACAATATACGACCGATGCACACGTACAAAATCATCCGGATTCAAATGGTCCTCAAAATATTTCATAGTGGCTTGTTTCAAATGCTTCCCTTCCGATGTATACAACATCACATAATCATCCTGTGCTTCAAAATAGCTTATTTTGGTAACAGGAATTACATTTATTCTGGTGCCTGATTTAACCACTACACGTTCAATATGCTCAGTAATAGGCTGGTTGACCAGTTCTCTAATTTTTTCTTTCGAGGGCTGTTTATTCTCAATTTTTTGCACAGCTTTTTCAATCGCCGTCCCCATGCGTTCTTTTGAAAAAGGCTTGAGCAGGTAATCAACCGCATTTAATTCAAAGGCTTTGATGGCATATTCGTTGTAAGCGGTGGTAAAAATAATTTCGGGTTCGTAATTTAATAACTCCAACATTTCAAAGCCATTGAGTTTGGGCATTTGAATGTCTAAAAACACCAAATCGGGCTGTTTGTCGTTTATAGCCACTGCTCCGTTGAAACCGTCCACACATTCATCTATGAGCTCGATGTCGGGAAAATCCTGTAAAAAATTTTTAATCAGCGTTCTGCCTAATTCTTCATCTTCAACAATAATAGCTTTAATCTTTTCCATGGTCTTTTTGTGTTTTATGAATATGCTGAGGGATAAACAAATTTATAGTAAATGTCGTTTCCGTTTTTTCAATTTTCATCAAATCGGGCCGGCCATAAATCAGTTGCAGACGTTTGGAGATGTTCAGCAATCCAAATCCTTCTCCCTGTTTGGTAATAAAATCGGCATCATAAGTGTTGCTTATTTTTACTTTCAGCATATTATGCCGGTAGGTGCAGGTAATGTTAATATGCGATTGATCGGTGCTTTCGTATACGCCATATTTAATGGCATTTTCTATGATAGGTTGTAATATTAATGCCGGTAAACTGGCATCTCTGCATTGCTGATGGATTTCTTTATCGATATTTAAACGCGATCCAAAACGGATTTTTTCAATGTCAAGATACCTGTTAATGTTATTAATTTCTTTTTCAAGGGTTACCAGTTGTTCATCCTTCTTGGCCAGGCTATAACGCATAAACTCAGATAATTTAATAACCATTTCCTGCGCTTTTTCAGGCATAATCATGGTTAATGAACTGATGGAATTAAGTGAATTAAACAGGAAATGCGGATTGATCTGTGATTTTAATGTTTTTAATTCCGATTCTCTGATCAGCGCTCTCAATTCGGTTTCTTTTTCCTGCTTATCACGATAATTTTTATAGTATATCACCAAATAATAAAAAAGCACAATGAGTGAATATAGCAAAATACCCGTTGTTATGCGCCAGGGAATAGTCATGGAAATAAACTCCATTACATCGGGTTTTTGGGCAAAAATTGAGTTGATAATATAAAAACCGATGGATATCCAGATACCAATGGTAAGCACACTATAAGCCAAATGCTGTATGATATGCAGAAATAACGACCGCTCTTCTGAACTGCTGAAATAGATCGGGAACCAAATACCTATACCAATAATCGCAAACAGGATATTAAAAACAAGGCTGTCGATAATACTCTCGGTAAGCGGTATTTCATAAGCAAAAAAAAGCAAGGTAAAATGCGAACAGCAAATAAACAGCCAGAACGCTGCATAAGCAATGATCAAACGGGTATTTTTAAACAGGGGTATCATACGTTAAAATTAAAAATAATGCTGACCGAAAGAATATAAAACATACCAAACGGCCAGCATTAACACCTACCTACCTAAAAACTCTTTATTTCGCCACCGCCGAAGAGCACAAATCCTTTTATAATGAGCTCACTTTCGGTTTCAATGTTCATCTTATTAGAAATACGGCCATCTTTAAAACCGCCAAAAACCGAAACCACCTGAATTTTTACTTTCCAATCTTCGGGGATGATCAGTTTCAATCCGCCAAATACGGCAAACATATCAATGTATTGCTTCCCTTTGGCCAGCTTTGAGCGAATCAGGTTCAGGTTAGAACCGCCGAATATACAGGTTACTCTTCCCCCCTGGAAACCATCGGATTGTATGAATTTCTCACTGCCTCCAAACACATTAACTTCATCAACTACATCGGCACTGTCAACATCAGGCCTTTTCTCACAGGCACCAAATACATTTTTTCTCAAAATGAGCATGATTCCCACCAGTATTAATAGTCCGGGCCAAAATAATTGCCAGAAATTAAAATGAAAATCAAAGAACTCCGGCAGATACAATGCCGTACCAATAAATAGTAATACAACTCCGGGTGTTTTATCGGCATGTATGCTTAGGTTAATAATACCAATAACTATCAGTATCATACGCCAGTTGAAAATATACCTGGTGATCTGATAATCGATTAACCCCAGGTTTTTTGCCAATAGCAATGCCCCAAAAAGCAATATTACAATTCCGATTAGTAACCGTTTTACTGAATGCTTATTGTCCATATATTCCTCCATCTGTAAAATCAAATCAAAAATAGATTTTTACATGAACCACCGAAATAAAAAATCGGCGAATGGAACATTTTTTTCGGTAAAGTTGGCCGAATTGATTATTTTGCCACAAAAAAGAATGTCATGGTTCTTAGCGGTAAATTCATACATCAGGAAATTTATTATATCAACAATTACTTTTTTTATTCAAAAAATGTATGATAAAATTATAGTGCAATTATTTATAAAATAAGGATTTAATAGAATAATGTAATTAACAGTGGCTGAAAAAAACGGATTAAAGGTGTCCGATAATTTATAGTGATTCTAAATATTTTTATTTCTTTGGATTATTTTTAAACTTTGCACCCATGGATGTAAATGGCAAACAATTCAAGCGGTTTCTTGAAAGATATGACATACTTGCTGAACAAAACAGCAAGGAAAAGGCAAAAAAACAGCATGCCAAAGGTAAATTAACCGCAAACGAGCGCATACAGTTGCTATTGGATGAAAACACTTTTGAGGAAGTGGATGCGTTTGTAAAAGCTTCACAAACAGCATCGGATTTTGGCGCTGCCGGAAATGATAATTACGGAGACGGGGTTATAATCGGGCATGGCAAAATACGTGGCCGACTGGTGTTTGTATATGCACAGGATTTTACGGTAATGGGCGGATCGCTTGGATTGGTGCATGCCACCAAAATTGCCAAAATACAGGATATGGCCTTAAAAATGGGTGCCCCCATTATTGGCCTTATTGACTCGGGCGGAGCACGAATACAGGAGGGAATAGCCAGTTTGGCCGGTTATGCCGGTATTTTTCACAGGAATGTCCATTCATCAGGTGTTATTCCGCAAATATCTTCCATCATGGGACCTGCAGCCGGGGGAGCCGTATATTCACCTTCGCTAACCGATTTTATCTTCATGACCAACGAAACATCTTATATGTTTGTAACCGGGCCTAATGTAGTGAAGGAAGTGCTGAATGAAGAAGTTACATTTGAAGAACTCGGGGGCGCCAATGTGCACTCCACCAAAAGCGGGGTAGCTCATTTTATTTACGAGGATGAAGAAAATACCCTACGTGGTATCCGTAAATTAATGTCCTATTTACCGGCAAATAATATTGAAAATCCACCGGTAAGGGAATTTAACTGTGAACAGCCTGATTATGAGGAAAAATTGCGCGACCTGGTGCCGGATGAACCCGATAAACCTTATGATGTTAAAGACGTTATACAACTAATAGTTGATACAGATAGTTTTTTTGAAGTTGCGAAATACTATGCGGCCAATATAGTGGTTGGTTTTGCACGAATGAAAGGTAAAACCATCGGCATAATAGCCAATCAGCCAAAAGTATTAGCAGGTGTACTGGATATTAATTCTTCCAATAAAGGAGCGCGATTTATTCGTTTTTGCGATAGCTTTAACATACCGTTGCTTACATTGGAAGATGTTCCGGGTTTCTTGCCGGGAACAGGACAGGAACATGAGGGTATAATTCGTCATGGAGCAAAACTTTTATATGCATACAGCGATGCCACCGTTCCAAAAATTACGGTTATATTACGTAAATCTTATGGGGGAGCATATTGTGTGATGAACAGTAAAAATCTTGGGGGAGATTTTAATTTTGCATGGCCAACCGCTGAAATTGCGGTTATGGGTCCGGAAGGTGCCGTGTCAATCCTTTATCGTAAAAAATTGGCTGAAGCCGAAGACCCGGTTCTGATGAAAAAAGAACTGGCGAAAAAATACCGGGACGAAATTGCCAATCCGTATGTTGCAGACGAAAAAGGATATATTGACGAGGTGATTGATCCGGCCATAACACGACGTAAATTATTGTCGGCATTTGAGGCACTGGAAAATAAGCATGTGAATTCGCCATCGCGTAAGCATGGAAATATCCCTCTCTAGTTTTTTTACTTCATTAATTATATTTTTAAGGCATGAAGATTACAAAATTACTAATTGCTAACAGGGGTGAAATAGCTGTAAGAATTATTAAAACAGCCAATAAACTGGGCATCAAAACCTGTTGTATCAAAACCTCTCACGAACCCAAGGCCCACTATTTATCATTAGCTGATGAAATTATTGATTTCACGGATATTGTGAGCGATGTACCCGAGTTTCTGGACGTTGACCGCATCATTGAAGCGGCTGTAGCACATAAAGTCGATGCCATTCATCCGGGATACGGGTTTTTGGCTGAAAGTCCGTATTTTGCCCAACGATGTGATGATGAGGGAATTACTTTTGTAGGGCCCTCTGCCGATGCTATATACAAGATGGGCAACAAAACCATTGCCAAACAAATTGCCACCAAGCACAAGGTACCTTTGCTACAGGGTAGCCACGGCAATGTTAGTAATTTCGATGAAGCCATACAGATAGCCGATAAAATAGGCTATCCGGTTATCTTAAAAGCGGCATCAGGTGGTGGTGGCAGAGGTATGCGCATTGTTGAGAAAGCCTCGCAGATGGAAAAAATGTTTAAACTTGCCTCCAACGAGGCCGAAAAAGCCTTTAACGACCCATCCGTTTTTATCGAGAAATATGTGCGAAATCCCCGGCACATCGAGTTTCAGATATTCGGTGATAAACAAGGTAACATAATTCACCTGGGTGAAAGAGAATGTTCTATTCAACGCAAACACCAAAAGCTAATTGAGGAATGTCCTTCACCCGCTTTATCACCCGAGCTGAGAGAAGAAATGGGTGCTGAAGCCATCAGTATTGCCGATGCTGTAGGCTATTACAGCGCAGGTACCGTTGAATTTCTGCTGGATGAAGATAAGAAATTCTATTTTATGGAAATGAATACCCGTATACAGGTGGAACATCCGGTAACAGAGGAGGTAACTGGCCTGGACCTTATTGAAATGCAAATAAAAGTCGCCGAAGGTGATTCATTACCCATTAAACAGGAAGACGTGCAACTAAATGGCTGGGCCATGGAACTACGAATTAATGCCGAAGACGTACAGGCCGGTTTTTCTCCGAGTTTAGGGGTGGTGCATAAAGTAATCTATCCCACTGGTCCGGGTATTCGTGTCGACACTGGTATGTACGACGATTCGGTGATCTCACCCAATTTCGATTCAATGGTAGCTAAACTCATTGTGCATGCTGATACACGCGAAGAAGTTATTAAAACACTAAAAAATGCCCTGAATAGTTTTTGGATTCGGGGGGTCAAAACCACCGTGCCATTTCATAAATATGTGCTTAGCCATAAAAAATTTATGAAGGGTGATATAAATACATCATTTATTGAAAAAGAACTGGATGCTTTTTATGAAACGGATCAGGACGAGATAATGCTGGCAGCATTTCTGGCTTCCTATGATTTTGCCAAAGAACTTGAGAATGAGTCGGCGGATGATGTAAATTTCGAAAAAGGAAAAGAAATAAATCCCTGGGTATTAAATAAACGTCTAAAATCTTTATAACTTGTCTTGCTTTTGATAATTAATTCCTAAAGCTTATGAGAAGATCAAAAAAAAACACCGAAAAATATATTGCCCTTTCTGCGGAAGGTAAAAAATTTGAGTTTCGCGATATACTCAATGGCGAGGTTAAAGTAAACAACAAGACCCAAAAAATAAAATTTCGTCAAAACAACGGACTTAATTTTATAATTTACAAAAACAAAAAATATTTGGTTGATATACTTGAGAAAGACCAGAATAAATATGAAATCATTGTTAACGGTATTGGCCATTCATTTACCGTTGAATCACCTTTTTCCTACAGGAGAAAAAAATTCCTGGAAAAAAGTAAACAAAATTCCAAAACCGAATCCATTACTGCACCCATGCCGGGTAAAATAGTGGATGTATTGGTTGAAAATCATGCTGAAATTAATAAGGGGGAACCCATTATTATCCTGGAGGCCATGAAAATGCAAAATGAGATACTTTCCCATGTATCCGGAACGATTAAAAACATTCATGTAAAGAAGAATGAGAATGTAATGAAAGATGATCTAATCCTGGAGGTTGAAAAATAAATCAACCGCTTCGGTTTAAATCATGTAATTGCTGTTCAATCCGTTTTAATGCATTGTTTTCAATTTCGGCAAGGTCTCTTTCGATCCGTTGCAGGTAAGCCTGCAAATAGGCAATATTATGTTGTTTTTCGGGAGCCATTTTTAATGTTTATTTGTATATATAACACCTGATAGATGTTTCTCCCTTACTGCCAAACAATAAATATGCCATTTTTTTTAATTTCCGATAGTATAGTATAAACTAATATTTACTACGTTGTTATAATCACTAACATTGTAGCCTAACTGGCGAGCTAACCAGCTATAGTGCCTTCCATTAATACCTGCATCATCGGTTAACCCGAGTAATGAATAGGTATATCTGGCTTCTACCGAGAATGACTCATTAATCGCATAAGCAGCTCCCAACAGCCATCCAAGATCAAAATCCTGATACCCCTGAACCGCTCCGGTTGCTATTTCAGTACCTTCCTGAAATGAATGAAACAAGTAGGCAGGTGATAGGCCACCATGAAATGAAAAGGCCTCATATTTCGGTAATGAATAGCCCAATAAAATCGGTAACTCAATATAATGTAGTGTTCTTTTATAAAAATCAGAATTATCTTCATTGTCTTGCTTCGCAGCCCCTTTTCCGGTATATTTAATTTCAAAACGGGTAAAAAAGTATCGGGCCATATCGGTTTGTGCAAAAACACCGGCTGTTAAACCACCTTTGTGAAATCCTGCATACGTATCACCGTCAATCTGACTGGCAGATAAACCGGCCATTATACCGCCATCGAATCGTTGCGCTTCAGCAATGGGTGCAACAAAAATTAATGAATAAATAAATAGTAATCGTATCATGGTTAATAATCTTTGTTTGTACTTAGCAATTCCCTGGTGGCCTCAGCCAGTCGTTTAATACCTTCATCAATAAGATTTTCATCTACACATGAAAAATTCAGCCGCAATGTATTGGTCTCCCGCCCATCCGTATAAAATGGATTGCCGGGTACAAAGGCCACTTTTTTTTGTATGGCAATGTCAAATAATTTCATGGTAGATATACCTTCAGGCAGCATAACCCATAGAAACATGCCTCCTTCGGGCAGGGTAAAATCAACACCTTCCGGAAAATATTTACGCAGCGCGGCGATCATGGCCGTACGCTGTTTATCATATCGATCGCGGATCACAGCAATATGGCTGTCTATTTTATGTGTACTCAGGTATTTAAATATAAGTCGTTGAATAAAATAATTGGTATGTAAATCGGCAGCCTGCTTGGCAATAACCAGCCTTTCCATATACGCTGCAGGTGCCACAAGCCATCCAAGCCGGAATGACGGTACAACGGTTTTGGAGAACGTACCGAGTAAAATGGTTTTTTCGGGCATCAGGGATTTAAAGGTTTTTTTCTCCCTGCCCGTATATCTCAGGTCGCCATACGGATCGTCTTCAACAACAATTATGGGTTTATCGGTTAATAATTGGGCAATTATTTTACGTTTTTCGTCGGAATATGAAATGCCGGATGGATTTTGAAAATTTGGAACAGTGTAAAATAATTTGGGCTTGGAATGTTTTAATATTTGTTTAAAATGTTCTATGTCAGCCCCGTCTTTTTCGAGCCGAACCGCATTAAATGAAGCACGATACACCTGAAAAGCCTGTATTGCTCCTAAATAACCAGGTTCTTCAAGCATTACATCATCTGTTTCATTCAGGAATATTTTTGCCATCAAATCCAGTCCCTGTTGGGAACCATTGGTGATCAGTATATTTTCCGGATTAACCTCCAACCCGTTTTTTGTTTTGTATCTTTTGGCTATATATTCACGCAAAGGCAAATATCCCTCTGAATTACTGTACTGAAGGGCCTCTTTTCCGGCTTCATCAAATACCTCTGCTGATGCCTGTTTTAGTTGTTCCACCGGAAACAGTTCACGATTGGGCAAGCCGCCGGCAAAAGATATAACATCCTTATCAACAGTAACTTTTAATATTTCCCGGATAAACGACCTGGGAACATCCGAGATGCGGTCAGAAAAAATTGAACTCAATGGTTAATCTCCTGTTTGTTTAGATTATTACAGCGTAAGCAGTTTTTCCTTCAACCGGATCATGCCTTCACCGGCTGTTGATCGAATAAATTCATAATCACGACTCACATAGCTTTCAATCGGATTGGGGTCAATCACATAAATCGGCACATATTCCGGTACGTAATTAATGAGTCCGGCAGCCGGATATACAGCCAGTGAAGTGCCGATTACCACAAATATATCAGCTTCATTGCAAAGTGGTACGGCACGTTCAATAGCCGGAACCAGTTCTCCAAACCATACTATATTGGGTCGCAATTGGCTGCCATCATCGGCCTTATCACCAATATGAATCTCTTTTTCACCAATTTCATATATTTTATCAGGGTTGTTCACGCCGCGGGCCTGTGTAAGAAGTCCATGCAAATGAAGCACGTTGGTGCTGCCAGCCCGCTCATGTAAATTATCCACGTTTTGGGTAATCACCTGTACATCATATTCTTTTTCCAATTCAGCCAGCGCCAAATGTCCTGCATTGGGTTTGGCTTGCGACAGCTGCTTACGCCGGTCGTTATAAAAACGTAAAACCAGTTCAGGATTTCTCTCCCAGCCTTCAATACTGGCTACTTCCATTACATCATGCTCTTCCCATAATCCGCCTGCATCGCGAAATGTTTTGAGCCCGCTTTCGGCACTCATGCCCGCTCCGGTTAATGCTACAAGTTTTTTCATATCCAAAAGCCTATTCCATTTCAGGGTGTAAGGTAAAAAAATTGTGCCATCTGCTCATGGTTATCCGGTGAATAATTGCGTTATATTTGTATTCAAATGTTTTGTAGACAGGATTGGATATATTAATATCACCGTATTTAATAAAACTTACTCATCCCTGCAAAAGTAGGGGCCTCCAATTATTATGCAGTGCTAAGGCAAGGGTAAATTATTAATATTATTCAATTAAACCTGTCTAATTATAAATGGAACAGTGAGGAATGATCGATCAGGCAACCATACAACGAATTTACGACGCAGCCGATATAGTGGATGTGATTGGTGATTTTGTGAACTTAAAAAAAAGCGGACAGAATTATCGGGGCCATAGTCCGTTTACCAACGAACGTACGCCTTCATTTTTTGTAAGCCCTTCAAAAGGAATTTTCAAATGCTTTAGCTCCGGAACGGGAGGCAATGTGGTTAAATTCCTGATGGAACATGAAAAGCTAACGTATCCTGAAGCGCTTAAATTCCTGGCAAAAAAATACAATATTGAAGTTGTTGAGAAGGAGCTTTCCGCCGAAGAAATTAAGGAACAGAACGAACGCGAAAGCTTGCTGACAGTAACCAACTATGCCCAAAAATATTTCACCGATCAGCTTTTTAACAGCGAGGAAGGCAATACAATAGGACTTAAATATTTTAAAGAGCGTGGATTCAGGGAAAATACGCTCCATCATTTTCAGCTTGGCTACAGCCCCGATCAATGGGATGCTTTTACCCAACATGCCAAAGAAAAAGGATATAAAACCGATTATCTTGTATCAACAGGGTTGAGCATAGAAAAGAACGATAAACTTTTCGACCGGTTTCACGGAAGGGTAATGTTTCCCATTCACAGCTTATCCGGTCAGATAATTGGTTTTGGAGGCCGAATACTTAAGAAAGACGATAAAGCAGCTAAATACCTCAACTCGCCCGAATCATCAATTTACCACAAAAGCAATGTATTATACGGTATCTATTTCGCCAAAAATAGCATTGTGAAACAAAATAAATGCTTTTTGGTGGAAGGATACACCGATGTATTGTCGATGCATCAAAACGGTATTGAAAATGTAGTGGCTTCTTCGGGGACTGCGCTTACTGCTGAACAAATTAGACTTGTAAAACGATTTACACCCAATATTACCATAATTTATGACGGTGATGCAGCCGGATTAAAAGCCTCCATGCGCGGTATCGATATTGTGCTTGAAGAAGGAATGAATGTTAAAGTGGTGCTATTGCCCGAAGGTGAAGACCCGGATAGTTTTGCACAAAGTCATGGCCAGGATGAGTTTCTATCATTCATTGAAACACACGAACGGGATTTCATAACCTTTAAAACAAACTTATTGCTGAAGGATGCAGCAGGTGATCCGGTGAAACGATCGGGCCTGATCCAGGAGATTGTGCGCTCTATAGCCGTTATCCCCGAAGGAATCACCCGCTCGGTGTATATACGTGAATGCGCGCGCAGCATGGATATCCAGGAGGATGTACTGTATGCTGAGGTGAATAAAATCAGACGCGAAAAAGCCGGTAAAAAAGCGAAACAGGATAAATTCCGTCAACAGAAAGAAGAGGCTACAAAAACTCATCAGGCCAAACAGGAGCCCGTTCAACCGGAATTTAATGTTTATGAAAAGGATGTGATACGGTTGCTACTGAATTTCGGGAATAATATACTTTTTGACGATGACAAAGAACCATTAACAGTGGCCCGCTTTATTGTGAGGGAAATTGAAAAGGATGAACTCTCATTCAGTCATGCGATATACCAGGAAATTTTTTCAGCGGCAAAAGAAATGATCGAGAATAATAATTTCGAGATCAATTATTTCACCAAGCATCCGAATGAAAATATTACACATACAACCGTTGAATTTGTAACACCGCATTACAATTTGAGCAAGATATGGAGTAAAAATGATAATTATATTGAGACTGAAGACATGCGTCTGAAAGAAATTGTACCGGAAGCATTAATTGCGCTTAAAAAAGACCGTATCAACCAAATGCTGAAAGACAATGAACAACAGATCAAAAATGCCCAACTGAATGCCGACCAGGAATTGATGCAGGAATCGGTGCAGCGCCATCAAATATTAACGCAAGTGCGGATGGAGTTATATAAGGAGTTGGGGAGTATTATGTAATTAGCCTGGCGGCTAGGCTAAAAAACGAGGCTATGAATCACTCCTTGAGTACTATCATTCCATCTCTCCTGTTTTTACGCAATACCCGCTTGAAAAAGCAGGTATTCTAACTTTTTAAGTTAGTATTCCCCTTTGATTTGGAAAATCGTCGTATACGTGACCCGTACGTACGGTGGCCCCCACCAAAGGTACGGGACAAGTTGTGAGAGGTGCACTGGCAGGGCTACAATCCTGTCAGCCATCTACTCGATTGTAGGTAGTGGTTTTATTTCTCTAGAATCGTTTTAATATTTGTTTCCAAATCTGGAATACTATTTTCAATTATCTGCCAAACTTCCTCGGCATCAATTCCGAAATAATTATGAGCAATTATATTTCTGAATCATCGAATTTTAAACCAATCAATATTTGATGATGTGGAATGTTTGAAATCCTCTGTCAGTTTTTCTGCCATTTCTCCAATCACAACAAAATTCATCATTACTGCATCGAATGACTTTGAATCGGAATATAACTCATCCGCATTTTCAAACGAATCAGAATATTGCTTAATCTTCTCTATCGAATCAAGCATGTTTAATAAACAAGCAAAATCTTTATGAGAGTTATCAGACATACCTAATCTCCGATTGAATCTGTTTTTTAAAAATTGGTTTAATGTATTTGATCCGGCAAATATCCACCTGCCTATCAAATCGTGACTGAATCTCTTCCTTTAATCTTAATTTTAGTGAATATAAATCAGGTGTATTAGGTTTAAACTCGATTGCCAAGTCTATATCACTCGAATCGTTTTGCTCACCACGAGCCATGGATCCAAACAATCCAATCTTTGTCAAATGATAATCATGAATCAAACGATTCTTGTTGTTTCTTAGATAACTTAATATGTTATTCGAATCAACCATGCAACTTGTTTTCTAATCCAAATATAAGAGTTTTATGTTTTAATCCATCGTTAAGTTTTTGATTTGCCCTGTCGCACAATTACCTACAAACACAGAAACAGCAGCATTAATCATTTTATCTCCCACTCAAATCCATCTTTTTTATCCCGAATTTCCACCCCTAGTTGTGTAAGCTGGTCACGAATGGCATCAGCCGTTGCAAAATCTTTTTTATGCTTGGCATCCATCCGCAGATTTAATAACATGTCAATGAGCTGTGCTGATAAGTCGTTCGATGGTTTTGCTGCCTGTTCATTGGCTTGTAATCCTAACACATCATAAACAAAGGTGTTGAAAGTTGATTGTAAAAGTTCCAGTTCCTTTGCATTGATGGTTTCATTGCCATCGGCTATGGAATTGATGGTTCGCACGGCATCGAATAAATGTGAAATTACAATAGGGGTATTAAAATTATCATTCATGGCCTCATAGCATTTTTCGTGTAATGCTTTAACATCAACTGATGATTGATCGGATGGTTTTAACGTTAACAAGGTCTCGCCAGCCTTCATCAATCGGTCAAATCCTTTCTCTGCAGCCTGCAGGGCATCATTCGAAAAATCTAATGTGCTGGTGTAATGGGCCTGTAACATGAAAAAGCGAATGGTCATCGGGCTGTAAGCTTTTTCCAGCAATTTATGGGTACCATCGAAGAATTGGTCGAGATTGATAAAATTATTTAACGAACGGCCCATTTTTTGGCCGTTTATGGTAATCATGTTGTTATGCATCCAGTATTTTGCCTGCGATTTACCGTTGGCAGCCATTGACTGCGCTATTTCACACTCATGATGCGGGAATAACAGGTCCATTCCGCCTCCATGAATATCAAAAGTCTCGCCCAGGTATTTGGTACTCATGGCTGAGCATTCCAGGTGCCAACCGGGAAATCCGTCGCTCCATTCAGAGGGCCAGCGCATAATGTGTTCCGGACTGGCTTTTTTCCACAAGGCAAAATCCAACGGATTTGCTTTTTCATCCTGTCCTTCCAAAGCCCGCGTATTGCTTTGCAAATCCTCAATTTTACGTCCGGATAAGACTCCGTAATGATGATCCTGATTGTATTTGAGCACATTGAAATATACCGATCCGTTTTTTTCATAAGCATAGCCTTTGTCAATAATGGCTTTTATCATTTGTTGTTGCTCAATGATATGTCCTGAAGCTAAAGGCTCAATACCGGGCATTAATACATTTAACCGGGCCATGTGATGACGATAAAGCGATACATATTGTTGCACAATCTCCATGGGTTCCAGTTGTTCAAGGCGCGCCTTTTTGGAGATTTTATCTTCTCCCTCATCGGCATCATTCTCAAGGTGCCCTACATCGGTGATATTTCTTACATAGCGCACCTTGTAGCCCAGGTGTCTCAGATACCGAAAGACAATATCAAAAGTAATTGCCGGACGTGCATGCCCTAAATGAGTATGCCCATAAACAGTTGGTCCGCATACATATAACCCAACATGTGGCGGGTTTATAGGTTCAAATGGTTCTTTTTTTCGACTTAATGTATTATAAATTAACAGATTATTGGACATATTTCTAAACTATTTTATGCAAAGATAAAATTAGGGGTGATTATTTTACCATTTTTATTCAGATATCCTGTATTAATCAAATTTTACCCAACATCAGTGGTTTTTATATTTATTGCTCGCGAACGCATTAATTTATTAATTCAACGATGATGCCATTTACAACGAAAAAATTAAATTTGAATTTATTTTCCAACCACTAAAATTCATTATTGTGTTTTTGGATATTGTATTGGCATCTACATCCTTATTGGTTCTCTTAAACCCGTTTTTGTTGATTGTTTATTTAATTGAAATAGTACAAAAACTGGATTTCAGGACTTTTACCCTCGTGCTGCTAAGAGCCGGTTCCATTAGTGCAATTGTATTTATATTGTTTGCCATTTTGGGCGATGCCATTTTTGCCGATGTTGTACAGGCTGAATTTGCTTCTTTTCAGATATTTGGCGGCATTATATTCTTAATGATCGGTATTCAGTTTGTATTCAAAGGACGCCTGGCCATCGAGGCATTGAAAGGTAAAAATAAATATGTTTCGGGTGCGGTGGCTATGCCCATCCTGATAGGTCCCGGCAGTATTAGTTACAGCGTTATAATCGGAGAAAAGTTTTCGCATCTACAATCCACGTTGGCAGTATTATTTGCACTGGTGGTGACCATTGGTATCCTAATCGGTCTTAAAAAATTTCATGATGAGATTCATTACAAAAAGGAAGCTATGGTACAGCGCTATTTTGAAATAGCGGGCCGGATTACAGCTATGTTTGTGGGAACCATATCCATTGAAATGATTATGAGCGGACTGGCCGTTTGGATCAATAAAGTTCAATAATTAAATATCAATTCTCTCCTTGTTGATCCTGCTTTTAAGATTTTCATAAGCTATATGAGCAGCATAATTACTTTCAATGTCAATGGCCTGAACATACCATTTACGGTTATCCAGCCAGGCGCATTGCCAATCGGTTTCAATGTGTTCTAAATCATCCAAAGTAAGATCAGAAGCCTTAATAACGGCTTCTTTCAGGGTCCATAGCCTATAAAAAGTGTGTAAAGGATTAGTACTGTTTTGAACCTGCTTCAGCTGTTTATCACTCAACACATTGTTAAAACCCGAAATATCAATTTCCCGTATTTGTTCAATATCAATGCCAATTTCACCGTTTGTACTAATTGCACAAATGGCATACTTTCCCGAATGAGCTATGTTAAAATCAAAGACACCCGGGATAAATGGTTTGTTCTGTTCATTGTAACATAACCTGCGCAAATATGATTTATGAAAACCAAACCTGTTCAATCCCTCTATCAGTAATAGTTTCCCGAACAAATGTAAATACCTGTCCGATGCATATTCATAAGATTTATTCATTCGTTGGTGTTCATAAGGTAATTGATTTATTAAAATGTCATAACGATTTTCTTTCAAGGCGTTAGTAATTGATGCATATAATATTGTTATTTCACACATATTGACAGGGCTTATTCAGATCAATTAAAAAAAGGAATAATTCCTATACAAAAACTTAACTTTCAGATACATAAGAAGAGACAAAATATGCAATTTTAAGTGCATGATTTAAGTCATATCAGTTTGTGATATATATCACCCGTAAAATGCAAAACTATAATGATTTCTGATATAATTTTCGCCTGTGTAATGAATACATAAAACAGTTAGTTAATCATTAACCAATTCTAATCAAAAAATAATGAAAAATACTATTAATTCACGCGAATCTATCGCTGTTGTGGGATTATCCTGTCGATATCCGAAAGTAAATAACATTGATGAATTTTGGCAAATCTTATCTAACGGAGAAAATATTATAGATGATGTACCGGCAAATCGTTGGAACATGGCAGCCTATTTTCATGAGGATAAAAGCCTTCCCGGCAAGACCAACCAGAGTAAAGGTGGGTTTCTGAATGACATTCATGATTTTGATCCGACCCTGTTTAATATATCACCGAAGGAAGCCATTGAAATGAGCCCTTCGCAAAAACTAATGATGGAACTTGCATGGGAAGCCACAGAAAATTCGTCGATCCCTTATAACCGCGTAGCCGGTTCGCGTGCCGGGGTATATATCGGGAATATATGGAGTGATTTTGAGCATCTCAGGAAAGTACGTAATGCAGAAGTAAATAATTTTTCGGGTATCGGGTTTTCTGCCAATGTTATCGCCAATCGAATTTCCTATTTTATGGGATTAACCGGGCCCAGTTTGGTATTAGATACCGGTTGTTCATCTTCGTTGGTTGCATTATTGCTGGCACTGGAAAGTTTACAATTAGGAACCAGCGATCTTTGTTTTGCTGGTGGTATTAACCACATGCTCGATCCGGACATCTATGTATACCTGTCTAAATTCGGTGGTTTAAGCGATAAAGGAAGAAGCAGCAGTTTTGATGCAGAAGCCGACGGGTTTGTACGCGCTGAAGGTGCCGGACTGGTAATGCTCAAGCGCTTGTCGGATGCCGTTCGCGATGGAGACAATATAAGAGCCGTTTTTAGGGGCGGAGCTATGAATAATAACGGATTCAATAACAACATGCCTGCTACAAGTGTGAAGGGACAAAAAGAAGTATTGATGCAGGCGTATGAAAATGCCGGGGTCAATCCTGCTGATGTTCACTATGTTGAAGCCCACGGAACAGGCACAAAATTAGGTGATCCGGTGGAAGCCAATGCCATAGGGGAGTTTTTTTCAACCCATAAAGCCGGCAATGAAAAATTATATTTGGGATCTGCCAAAGCCAATTTCGGTCATACCGAGGCAGCAGCGGGAATTACAGGTATATTGAAGGTAATTTTATCCATGCAATACGGTTGCATTCCGAAAAATCCATTTTTTGAAACACCCAATCCAAAAATTGAATTCGACAGGTTGCGATTAGCCGTGGCTCGTGAAAACACGCCCTGGCCGGTATCTGATAACGAAACCATGAAAGCAGGAATAAGCTCCTTCGGATGGGGGGGAACCAATGTTCATCTGGTTATCGAAGAATATAAAAATTCAATAGCTGGCCAGGCTGTATCAAATGATTTTGATCAAACACAATATGTTCTTCCTATTTCTGCCAAAAGTGAGGGAGCTCTTAAGGCCTATTTAAAATCGTATGCCCAATTGCTTGAACATGAAATAAACGGATCGGAAACCATGTTGCGCAATACATGTGCAGCAACGGCTATATTAAAACCGGGACTTGATTATCGTAAAGCCGTTTATGGCGGTAATAAGCAAGAATTGGTAAGAAATATCAAAGCATTTTTAGAACCGGATGATGCGGAAATAGACCCGGTGCATGAGAATACAACCACCAGAACGGTATTTGTTTTTCCGGGTCAGGGATCGCAATGGGTCGGTATGGGTAAATCCCTGTATGCAACGGAAAAAGTATATCGCGAAACCATTGATGCCTGCGACAAGGCATTTAAAAACTTTGTTGGCTGGTCGTTGATTGATGAAATACACGCCAGCAAAGAAAACAGTCGGTTAAAACGAATCGATGTCATACAACCCGCCCTTTTTGCGTCTCAGGTAGCCTTGGCAAAGCTATGGATTTCTCGTGGCGTTAAGCCGGATGCAGTGGTAGGCCATAGCATGGGTGAAGTGGCTGCCGCCTACATTAGCGGGGTATTATCACTTGATGATGCAGCTTGTGTGATCTGTTCACGCAGCTTATTAATGAAAACACTCAGCGGTACCGGGGGAGCCATGGCGGTTACCGAATTAACCTATCAGGAGGCTGAAAAAGAAATTGAACCTTATCACGGACGATTATCGGTGGCCGTGCATAACAGTCCGAAATCAACCGTAATAGCAGGAGACGAAAATGCTGTGAATGAAGTCCTTCAAAAACTTGAAAATAAAAATTTGTTTTGCCGCCCGGTAAAAGTGGATGTTGCCTCTCATAGTCCGCAAATGGATACCATAAAAGAAGAGCTCGGTAACAGGGTTCAGCACATCCGTCCACAAAAAGCATCCGTTCCTGTTTATTCAACCTCAGCCAATGCCTATATGGAAGGTGAAAAACTGGATGCCGATTTCTGGATGAATAACCTGCGCAATACGGTACAGTTCTATTCAGTGGTTGAAAAACTTATCGAATCCGATCACCGTTTGTTCATCGAAATGAGTCCGCATCCGGTACTTAAAACTGCATTATGCGAATGTATACAGGCATGTAAAGCGGAAAACACCATAGTACTCAATTCGCTGCATCGTGATGAACCAGAGCAGGAAGAACTCATGAAAAATTTTGCCGCCTTATACGAATCGGGTTACGATATTATTGACTGGAAAAAATACTATGGCATTGAAAAAATCCCTTATGTAAAATTACCATCATACCCATATCAGCGGGAGAATTTTGAGATCAGAGACCGCTCAAATTTGTTAGGAGGCCGTAACAAAGCAAATGTACACCCGTTGTTGGGCGACCGTATTCAGTTAGCCGGAAATACGAATGTACATTACTGGCAAAACACGTTGAGCTTGCATCATACACCATTTTTGGCCGGACATAAAGTAAACGACAACGTGATATTTCCGGCAGCCTGTTATATTGAAATGGTTATGGCCGCGGCCGGCGAGATGTATCCCGATCATAAATTTGAAATACAAAATTTGGCATTCATCCAATCAATTATTATAAGTGATGACCAACCTGCAAAGATTCAATTACGTCTTGAAAAACACAAGGGTCAAAACTTCCATTTTCAATTCTATAAATTAACGGGGGAACAATGGGAAGAATGCTGCCGGGGCGAGTTAAGTCCGTTGTCGATCGTACCCGTCCATATCGAAAACGTTGAAAACAAAACGACAAATGTTGATGGGAAGGCCATGGTACCGGCACAATTCTATAAAGCATTTGCTGATTTTGGAGTTGAATTTGATGAAGTATTTCAAAACATCCTGGACATCAACATAGAAGGAAATTCGATACAGGCAACATTGCAATTGAATGAAAAAGCCATGTTGACCGAATCCTATACAACCAACCCCGTGTTTTTGGATAATTGCGTACATCCCTTATTTGCTGCAACATTTAGCGAAGCATATAAGAACACCATGAAAACCACTTTTGTGGGGGGTATGGATCGTGTTATTAAGTACCGCGAAGTGAATCCACGGCACAAGTACTCGTTGATTACCCGGGATACAGAATATTCAACAGACCCGGAAAAGAAAATGACACAGATTAAAGGCGATGTACTTGTATTGGATGATCAAAAAAATCCAGTACTGGCTTATCTGGGTGTTGAAGCAAAAATAATTGATAGTGATATAGTCAGGGAAAAAACAACCACCAACAACAGTGAGGATATTCTGAGTATAATACGCTCAGAGAAAAACAGTAACCAAAGTTTATCCCTGGTTGAAAATTACCTGATAAGGCTGATTGCCAAGGCTACCAAAGCCAATGCAGCCAAGATAAACACCAAAATGACCTTTAAAAAGTTGGGGGTTGATTCGCTAACAATGGTTCAGATCAGAAATATCATAGAAAAGGACTTTGATACCAAGCTCACCGTATCAACATTTACTCAATATCCCGGTATTAATGACTATGCTTCGTTTTTATTAAACTCAGTGGAAGATGAGCATATCAGCGTTACTGATGAAAACCATAATCCGTGGTTTGTTGAATATCCCTCACCTTCAGAAGCCACCCATCAGTTATTTTTATTTCATGATGCGGGCGGAAGCAGCAATTTATTTGAAGGATGGCGTGAGCTTATCAATGAAAATACTGATCTGATATGCATTGAATTGCCCGGACGTGGAAATCGTGTGGATGAAGAGCCCTATACCAATTTTTGGCCATTGATGCGTAAGCTGGTTCCGCAAATCAAAGCCAAAATAGACAAACCATTCAGTTTGTATGGACATAGTATGGGTGGATTGATGGCTTTTGAAACTTCCAGGTACTTAAGGGCGAGATACAATATCACACCTGAAAAATTAATGGTCTCCGGTACACCTTGTTTGAGAGATTTCGAAAATCATTTCGTCAATCGTATTTTTAATCAAAATATGTCTGATGCTGAATTGATCACCTACATTCCGGCTTTGCAACAGCTCAACCTGGATAATCCGGCGGGCAAGGCAATGCTTCAAACTTTGCGGGCTGACTTCAGGGTTATCTATACGCATAATTATTTCGATGATGAACCGTTGAAATTTCCTGTGGTTGCAATTCATGCAGAAAATGACGACAGGGTTAACCGCGAAGACGTTGAACGTTGGCAGATTGAAACGGATCAAGATTTTAACCTGATTCAGGCCGAAGGGGGGCATGATTTTGTTTATCATGACAAAGTATATGTTACAGGGGTTATTAATACCGAGCTGATAACAGATTGTATACCGGAAGAGAATAAACTGATAAAAACCGAAGCATAAATTTATCATGGAGCAACGATCACTAATTGGTGAGATCATGGGCACCTGGCTCCTTCAATCCTTATGCCAGGTGACCCATAACGGTGAAAGAACAGATATTTACGGAACTGACCCGGCAGGCATTCTCATGTATTCATCTGCCGGATACATGAATGCCCAGCTGGGATTTGGTAAACGGCGTATCATGTCCTCCGGGAACATCATGGGTGGTACGAGGGAAGAAAAGGCCGAAGCTTTTGACTCGTATATGGCCTATTTTGGAAAGTATTACGAACGGGAACCGGGAACCATTATTCACGTGGTGGAAGGTTGTACCATTCCGAACTGGATTGGTCAAAAAGAGATACGATACGCACACATAAACAATAATTTGCTTACCATTACCACGCCTGAAACGGAATCACAAGGTAATATAACACATCTCGAAGTGATTTGGGAAAGAGCTGCCATATAAATCATTCCGTTGCAACATCCTCAATGGGCATAATGCCTGAGTTAAAGGTGGATAAGCAGTTCTTTTTAATGGCTTTCGGAAATTGCTTTTTTCAATTATGAGCGATTGCGGATATGCACTAAAAGTTATATTTCAACGATTGAGAATACCAAAATAGTGCAATTAATAAGGGGACAAATTTGGGAACGGACATCACATCCATTCCCAAATCACCAGACCCCGGTGCATCATTAAGCTGATTTCAGCCAATTAATGGCTTCGTCGAGGTTACCAAAATTTCGGCTGGTAAAACCGCCAACTTTCTCGTCCCAGTCTTCAACTGCCAATTGTGCGAACACATTGGAAGGAAGAACAACAGCGTTATTTTTTAATCCCATGTTTATCATTTTGGGCATAAAGTATGTTCCCAACCAGTCGTTAATACCGGCAAATGTACCGGTCATTTCCTGGTTGTTGATAAGCATGTTTTTGCATTTATGCTTTTCATACAATTCAATAAAGTGGCCATCCAATACTTCCTGTATCTGCTCATTGGTTCGATAACCAAGCCATCCGTGAAATAATATATTATCTTTTAAATAACTCAGGTCGATAAAATGAAATGGTTTACCTGATTTATTGATCGAGTGAATTTTATCACCCGTTTGCACAACCTTAAATTCAGTTTTGGTTTGCGGCATGTCTTTGATCAATGTTTCTGTCATAACGTTATAATTTAGTGAATATTAAAAATTATTTAATTTACATTTGTTCATATTCCGAATCGTCCGGATTTTCCCTGAAGGTTCTAAATTCTTTAGGGTATGCATGTTGAGCAACCTTTTGTTGATGATTGTATTTATTCGCCGGTTTCTTATCTGCTATTTGTGCAGATGCATCCGTTCTTTTCCGATGCCACGTATAACTATTGTCATTTATTTTAAAAAATGAGATCAGTTCCATCAACGTCTCTGATTGAGCTGACAGTTCTTCGGAGCTGGTAGCCATTTCTTCGGATGTAGCGGCATTACGTTGGGTTACTTTGTTCAATTCCTGTATGGCATTGTTCACCTGATTGGCACCTGATGACTGCTCAATGCTGGCGGCTGTAATCTCCTGCACCAATGCTGATGTCCGCTGAATATTGGGAACCAATGAATTGAGTAATGAACCTGATTTATTGGCAACTTCCACACTTTGTGTAGAAAGTTCATTGATCTCATCGGCAGCGATTTGGCTTTTTTCAGCCAACTTACGCACTTCATTGGCCACCACGGCAAACCCTTTTCCGTGTTCACCGGCCCGTGCTGCTTCAATAGCGGCATTCACAGCCAGTAAATCGGTTTTCCGCGCTATCTCGCCTATAATTCTGATTTTATCAGCAATATTTTTCATGGACGTAACGGTTGTACCCACCGACTGGTTGCTTTCCTCAATATCGCTGGCAGCCTGAATGGCAATTTTTTCGGTCTCCTGCGAGTTCTCATTGTTTTGTGATATATTGGCAGCCATTTCTTCCATCGATGAAGATATTTCCTCGGCTGAGGCCGCCTGCTCCGATGCGCCCTGGGATACATCCTGTGAGGTATAGTTCAATTGCTGACTGGCTTGCGAAATGGTTTTGGAAGCATTCATGATATCACCGACAATATTTGTGAGCTTATTGGTCATTTGCTGCAGTGCGATCATTAATTCATCTTTATCCGAACGGGGATTTATGTGTACCGTTAAATCACCAACCGCGATTGATTTGGCATTTTTGGTGATCACATGGAGCGATTCGATAAGGGTGTTTAAATTGTTTTTCACACTATTATAATCACCTTTGAAATCTTCCCGTACAACTTCCGGAATATCGCCTTTGGCAATGCGATCGATATAGGCGGATGTGATATTGATTGGCTGGATAACCGAATCGAGCGTTTGGTTTACACCTTCAATAATCTGACGAAAATCACCATCGTGTTTTTTTACATCGGCCCGTACCGATAAATTTCCTTCACGCGCTGAGTCAGCCAGCATTTGCGCATCTGCAATCAGATTATTAATGGCTTTAATACATATATTCAGGTTGTTCTGAATTTCTTTGTATTCGCCTTTCACTTTTTCATTGGAGGAATCAGGAATATCTCCGGCTGCTATTCGATTAAGTGCCTCTGCCATTTGTTTAAGAGGTGCTACCAGGTTGTCAAATATTTTATTGATCCCGGTAATCACACTTTTGAATTCGCCATTGTGTTGAGATTCATCCATCCGCGTATCTAAATTGCCTTCATCGGCAGCTGTAGCCAGGTTGTTAGCATCATTTATCAAATGTTGGATGGCTTTTTGAACTTTTCCAAGAAATTCATAGATGGTTTTAAAATTTTCGTATTCTTCCTGTGTGTTTTCGGTGGGTTGTCCAATGTTGGTGTCAAATGCCAGGTCTCCTTTGGATAGCTTTAACAGGTTCTGCGCCAATCGGGATACTTCATTTTGAGAGTATTCGGCAACAGCCTGCGCCTTTTCTTCCAGCATTTTACGTGCCCGCTCATTGGTATCGTCCTTGCAAACACCGGCAAGATGAATCTGTTCGTTTTCGTCAATATCTGACAAACCCGACAGTTTAAACCATTTGTATCCGTCGTTTTTGGTTTTAAGCTGAAAGGCTATGGGTTCATTTTGCGTCTTGGGTTCACCGGCCAAATTGGAAAAATAGCTGCCTACCATGTCCTTAAATTCATCTCTTACCAATTGCATAAATTGCCCGTTTGTATTATTCAATTCCTGTTTGCTATATCCCAGCATTTGAATAAACTGCCAGGACCACCACATTTCAGCGCTTTCATCTATATTTTCAGTGGGATGTGGGAGAATAATTTCCCAGTAGCCTTCGGATGACGACATGCTTACCAGGTCCATTCGTAAAAGCAGACTTCTCACTTTTTCTTCTTTAAGGCGGTCGTCGGTAATGTCGAAAGCAACGAACAAAATTTTACTGATGTTGCCTTGCTTGTCGGCAATGGGTGCATAGGTTTCATTCAGCCATAATTTACGACCGTTGGCAAGCAGAATATTATTCACCCTTTTCTCTAAATTACCTTTGCTAAGGCTTTCCCATAACAGCCTGATGGGTTTTTCTCCCAGGGTGGGAGCATATATATCCGAATATTTTAGTTTTTCAATGGTTTTCTTTTCATACCCGGTTAGTTCCAGCATATTTTGGTTGGCTTTCACTATATTTCCATCCGGGCTGTACTCAATCACCAGCAGGCTGGAGTCGAGGGTGTTTAATATACCGTTCATTTCGGCTTTTTGCTGTGATATTTCTGCCCGGGCTTCTTTTAATGATGCCATGCTTTGTGAAATGGCTTCTTCCTGTGTTTTTACCTCATCAGCATGCAATTCAAGTGCTGCTTTGGCTTGTTCCATTTCTTCGGCCTTGGAAGCTTGTTCTTTTTTGATATCGGTAATGTCAAATCCTGTTATTACAATGGAATCTATGGCTGAAGACTTATCTGATTTACCCGGAGTAAAAAAACATTTAAACCAGTGGGTTTGGTTGTTGGATTTGATTTCAATTTCTTTTTGTGTCGATTTTCCCTGTCCGGCATCACGCAGTAAGGTATTCAATGTTTTGGCATCTATTGAAAAGATGTCACTCAGCTTTTTGCCGGATAACTGCTCCTTTTTGCTCTTAATCATTTTCAATAGGCTGTCATTCACATCTGTTACCACTCCTTTCAGATCGGCTTGAATTATACAGGCCATGGCCAATAATTCATTGCAGAGGATATTGTTTTTTTCCATATAATTATTTGTTATGTTATACTGTTTCTTCTTGTTTGGTAAATATTTTTTCGAGATTTAGCAGCAGGACATAATCCTTTTTCCATTTCACCATGCCGGATAAAATGGAAGCGTAATTATTTCCGACGGGTGGTATCTCTTCTATTTGGTGATTGGATACTTCGAACACTTCATTTACTGTATCAACCAGGATACCGGTGATATGCTGTTTTTGTTTCTGCATTAAATCGAGAATAATAATTTTTGTATGCAGGGTATCGTCAGACACGGGCATATCAAAACGGCGACGTATATCGATTACCGGTAGTACTTCGCCTCGCAGATTGATAACACCCAACAAATGGTCTTCTGTTTTAGGGATTTTTGTTATTTTACAATAATCCAATACCTCCAGTGCTTTTTCAACGGGTATGGCATAATGTTCGGAGGCCATTCGAAAGGACAAAAGCGATATCATATTTTCATTCCTCGTTTCCATAGCAATCAGGTCTGTAAAGTAGCCGCAGGTGAATATTCATCATCTCCTATATGGCTATTTTTTTGTTGTTACTTTTCTCATCGTCATTCTTTTGGATAACACTATTCACGAGCCTTGCCGTGTCGATCACCAGCGCAATCTCACCATCGCCCAGTATGCTGGCACCGGAAATTATATCCTGACGGCGATACACATCACCAATTGGTTTTAAAACAGCCTGATATTGCCCGATAATATCATCGACTGTTAAGGCAATATATTTACCACTTTCATTTAATATAACCAGTTTGGTGTATTCCGGCAGATCATCTTTCACATCAAATTCTTTGCGCAGGTCGATAAAAGGTACATATTCGTTATTAAGCACCAGGTAATTGTTTTCACGATTAATCAGCTCTGCGCTTTTAATTTCTTCGCATTGATAAATGGCGGCCAGGGGCATTATAAAATTACGGCTGCCTATTCGTGTAAGCAACGAATCGATAATAGAAATGGTAAGCGGTAATTTCACGATAATGGTAGTACCTACACCTTTTTCGGTTTGAATTTCCAATTCACCCCTGATTTCTTTGATTCGTTGATTAACCACATCCATACCCACTCCTCTGCCCGACACCTCGCTCACCTGGTTTGCCGTGGTAAAGCCGGGTGTAATAATTAAATCGAGTAGTTCCTGTCGTCCTGGTTCATGATCGTGTAGCAGATAGCCTTTTTTTATGGCAGTTTGCTTTACTTTTTCCAGGTCAATACCCCGGCCATCATCGGTTATTTCGATTACAACATTGGTTCCTGCCGGATAGGCCCTGAGCAGTATAGTACCTTCTTCCGGTTTTCCGGATTTTTTTCTTTCATCAGGCATTTCAATACCATGATCGATTCCGTTGCGAAGGATATGCATCACCGGGTCGGTCATTTTTTCAATGATGGTTTTATCCAATTCGGTTTCCTTGCCTTCAACTTTAAAATTTACTTTTTTATTGAATTTGTTTGCCACGTCTCTTACCAGACGTTGGAAACGCAGAACTGATTTTTCCAGGGGTATCAGTGATATACTAAATGCATTATCGCGCAAATTCCTTGAAATGGCTTCTATATTTTCCGAAACTTCTTTTAACTGCGTGTTTTGTGAATTTTTGGCCAACATGCTCAACTCGGCTTGCTTGGTGATTAATTCACTGATGAGGTTCATCATAATGTCCACTTTTTGAGATGCTACGCGAATCACCGATATATGCTGGTTGCTCTTTCCCGAGGCTGTCTTTTGAGCCTTTTGGGAACTGATAATAGTTTGCATTTCATCACTTTCAAGTGGTTTGTTATTATTTTCCGCCAATTTCAGAAAATCAACTTTAAATGAATCTGAAGCCAGTAAGGAATAATCAGCGATTTTTTCAATGTACGGCTGACTTTTATCATCTAAAAACATAAATACCTCATCAATTTCATCCTGCGGTTTTTCGGTAGCCAGGATAATATGCCATTTTAAATAGCTTTGTGCCGGATTAAAATCGGTGTTTGCAGGTATATCCTTTGAAAGCGCGAAAACCAGACATTCCCCCAGTGCGTGCAAATCGGAAAGCAGAAACAGCGGATTTGTTCCATCGTCCATAATTTGCGGATGAGGTGAGAAGAAAATATAAAATGATTTGAGGTTTTCGATGGTTTCAGGTGCTTTCTCAACCTTCTCTGTTTTTTCTTCATTTATACCTGACAGGGCTTTAATCTGTGCCAGGTATTGCTGGTGAATGGTTTTGTTTTCTTCATGGCTCAAATCAGGGTCTTCCAACAGGTTGCGGAAATGATCCAGACAATTTAACGTCAGGTCAAATATTTCACGCGACAGACTGGTTTGGTTGCCCCTTACATTGTCATATATATTCTCAAGGTAGTGCGTGATGGATGCCAATTCACAATATCCGAACATATTGCTGTTTCCTTTCAGTGTGTGGATAATTCTGAATATTTGATTGATGGCATCTGCATCGTTATAATTTCCTTCCAGTTGCAGGAGATATTCTTCCAGCTGATTGATCAGGTCGTCGGCTTCTTCCTTAAAAACTTCCTGAAACTTGCCATGATTGGATGAAGTATTTTTAGCTGCATGTTGGTGTTTGTTTGTTAGCATTTTATTGATCTTCCCGGCATAAGCATTGTGTTGCTTTAGGACTGTTTCATTTGATAATTCCGGATTTTGGGTTAATGTCCTTAAATGAGTCGGTAAGTCCTGTAGTATTTCTTTCAGTGTATCATTTAAACTTAATTGATTGTTATTTAGTTCGGCAAGGAGGCTGATGATATTTTCGGTAAAATCACTTATCATCTCGTATCCATAAGCGCTCATGTTATTTTTATATTCCTGCAAATGTGCGGATATATCAGAGATATATTCCGTGTCCAGGGTGTTGAGATAGGACTGAATTTCATGTTGTATTGATTCCAAAAGTGGAGATAATGCTCCCTTCAGATCAGGTTGATTGTTAATGGGCATAGAAAAATTAATTATTTACTTTCAACTAAAAAATCAAAACCGGTATTCTGAAATAATTCTATTATGTTTTCCGCTAACCGGAGGTTAAATTGTACCTGCTTGTTTTGTTCACTACAATAATTGTTGATGAACAACAAGGTTTGCAACCCTCCCATATCTATTGTCGATATTATTTCTTCGGACTTAACCCTAAAGGCTGCATATTTTTCTAATGATTGGTAAATTGCTTTAATACGAGACGATGTATTATCAATGGTCAAAGCATTTCCAATTACCAATTCACATGTATCCCCCGATTCTATTGCAGGCTCATTTATGAGCACAGTTATATTTTCACCTGTCACCATTGTAAGAGTTAGATTCATTTTAAATTTAGGACTAAATTCCGGTGTATAAAGCAAAAAAAAGGTGGTATACATCACCGGGTTTCGATAATATTAATCATTATGCCAATGATGAATAACCGATGTGGGGGTTAGAACAGGAGGTTGTGAATGGGAAATAAAAAAACCTGAGAAGCCTTATAAACTTGTCAGGTTTTTAATTGAATACCGTAAGAATCAGTAATTTATATTAACGGTTTATGTGAATCAGTTATATATATAAATTTAACAATGCCTCATAAAGTTCTTGTTTTCCACTAATGGTTTCAGGTTCTCCATGCTTTATGGCAATTTCCCTGAGCTGCTCAAGTCCCAGTTTGCCTGCTTCAAAATCTTTGCCTTCACCAGAATCATAAGATGCATATCGATCTTTTCTCATTTTCAGGTAATCGCTGTTGTCCAGTATATCCCGGGCAATTAATAAGGCACGTGCAAAAGCATCCATACCGGCAATATGGGCAATAAATATGTCGTCAAGATCAGTGGATTGTCTGCGCAATTTGGCATCAAAATTTACGCCGCCGCTTGTAAACCCGCCTGTCTGCTGAATAACAAGCAATGCTTCAACCAATTCGTATATATTAATCGGAAATTGATCGGTATCCCATCCGTTTTGATAATCACCACGATTGGCATCTATGGAACCCAATAAGCCGGCATCAGCTGCTGCCTGTAATTCGTGCTGAAAGGTGTGCTGGGCCAATGTGGCATGGTTTACTTCAACATTCAGTTTAAAATCTTTGTCTAATCCGTAATGACGCAGAAAACCAATCACTGTCTCGGAGTCGAAATCATATTGATGTTTGGTAGGTTCCATCGGTTTTGGTTCAATCAGGTATGTTCCTTTAAACCCATTGGCACGGCCATAATCACGTGCTTTGCTCAGCATCATGGCCAGGTGTTCTTTTTCTCTTTTCATATCTGTATTCAGCAGCGACATATAGCCTTCCCGACCTCCCCAGAACACATAGTTTTCACCTCCGAGTTCAATGGTAGCATCAATGGCTCTTTTGATTTGTGTGGCTGCATGTGCCAATACAGCAAAATTTGGATTGGTGGCTGCGCCATTCATATAACGCGGATTACTGAACACATTGGCAGTTCCCCATAATAACTTCACTCCTGAAGCTTGTTGCTTTTCTTTGGCATAGTCAACCAGGGTTTGCATGCGTTTATCGGTTTCCTGAACGGTTGCCCCTTCATCAACCATATCAATGTCGTGAAAGCAGTAATAGGGATTCCCCAGCTTGGTAAACATCTCGAAGGCTGCATCCATTTTTTGTTTGGCCCTTGATACGGCATCGCTTCCTTCGTTCCAGGGATAAAAAAGTGTTTGTCCGCCAAAGGGGTCGGCGCCCGTGCCACAGAAAGTATGCCAATACACTACTGAAAAGCGAAAATGCTCTTTCATGGTTTTTCCGGCTACCACTTTGTTTTCATCATACCACCTGAATGCAAGGGGGTTTTTGGAATCTGTTCCTTCGTAGGGTATTTTTCCAATACCTTTGAAATACTCTTTATTTCCTTTAACTATATTCATATTCAAAAATTTTAATTTAATTGTTTTAATAATGATTCTTTCCACCTGTAATAGGTGTCTTTATAGGCTTGTTCTGCTGATATATCAGGTTCTGTTTGCTGAACTTTGGTAAGTCCGTTGAAGGTTTCGTCGCGTGATTTGTAAATACCTGCACCCATTGCCGCACCGCGTGCAGCTCCTAATGACCCATCGGTGTTATACAGTTCAATGGTACATTGTGATATGCCTGCCAGGGTATTCCGAAAAACCGGGCTCAGAAACATGTTGGCATGACCAGCTCTGATCATTTTCATGGGCATACCCATTTCCTGCATGATTTCCATGCCGTAGTAGAATGAATATACAATGCCTTCCTGCGCCGCACGCAATAAATGTGCTTGTTTGTGGATGTTAAAATTCAAATTTTGAAAAACAGCACCTGGTTCTTTATTGTTCAACACCCTTTCAGCACCGTTCCCGAAGGGCATAACCTGTAAATTATCAGCGCCAACAGGAACACTGGCAGCGGCTTCATTCATTTGTTCGTAACTCAGGTTAGCCGCTACATTGGCTTTTAGCCAGGCATTGAGTATACCGGTGCCGTTTATACATAGTAATATACCCAATCGTGTATTGTGTTGTGAATGATTAACATGGGCAAACGAATTTACACGCGAATGTGGGTCATATTGTATTTCATCGGATATACCGTAAACCACCCCTGATGTTCCGGCCGTAGCAGCTATTTCTCCCGGTTCCATCACATTTAGAGAAAAGGCATTGTTGGGTTGGTCGCCGGCGCGGTAACTCACAACAATATCGGTGTGTAAGCCTAATTCATTGGCTATTGCTGGTGTTAAGTTGCCTTGAACCGAAAAACTATCGGTTATATCCGGTATAAATGTTTTTGGTATTTCGTAATGCTCAAGTAATTGTAAGGCTAATTCCTTTTGTTTAAAGTCCCAAATAATGCCCTCACTGAGTCCGGAGACAGTTGTTTTTTTGATACCGGTTAAACGTGCTGCCAGATAATCACCAGGCAACATAATTTTATGGATGCGGTTAAACAGATTGGGTTCGTTTTCTTTGACCCAACGTAATTTAGAGGCCGTGAAATTGCCGGGTGAATTCAATAAGTGCCCCAGGCAATATTTTTCTCCAAGTTGTTGGAATGCTTTATCACCAATGGACACAGCGCGGCTATCACACCATATAATACCGGGACGTATAACATTCATATCGGCATCTACTGCAATCAATCCGTGCATCTGGTAAGAAATACCAATGGCTTTAATGGTCTTTACATCAACCTGAGATTGTTGCAGCACACTGGCCAGTGCTTTTTTAAGGTGCTCCCACCAAAGTTGCGGGTCCTGCTCAGCCCATCCCTGATGGTGCGCTGTTATGGCCATTTCAGTTTGGGGGGAGAAGGCAGTTGCCTCCTGTTTACCGGTTTGGGTATTCAGCAGGCTCACCTTTACTGATGAACTTCCTACATCAAATCCTAATGTATACATATTAACAATTTTATATGACTAATCCCGGATCGGTTTTTCGGGTTTGATAAAACCGCTCTTTGTCAAAAAAATATAAACGGGCCGGTTTATGGGATACATTCTTTTGCCATTCGTTCAGCGGATAAATATAATCCAGCCGGTCTATTTTTTTTCTGAAATTTCTGTTATCAATGGTTATATCCAATATTTCCTCGTATAAATGATGAAGCTGATTTAAACTGAATTTTTCGGGTAGTAACTCAAAACAATGGGGTTCAGTAAGCAATTCTCTGCGTACCTCCTGCAACCCTTGATTGAGGATTTTGTTATGGTCGAAACTCAGCTCCGGTATATCCGCTAACTTAAACCATTGCGCATTGTATTCTTTTGATAATGAAGTTATTTGACTGTCTTCAATTTTAAGGAGTGAGTAATAAGCTATGGTTATCACTCTATCTATATTCATTTGTGTTGATTCTCTCAGCCAGTCCAGGTCATCCTGTTTTTGCATACGATCCGGATTATCAAATACTGCGAACTGTTTCAGAAATACATTTTTCAAACCAGTTAAATCGATCAATACACGGTTTGCGGCCTTCTCGAGCATTTCATTTCGGATGATAAGGCTGCCGGGCAGCTTTTTTCTGGTATCACCATGATTGTTAGCACGGTCGATCAGCAATGCCTGCATCCCATGCCTGTTAAAGCCAAAAACAACACAATCGACAGATATGTGCGGATTATAATATTTGGGTTGACTATTCATAAATACAAATATAATAATATAATACAATAATTACAAGCTAAACGTAAAATATACGTACTAAGAATCTGAATTTAATATATTGCTAAAAATTCATTTTCAACAACCCGGTATTTAAGCCGGGTAATAACAAATTTATCCGGAATGATCGATCATTTTGCAATTGTCATAATGTTTTTATAATATTGCATGCCCAATTTCAGGGGCGTTAAGCGAAGGTTAAAATAATTAGGGCCTATAGCTCAGCTGGTTAGAGCACTTGACTCATAATCAAGGGGTCCCTGGTTCGAGCCCAGGTGGGCCCACAAAGCAGTTTGGAGTGTGAGTTTTATGTTTTCAGCAAGATTCATTCGCAAACTGCTTTGTTCCTCTGTATTAACTCAGACTATTCGTGATCATTGCAAGAAAATTGACGCGATTTTATTGAACAACCAACCTTTCAATTAACGTCACTGCTATTCAAGTTTGGGTGACAACGCCCCGAAATAATCTCACTTTATAACGTAAATATGTAGATTGCTTCAGCAGGCAGGCAGATTACCCTGATCATCTATGGAAGTTTACTTGTTTTAGAACCGGCATAAAACTTAGTGCGTTGCAATAACTTCATTACGTTCTTGGGCGGGAATAACCGGGCTCAATTGAAAAATAAACCTGTCCACAAGTATTACTTTTATCTGTGTTTGGGCAGTACCATCCCGAAGCAATCTCAAACCAATGTGTGGTTATTAAGATTGCATCAGCAGGCTGGCTTGTTGCCCTGATCATTGCTTGGGGATCAACCTGGTTTTGTGCCATGAAATTGCCGAGTGAGTTGCTTCGCAATGAAGACGCTATGTTATTGCGCGAGAATAACCAAGCTCAATTGCAATATAAACCTGGCAATTAAGATAAGTTCTATTCAGGTTCGGGCTTGCTTCCCGAAGCAATTCCTATTCGAGGCTCACACCATGAGACTGCATGATTTTAGGCTTCAATTAGCTCTTTGTATTGATCGGCAGAAAGCAATGATTCGGCCTGTGCAGCATCAGAAATACTAATTTTAATAAGCCAGCCTTCGCCATAAGGATCCTGGTTGATTAGTTCCGGGTTATCTTCTAATTTGCTGTTGAATTCTTTCACCTCACCGGTAACGGGCATAAACAGGTCAGAAACGGTTTTTACAGCCTCAATGGTACCAAAAACCTCTTCCTGGTCCAGCGTTTCACCTTCGGTTTCAATTTCAACAAAAACAATATCACCCAATTCACCTTGTGCATAGTCGGTAATGCCAATGATTGCTTCGTTACCATCTATTTTTATCCATTCATGATCTTTGGTATACTTTAAGTCAGCAGGTATATTCATTGTTGGTCTGATTTTATTGGTTTACATTATGGCCCAAAGGTAAAGTTTTTATTCACATTCATAAAATTTTCGTGCTAAACTTCTTATTGCGTCAATGTGAATTGCACGCTCACACCAAATTCAGTTATTCGGCGCGGATAGGAGGTTGAGATATAAGGCCTGGTATCATCAATCCTAAAATAAGCCCTGGTATTCACGGATTGACTAAAGGCATAATCGGCTGCTAATGAGAAACCTATATTTCTGTCTCCCTGCGGTATTTCTGAGTCCTGATCGCCTTCTACTTCAGACACTTTTCTAAGCAATGTACGACTATTCCGGTAATTAAAGTCTGCCGTTAAATTCAGGTCACTCTCGTAGCCTTGGTTGTTTATTTCAATGGGCAGATTCTCAAATCGATAACCAATACCAATCACATAATTCTCATCCCGCGCTTCGGTAATGGTCGAATTTACCAGACTTAACGATAATGAGCGGCTGGTGGTTATCTCGAACTTGGTATTTAAATTGTTTTTGAAAGTTATGTTTAAATTAATGAGCGGACTGAATTGTTCGTTGATTGATACGGCTGCTATTTCATAAGGGCTGATTAAATCACCGGACTGGTTGGTGTTTAACGAATCGGCATAGAATCGCTGGTTTGACTGATAGGCATTCACACTGTAACGGGAGCGATAACCATGACTCAGGTTAACGGACTTAAAGTTTTCCTTAACAAACGGGATTCTGTTAAGTCCGCTAAAGGTAACCATCCAATTGGGCATGGGAACGTATCCACCCTCAAATAGTGCGGGAAGCGGGTCTGTTGGTACATTGGAAGCTTCATAGTGGGTGTATGATGAAAGGAAGGAGGATATAAGCACCTGCTGGGAAGTTGGTCCAAATCCTATGGCGTAGCCATCATATACAGAGAGGCTGTCATTTTCATCAATATATTGTCCGGTACGTCTGAACCGGTTATATCCCGACGGAGCATTTTCAGCATATTCTTCAGCAATTCGATGTGAAATAACCGATCGGTTTTCTTCGAACAGGGCAAATGCATCTGATTTGGTAATGTCATTGCTGTTGAAATTCTCAAATGCCGTTTCGATGGATAAAACCGTCATGGTGTAATTACCGCCGAGGATGGGTTCGATAAATTCGAAATCGTCGTCCATGCTGCCATCACCATCAAAGTCCCCATAAAAATTCGCCGATGAGAGGTTTTCCGAATGGTTATGTTCGGCAGTAAGGTCGATTTTAATCCAGTTAAAGGGCTCGTAGTCGGCTCTTAAATTAAAATTCTGACTGGCGGATATGGAATAGGGGTTCTGAAAATTCTCCCTGAGGTTGCCGGTTCGGTTGGCATACAACCATTCATGCTCATCAAATACATTTTGAAATTCATCCTGGGCGCCTTTCACATCGTTCAATGAATTCAGGGCAAATACATAATAGGGCCCCGGCGCATAATTTTCATTGGCATTGAAACCAAAGAACTTGGTTTCGGGCATAAAATGTTGAAAATTAGAGCCGCCTGACCTGCGGTATGACAGTGAAAATCGTTTAAATCCTGTAGCAAGACGTGCTGTATTCTCTAACATGAAAGTAAATGGATTGGGCCCTTTTTCAACCTGTCCTTCAACCACAATGGTGGCCCCTGGCACATCAACGGGAGTGGTAACATAAACGGTATTCTCATCATCGATCTCAAAACTGCTTTCGGCAATATTGTCATTCTCGTCATACACGGTCACTTTCAAATCGGTTGACTCCAGCTTGTGTCGGATGCGTTTGGGTACATTGGCCCTGAAAAATGTAAGACGGTCGTACGTAACTGTTTTATATTCCTTCTCCTCATTAGATGGGCGCCTTCGGTCCAGTTGCCGCAAATAGCCCACTTTGCGGTATAAATTCTGCATGTTCAGCTGGTTGTTGATATTGAGCGAACCATTGTTGGTAATGGTATTGCCGTAGTTATCAGGTATTTCGCGTTGCCAGTTAAACTGGGCCGAATATTTTGAATTTAATGATATCCAGTCGAACCATGGAAATTTATTGATGGGAACATTGTAGGAAAGGCCAATGTTCTGACTGAAGTTTGAATTCATTCCACCATCCAGGATGCTTTCTCTTACTTGTTTTTTCCATTCATCATTAGGGTCTGCAAACAGGTCGCCTTCTACCTCTACATTGTTTTCATCGATTTCCCGGATCCACGAAACATTGGTGGCCGAATAATCCATTTTGATATTGCGTGTTATGTCCCAATTAAATGCGTATACCCGGTTCCAGATAAATTCGCGGGTGGTGTTTAATTCACTTTCATTGTCATCCTCATCAACTAATCCCTTCAATCGATCCAGTTCAAATTGTAGATTTCTCAACATTAATTCGCTATATGATCGATTCATATCTGTCTGGAAGGAAACCCGTGAAGGCAGGTAATTAAAATTAATATCCCGTATTATTCTGAAATAGGGAGAGTTTAATGCATTTACATTACCAAAAGGGCGGATGGGTTGGGTACGGATGGTGTAATTATAATTAAATGCAGCACGATATTTTAATGAACGCTGACGGGTATAATTAATATTACTTCTGTAATTCTCACTATATCCTGTACTCAGTGAGAAATTAGCCGGTGAAATCACCGAGAATTTATCAAATCGTTGATTGACCCGAATATTGGTAAAATTTAAACTTTTACGTTTGGTATAATCCCGCGTTATTTCTTTTGCCAATTCGGGATCGTTCGAGTTTTCAATGGCTTCGTCATATTCAATATCGGGGTCGAGGGGGAAAAATTCGGGGGTTACGAACCGTTCGGAGAAAGTGGTGTGCATGGGTATGGAAACCTTGGCTTTTTCAGGGAAAAACTTACCCAGCTCAAAATTAGCGGCGATGTCATATTGTTGTATTTCTTCTTTTTGCCTTTCCTCCACGCTTTGGTCTACGCTTCCAAAACCGGGTGTGCTGGTATTACCGGCAATGGAAACGGTGGCAAAATCGGCCAGTTGGGTTTGGATACGTGTAGTGGCCGCCCACCCGCCTTCGTTGTTAAAATCGGTTAAACGAAGCTCGTTGACCCAAATCTCACCCGATTTAAGCATACCATCGTTATTCCAGAGTACAACCGTGTCGATATCCGGTTCAATACCCAGGCTTTCATTTGGGATTTCATAATCTTCCCATACAATACTTTCTCCCGGGTTTCGTACACCGATCATCAGGGTACGTACCTCGCTTAAAGTAGGATTACCCTTGATAGTAACCCTGGCCGGGGGCCTTTGGACACCTCTGGATGTTTTTCCGCGGTTGAGATAGGATGAATATTCGCGATCGCGCGATACATATAACGGATTGGAAACTTCCTGCCTGTTACGCTTCAGTTTTAAGTCAGTTAAATCATTGAGTGCAATGTTTATTTTGTTTTCCTCGGGCCATAATAATTCGCGAATGGTGGCGCTTTCATTTTCACCTTCATTAAGTTCACGGTTCAGACGGCTTACTTTGAGCGGGATTTCGTATTCGTAGTAATTGTCGGTATAGTCGGAGCCCAAACGAATGAAAACCGATAAATCGTTTTCATTTAAAATGTCACCGTTTGGCAACGGTTCGGCATGCACTTCCATTTTCAGGTTTTTGTAGTTGCGCATGTCCAGGCTCATGTTTTTGTATGCTGCCCGTGAATCATGGTCTTCCAGGTTCTGCACACGCAATACCATGGATTGTTCGTTGTCCTGCTGCAATTGCGGGTTGTATGGATCAATGGTTCGGTCGATACCGGGAGGCAGGGCATAGCGTTGCTGGTTCTCTTCAATGTTGATTGAGGCTACGTCAAAATCAGTTCCCAGTGTAGGTGTTACAATACCGCCGCTTCCGCTGCGCAGGTCGAGCTGATATTTGCGCCATTCACTGCGCACCATTTCAAATGTAGCAAAACGGAGTGTGGCTTCTTGCCGGAAGCCCTGGAGCATCATACGCATGAATTTGATGGATGTAAAATCCTCAATACCATTAATGGCCTGGTCGTAATCTCCAATGGGCACTTTAAACTGATACCAGGTTACATCGGTTTCCACATCGTCGCCATTGGGTTCTACGCGAATGGAATCTACCACATAGGGATGGCCGCTTTCCAACAGGGCAGGTGATAAAGGGATGCGGTATTGAAAATAGGCTTCGTTTTGACTGAGGGTATAATCATCATTGATATCCTCATTATCGGGGTATGAATAGTTTACTTTTGAAAATGCGGTTCCGCTTTCGGGTACGGGTGAGTTATTGTCTACATGGGCAAATTCTTTGTAACGCTCAATAATATCGGCCTCGTTCTCATCCCAGTAAGAATCTATGTAATAGCGGAAGTTATCACCAGCGGGGTCGGCCACAATGGCTTCGCGGTTGTCTGGGTTGGCGGTAACATGTTCCTGTATAAAATCAATATATCCTTCATAATAATCTGCCTCATCCTCATCATTCAATCCATCCAGGCCTACATCCTGAAATTTTCGTGCCTGCGGGTCGTTGCTGAAATTATCCACAAACGACTGTGATTGGGGTACACGTGCCCAGTTTGTCTCATCCAGTTCTGAGACGTCACCATCTTCGGGCATGCCGTTTTCAAACGATTTTCTGCCATCGCGCAATACATCCTCCGAAATATCACCAATATTAATTACAAGATAGGGTTCTTCATTCTGCGGTCGTTCATCCTTACCGGGGAACATCAGCCAGAACTCGAAATATTCGATATTAGACTGTTCAAAATCTGTGGTGTTCAGGTCGCGCATCATACCGCCCCAACGTGTTTCGGGCTTGTCCAACAGACCTTCATTGGTTAACCCGTAAATAGAGTCGTTTTGTTCATTTACGGTACCTTCAGTCACAAAATTATAAGGACCCCGTTCCTTGGGATAAAAGGAAAGATTGAGTGTTTGAATATAATTACCCAGCTCTTGGCCGGTCAGGTCTTTGCCCGGAAAAACCTCGTCAATATCTATTCGCCGTATGCGATGGTCGGTAATATCATCGTTCTCGGCATAAAAGTCCTCAGAAATATGATACCACGATAATTTAGCGCGGTTAAAACCTGACATCAGGTTACCTGTTGATGCATCACCAGCCGGGAAAAACGTTTGTGACTGGTGCTGGGGTGTAGATGCCAGGTTCCAGGCAATACGGCTTTTCAGGTCGATAGAGGTTTCGCTGCCTTCAAAATCATCGATATAGGCAATGCCGTTTCGGCCGATAATTTTGGGCTGCCCCGGAATGAGATGTGCAAATTCAGCGCTTATATCAAATACCGATGTTTCCTTAGTTTCAAGCAGGGGAAGTTTATCCACCATACTGGTAAGGAAGGGAGACTCGGTGCGGTAAGAGGCATTCAATCCCCAGATGGTATTTGATACGGGCTCATCGCCGATGGATACCTTTTGGGTTAATGGTTTTTCTGAAAGGTGAATAACGGTGGCGCCCACATTAAAATTATCGTTGATGCGATAGTTCAAATTTGTTCCTAAAAATGTTTTGGTCTGGAAGTTAAACAGCGAATTGCTTTCCAGGGATACTTTAAGAGGGGCGCCTGATTCCAGCAATCCTTCGTTTAATATTTTTACACGTCCCAGTGTATAATCTACTGTGTAATCGGTTCCTTCCTGTAACAAAATACCGCCAGAGGTAACTTTTACTGATCCTTGTGGTATGTTTAGGGCATTTAACTGGATTTCAGAACCCACGGCCGATTTATAGGTTCCTTTAAACAGGAATTTATTTTTTTCGGCTATTTGCCTGGCCCGTGTTTTTGTTGAGTCATATAATTCCTGAAATACATATCGATTAATCAATTGGGTATTATTACCAAGTGTATCTTTCAGGTAGTTGCCAAATGGTTCGGGTGAGGGGAAATAAATCCGTCCGTTTCGTGAATTAATGGTGATGCCTTCTTTAAAATCGAACATACCATCGGCTGAGCTGTATCCTTGCTGATTGATCCGGTCCAGGCCCATTATTTTGAGCAAATTGGCCTTTTTAATGCCATCATCGGTTTCAATTTCAATAAAACTTGTCGGGCTTCCGGTGGTGGGGTCACGGTACTGGATATTGAATATGAAGTCCTCGCGGTTCACGCTGTAGGCACCCAGGGAATACACGTTTTTCATCATCAGGTCCCAGTTGGCAAAACCGGGGGATTTCCTGGAGCTTTTCAGCATTTTTAAAACCAGGGTTTTCGGAGCTGCTATACCGGATGCATTGGATCGTTCACCTACTTCAATTTGTTCGCCATTTGCTGAAAGGGTATAAGCAACAGCCAGCACCTGATCGGGTTGCAATGAAAAGTTCAGGGATATAAAACCCAGGTCGCGGTTTACGCTATACTCACGTTCGGTTAGCAACCGGGCGTTTTCAATAATTTCATAATCAACGCCATTGTTAAACTGACCAAATTGGGTGGACATGATGCTTGCCAACTGGTTAAAACTGCGGATACTGTCTTCGGCAGTAATGGTTTGGTACAGATTATTGGCAAAATTGTTCGGAAATGCCGGATTACCCGGAACAGCTACTGCATTGGATTGTAAAAAATCTTCATGATAGGTACCCAGGTCGGTCATGGCAAGGATATTCCGGGCGTCCTGGATGTTTCCCTGGCGATTGGTGATCCAAACCTCTATTTTCTCAATGCGTACATTGGGTATGGGAGCGCCTGTTTGAAGTTTTCTGGCGTTTTCTTCGTAATTTTCGCGAAAATAATGTCCCAGAAAGTAGTGTTTGTCTTCTTCATAATCCTGTACTTCAATTTCAAAATCGGTAAGCTGTGCACCGCCTTCCACATTTATTACCTGCGATTCACCACGTTGATGCGAAAAAACATTGGTTACTGTTAAGTTGCCAAACTGCATTTCGGTTTTTAAACCAAACAGGCTTTGACTTCCGGTAATTAGCGATCCCGACAGGGGTAAGGTAACATTACCGGCTTCGATTTTTTTGATGATTTCATCTTCGTCTCCGCTGTATTCGATTTTCGCTTTGTTCTCAAAATCAAATGTGGCATCGGTATCATAGTTAATGCCCAGTTCCATTTTGTCGCCAATGGTACCGGTTACATTCATCTGAATTTTTTGTTCGAAGACCAGTGTACCGGTTTTTCGGAATCTTTCGGCAATAATAGGATTGTCGGTTCTGTTTACTTTATACCCAAGAATTACTTCGGCAGATCCTTGAGGGACAATGTTGATGGAGTTTGTGCCAAAAATCTTATCAAATGCTTCGCCACCAATGTTAAACGAGGGTATAAAGCTCTGTTGGGCATCGCCTTCGGCTGTTTGCGATTTTTCACGCCAATAGTCGCTTTTGGCTCGCTCGAACTGATACTGCTGATACTCATCAATGGACATATACCGTGGCCTGCGGTAATTAATGCTGCCCACTTTTTCTGAAATAATATAACTGTTGGTGCCCGGGTCGAAAACAATGGTTTCCTCGTAATTGGATGGTTTGCTTAGAAATAGCGGTGATACAATGCCTTTTCCTGGTGAACTGTATTGTTCTTCGTCTTTTGGTATTTGAAAGGGTAAATCGGATGTATCAGGGGGCTGCGTAAATAATGCGGGAAAGGCAAAAGCAGGAATGCTTATGATTGTGAACAGTCCGAAAATGAAAAAAGAGCGAAAAGTGTATTTGTTTATTAAATTCAAACCCTATTCTCCAAGTTTTATAATTGCTTAAGCGCTTTTTTAATTAAATCTTCGAGTGCAATGCTTGATTCCGAACGGATTATGTTGTCAATCACTTTTTCGGCACTCTTTTTCACAAAACCTAACATAACTAAAGCAGATAACGCTTCTTCTTTAATTCTATTGTTTGGCATTGATATTAAATCATGTTCAGCTGATTCTTTTGTTATTTTGTCTTTTAAATCAACAATGATGCGTTGGGCCGATTTTGCGCCAATGCCTTTAATGTTTTGAAAAGCACCTGTGTTATCCGAGGCAATGGCTGACCTCACTTCATCAGGGTTTAATGATGAAAGGATCATTCGGGCTGTGTTTGCTCCTACACCGTTAACCGAAATTAATAATTCAAAAATATTTCGTTCGGCCTTGGTAACAAATCCAAACAGAAGATGCGCATCTTCCCGTATAATCTCATAGATGTAAACTTTGGACTGCTCTTTTTTTTCGAGCTGGCTATAACTAAACAGCGATATATGGACAAAATAGCCTATACCACCGGACTGTATAACAACATGTGCGGGTGATTTTTCAATTAAATGACCCTCAATAAAATCAATCATATTTATTCGACTTCGTCAGATGTTTCGGAAGATATTTCATACGATTTTAACGGGTTGCTGGTGATTTCTTTATGGGTACTCCGGTTTCGGAAGAGATCACAAGCCAGGTAAAGAGCTTTACGGAACGATTGTGGGGAGGCTTCATTTTTACCTGCAATTTCATACGCTGTTCCATGTGCCGGCGATGTTCTGATAATCGGCAGCCCGGCTGTAAAATTAACGCCCCCGTCGGTTGTTAATAGTTTAAAAGGTGTCAATCCCTGATCGTGGTACATGGCCAAAACACCATCGAATTTCCGATAGGTACCGGAACCAAAAAAGCCATCAGCTGAATAGGGGCCAATAGCCAGTATATTATCGGCTTTGGCTTTCTCCATAGCGGGAATTATGGTTGTTTGCTCCTCATTACCTATAACGCCTTCGTCGCCGGCATGTGGATTCAGTCCCATTACCGCGATACGTGGCTTACGAACCCCAAAATCCTGTACCAGGGCCTGGTTGAGCAATTTTATTTTTTTATACACCTTTTCGGTGGTAATATAATCTGGTAGTTCTTTGATGGGTATATGCCCGGCCACAACGCCTACTTTAAGTAAATCGTTTACCATAAACATAAGTGATCCGCTGCTGTTGAAACGTTGTTGCAGATATTCGGTATGTCCGGCAAACTCAAATTTATCTGACTGAATATTTTTTTTATTGATGGGGGCGGTAACCAACACATCAATTTTATTTTCCATTAAATCGGCCGTAGCGGCTTCCAGGGCTTTCAACGATGCCTCACCTGCTTGTTGGGTTGATTTACCCAATTCAACACGTATATTATCGTCCAGGCAATTAATTAGGTATAACTTGCTTTGCGTGGCATCTTTGGCCGTTCGGATGGTATGAAAATTAATATTGTCAATATCCAGTGCTTTGCGGTGATAGGCAGCCACTTTGGCTGAACCGTAAATAATGGGCGTACATAATTCAAGTATACGCTGATCTTTTAAGGTTTTTAAAATGACCTCATAACTTATACCGTTGATATCGCCCTGCGTTATGCCAACTTTTATTGTTTTACCCATTCAATTTTTATTTGGTATGTGTATTATAAAGAGCTGTAAATATAATGACTTTAGGAGAAAGATTTGAGATAATCAATGAGCAATCGGACACCGGTTCCCGTTCCGCCTTTTGGCCGGTAATCGATGGCTTTTTTAATGAATGCAGGCCCGGCAATGTCGAAGTGAACCAAGGGGTGCTGAGCAAAATGCTCCAGGAATTTACCGGCAGATATGGCGCCACCTTCTCTTTCTCCCAGGTTACTAATATCGGCAACATCCGATTTTAATGATTTTCCATATTCTTCGAGAAAAGGGAAGAATGTAACAGGTTCGTAGGTGTTTTCGCCACTATTGAAAAGTTTTTCTTTTGTACTGTTTGATGCATTACCCATACCCACAATGCCATAAGGGCCAATGGCCATAGCTGCCGACCCGGTTAGTGTGGCCAGGTTAATGATCAGTTGAGGTTTGAATTGGTTTGCAAAGGTGATGGCATCGGCCAGGATAAGTCTTCCTTCGGCATCGGTATTTTTAATTTCAACGGTGGTTCTGTCGTACATGGTAATGATATCACCCGGAGTATACGCATTTCCTGCAGGACGGTTATCGGTTGCAGGGACAAATCCCTGCACATATACGGGCAATTTAAGCCTGGCAATTGCGATCATGGTGGCTATTACAACTGCACCGCCACCCATATCAGCTTTCATGGTATCCATGCTGTTTGGAGTGGGTTTCAGGCTTAGTCCGCCGGTATCATACACAATTCCCTTACCTACCAGCGCAATCGGATCAGCATTCACCGCATTATCGGGTTTCCAGGTAAGCGTAGTAAATGTAGGCGGATCCACACTGCCTTTATTCACAGATAACAGACCGCCCATTTTAAGCTCTTCAATTTCTTTTTTGTATTTCACATCAACGTGCAATTTGGCTTCCTGGGCTTTTTCAGAAGCAATCTCAGCCAATTTTGTAGCAGTTAAGAATGAAACCGGTTCATTGATCAGGTCACGAGCCAGGTATACACTTTGGTTGATGATATTGAGCTCCTCCACTTCCTCCGGGCTCAGATATTCCCCGGCTAAGTGAAGGGCGTCAAATGAATTAACCATTTCATCATGGTTTTTGAAATACTTTAAAAACTGGTAGGAGGTTAGCAAAACCCCTTCGCAGAAGCAATAAATGATATCATGATGTGCTGTATAATCGATAAGGTTACATACTTCAATTTGTTGTTTGTTCAGCAGATTGACGGTTTCAACGGCTGCCCTGCGTGCAATCTCTTTTTGGTTATTGATCTCATCGGCCTTTTTAATGACTACAAAAAACAACTGTGTATTATAGCGGTTAAGCCAAATAAGCGAGTCTTTGGCATTGATTCTTTTTTCGAGGTATTTTTTTTCCTCGTTGGATATATCGGTTTGTGAGATATCCGAATCAGGATGGATTAACAGAATGGTTGAGGTATCGGCATCTTTTTGTTTGGCATGGTATAAACGTATCATAAATCAGATTTACTTGTTTAATCAGCGCACAAAAATAATCAATTCGAATTGATTTAAATCTTTATAATGCGATTCGTGGCATACTTCCTGGTAAAAATGTCATCAACGGAAGCCAATAATAATGAAGCTATTAACAAGTTGTTTGGCGTATAGGATGCATCATGGCGAGCTCTATCCGACAAATGAAAATAAATTAACTTATACGCGTTTACGAATATTTATGTTATTATTCTTAATGAATATCTGCAATCGCTCATAATTGAAAAAAGCAATTTTCGAAAATGCCTTGTAAGGTGGTCACCCTGTGCGGTGT
>JAAAOM010000065.1 GCA_009908855.1 Bacteroidota bacterium
GTAAATATACATATTACCGACAAACAACTGGGGGCACTCATCAAAGACCCTATGTTTATCGCACCACGCTTTCCTTTCATTGCAGGCGGTTTTAGTGAAGGATCACCAGCTAAAAATGCCGGTATCCAACAAGGTGATAAACTTATTGCTGTAAATGACAGCTCATTGGCCTTTTTCGATCAATTTAAATCCACCCTTGAAAAGCATAAAAATCAAACCGTAGCTGTTACGGTGCTTCGAGACGGAGTTACGAAAAATATTGAAGTTCCGCTTACTGAAAATGGTAAATTGGGGATATACCCCGCATCTTACGACCAATATTTTGAGTTTGAAACCAAAAACTATGGTTTCATTGCCGCAATTCCCGCAGGTATAACCAAAGGTGTACAAACACTCAAAGATTATTTAAAACAGTTTAAGCTGATATTTAATTCTGAAACTGAAGCATATAAAGAAGTAGGTGGCTTTATGCGAATTGGCAGTATTTTCCCCGGTTCCTGGAACTGGCAGGCATTTTGGAATTTAACAGCTTTCTTATCAATTATGCTTGCATTTTTAAATATTTTGCCTATACCGGCGCTGGATGGTGGCCATGTTACCTTCCTGCTCTACGAAATGGTTACTGGTCGGAAGCCCAGCGATAAATTTCTTGAATATGCACAAATTGCAGGTTTAATTATCCTCTTTTCACTTATTCTTTATGCCAATGGCAATGATATTTACCAGTTCATTATTAAAGGATTTATGAAATAAGTTGTAACTTCACACATCTGTTATCATTTAAATATTCATACAGATGTAAATACGGAAAATCTAATGTAAAATAGCGTGAATTGTGTATTCGCAATTGCTATTATTATAAAATACATGCTCAATTAAATAATAAAATTAAGAACAAATGAACCATTTATTTCTCATAGGTACACCCGGTCCACTTGAAATTATTATTATCGTGGCCATCGTTTTGCTTTTGTTCGGTGGCAAAAAGATACCGGAATTAATGCGCGGGCTCGGTCAAGGTATGCGTGAATTTAAAAACGCTTCTAAGGAAGACCATTCAAAAGATTCAGACCAGGACAATCCAAATCAAATTTCTGATTCCGGAAACAAATAGTCTTGCTTGTTGGGTCCATGGAAAAAATAGCTTTTCTATTATGCATGGTATGTCTGGTTTCGAACCACTTTGTGATTGGACAAAATGCTGATAGCAACAATCTGTCTCATAATGATTTATATTATGAGTATAAGCTGTTACACCTCAACAAAACCACACCAATCCCTATTGATTTTCATGACGACGTAAAAAAGTACATTGAAATTTATGCCAAACAGCGTAAAGACGAATTTGGCCGGATAATTGGCCAGGCCGATTATTACTTTCCTATATTTGAGACTCTTTTGGATAAATACCAGTTACCACTGGAATTAAAATACCTGAGTATTGTTGAATCCGGCCTCAACCCTGTTGCCCGATCCCGTTCCGGTGCCCTCGGGCTATGGCAGTTTAAGCTTAATGCGGGTAAGATGTTCGACTTAACCATAAATTCGTACATCGATGAAAGACTGGATGTATACGCCTCCACTGAAGCAGCCTGCAAGTATTTCGACTACCTGTACAATACCTTCAACGACTGGTTGCTGGCCATAAGTGCCTATAACGGCGGGCCCGGTGTGGTTCGCAATGCCATTGAACGAGCTGGTGGCAACACCCATTATTGGGAAATAAGGAAATATATGACTGAACAGACAAAAAATTATGTACCGGCATTTATTGCTGCCGCTTATGTCATGAAGCATTATCAGGATCACGGTATTACCAAAAAAAATATTGAAGTTGATTTTACAAACACCGATACCCTACACATTCCTTATCCCGTATCGTTTGAGCAAATAACCGAAATCACCGGTGTTACAACCGAAAAACTGATGGCATTAAACCCTGTTTACAAATTACAATTTATCCCCGGTGACCAGCTATACACACTTGTTTTACCATCCTCTGCCATTTCCGGTTACCTCAGAAATGAAACAAAAATAAGAGCGCAAAAATCCTCCGCTCCTACCTATACCGAGCTGGTTCGTAACGCACACAACACCGACAATAAAATAAAAATAACGCATGAGGTGCAACAAGGTGAATTTTTTCATAAAATTGCTTTGCAATATAACTGTACCATCGAAAATTTAAAAGCCTGGAACGATCTGGATAGCAATGCCCTCTATCCCGGTCAAAAACTGGAGGTGTGGATTGATCCGGCTCATGAAGACACCTTTTTACACAATGAAAAATAACTTGTAAACTATTTTTTTTATTATTTCGTTACATCTACAGAACTAAATATTAAATACAATGACCAAGTACCGGGTTAAAATATCATTAATAGCAACAATTATTGTTGCTGTCGCATTGCTTTCAGGATGTAAAAATGCATCCAAAGACAAAAAACCGCTTCTGCCGCCGGTTACAGGAAAACCAGGAGATATTACCCTTGTAATCGACCAACGTTATTGGGAAAGTGATATGGGGGATTCCCTGAAAAGTGTTTTTTACAGAGAAATATATGGACTACCCGCTCCCGAACCGCAATACGATCTCATGCAGGTTCCGCATGAAGCATTCTCCAATCTCTATAAAAAAACAAGGAACATATTAATGATAAAAATTTCGGATGAACAAACGAAAAATGATATCCATATACAGCGTAATCTCTGGGCCAAACCGCAAATAGTTATGAGCCTCGTGGCCAATACACCGGAAGAGGCTGTGAAAACACTCAGACAAAAAGAGGAGCGCATTCTTTCCATTTTCAACGATGCCGAACGCCAACGCTATCGAAACATTTATAAAAACAGCCAGGATAATGCCTTAAAAGCACGCATTGAACTGAAACATAAAATTGATATGGTCATTCCTAATGGGTTTACTATGGGTATGGACACAGTAAATTTCACCTGGATTGACCACATGCAGGTGGATAACATAACCCAGGGATTCTTTATTTATGAATATCCCTATACCGACACTGCCACTTTTACAAAGGAATTTCTCATCAAAAAACGAGATCAGATCATGCGACGTTATGTGCATGGAAGCGTTCGGGGATCATACATGACCACTGAAACCATCCTGCCACCTTCGTTCAATGAATATGTTTTAAAAGGAAAACAATATATTGCCGAACTACGTGGACTCTGGAAAATGGCTGAAGGTGAGATTATGGGTGGTCCTTTCATCAGTTACACCATGTTGGATGAAGCCCGTAACAGAGTTGTTACAGTTGAAGGATACATTTTTGCCCCGGGACATAAAAAACGAAATCTCATCAGACAAATAGAATCACTTTTAACAACCATTGAGATTAAGCCCGTAAAAAGCGAAGGTGAAAATTAAACCAATTACACAGGAAGAAATTGAAAAAGCCAGGCACAATGAAGAAGTGGTACGATTAACCGCGCTTCAGATTATAAAGGATTTTGCACAGTTTGGTATTCCTGTTGATTTCCCGAATGATTTAAAAATGGCTTATGACCAATTATTTATGCAGCTTGAATCCCATATTTACAACCTCATTACCAATAACCTGCAACGTTTATATGCGCTTTTGTACCGGATAGATATCACCGAGCAAATGATCAGCAAACGTCAAAAAATACGCTTCGACCAGGCCTTACCTCAAATTATTACCGATCTGATACTCGAAAGGGAACTTAAAAAAGTGTTATTCCGATTGTATTTCAAAAATCAGCAGCACTAGTGCGGTAATTGTCAAATAAGTTAACTAATTGATTGCATGATACAGCCTATATTAGACTTACCTTTCCCTGCGCAGGCAGGGAAAAGTTTCTTTTTTCGACCTGAATTGACGATTCCTTGTTTTGTCAAAGAATAAATTGATTATCCGCAATCATGTATATACTAATTACAAAAAAAAGCAATTTTCGAAAATGCCAGCAAACGCTTCTGTCACATTGAGCGTAGTCGAAATGTCCTGGTAATGCGTTCTAATAACCCTTCGACTCCGCTCAGGGTGACCACCTTACAAGGCATTTTCGAAAATTGCTTTTTT
>JAAAOM010000054.1 GCA_009908855.1 Bacteroidota bacterium
GATCAATTCTTCGGGCATTCCATTTTTTCACCCGGGTTACGAGCCTGCGCCACGGACTGATTCTCAATTTATCAACCGAATAATCTCTTGCTCGGCGTTTTTTTATTTTTTTTGAATCACTGTCATATTCTTCAACTTCAGGTGTTTGCGCCATGATGCGTGATGCTGTTCCGGTTTGTACCCCTGAAATTAAGACCATTATGACCATTATTTTTAGTATATACTTTCGCATTAATACTCCTTACACCCATGCAATTTAAATGATTTACACAGGTAATACGCAAAATTTAACGATCAGTTCAGGATATTAATAAAAAAACCGAACCATACCCAGAATATATTGTATTATTTTAGCGCATTGCCGATACATCACACTCGGATGGTATGCGCATGAAAAAAAGTTATGTATTTGAAATAAAAATTGCAGTCCTTTTGATGATTGTGGTGGGTACAGTATCCATAACGGGCTGGTTGGCCTATCAGCGATTATCAGCCATAGCAGAAACGCTCAACGAGGAAGCAAGACCAAACGACAAACTGCTTATAATTACGGATATATCGTCCCGAATGGCCGATGCTGAAAGCAGTATATCTACTTATACATTAACATCCGACCGGGCTGATCTTTCCCCTTATCACGAAACACTGTCGATTATTGACGAAAAAATACAGGAGCTATATGCGCTTACGAAAAATAACGATGACCAGACTGCTCAGATAGATTCTATAAACCAACTCATAAAACAGAAATTATGGATTTGGGATGAGATGTTAACACTGAAAGAAGATAACCGCGTTGAGAAAGCATTGAACGAACTGTCGGAAAAGCTGGTAACCAAGGTTGATACACAAATAACAGAAACACGTAAAGGTTTTTTTCAACGTATTTTCAGTTCCCAAAAAACTGTGGTCGATACAGTTATACACGAAATTAAAGCTGCCGATGTTCAATCGGAAGTAGATACCCTTGAACAAAAAGAAAACATCCATCTGGCCAGACGAAAATCCAAAGAACTACAGTTAATCAGGCAAAACAGAAGGATCACCAAAGAAATGAATGAATTCATTGCCAGGTTTGAAACAGCCGAACGACTGAGAATAGCCGAAAAAACGGCCAAAGCCGATGCCCTGGCTGCCGAAACCAATCGATATATTACTTTTTTCAGTATCACCACAGCCCTTTTATTGTTGTTGGTATTTTTGATTATCATTAATTATGTCCGAAAATCGAATGCTTATCAAAGAGCGCTGCAAAAAGCCAGGAAAGAAGCCGAAGACCTGTCGGCTGCCAAAGAACGATTTGTGGCCAACATGAGCCATGAGATTAGAACACCCATGAATGCCATTATTGGATTTACCAAACAATTGATCAGGCAAAACAAGGATCATCAAATGGAAGAGCCGTTGCAGATGATTGACCATGCCGGTGAGCACTTATTACAAATGATCAATGATATACTGGATACATCCAAACTAAACACAGGGAATTTAAATATTGAAAAAATAGATTATGATCCTGCCGAACTCATGGATAGCATCCATAAATTATTCGAACCGCTTACCCGCGATAAATTAATGGATTTTACGCATGATTGTGCCGGAGATATGCCAAAAGCCTTAATGGGCGATCCTTTCAGATTAAAACAAATTGTCATGAACCTGGTGAGCAACGCCATTAAATTTACAACTGAAGGATATGTACACCTGTCGGCATGGACAGGACCCATGGACAATACCACAGTAGCCCTTAAAATAATGATAGTTGATACCGGGATTGGAATTCCGAAGGACAAACAACACGACATTTTTTCTGATTTTACTCAGGCTGCGCAGAATACAACCCGTCTATATGGTGGAACCGGCTTAGGACTTTCCATAGTTAAAAAGCTGGTGGAATTGCAAAATGGACAAATTGAACTAAGCAGCCATTTGAATGAAGGCACCGAGTTTATTGTAACCATCCCCCAGGCAATTGGCGACACAAGAAAACTTGAAAAAACAGTCAAAGAAACCATTCCGGATACCCATCCACTGAAAAACACCACTATTCTGTTAGCCGATGATGAAGAATACAACCGACGACTGATTACATTCATATTAAAAAACCGGGATGTGCCCTATAAAGAAGTGTCAAATGGTGAAGAAGCACTATATGAGATTCGGCAAAACCATTACGATATTGTTTTAATGGATGTACGCATGCCGATAATGGATGGGCTTACCGCCACCAAAAACATCCGGGAACTAAAACATAATAGTAAGGCTCATATCCCTGTTATTGCCATCACGGCAGGTAACTCGCAAAAGGAAATTGAAGAATGCAGGAATGCAGGCATGAATTCTTTTATAACCAAACCCTTTACCGAGGAAAATCTTTTTCGATCCATCCTGCAATTATTGCCGCCGCAAAAAATACCAACTAAGGTAATTAACGAACAAAAGCCTGACCAGACAGAAACCGATAATCAAAAAAGTGAACCAACCCATATCAGCCTTCAAGAACTAAATCGCATGGCAGGTGGCGATGAAAAGTTCGTGCACGAAATGCTTCAGATGTTTGTATCCAATAGTCAACGTGTAATTATTGAAATAGAAAAAAACCTGGCATCGGGTAACATGCAAGATATTGGTGAAGAAGCACATAAAATGGCATCTCCCTGCCGTCATTTGGGACTCACACAACTTGTGTCGCAAATTAAACAATTGGAAAAGGAGGCGTTTGAAAACCAGGACAAAGAGGCAATATCTAAGTTGTTTACTACGGTAAAAACCGGACTGATGCAAACATGCCGGCATATTGAACAGGATATTCTGTCTTCCCGGTAAATTACAATGAGATTCCTTTTTCCTTTTTAGTTTCTTAGTATTAATCGTATTTTCGTATTGTATTTCCGGAAAGGTACTTTTTTTAAAGATCATCAATAAATAACCATATTAACTTGGCAACGAATAAAGGCAAACCCTATAAAATTTTTGTAGTAGAGGATAACGAGTGGTACAACAAACTGTTGGTTCATAATCTTTCGTTAAACCCTGATTATGAAGTATCTAACTATTATAATGGCAAAGAATGTATTGAAAATTTGCATCAAAAGCCAGACCTCATCACGCTCGATTATCGCCTGCCCGACATGAACGGCATTGAAATTCTCAAACACATCAAAGCTGAGGATGAAACCATTGATGTAATCCTGATATCCGAGCAGGAAGACATAGAAGTGGTGGTTGATTTATTAAAACTGGGAGCGCGGGATTATATTGTCAAATCAAATGATATCAAGGAACGTCTGTTGAGTACGGTGCATAATATTCGCGAAAATGCCACGCTGAAGCAGGAAATTAGCACCCTGCGTAAAGAAGTGCAGGAAAAATATGATTTTGAAAAAAGCATTATTGGCAACAGTACAGCTATTAAACATACTTACGCGCTTATTGAAAAAGCCATTAAAACCAATATCACAGTGACTATTTATGGCGAAACCGGAACCGGAAAAGAACTGGTTGCCAAGGCCATACATTATAATTCGCGCTACAGAAATAAACCGTTTGTTGCGGTGAATGTAGCAGCATTACCTGCGGAACTTATTGAAAGTGAATTATTTGGTCACGAAAAAGGTGCTTTTACAGGTGCATCCTTCCGTCGCATCGGTAAATTTGAAGAAGCACATAAAGGCACGCTATTTCTGGATGAAATTGCGGAAATGGATATAGCCTTCCAGGCCAAACTGTTACGGGCTTTGCAGGAAAAAGAAATAGTCCGTATCGGAAGCAACCAACCTGTTCAGACGGATTGTCGCATTGTAGTAGCCACCAATAAAAACCTGCTGGAAGAGGTGAAGAAAGGAAACTTCAGGCAGGATCTTTTTTACCGGCTATTCGGACTACCCATTGAATTGCCGCCTTTGCGTGATCGTGAAAAAGATGTTCTCATTTTGGCAAAACATTTCGTCGACACATTTTGCAAGGATAATAAACTGGAAATCAAAAAAATATCCAAAGACGCACAAAAAAAACTCATGAACTATCCATTTCCGGGTAATATCAGGGAGTTACGATCGATCATGGAGTTGGCCACCACCATGACAAACAACGGTGATATTACAGCTGATGATATTCTTCTACCGGGCTCTGACAGTGTATCGGATATTTTATCCGAGGAACTTACCTTGCGCGAATACAACCATAAAATAATTGATGCCTACCTAAAAAGATACGACAGCAATGTAAAACTGGTAGCCGAAAAACTGGATGTCGGTATGTCAACCATTTACAGGATGTTAAAGGAAGAAGAGCAGACTTCCGCTTCAAAAAATTCAGGTGATTAAATTTTATGATTATCGGATTTTCTGAAATAAATCAAATGTCAACTGCGATTATGGGTACAACTTATTAATTCATTTAAAAGTTGTATAAATTCAATATTGGAACTGTTTATAGTTTTCACCTGAGTTAAATGGTTGATTTGTACATAATTTTTTTTTACCGGAATGAATCCCAAAAACCCTACAGTGATTTATAATTTAGCGGATAGCAGTTAAATAGTTCGCCTCGATGCGAACATTGGCTTTCATAAGAAAAGTCACTCGAAAATTAATATTTTACCGAAAAACGGTCTAATTTTGATAACAAAGAAATGATATGGCAGCATTGTATTTAGTTGGTATATAATGTTTTTTAAATACTAATTTGTAATTACTATATGAAAAACGATCCGGACATAGATATCGGTTATTTAATTGATTCGTTGAAATTAACCCCGGAGGAAAGATTTATTCGGTGCGTGGAGTTTATGGAATTCAGCGACAAATATAACCAGCATATTAAAATAGTACTTGAGAACGATCATCCCGATATATATGAACTGAAATGAATTACTTCCAGCAATTCAAAAGTATTATTAACGCCTTAAATAAGGCTGATGTTGATTATATGATTATTGGCGGATTTGCTGTTAATGTTCATGGCTATGCACGGAATACCGGCGACCTTGATATATGGGTAGATAATTCAAAGGAGAATATGCAAAAGCTTTATAATAGTTTTGTTCACCTTGGCTTTAATAAAAAAAAATCCGAGGCTGCAGTAAATTTTTTAAGCAAAAACCATATGATAAAAATACCACTTGATAATACCAAGGTTGAGTTTATGGATTCCTTTATTGCCAATAATGATTTTCAGGAAAGCTATAAAAACCATTTAATAATAAATCCGGAAGGCATGCCATTAAAGGTAATTGGTTTTGATGACTTGTTGACTATTAAGCAAAAGTCTGCCCGGATGAAAGATTTACTTGATGTTAAACAATTAAAGGAGATAAAAAGATTAAAGGAATCCGACTTATCCATAAGTGATAAAACTAAAAAGAAGAATAAAAATTAAGGCTTTAACTTATGAATGTGCCTTTACGATTTCCGGGCTCTGACAGTGTATCGGATATTTTATCGGAGGAACTTACCTCGCGCGAATACAACCATAAAATCATTGATGCCTACCTGAAAAAATACGACAGCAATGTAAAACTGGTAGCCGAAAAACCGGATGTCGGTATGTCAACCATTTACAGGATGTTAAAGGAAGAAGAGCAGACTTCCGCTTCAAAAAATTCAGGTGATTAAATTTTATGCTACTCAATTTATCATTTTGAGAATAATATTATCATTTTGACAAAATTATCAGCTTGCCCTAAAATATTATCAGCCTGATTTGTTGTATTTTATAATATTTCACACAGTTTGGAACGAGTTTTGGCATATCACCACCATTAAATTGATTGACACTTTATTGCTTTTGCCATTTTATGAAATTGAAAATAAACACATCACAAATGCCCACATTCTCATCTGCCTGCCGGTGGATGAGAATGTTTGTTTTGTAAAACGCAATTGTACAATAGACAATATAAGGAGGACAAAACCATGAAAAAACAAAATATAATATTTAGCATTATTGCCGTTATTGCCGTTTTGGTTGCCGGTTATTTTATAACCGTCAATCTGGTGGAACAAAAAACACAGATCAGCAACCTGAAATCTGAATCGCAATCGTTGAGTGAAATTTTGCATGAGCGCGATTCTTTAATCAACGAAATGATGATCGCTTTCAATGAAATTGAAGGAGATCTGGAGTCCATTCACAAAAAGAAAAATATCATATCATTAAATGCAGAGGATGGAGAAATATCTAATAACAAAAAAACAAAAATAACGCGTGATATACAGGCCATTAATTCGTTGTTGGAGGCAAATGAAAACAAAATAGCCGCCCTGAACCGCCAACTAAAAAATTCAGGTGTTCAAATCTCCGGTCTTGAAGAAAAAGTTCAGAACCTTCAGCATAACCTGGAACAACGAATTGCTGAAATGGACACCTTGAAAGCCGTATTACAAAAAAAAGATTTTGAAATTGCCCAATTAAATACGGTGCTGGATTCGTTGGAATACAAAGCCCGGAATCAGGAGCAAACCATATCCAACCAGCGCACACAACTGAATACAGCTTATCTGGTTTCAGGTAGCTACGAAGAATTATCAGCGAAAGGCATATTGACAAAAGAAGGCGGCTTTTTGGGAATTGGTAAAAGAATTGATTTGCAGGAGCAGATAGCGGATAGCTCTTTTAATAAAGTTAATATTCTTGAAACTAAACAAATACCGGTATATGCAGGGAAAGCAACGTTAATTACCGAGCATCCTGCCCAATCCTATGAATTTGTTACTGAAGATGAAGAGATTGCGTATTTGGCCATTACTAATCCGAAAGAATTCTGGAGAATTTCTAAATACGCGGTTGTAGAAACTAAATAACCCCCCCGCTAAATACCAGCATCCCTAAGCCCTCCGACTTTCCCCAGTCGGGGGCTTTTCTTTTTTATACAAGTACAATGCGATTTAATACTGCATCTCCTTCTGAAATTCTGTCAGCCAAGGATTGAATGGTTTTATTATGAAGTAATTCCTTAAGTTTATCGCGAATTTCGATATATTCATTATGTAACGGACAAGGATTGTCGTCCGTGCAGTTTTTTAAACCAAAACCACATCTTGAAAAATATTTTTCTCCTTCCAGCAATTGCACTATCCTGTACAAGCTGGTGTTATTACCCATGTCTTCAAAATAGAAACCTCCTCCCCTGCCTTTGGCTGAACTTATAATGTCGAATTTCACCAATTGCTGTAATATCTTAGCCGTAAAATGTTCAGGTGAATCAATTTCCCTTGCTACTTCCCGAAATCCGGGTCTTAACTGCTTTCTGTTCTGCAGTTGAATGTAAACCAATGCCCTGATGGCATATTCAGTCGTCTTTCCCAACATAATCTCAATCCGCAATTTTATAATAAAAAAGGAAATATAACAATTATTTCATTCATGTTATCAATCGTTTAGCCACTTCATACCTGAATAGCAATTATTAATAATCGGTCTAAATTAATACTATTTTGATATTTAATGGATATATAGGTCTTTTTATATCTTATAAATATTACTTTTAAAATCCAAAAAATAATTATACAAAAAAACAACTATGAATACACGTAAACTTTGGATCGGATTTATTCTTGTATTAGTCATTTCATTTGGTATCCTCGGGTATTATGGCACTGAAATTTATCGCAAAGCGCCGCCTATACCTGAAAAATTTATTACTCCCGATGGTGAAACAGTTATGACCAAACAGGAAATTAAGGATGGGCAAAATGTATGGCAATCGATGGGGGGACAAGAAGTAGGATCAATTTGGGGGCACGGTGCCTATACTGCACCCGATTGGACAGCAGACTGGCTGCATAGGGAAGCCCTCTATATTCTGAGTCATTGGGCACAGCAGGATTTTGAACAATCGTATGACAACCTGAATGAAGAAAACCAGGCTGCTTTGCAGGCCCGTTTAAAAAAGGAATTAAGGACGAACACGTACAATGCAGAAAACGATCAAATAGTGATCTCCCGCCTTCGCGCCAAAGTTTTTACCGAAATTGGAAAGCACTATGAAGGATTATTCATGGACGATCCCGCTAAAGCACACCTGCGGGAAGAATATGCCATTCCTGCCATGTCTATTAAAGATGTAGACCGCATGGATAAGATGAATGCTTTCTTTTTCTGGGCAACCTGGGCAACCGTTACTGAAAGGCCTGGTAAAGAAATTACTTATAGCAACAACTGGCCACCTGATAAACTGGTTGGTAACAACCCACCAGTTCACTAATTCTTTGGACAGGATTTAGTGTTATTATATTATTGGCCGGTATTGGCTTGCTGGCTTGGTATTATGCTTCAAATCGTGATGAAGACCAAAACCCAAATATGCCGGATGTGAATCCGCTGTCAGGGACTACGCAAACACCCTCGATGAAGGCCACCTTAAAATACTTCTGGATCGTATCGGCTCTCATGCTGGTACAAATAATAATGGGAATTATTACGGCCCATTATGGTGTAGAAGGAACCGCCTTCTATGGTTTCCCGTTGGCTGAATTTCTCCCCTATTCGGTATCACGCACCTGGCATATACAATTGGCTATTTTCTGGATCGCCACTTCCTGGTTGGCTACAGGTTTATTTATCGCTCCCGCCATATCAGGTGTTGAACCCAGGGGCCAGAAATTAGGTGTAAACTTTTTATTTATTGCACTCCTTATAATTGTAGTTGGTTCACTGGCGGGTCAATGGTTTGGTATCATGCAGAAACTTGGCCTGACGCAGAATTTCTGGTTTGGTCACCAGGGATATGAATATGTCGATTTAGGTCGTTTCTGGCAGATATTTTTATTTACAGGACTGTTCATATGGCTGTTTCTCATGGGACGTGCCCTATTGCCCGCAATTAAACAGGGCAATGCAAACAGACATTTATTGTTGATGTTCATTATTGCTTCCATAGCCATTGCTGTATTCTATGGTGCCGGATTAATGTGGGGACAACAAACGCATTTAGCCATGGCCGAGTATTGGAGATGGTGGGTTGTACACCTGTGGGTGGAAGGCTTTTTCGAGGTTTTTGCCACCGTAGCCATTGCCTTTTTATTTGTTCGCATGCAATTGATCCAAACCAAAATAGCCACTGTAACCGTATTGTTCTCAACGATTATTTTCTTATCGGGTGGTATTATCGGCACGTTCCACCATTTATACTTTTCAGGTACACCAACTGCCGTAATGGCATTAGGAGCAACCTTCAGTGCCCTGGAAGTAGTACCCCTGGTATTAATGGGATTTGAGGCTTATCATAACTTGCAGTTAAGCCGTGCCAAAGACTGGGTGAATGCTTATAAATGGCCCATCTACTGCTTTGTGGCTGTTGCATTCTGGAATCTGTTAGGAGCAGGCATATTTGGCTTTTTAATAAATCCGCCCATTGCACTGTATTACATGCAGGGATTAAATACCACGCCTGTACATGGCCATACAGCACTGTTTGGTGTTTACGGTATGCTGGGAATCGGACTTATGCTTTTTGTACTGCGTGATATGGACCTAAAAAGTGCATGGAAAGAGCGACCGATTAAATTTGCATTTTGGGCAATCAACATCGGTTTATTACTCATGGTGCTTATAAGCGTGCTTCCGGTTGGACTGGCACAAACATGGGCCAGTGTAAAACATGGACTATGGTATGCGCGCTCAGCTGAATTTCTGGGTTCTCCCGTGCTGGATACCTTCCGTTGGCTACGGGTAATCGGTGATACAACATTTGCAGCCGGTGCCGTAGTACTCGTATGGTTTGTGTTCGGACTGAAGGGCGGATGGGCGCTAAAAAGAACGTAGTATTACACAATGCAATTGTTAAAAGCCAATCATTTAACCTTTGATTGGCTTTTTTATTTGAAGCTTCTTGCAAAAAAGCCGTATTTTTGTGGAAATTGAAAAAATCCTTACTATAGCAACCTTAAAAACAACGCCAACTAACGCTGATGTAGAGGCATTTTTAAACAGTATTCAGGACGAACAAAAAAGAAAAGACAGCTTTGTGTTATTAGAGCTGTTTAAAGAAGTTACCCAAAGCGAACCCAAAATGTGGGGTGAAAGCATAATCGGTTTTGGCGATTATCATTATAAATACGCCAGCGGCCGGGAAGGCGACTGGTTTATGGCCGGCTTCTCGCCGAGGAAACAAAACCTGTCATTATATTTTATGCCCGGAGCTGAGCGCTATAAGGATGATTTGGCCAAATTAGGCAAACATAAAACCGGTAAGGCTTGCCTGTATGTCAAAAAACTGGATGACATAAACCTGGATGTATTAAAAGATATGCTAAACCTTACAGTTCAGGCACTTAAGATGTGATAACAATAACCTGAGAATGTAACCATTTAACAGGTTATGGCTTTCTTGATAGCAACATTTTAATATGATTATTTATAATTAATTGTGCAATTATTTAAATAACTGTCAATTACATTATCATTTATTTAGAATAATTATTAAGGATATTCTGCATTAAAACACAATAATTATACGTAAATTGCACACATTCAACTAACTAGAAATACATACCTGGAATCATGAAAAAATTATTTACGGTTTTTCTCATTGCATTGCTTCCGGCAATATATTCAATCGCTCAGACCAGTCTTGATTTTGAAGATGTTATAGGCGCCTATCAGGGTGACAATGGTGAGAAATTTGTACAACCACTGGCCGATGTAGTAACCGCTAATTTCAACAGTGGTCTTTATCACAACGCAGTGGCGCCAAAATTGGGGCTTCAGATTTATGTAGGCGTAAAAGGTATGATAGGGTTCATACCCGATAAAAACAAAACATTTATGGCACAGCCTCCTGGATATTTTGAACCACAAGACCTTGTGGAAGCGCCGACCCTTATGGGTTCTTCTGACGCGGTAGTGGTAGATGGTGAAAACAGCACCCAGGCAGCCTTTCCGGGTGGCCTTGAAGTTAACTGGATACCTTTAGCTGTGCCACAACTCACACTGGGTTCAGTGTATGGTACAAACCTGACATTGCGGTACTTCCAACTTGGACTGAGTGAGGATATAGGTGATATCCAGATATTTGGTTGGGGACTCAAGCACAATATCAGTCAATGGATTCCAGGGTTTATCCCGTTAGACCTGGCAGCAGGTTTTTACTTAAATGAATTTCAGTTTACCGACTATGTTGAGGGAAGTGCCGGAATGGTGAATCTGCAGGCCAGCTATACCAAACTGCTCATTACTGTTTATGGTGGGTTGGGTTATGAGTTTTCCGATTTATCAATAGCTTACACCTTTGAAGACGAAGAAAGCAATACCGAACTACCTATCAGTTATGATCTACAGGGAAATAATACCATGCGCTTAACAGCTGGTGTGGCACTTAACCTGGGGCCTGTTAAACTGAATGTCGATTATAATCTTGCCTACCAGAGCACCTTGAGCTTCGGACTAGGCCTTGCCTTTAACGATAAATAAAAACTTAAATAAAATAAGATATGAAAATTGCAAGGATCGGATCATTTTTGATGTTAACCATGATTATGTTAACATCCTGTGAGGAAAAGGCGTTTGACGTTGTGTTAAATCTTGTTTTCTCACATGAATATACTGTAAACACAACTTCCGCTACAATGGAAGAATATACCATTTCAAAAGGTGAGATTAACGATGAAATAGCAGAAGTTCCTGACACTGCCTCGTTGGACAGTATCAAAATCACCAGTATGTATGTATCGATAAAAACCTTATCCAATAATTCAGCAGAGGAGGTGACAGTTAGTTCATCTGCAAAGCATCCGACCATCAATGGTGGCGATTATTTTACAATTTTTACGGATAACACCATTGAGATACCCGCTGTAGGGGACAGTATTGAGATAGGCGTTGAAAACCTGAACAGCATGGGTGTTCAATATTTAAAAGACCTGTTTAATCAACTGATTCTTGATCCTTCCATTGATGCCAATGAGGAAATCGGATTGATGGTTGAAAGCACACCCGTTCCTTCGGGTTCAACAATACATGCACTTGTTACAGTTTATCTGCAGGGAACGGCCATTTTTGAATACAAAACAGAATTGGTATCCAATCACCTAAACAATGAGGTTGAAAGCATGGCCATGATCAGGGGATTATATTGATGGTGCTTTTATAATAATTATTACCCAAAAAAATGAATAGCCTGCCAATCGTTTTATTTACGTTGACGGGCTATTTTGTTTTAAAATATCTCGTTTTTGGCCGTTAATATTACCGGTTTATCCTCAGTAATCAACAGGGTATGTTCCTGCTGTGCTACAAAACTTCCGGAAGGTGCAAACAAGGTCCAACCGTCATTCAATTGATCAACGTACCTGGCATGCGTGGAAATAAATGTTTCAATCGCCACAACTGAATTTTTTCTAAAACAATCAGCATTTGAATGGTCGCAAAAGCATGGTATTTCATGGGGCGCTTCATGCAGGCTTTTACCTACGCCATGTCCTACCAGATTACGTATAACCCGAAATCCGTTTTTTCTGGCCTCTGCCTCTATCACTCCGCCGATAACTGATATTTTAACGCCATCTGTTAATTGCTCAATGGCATGTTGCAAGGCCATTTTAGACACTTCCACCAATGGGCCCAAACCATATATATCCTTTCCCAGTATGAATGAGCTGCCATTATCGGCAAAATATCCGTTTAATTCTGCCGATACATCAATATTTACAAGGTCACCTTCCTGCAGAATTACTTTTTCAGAAGGAATTCCATGTGCCACAACATGGTTAACGCTTATGCAGGTCCATCCAGGAAATCCATACAGCTTATACGGAGCCGGGATGGCACCATGTTGCTGCATGATTTTATAACCATACTCATCCAGGTGTTTGGTACTCATACCCGGTTTGGCATAATCACACATCTCCCTAAGCGTTATGGCAACCACATCACTTACCTGCTTCAGATATTCCAGTTCCTGTTCTGTATTAACTGACATCACATATATTTTTAGAATCTTTCAAGTTCATTTTGGTAGTTCTGCAGCACATAACCCCAACCATATTCTGAATCCATTGCTTGTAGATAATTTTCAAATCCCTCACCATGATGGCTAAAATCAAAATGGGTTAAAATAAGATGACAATTATTTTCATCCTGTTCCTGAAATTGCACCTGTACACGGCTTGATTTAGCCGGATTCGGTACTGGTTCTCTTTTATCACTTATTTGCCAGGTAAAAGTGATGGTGTTAGGTTTATTAAATTCAATTACACGTCCCCAATCTATTCTTAAATCATAAGGCCCAAGCTCATAGCATTTACCGCCGGTATAGGGTTCAATAATGATTTTTTGCAGAACTTCCTGTGACCAGGTATATTCCTTCGGCCACCAAAGGTGGATGTGTTCAACAAAAAAATTAAACGATTTCGATGAACCGGTTTTCAGTCGAATGCTTTTTGTAAGCCTGTCTTTTGCCATATCTTATATTCAATTATTACCAGGATAATAAACACATAAATTGCGTCATCCTTTAACTACCTACAAACTGTTTTGGCAACCCAAAAGTTCAATGATTTGCAGCAATATTTTTTTACCCATTACAGCAATGCACTAAAGTTTAAAAATCCAGCCGAAAAAAACACCTCATATTCTGGAATTGTAATCATAAAGTATTTAAATTTAAACCCATTTTAAACCCTTGAAATAATGAGACATATTATTGCACTTATTGCCCTGACATTTGCTTTCACTCAAATAGAAGCACAGGCATGGAAAAAACTAAAGGAAAAAATTGAAGACGAAGTTGTAGAATCGGTATTACCCGGAAGCGATACAAAAAACAATCAATCGAATGAGACCTATAATAATCAGTCTTCACCATCGTCAGCAGATCGGCCTGCGCAAAAAAGTGGTATGGGAGGGCTTGATCACACCGCCAAAGATGTGACAGCCTCGTTGGATGCTGCATCCGGAGCTTTTAGTTCAAAAAACTATAAAAGTGCCCGCACATCGCTCAGAGAAGCGATTTATACGGTGGATATGGAGATAGGACAACGAATACTCAATCATCTGCCCTCGCAGGTTGAAGGCCTGAGTGCACAAGAAAGTAACGATCAAATTGAAGCTTATAGCTCGTCATGGAGCGGGTTAAGTGTGAAACGTGAATACCAACAAGGTGATCAGTGGGTGGGCATCACTGTTTTTAACAGTTCATTTGCAGGAATGGCCAATACAGCCATCCAGTCGGGCATGTACAATTCATACAACAAACAGGATGAAAACCAAAAATCCGTCCAGGTGAATCAAAACCAGGCTGTAATCAGCTTTTCCGAGTCATCGGGATACCAGGTTAACGTGTCTCTCGGACAGGAAACCTTTGTGCTGGTAGAAGGAGTGAATATTGTTTCCGAAGCCGGGATGATGGAAATAGCCGAATCATTTGACTATAATTTTATCAAAGATATTCTTGGAGAACAATAACTTTGCTTATTCAATAAATAAAAAACGATGAAAAAAATAATTATCCCTGTCATAACAAGCCTCTTTATATTATCAGCCACCGCACAGGAATTTGACAAGCAAATTGCGGAGGCACAAAATTCATACAATAATGGTGATCTTGAAAATACCCGTTTTGCCATTCAAAATGCACTGCGTGAAATCGATGTGCAAATTGGCAAAGACGTGTTGGCGTTATTGCCCGAACAGATAAACGGACTATCCAGCGATCCTGCCCATGACGAAGTTACCAGTGTTTCATCCGGGTTTATAGGTTTATTTATTGAACGCAACTGGTCTGATATGGAAAAGAACATTAGCTTTTCAGTGATCAGTGACTCCCCCATGCTGGCTGGTGTAAATGCATTATTGGCCATGCCATTGATGGTTACTTCATCTGACAATAACCAAAAGAAAATTAAAGTGAATGGATATAAAGCCTTGCTACAACGTTCGGTTGATGATCAAAACAAGGTGACAGAATACGCACTCCAACTTCCATTTAGCAATGCGTTAATGAATATTACGTATGATGGTGAAATATCAGAATTGGAATTTATGGCCATTATTGACCAAATACCCGTGGGTGAGGTAATAAATATTGCCAAATAGGTTTTATTACATGCAAAATAAGCCAATTTTCCATTGGTTGAATTGCCCGGCTAACAAAACGATCTTCCGGTTGTTTGATCAGGGAGGATTGAAAAAATAAATGCGTGAAATACCGGAATGTGATCATCAGCTGGTTATTGATAGTGATACCTGTTGCTACACTCAATAGCCAACAGCATAATGTAGAGATACTTGTGGTTCAGGAGGCCTGGCATACCGGTATCGTAATAGAAACACGTTTATTACCGGATACGCTTTTAACAGAACTTGACAGGTATGACCATTTTCAATTCCTCGACATTGGATGGGGTGACCGTGATTTTTATCAAACACCCGGGTTTCCTGTTTGGTATGCCTTCAAGGCCATATTTTGGCCCACAACGGCTGTGCTGCGTATAGCTCCATTTAATTTACAACCCGGGAAATATTATAGTACACAAGCAAAACTAGCCCGCATACAACTCAGTGAAAATGAATTTATACAGCTCTGTAAATTTATCGGCCATAGCTTTCAAACAAACGATCAAAATCGTATAATAGCTTCCAAACTTGCAGGTTTTTATATTGCCGAAAGAAAATACTCAACTTTTCGAACCTGTAATACATGGGCGGCCAGGGCGCTGCAATCGTGCGGACTGGATATTCGAAGTTTTATGGTACTGTTTGCATGGCAGCTTTTCCGGCAGTTAGACAGATCGGATCATGAAATAACTTATCTCAGGAAATGAAATATTCCTTACCTCCTGTATCCCTTACCCAGGCCGCCTTTAGGCAGTACAACAGGATATTCGGGAAACTGATCGATGATCCATTGCACAAAGGTATTGCTGTTCGGGCCCGGATAATAAAAATAGTCATGCCTATAAGGATATTGAAATGCTTCCTTTTTAATAAAAGCAATCATCTTATCAGCAAGATTATGATCCTGTACAATGTGCAATAACCGAGGATTGCAACGACCAAGTGAGCGGACAAAGAAATTGATATGCAAGGCCTGAAAAGGAGGAAATAAATTCTGATGGACGTACCCCCGACTTGTTTCACATTGCCCTGTCGACTGCCATACTTCCCAACGGTCGAGTTTACCGGCCATGTTAGTTACTACCCAGCAATGCACAGCAAAGGAAACGGGAAAAGGCAACGGACTGTATAAGAAAAATATTTGTGCATCATACGGATTTACAAGGCTTGCGATTTCATGCGACTGATAGCTCCGTTTTTCTTTCATGCATCTCTGTTTTAACTTCAAATTTAAAACATGACAGGCATGATAAATTATTTTTCGCGTCCCAGTGATTTCAGCATGCGGGTATGCATTTTTATAGCACTGGCAAAATTTGGCTGCACGAAATAAGGTAATTCGTGTTTTTTGGCTACTCGTTCCACAATGGGGGCGATTTTTTTATAATGAACATGACTGATATTTGGAAATAAGTGATGTTCAACCTGGTAGTTTAATCCACCAATAAACCAGGAGAATATACGACTTTTGGGTGAAAAATCGGTAGTTGTTATCAATTGATGAATCGCCCAATTATTGTCCAGGTTTCCTTCATCATCCGGTAAGGGATACTCGGAAGAAGGCATCACGTGGGCCGCCTGAAAAATAGCCCCCAAAATTAATCCACTCACAAAATGCATGGATACAAATCCCGCTACAACCAAATACCACGGAAGCGGCAAGAATATTATTGGTACAGCAAGAAATATGGAGAAATAAATGATTTTGGAAATAACCAGGTCAACCAATAATCGGCTGTACGTTTTGCTATTATTCAGCGGCGCATTCATGTTTCTGTACTTAGCCAAACGTACAAAGTCTTTACTGACCACCCACGATAAGGTCATTAATCCATATAAAAACCAGGCATACCAATGCTGAAACCGATGGATGGCGTACAATGGTTTATGGGGTGAAAACCTCAAGATTCCGGCCGGATCAATGTCTTCATCATGTCCGTCAATATTGGTATAACCATGATGCAGCGTGTTATGCTGGAATTTCCAGTTGATCGGGTAACCGCCCAGTAGATAAAGCGATTTACCCATCCATTTATTAACTGCATTATTTTTAGAAAGAGACCCATGGTTGGCATCATGCATTAACCCCATACCAATACCTGCCATACCCACACCCATGAGCAGCCATCCGCTATAAATAACCCAAAATGTATTAATTACACCAGTTAGCATGAGAAAAAATGGTGTTAAATAGCAGGCTACCATTATCAGTGATTTAAAAAAAATATGGACATTCCCATATTTGGTAATATTGTTGGTTTCAAAATATTGCCCGATTTCCAATCTCAGTTCTTTCACAAAATCGAGTTTTTCTTTTGAGAAATTTATTTGTTGTACGTTCGTCATTCTTTTATGTTTTTAACCTTCATTTTTTCGGCACGTTTTCTCACTATTAAATCGAATGGCTAAATTATTTCAATTACGTCTGTTATAAAGCAGTTTATAAGCAGACCAACCTTCGAAATGACGCAAAAATAAAACAAAAAAACTCCTGATAATTAAAAAAGGGATGTTTGGAATGATAGAGGGGTTAAACAGTCTTATACGGGATGGACGGCATCAGGGTGTGGTAAATGACACTCATCCCTGACTACCGTATCACCTCTTTTAGCTTAAGCAGGTACTGCCGGGAAACAGGTAGTTTTTCCTCCAATCCGGAAAGTGTTAACCAATGATTGTTATAGTTTTTGGAAAGATTTTCGATATAATGCGAATTCACTATACATATTCGATGACATCGCATAAAATTTGCATAAGCCCTGAGTTGTTGTTCAATATTCTTAAGTGTGCTTCTAATTAATTTTTTTTTAAAGATATTGTCCTCCTTAAATGCAATTTCAACATAATTATCGGCTGATTTTATAAATGCAATATCAGAAATAAAAAGGTCTAATGTTCCGGAGCCATTGTCAATACTAAATTCGATTGATTTATTCCGGTAATGATCTTCATACTGCTCAACTTGTTGTCGGATGTTTTCCTTTTCTCTTTTCAGTTCAGTATTTTGCTGTTTGTAAGCCTTTAATTTTTCATGCACCCATAATACCACCAGGGGTGCAGCACAGATCAATGTTGTTTTAAACATTATATGAAATGTAATGGAGACATCACCTACAAAGCGTAAATAAAAAGCGAAGGCTACTGAACTCATCGCCAATAACAAAAAATTTCCGAAGTAGTTGGGAAAAACAGCATCCGGATTACTATGGCCATAATCCTGTATATAATTATTAAATACAATAAGTATTAAAACAAGTGTAATAAAAACAATTGCTCCCAGGCCGGCAATAAATAACAGGCGGTTATTAAAATCAAAACCCTGTAACGGAAATGGTTGAAAAAACAACACAAACAAAAATACCCCCAGGCTTATGCTGACATAAATACCGAGATATGCTTTAAGCATCTGAATAAGCTGATTAATTTTTTTATTCATTCAATACATTTTGTGGTCCGGATTCCATTCATATTACTGTTCTGACATAAACCCGTTAGCCGCTTCCTCAGCCTTTTTATAAAAGTACGAAAATTTGTTTTTACTACATAAGTATTCATTATAACGACAGGTTATTTTAGGGGTATGATGGCTTATAGCAGTGGGTTTTTATATTAATTGGTCAACAACTTTCATTGGAAGAAATAAAGCATTAATTTCCGCAAGACGTTCAAATGCATATTTTAAAATTTTCAACAACATTATTAATAATAAGTTCAACAAGAACAACAAAAGCCATAGATCAATACAAAAGAAATTGGCTATAGTTTAATTTAGCGTTGTGTTTATTAAATCTTGATAATTTTGCCCTATTTCCATGTAGGTATTACGAGCAGTAATATCAATTAAGCTTTTGTTGGTGAAGTCCTTTAAAAATTCTTTTGATTGCTTCAGCCTCTCTTTCGTTTTAAACCAGTTCAGGTATTTCTGCAAGTATTTAGTGGATACTCCGCCAAATTGGTACTCTAACCACTTTTTCAGTCGACTATCAATAGAATTCACATGTTGGACATGATATATTTTCTGCTTTACGTATTGCTTTAAGTCTGCTCGTATAGCATGGTGTTCCATATCATTATCAATAGCGAAGCCTTTGTAACTAACATGGCTATCGCTGCATAGAATGGTATCATCAGAAACTCGTTGTCCGATAGCTTGAGTAATATCAGATTTTTTTATCCTTCCAAATGTAACAACCGATAAATCAAGTTCAGTATCCCTATCCGCAGTAACAATGACAGCCACCTGTTCGTTGCTTATGCCTTTTTTCTTGGCAGAACCACCCCGCTTTCTGGGCTTTCGGTCATATAACTTGCTTCCTTTAGAAGAATGAAGGAAAAATGTGTCGTCGCTTTCTGTGATTCCTTTGAAACCACCTTGATCAATATTTTCAAGGCCCGATAAAATTTTATGCCGCCAATCAAATGCTGTTTTTTTGTTTATCTCCAGTTCATCCTTAATCTTATCAAGGCTAAGTTCTTGCTCCATTAGTTTCAAATAATCCGTGATAAGTTCTTTTTTATGGATACCTGCTAGCCATGTACCTGTATATTCAGTAAATGTTTTCTTGCAACTATTACAATAATAACGCTGGCTACCCTTGTCTTTACCGTGTTTTCGATATTTTTTACCGGAGCAGCGCGGACAACAACCTATTTTATTATCCAAGTGTTCTCGTCTTTGCCCCAGTATGTTTAATGAATGACTAGTAGGTTCATTTTCAATCTCCGAGAGTAATGCAACTCTTTCTTCTTGGCTAAGCGATAATAGTGTGGCTCTTATTTCAGATTTATCCATGCTTTTTTCTTTAAAGATACAAAATAAAACGCTATTATAAACTATAGCCTTAGCTAATTATATAAACCTGATCCTCAGTATATAATTTCAAATTTCCAAAAATATTGAATTACTGTTTCTGTAAATCAATCCTCTCCGATATAAGTCATCTTAACAAACATATCCTTTTCACCACCGGATACCATAAACCGGGCATCCTCATATTTGGGAGGCCCCATCCTGCTCTGTGCATTGTTTGATGCACAAACACCCTCTTTGGGAATACCAATAAAGTTGGCATCCAGTTCATCATTATCATTCTCATCATGAAAAAACGCCAGGGCATATTCGCCGGGTTTAAAATTCAGGCTAAACCTGGCTTTACCATTCGTAATGGGAGCAGTGAATTTTTTCAAGGCTTTTTCAGATCCCATCGGGAATCCATCCGCTCCGGTGAAAACGGACATGGCAATTTTTCCATTATCATTCCGGATGTCAGACACTACAATATTCAGCTTTGTACTTTGAGACCGTGCCGGAATAAATAAAATACTTAACAATATTATTAAGATACATTTTGAATTCATTATTTCGTGTTTTATGGATTCATGTAAATACATGTCAAAGGTATTTTATAAATAAAGAAATTTACATATTTCACATGATAATTGTAATGGAAAAATGTAGCAATAACTATTCTTTAAGCCATATAAGTGTAATTTGCAACTTCAATAATAATTTAATATATTAACGATACGCAACCTGTATCCGATAAAATGCATCTGTATGTTTTAAACGTTACATAATAAGAATTATTTATACTTTTAATCAAAACCAGTTATAAACTTAAATTGATCCATTATGAAAGCATTCATGCACCTTATGGCTATATTAATTGTTTCTGTTTTACTATCCTGTGAAAAGGAAAAAAATAATAACAACAATAGCACTATTAATGTACAACCCGTATCCATTGCACAACTTAACGGCTATGTGCAGAAAGGTCCCTATCTCAATGGTACCACGGTAACGCTGGCCGAAATGAAAGGAGACTTTATTCCTACCGGCAAGAATTACAACGCCCAGATACTTGATAATAAAGGAACTTTTAATTTTAATGGTCTTGAATTGGAGTCACAATATGCATCTCTGCAGGCAAATGGATTTTATTTTAACGAAGTATCCGGTGAAAATTCACAGGCACAGCTAACTTTGCAGGCTTTAACCGACTTATCTGATTCGACCGATATTAATGTTAACGTACTCACAACACTGGAGAAAAGACGAGTGGAATATCTTATCGCTGAAGGTAGCTCCTTTACAGATGCCAAATCACAAGCCCAATCAGAAGTTTTGAAGATATTTGGTTTTGCACCATCGGGTATGAACGTATCCGAAAAACTGGATATTGCTAAAGCAGGAAATGATAATGCTGTGCTATTGGCTGTATCAGTTATATTGCAAGGAATGCGCACAGAAGCCGGACTATCGGAATTATTGGCCAATATCAGCTCAGATATCCGAACCGATGGCGAACTGAATGACAGTACCCTGGGTATGGCCCTGATAACTGATGTGAATTTAATTAATATGACAACAGTACGTGAAAACATCGAAGCACGCTATCAGGAGTTAGGTGTAGAAGCATCTATCGGAACGTTTGAAAAATATATAAATGACTTCAAAGCTACCAGTGAATACACAGCACATTCAGGGGTTGAATATCCGGAAAATGGTGATTACGGATCAAATTTACTGGCTGTAGGCCGTACCAATTATCCACACTACAATGGTTCTGAAAATACAACAGTTAGCTTTGCAGCAAAATTAAACAAAGGAACCAGTGTAAAAGTAGGTTTTTATCCTGATTTTTATATTGACACGATAGCAGAAGGGTGGTTTAATGATACCATAGATATGGACAGTCTAATTATTGAAAAAAAATATGCCTCCTGGTCCTATGCACCCTTCTCAAATGAAGGATGGGAATATACAGATTATGAACCGGAAACCGCTTCAATAATATTTACGAGCGACACGGAAGCAGGGCAAATCGATTTGAAATTTTTTCTCACCGGAACTGGTAGTGCTACTTTAGAGATTTACGAAAATAATTCAGATACCATTACCCGTATCAAAAAGATTTATTGGACAGATGAATAAATAAAGTAATTCGGTAATAGGGTATAGCAATCGAAATGACTATGTATTCCGGGCTACAAGCACAAGCTTGTAGCCTTTCCAACCAAAATCATCTAACACTCCCATCAATCTCAGCCACAACAGCATTCGCATCATAGAGCTTTTTTTTATCTTCTGCATTAAGCTCAAGCTCATTAGCCAACCGCTCTATCGTGGGTTTGATACTGAGAAAAACCAATACAACTATTGCTGATAATACAATAAACAACCAGTAACCGGTTAATAAATAGGCGCCAATGGCAGTTAATGAAGATGCTTCCATAACCGACCATCGAACCACTTTCGCAGCACGCAAAGCGTACATTTTTGACATAAGACCAGGTTTTTCTTTTATGCTGTGAACCCGTTGTTGATACATCACTTTGTTAATGATTATTCCCACGATTACCACAGCCGGTATTAAAAATATAAATATGTCCCATAACCTGTTAAATCGATGTTCAAATAATCCACCAGCCACCAACACAATTGATATCACCCCAAAAACACCCTGACTGGCAATAAAGGCTATATAAATAATCTCTAACGAACGGAAATAATCCCCTGAAGATATTTGCTTGTTTACCATATTCGAATTATTTAAGATTCAATATCATATTCAATAAAACTAGGCCTCAGCAATTTTAATTTATATTCACTGATTCTTCAGAATAATAATCTCTTGACAATATTAATAATGAATATCCGCAATCGCTCATAATTAAAAAAGCAATTTTCGAAAATGCCATCAAACGCTCCAGTCACATTGAGCGTAGTCGAAATGTCCTGGTAATGAGTTAAAATAACCCTTCGACTACGCTCAGGGTGACCACCTTACAAGGCATTTTCGAAAATTGCTTTATTCCCGTAATTAGTTTATGCATGATTGCGAATAATAAAAAATTTATATTCACTGATCCTAAAAAAAATACTAATTACGTAACAATATTAACAGGATTTTCTGCAAATAAAAAAACCACGATGAAAAACACACCGTGGTTAATCGACCGATTATTAAACCAGGCGATATAGTTTATTTAATCGTGAAATAAATCATGGTTTCATACTCATCCGGGTCTTTAACTTCCTCCGGGTTTGTAATATATACTTCCCATGCCTGACCGGTTGAGGACAACTCATTTTTATCGAGATAAGCCATTAATTCATCATAAACAGGCCCCATCTCTTCATAAGGCCCTTTGTACAGGGTGCTAACAGCTTTAGCTTTGGGAAATTCCCGATACTTAAATTCCCCTTCGGTTTTCACTTTGCTGCCTACAGGTGCCCCAACGGCCATTTTAGTATCTCCCTCCGGATCATAAGAAAAATAAACCGAAAATGCAGGGCCGGCAGGCTGAATTTGATGCTGCCCCAGGTAACCATAAAGTTTACCAAACATTTCAGGCATTTTTTGTCCAATTTGCTGTGATGGCACAGTGGCCTGCAAAATAACGGCTTTCATACCATCCATATCTTTAACTTCTATCTCTCCAGGTTCAATTGCATTCAGTGATAAGTTAAATACAAAACTTATGGCCAGGATGGCACATAAACTAATTTTTTTGAATTGATTTGGTTTCATTGTTTTGTTTTTTAAAGGATTAACTATTTAAATTTCTGATAACACAAAACTATCTGACCTGAGTGACATCAGTATGTCAGCAGTAAATATGATTTTGTTATAAACGTTGAATTTTTATTCATTCCTGTTATCCCAGCCTGCTTAAATGTTCCAGCAGGTCGGGCCGGTCAACAATAGTATTACCCTCTTCAATACGAATAATCAAATCGTTCTTTAATTCATTAATCAATTTATTGGCGCTTTCAAGGGAGATGGTGGCCAGTTCGGCAATTTCTTTTCGGGTGATATGTTTAAAAACATCTTCCTTCATAAACTCATCCTTCAGCAGGTATAAAAAACTTTGTGCCAGTTTACCGTGATTATTTTTGGCACTTGTGTTTGACAACCGGTCGTATAAATATAAAAACTCACGGTTATAATACTCCATAATGAAATGAGTAAGCCTGACATTCTTTAAAAAAGCTTCCTGAATGTATTCACGTTTTACCTGACAAACACATGTATCTTTCATGGCTGTACAACTCATTCCGTGAAAATCGCTCCCAAACAAAACGGGCAAACCTAAAAACTGGTTGGATGATATAAGTTTTACCACGGTGGTGCGGCCATTATCGCTTTCCACAGAGGCTTTCACAAGTCCGTTGCGTATAAACACAATATGCGATATAAAAGTCCCCTGCTTAAATATGGTTTCTCCCCTGGTGTAGTTCACATCACGACTGATAAAAGCATTGTTCATCTCCGCCTTTATCATCCCCGTCAGTTCCTGAAACATCTCATACGTTGACGTAATGGTTTCTATGTCATCCGGGAAATTATCCATAATGAATTGATTAATACCGTAAGTTAAACAAAAACGTGATGAATTAAAAATGCTTTGCGTGATTACGAAAAATTGTCATCAGTTTTTGTTCAGAATATTACAAGATTTAACTGGTAAAAATACCATCACCAACATGTTAAATTATAGCACTTAAAAAATGATTAATTGCAATCACTCCTCGTAAATTTATTCAACTCAAAAATGACTAATACAAACCATTTAATCTTCAGTCAGCAGTATGAACGCAACCCGCTATTATGTGTCAATGCTCTTATTGAGAAACCAAATGAATATTAAATAACAGGTAATAATTTAAAACATCGCACTATGAGATTTAAAGATTTAAAATTAGGGAAAAAGCTGGGCATCGGGTTCGGCATTCTTATTTTAATAGCGCTTGCACTGGGTACATTGGCCATCTGGAATATGATTCGTGTATCATCACAATCAAACACACTTGCCAATGAATATGTGCCGGAAGTTGAAGTGTCCAATTTAATTGAACGCAATGTATTGCAAACGATGTTTGCCATGCGTGGATATTCTTTTACCGAAGATGAACTATATCTGATGGAAGGACGGGAAAACCTGAATGAGGTTCAGAAAGATATTGAAATTGCGAAAGAGCTGGCAGAAAACACCAAACATCTTGATGAATTGAAGGAATCAATAACAGGCATTGACAGCAAAATAGATGCGTATGAAAAGATGGTGGAACAAACGGTTCAGAAAAATGAAGCCTTATTGTCCTATAGAAATCAAATGCACGAAAGTGCCGCCCATTTTGTTGAAGCCTGCGGTAATTATATTGATGCACAGGATAGTCAGTTGGAAAGAAATATTGCACAAAACGTTGCTGGCAGAACCTTGAGTGAACGTCATCAAAAAATAACCTGGATGAATGATATCCTGGATAAGGGAAACGAACTCCGGATTACCAATTTTCAGGCGCAGGCTACACGTGATCCGGCGCTATTCAAGGAAACATTATCCGGTTATGACATCACCGATGAACTTGGCAATATCAGACTGATAACCTACACAACCGCTAATCAAAAGCAGATTGATAAGGTTGAGCAAGCCTCTGAAGAATATGTGCTTGCCATGGAAAATTTTATTGCAACCTGGGAGGAACGGGAAAAATTAAATATCCAAAGAAATAACATAGCCGGTGAAATTATCGCATTGGTGGAGTCGACCGCCGCTGCCGGTATCAATAACACCAGTAACATTGCCGATAATGCCTCCGGCCTGCTTGAACGTTCGAGCATGGTACTGGTTGCAGGGTTAATAATTGCTTTGGTGCTGGGTATTATTATGGCTGTAATGTTAACCCGCATGATTACTACCCCGATTAAAAAAGGTGTTCAATTGGCAAAGAATATATCCGATGGAGAGCTGACAGCTTCGATAGATATTGATCAGGAGGATGAAATTGGCGAATTGGCCCGGGCATTGAAAGATATGGCAACACGACTGAAGAATATAGTCGGACAGATAATTGCCGGATCAGAAAATATCGCAGGCGCCAGTCAGCAAATGAGTGCTACCTCACAGCAAATGTCGCAGGGTGCCAATGAGCAGGCCTCATCAGCCGAAGAGGTGTCCAGCAGCATGGAAGAAATGGTGGCCAACATTCAGCAAAATACGGACAATGCCAAACAAACCGAAAGTATTTCACAATCAGCTACCGTTGGTATTCGTGAAGGCAACGAAGCCACCAAAGTATCGGTAGAAGCCATGAAAAATATCGCCGATAAAATCAAAATCATCAATGATATCGCTTTCCAAACCAATATTTTGGCGCTCAATGCCGCGGTTGAAGCTGCACGGGCCGGTGAACATGGAAAAGGATTTGCCGTAGTTGCCTCTGAGGTACGTAAGCTGGCCGAGCGAAGCAAAGTGGCCGCAGATGAAATTGATGAATTATCCAAAAATGGCGTGGAAGTATCAGAAAGGGCAGGCTTAAAACTGGCCGAAATAGTTCCTGAGATAGAAAAAACATCGCAACTGGTGCAGGAAATAGCAGCTGCCAGTATTGAACAAAATTCAGGTGCCGACCAGGTTAACACTGCCATTCAGCAATTAAACCAAATCACCCAGCAAAATGCAGCTGCTGCAGAAGAAATGGCTACAAGCTCTGAAGAATTATCAAGTCAGGCTGATCAAATGAAAGAAACCATTCGTTTCTTTAAAATTGATCAGCAGGAAATGAACTATCACAGCAAAAATCAAAAAACGGTATTGCTAAAACAGGGGGCAAAACCATCTCCGGCAAAAGCCGATGGGAATATGCAAAAATCAGACAAAAAGGATGAAAATGGCGCCTTGGTAATGAAGGAAAACAATCATAGTGACGAGGATTTTGAGAAGTATTAATTTATAACTTTTGTGTGATATAAGGACTGTCTCCAAATTTGGATGACAGTCTTTTTTTTTATGTAAGAACGCTGATGAGAGAATTGAGAAGCCGGGATTTGAGACCTTGCCTGAGCTTTCCTCGCGTTCTATTGTTAAGTGTGCAATAAAAAAATTTGGTATGGTTAGAATTTGTTTTTTGCTTTTGGCAATCAAGTGTTATTGGATCATTGCTATTTGATATCGCTTATTCTTAAATCCAAAAATGTTCATTCTATGTCGTTTAGTCAAGGCTTATTTTATAATTGGCCTTCCCTCGCACACCCCTCACCTCTCGCTTTAAGTAAGCGGGACAGGCTCTGAAGGAGAAGGCCTGCGCGCTGATCCCTTTAGGGAATCGAAGGGTGTGCGGAAGGCAAATCCTATTAACTAAACGATTGAAACTTCATTCTTCAATCTACAATTAACACTCCTTAATTATTATTACATTTGCAGCCAATTAATGTAGGATGTTAATCTACGGTTCCGGATTACAAATCACTGTTATCTGCCAGTTGAAAATGAATGCAATCTTTTATATGAAGAATTTCCACCAGAAGAAACACATTTTATGCTTCTTATATGCTGCCATAATACTTGTATTTATCGCTATACCCTTAAATGCGCAACAAGGTCAGCGCATTGTATCACTCGCTCCATCCCTGACCAAATCGATCGTATTGCTCAACAAATCGGATAACCTGGTAGGCCGCACCTCATTTTGTCAGTTCCCGTCACGTGATGAAGTTCCGGTAGTAGCCACAGCCGTAGATGTAAACCTGGAAAAAGTATTCTCTCTCAAGCCTGATCTGGTAATTACCAGTTCGCTCACCCATCCCGAAACCATTGAACATCTCGAAAAGCTGGGTGTGACGGTTAGATCATACCCTTATCCTACCTCGTATGACAATTTATGTGAGCAGCTCATTGATATGGGGGAATTATTAGGCCAAAAAGAACTTGCAAAAAAGATTGTGGCTCGTTCCAAAAATCAGCTCGATAGCCTGCAAAACACCATTCCGGATGTTGCTTCCCCTGAAATATTTATGGAGATTGGGGCCAATCCCTTGTTTACAGCAGTTCCCAACACCTTTATGCACGACTATATTGTATATACAAAAGGAAAGAATGTAGCCCACGACTTTACCAAGGGAAGTATTTCGCGGGAAACTGTGCTGGTCAGGAACCCTGATGTGATCTTTATTGTTACCATGGGCGTTGTGGGAGAAGAAGAAAAAAAAACCTGGGAAGCGTATCCCAATTTATCCGCTGCCAGGAATAACCAGATCCACATTATTGATGCGGATAAGTCGTGCAGTCCTACAGCAGTTACCTTTGTAGAGGTTGTGGATGAAATGATTCAACTCATGTACCGAAACAACTAAAAGGTAATCAGTAATGAAGAAAAACAAAATCTTCAATTGGGTTATTTATGGCGTTATTCTGATCATTCTGCTCATGATATCCTCGTTCTTATCCCTTTCACAGGGTGAGATTGACATACCCTTTGGGCATATTCCGGATTTACTGTTTCAATCCGAAAACTCAATGGAGCATGTTGTTTTGACACAGATCCGCCTCCCCCGTATTTTATTAGGTATTGCCGTTGGCGGGGCATTGAGCCTGGCCGGGGTCATTTTACAGGGGATTTACCAAAACCCTCTTGTAGAGCCCTATACATTGGGTATATCGGGTGGTGCTGCTTTGGGTGTGGCCCTGGCGATTGTATTCGGACTGCCTGCGGCATGGGGAAATTTATCACTGCCTTTTGGCGGCTTTGCAGGTGCATTGCTCATTATTGTAGTGGTATACTTAATTGGCAGCCGCAAAAGCCAAATACGCATCCAGAGCATGCTGCTTACCGGGGTGATGATTAGCTTTATTACCTCATCATCCATCATGCTGCTGATGTCCACCACCAATACCGAAAACCTGCATGGTATCATATTCTGGACCATGGGCTCACTGGACGAACCCAATATGGTACTTATTTATATGTGTGCAATTGTGGCATTGGTCGGATTGGTACTGTCCTATTTCTTTATACAGCCATTGAATGCCCTTCGAATGGGCGAAGAAAAAGCCATGCATGTGGGAATTAATACCGATCGGTCTATTAAATTTTTGTTTGTCATTGCATCCGTGCTTACCGGGGTGAGTGTGTCCGTAGCCGGCGTTATAGGATTTGTAGGCCTTATCATTCCCCATCTTATCAGAAGTTGGGTGGGTACCGATTACCGGATTCTTCTGGTTAGCGCTTTTCTGGGCGGGGGTACATTTCTGGTATTATCGGATTTGGCTTCCCGGATCCTCATAGCGCCCAACGAATTACCCGTTGGGGTAATTACAGGAATCATCGGTGGAAGCTTATTTATTATTGTGCTCAGTCGGTCAAAATCGCTTAAATAACTTATGCAAAAAGACCAAACCATATTAAAACTCCACAACATCACCAGCGGTTACCCGCCTGATTTCTATATTCGTAATATCAATGTCGATGTTGTTCAGGGTAGCTTAACCGGCATTATCGGCCCGAATGGCGCCGGTAAAACCACGTTGTTCCGGACTATTACCGGCTCCATCCACTCCCTGGAAGGGGATATGCTCATACAGGAAAAAAAAGTACGGGACATGAATCAGCGTGAAAAAGCCCGACACATTGCCATTGTTACCCAGGATATTGAAAGCGCCGATATTGTGTTGGAAGACTATGTGTTGATGGGCCGCTACCCGTATCACAGGACCTTTCAGGTAATTGAAACGGCCAAAGACCATGAAATAGCTGAGAAATATATGCGGTTAACTGATATATGGGATTATCGTAAAAAGAAACTCAATCAACTCAGCGGCGGGGAACGCCAGTTAGCTGCCATTGCAAGGGCTTTGACACAAGAACCCGAAATACTGCTGCTCGATGAACCTACCTCTCACCTGGATATTACCCACCAGGTTCAACTCTTAAATCTTATTCAACGCCTGAATGAACAACTATCGCTTACCGTGCTCATGATTATTCACGATCTCAACCTGGCCGGGGAATATTGCGATTACCTCATTATGATGAATGAAGGCACCATCCATAAAATTGGTACGCCCGAAGATGTACTTACCTTTAATGACATTGAAGATGTGTATAAAACAGTGGTTATCACCCAAACCAATCCGCTCTCAAACCGCCCGGCCATTTTTTTGGTGTCAGGTAAAGTGATGGAGCAGAATAAGGAAATGTTTCGCGAATAGTTTATCCTATCCGGCGATGCATTTCACACAGGTAGCGAACAATTTCATGCCATTAGCGAAGTGTTTCCAACTATCAGCGAAACATTTCCGGCAGGTAGCGAACGATTTCAGGTAGCCGGCGAGCAATTTCCTATACCTGGCGTGAATTGAAATATGCCTGACATAACAATAATAAAGCAGCCCGTTCATTTTACCGGCTAAAACAGTGGTATACGATATGTAATAACCGGTTCAGCGTGTGTGAGAAGAAATAACAGGATAGGTTTAGCAATTCCAAATATTAATTTTATATTTGCATCGATTTTGGTGTCCCGTCTTGCCAAAAGCGAGACAGGATTAAAAGGGAATCCGGTGATCCGCCAGCTGGCGGATAGTCCGGAGCTGTACCCGCAGCTGTAAGTTCTAATTTTTCTTAGTATTTATGAACGAAGTGAAATAAATACTAAGAAAAATAGAATCCCGAAAAATGTAGCGCAGCGGAATTTATTCGGGATCACATGATCCTGAGTAAAAAATGTAGCGAAGCGATATTTATTCGGGATTAAAAAATTCTTCTCACCCCCGCCACTTTCCGCTAACATACGGAAGGGAAGGCACGAGAAGAACAGAACAAGCCAGAAAACCTGCCAGGATTGTAATTGTTCGGGATTAAACAAATTTGACATGTATCCAAAATTATTTTTCTTACTCCTGTGTGGAGTTTTCTCGGGTTGCCTGCATGCACAAATACTGGATGATACATTAGCTATCGGAAGCGTGGTGGTTAAAGGTGCCAAATCGGAATATGCAGCCGGTGCCAAAATACAGACACTGGATAAAAATAAAATACAGGCTGTCAATTCGGGAGACCTCTCAACAGCCATTAAACGCTACACCCCTGTATACGTACGCTCTTTTGCCGGTGGATTGAGCACCATCAGCTTTCGGGGTACAAGTGCTGATCATACGGCCATCATGTATGATGGTATTAATCTCAACTCCCTTACACTGGGGCACTCCAATATGTGCGATATCCCTATGTTTCTTTTTGACGAGATAGATATTCAATACGGAGGGGCCAGCTCTTTATACGGTTCAGATGCCATCGGTGGCAGCATCCATCTAAAATCCATACCTGCATGGGAAAAAGGAATTACCACTTTTTTACAGCAAGATGTTGCCAGTTTCGGTACTTATTTCACAGGTGCAAAATTTCGTGCGTGTAACGGGCAGATAGAATCTGCCACTAAAGTATATTACCAGGAAAGTAAAAATGAATTCCCTTTTGAAAACACATCGGTGCTGCCTTTTCAGGAAAAATCAGACACACAGATCAATGCTTCCTATCAGAATCATGGAATACTGCAGGAAGTATTTTATAAAATCACCTCCTCCAATTATGTCGCACTGAAAGGTATTCACACTTACAATTGGCGTGAAGTACAACCCAACATGTCAGCCACCAGAAATGGTGGTACTATGGCCGAGATATTCAATCGTAATACCCGCATTATTGGTAAATATGTGCATTCATTTTCAGACAATCAGCGATTGGATGTGAGTATGAATTACGTGAATGATTTTCAACTCTATCAAAATGAAGATACCATAGCTACCCGACGATTTACAGGTAACCTTGAGTTTGAAAGGGCTATGCCTTACAACGGTAAAATAAACCTGGGTACGAAACATACTTATATAGTGCCTGATGTATATGCCTATAGCTATGGTATTGACGAACACCGCACCGAGCTTTATGCCTCGTATGCCCAGCCATTGTTTAAAACCACTAAAGTAACACTTAATTTTCGACAATCTGTTGTATCGGATTATACTCCGGAATTTGCTCCTTCTATAGGTTTAAAGCATATTATCCGGAGGAACATCAATAATTTCATCAAAATCACCAGCTCATTCTCCAGAAGCTATAAAATCCCCACTTTCAATGATCGTTTCTGGGTAAGTTCAGGAAATCCCGATCTGAAAGCTGAAAAAGGCTGGAATGCCGAAGGTGGTCTGCAAATATATTTGAATAACGCTGCACCTGCAATTGATATCCAAGTCAATGGTTATTATTCCATAATTGACGATTGGATTGAGTGGAGACCATCTAATGGCAGTATTTGGCGCCCGCAGAATTACAAACAGGTTCACAGTCGTGGGTTGGAAGTTATTTCGAAGGTCAATCAGAAAATATTGGATTTATCAACCGAATATGGGTTTAGCTATTCCTTTAACCAATCGACTCCTGAAAAAGTGTATAAATCCCAGAAAGAAAAAATCAGGGAACAATTACCATACAGCCCGGAGCATACAGGATTACTCTATCTGGATGTTAAACCTGAAAACTGGCTGATCAACACCAATGTATCGTATACAGGCAAACGTAATACAGGGTCTCAGGACGCTCTGGGCAATTCGATTCAACTATCGGGTTATATACTCTTGGATGCTTCTGTCGGGTACAAATTAATAATTAATCAAGCTGAACTTACTCTAATGGCGCAGATTAACAACATCTTTAATACTGATTATGTGAATATCGCTGACCATGCCATGCCGGGACGCAGTTACCATTTTACTATTCAAATACAATTATAATAATCATTAATAACCAAAAACTTAAAAACGATGAGAAACATAAAGTTATCAATTATTATCTTCTGCTTAATTCCTGTATTATTTATCGCCTGTGAATCCGATGATAATACCAGTCCTTCAACCACCGTTTCCGATATATATATTGTTAATTATGGGAGTTTTTCCGGAAGTAAAACAACAATAAGCAGTTATGATGAAGAAAATGATACAATTTATCATGATATCTATAAAAATATCAATAATGTTGGTATCGGATCCAATGTACAATCTATGAGCATTCACAATAACATGGCTTATATGATGTCAAACAATGGTGATAAAATAGACATTGCAAATAGTTCAAATCTGGAAGCCTCTGTTAGTCCAATAGCTGCAGAAATTACCAAACCCCGGTATTTTGCTGCAACAAATAATACCGCTTATGTATCCTGCTGGGGTGATGTTGTGGACTGGGCCGTATATGCCAATTCGTATATCGCCCGAATCAATTTATCTTCCAATGAAGTATCAAAAAAGATAACACTACCTGGTGGGCCCGAAGGAGTAATTATCAGAAACAATAAGCTGTTTGCCGGTTCCACGGCAAAAAACCAAATATCAGTCGTAAATTTGGATAATGACTCCATTAGTTATATTGATGTTCCTGCATTGCCTAAACACTTTGAGACGGACAGTGAGGGAAACCTGTGGGTATCGCTGGTGAGTGAATTCTCCGTATCGTTTGATAGCACAAAATTAGGGGTTATTATGTTGAATCCTGAATCCAATACAACCTCCAACTTTATAAATATTCAGGGTATTGGATCCAACGGTTACCTGGCCACTTCACCAGATAAAAAAAACCTTTATGTCATGGGTAATGAATCCTGGCCAGGAACAGCCTCATTTATTACTGCAATAGACCTGACAACCAATATGTTGGCTTCTGAGCCGCTCATTGAAGGCGAAAATTATTATGGTATGGGATGTCATCCAGAGAATGGTGATATTTACGTGCTTATTTCCCCCGGTACAGATGTAAATGGCAGCCTGGAAGTGTATAATAACCAGGGTGAGCTGTTGGATACACAACAAACAGGTATAGCACCTCAAAACGTGGTATTCAAACAATAATATCCGGTTGATCAAACATTAAACGCAACTGTTTTTTCTTTTTTTAAATCCCAATGATTTCCATGGTTGATTTGCACCATGGAATTCATGGGGTTTTTAACAATTATGAAGAAACCAAAAAGTAAAAAATGAAATCTTTACACATTATTATAACTGTATTTTTTCCGGCACTTATATTTATGGGATTCTCACCAAATAAACGAGGGGAGAACGATAAAAAGGTGACTGTTGAAATTAACTACCAATCCTTAACACCCAATAAATCAATTAACATCTTGTGGCAAGATGGTTTAACCGCCCTGGAAGCCTTACAGAAAGCCTCTCGGGTAACCACCTATACCAATAAGCAACACGTTATTGTTATAGCCATTGATGATGAACATAGCGAAAAAGGCCAAACCGCCTGGTACTATGAGGTTAATAACAAAACGGCTGATGTACTGGCCATTGACAAATTGCTTTCAGCGGGTGACACGGTATCATGGATTCATCGTGCTGATACCTGTTCGAATAAGGTATATCCATGATTCTATATTGTAAATATAGGATATTTGAGATTATCACCAGCCTCAAACAGAATTTTGTTTTTCTTGTACAGGCAAGAGTTTCATGGCACAGCATTGCGGATGCATAGAGATCCCTGCCTACGCAGGGAAAGGAATGGCTTATGAAGGTTTGTTGCCCCATCAAATATCTTATACCAACAAATCACATTTAATAAAAATAGTAGATTTGCATAACACAAAAATCACAGTTTATGAGAGTATACACACGCACGGGCGACAAAGGCAAAACCGGAATATTTGGCGGTTTGCTGGTGGATAAGGACGACATTCGTATTGAATGCAACGGCAAGCTCGATGAAGTGAATTCAACCATTGGTCTGCTTCGTGTTAAAATACCGATGGACCACCCCTGGCAGGAAAAACTGCATAAAATACAGGTCGATATGATGGATATGATGTCGCACATCGCCACCCACTCACGCAATCGCGATGAGAACACCATCAATCGTCCCACCGATGGGGAACAGTTTTGCGAACAATGGATCGATGAAATGTTGAACAGCATGGACGACCGGCATGATTTTTTTATTCTTCCCGGCGGAAACGAAGTGGCTGCATTATGTCACATGATCCGCACCCGGATGCGTACGGCTGAAAGACGATTGGTATCGCTGAATAAAGTGGATGCGGTGGAAGATTTTATTCGTAAATACATCAATCGGTTATCCGATTTATTTTTTGTATTGGCCCGGAACGAGCTATACAACAGCGGGTTAACCGAGGAAAAGCTACGCCCTTTCCGCAGATAAAGGTACTATGGCTAACATTACAATCATAACAGGCGGTCAGCGCTCCGGTAAAACTGGTTTTGCACAGGATATGGCTGAGCAACAGAGCTCCTCTCCTATTTATTTGGCAACTGCACGGATTTGGGATGATGAGTTTGCAGCCCGGATTAAGCTGCATCAAAATAGTCGTGGCCCTCAATGGCAAACGCTGGAAGAGGAAAAAGAAATCAGTAAACATGATTTATCAGGTAAAACGGTGTTGTTGGATTGTGTAACACTCTGGCTAAATAATTTTTTCCATGATGAGGAATACCAGGTAGAAAGTGTCTTGAAAAAGGCCAAAGCTGAATGGTCCCGTTTTATACAGGCCGATTTCAATCTGATAGTTATTACCAATGAAGTGGGCATGGGTATCATGCCCGAGCATCCATCAGCCCGGAAATTTGCAGACCTGCAGGGTTGGATGAATCAGTATATCGCCCAAATGGCACAGGAGGTTTATCTGATGGTTTCTGGATTGGCGGTGAAGATTAAATGACTACTTCTCACAAAGCCGCGAAGTCGCAAAGAAGAAAAACAAGTATTCGACCCATCTTAGCGTCTTGGCGCTTTAGCGTGAGGCTAATAATTCTTTTTTCATTCTCAACTTGACTATTGGCCAAATAGGTCTTATTTTTAGCCTTCCAAAATTCTTTTACCTATGACACAGACCCAAACCAACCCGGAGTTACAACTGGCTTTCGATTTTGTTGAAAACACCAATACCCACGTTTTTCTTACCGGTAAAGCCGGAACTGGTAAAACCACATTTTTACATGATCTTAAAAAAAAGTCGCCCAAACGCATGATTGTTGTAGCCCCTACCGGTGTGGCAGCCATGAATGCCGGTGGTGTAACCATTCATTCGTTTTTCCAGATGCCTTTTGGCCCTCAAATACCCGGAAATAATGCACAGCAACAGAACCAAAACCCAAAAAACTTTCGGCGCATGTCGCGTGAGAAAAAAGATATTATGAAAAGCATGGATTTATTGGTGATCGATGAAATAAGCATGGTGCGCTCTGATTTGCTCGATGGCATTGATCAAGTATTACGCCAATATAAAGACCGTGAAAAACCATTTGGAGGTGTTCAGTTACTGATGATCGGCGACCTGCAACAATTGGCCCCGGTTGTAAAAGAAGAAGAATGGTCATTGCTTCAACAATATTACAGCACAGCCTTCTTTTTTGGCAGTCATGCTCTGCAAAAAACCAGTTTTGTAAGCATTGAGCTTAAACGGGTATATCGACAAAGCGACCAGACATTTGTCGAACTCTTAAACAACATCCGAGATCACGCGTTAGATACCAACACCATACAGACACTTAACAAAAGATATGATCCGGCACTTAACCAATTTGATAAACAGGGGTATATTTCATTAACCACCCATAATGCGCAGGCACAGCGTATCAACGAAAAAAGATTACAGGAGTTGGATACCCGCAAGCGAACATTCACCGCCAGGGTACAGGGTGATTTTCCGGAATACACCTATCCCACCGAATATGAACTTACCCTTAAAAAGGGTGCGCAGGTAATGTTCGTAAAAAATGACCCTTCAGCCGAAAAAATGTATTTCAATGGTAAAATAGGTGTCGTTGAATCGTTTGATACCGATACCATCTATGTACAATGCCCCGGTGAACCAGATACCATACCGGTGGAAAAGGCCGAATGGGAGAATACCAACTATACCATTGATGAGGAAACCAAAGAGATCAAGGAAAATGTAACAGGACGGTTCAATCAGTATCCGCTTAAACTGGCCTGGGCCATAACCATTCACAAAAGTCAGGGATTGACTTTCGACAAAGCCATTATTGATGCCAATGCGGCCTTTGCGCATGGCCAGGTTTATGTAGCACTTAGTCGTTGCCGGTCACTGGAAGGTTTAATATTAAGTAAGCCATTGTCAGCAAAAGGGATCATAAGTGATCACACCATTTCGGCTTTCACGACTGATATTCAACAAAATCCGCCCGACAGGCAACAATTGGAGAAGGCCAGACAAGATTATGAAAAGAGCCTCATCCTTGATTTATTTAATTTCAACAGGCTTCAAAAAAGGATTGGATATGCCCGGCAAGTAGCCATGGAAAACCGTCATACACTCATAGGCAGTTTAGATAAGGTTTTTGACCAAATGCTGGCCATGTACAATAAAGACATTTTCAGTGTTTTTCAAAGTTTTAGCCCTGAGCTGCATCAACTCATCAATCAGCACCCTGAGGCACAGCAAAACGCAAAACTACAGGAACGACTTAAGAAAGCTGCCGGTTATTTTCAGGGTAAGCTGGAAACCATCGTATTGCATGTACTTAAGAACATGACCATTGAAACCGACAATCGTACCGTTCGCAAATCCATGAAAAAAGCAGTTGATTATATTGATGAAGAAGCGAAGGTTAAGCAAGCCTGTTTCAGCCATATTGCCCGGCAGGGTTTTACCATTGTTGGTTATTTAAACACCAAAGGCAAAGCCAGTCTGGAAGAAGCAACCGCCCCCAAACCAGCTATTCGCAGCGAATCCAAGACAGAGGTAAATATCAGCCTGGAAGAAATGAACCATCCCGAAATGTTTAATCATTTAAAAGCCTGGCGGCATGACAAAGCCACCGGGGCCGATTTGCCTTATTACATGATTCTCCCCCAAAAAGCCATGATCACTTTGGCCGAAAAATTACCCACTACGGTAAATGAACTAAAAATGATCAAAGGTATTGGCAACAAAAAGATTGAACAATTTGGCGACGAATGGCTGGAGCTGATTCACTATTACCGGGCAAAACACGATATCAAAACACCTTTTCATCCGGAATCGTCAAAATCTCCATCAAAAGAGCCAAAGAAAGATACCAAAACACAAAGTCTTGTGCTATTCAGGGCAGGTAAAGACATTGAGTCCATCGCAGATGAAAGGGGGCTGGTTACCGGCACCATTATCAGTCATTTAACGCATTTTGTCGGAACCGGAGACCTGCAAGCTGAAGAATTATTATCCGCCGAAAAAATCAACCTTATTGAAACCTATTTTCGGAAACACCCTGATGCATCCCTATCAGAAGCCAAAGAAGCACTTATGGATGACGTGAGCTATAACGATCTGAAAATTGTACGGAACCACATGCAATACAATGCGAATACAATTAACAGTTAGTTGTTGAACTGGTGCTGAATGCAGACCCATGCTTCACTTACATTGTTCACAACCTGTACAGGACATTCCTGCCGAAGACGCTGCGCTGAATAATGACCGTTGCCCACTAGTATACAATTGCATTCAAGCCCCTGTGCAACCTCAAAGTCGTGTGTAGTATCACCCACTAAAATAGTATGCAAAGAATCTATTTGTTGCTCATCGAAAAGTTCTCTGCCTCGTTCTATCTTGCCTTTTGCATGAAAATCAGTGATCCCTTTTAAACCAACAAAAAATTTTGACAAGCCATGCGAAGAAACTGATTTTTCAAGTGTACGCTGTTCCATGGCTGAGAGCACATAATTTTGATATCCATTATCCCGGGCTCTTTTCAATGTATCTTCAACATGGGGTTGTAAAGAACAACGATTAAAATCGGACAGATAGGCTTCAATATATTCCACAGCGAGGTCTTCAAAGCCCTCATCACTCAGGTCAAATCCTATTTTTTTGTAAAAGTTTTTAACCGGGAATCCGAATTGGGCCTGATAGATATCGAAATTTATCTCAGGCAAATTCCGTTTACGAAGCATGCCATTAACAACCTGAATACAAATATCTGTATCGTCTAAAAGTGTACCGTTCCAGTCCCATATGATGGTTTTCATGGGATTTATTAAAATGGCAGATCATCCTCACTGTCAGGCATAGGCGGTATATCCCCTGAAGGTGGCTCTGACGGGGAATCCCCGGTTGAGGACCCGCCTCCTGAACTTCCCTGAACAGCAGCTTCAATGCGCCAAACCTGGAGATTTACAAAATAGTTATCTTTCCATTTATTTCCCTTGATATTAAAATGCACCTTAACAGGTTGGCCCGTCTGAAAACCTTCAATCAGATTGGTTTTGTCCTGTACTAACTGAAATTTTATTTGTTCGGTAAAACCGTTGTCGCTGGTTTCAACTACAAATTCTCTTTTCTTGAATTTATCGGTTACCTGGTTCTCATCAAAAATATCGATGATCGTTCCGGCTAATTGAAAACTCATACCTAATCCTCAATTATTTTTATTTGTTCAATGGCATCACCCGCCTTAATTTCATCAATTACATCCAGTCCTTCAAACACTTTACCAAAGCATGTATGTTGCCCATCGAGATGACTGGTATTATCCCTGCTGTGGCAAATAAAAAATTGCGAACCACCGGTGTCTCTTCCGGCATGTGCCATTGATAACACACCGCGGTCGTGATACTGATTATCACCATCCACCTCGCATTTAATATGATACCCAGGGCCGCCTGTGCCTACCCTGGGATTGGACATATCTTTTGAAAGCGGACAACCACCCTGAATCACAAAATTCGGAATTATACGATGGAAATGTAGTCCGTCGTAAAAGCCATCATTGGCCAGCTTCACAAAGTTATCCACAGTATTCGGAGCATCCTTCTCATAAAAGGATAATTTCATCACTCCTTTGGGTGTAAGTATTTCCGCCTTCATTATTCTTCGCTTTCTCCGCCGTTTTCAACGATTTCTAATAATTCTAATTCAAAAATCAGTGTAGAATTGGGTTTAATGGGTGAATTAGGTACGCCTCTTTCACCATATGCCAAATGAGGCGGTACGTAAAGTTTCCATTTTGCACCTACCGACATTAATTGTAACGCTTCTGTCCAACCGGGAATCACCTGATTTACTTTGAACGAGCGCGGTTCACCACCCAGACTACTATCGAATTCAGTGCCATCCAGTAATGTTCCTTTGTAATGTGTTTTTACCTGGTCGGTTTCAACCGGTTTAGGACCGTTTCCTTCTTCAATCACTTCATATTGAAGGCCGCTGGGAAGTTCGGTTATCCCTTCACGATCGGCATTTTCTGCTAAAAATTCATCACCCTCTTTTTTGGCTTCTTCCTGCATGGCTGTTTGTGCTTCCTGGTAATAGCCACGAATGAATTGCCTGGCTTCTTCTACGGATATTTTGGTGCTTTCAGAAAAAATATCCGATGCTCCCTGAGAAAGGGCATTGGTATTCAGCTCTTCAAAATTAAAACTCGTTTTGATGTCATTTGCCATGGCAACGCCAAAAGCATACGCCAAAGAATCTTCGGCTGTTTTAAGATTTGCATTTCCGCCCATATTAACCTGCGCACAGGAAACAATGATTAATGAACTTATTACAGAAACTATAAATAATATTTTCTTCATGGTTAAATGGATTGTTTTATGTTAATAATTAAAAAATTTTACTCAATAACTTACTTATAAAAAAACTATAAAGCGTCGAAGATAAATTTTTTATTTGGCAATGTATGGAAAACGTAATAGAAATATTAAAAAAAGGGACATGGTATTGCTAAACCATCTGAGGAGAAAGTTAGTATTGGAGAACAATATAGCTATCAATATAAACTCATAAAGCACTCATGGTACGAAATAAAATCCGGATTTAGTGATAATTTTAGTCATAACTAATTATTTATAATGCGTGTTTACCGATGCTCATTTTGAGAGGCACGGAAACCATACTTTTGTTAATAAATCAATATTACCCATTACTGTTTCGTTTATACATTTAATGGCTAAATGTATATGTCCTTATGTACACTAAACAGTAGGATGATGAAGGAAACGAAAAATTTGGTGATCATGGGAATGATGCTCCTGGCGGGAATACAAATATATGCCCAGGATGACAGCTATGACCGGGCCTTGCAACTTTTTAATGAAGGGGATTATAAACGCGCCACCCCTTATTTTCAAAACCTGATACAGCATTACGAGAAAGAACCTGCTTATCATTATTACCTGGGACGATGTTATGTTCACCAAAACACCGAAATAAAAAAAGCAATTGCTTTGCTGTCCTTTGCTGGTGCAAAAGGCAAATTTTCTGACACCTATTATTACCTGGGGCTGGCCTATATGTATAATTACCAGTTTAAGGAAGCACAGACGGCTTTTGAAAAATTTCCGTTGTTTGCAAGCAGGCAGGATTTGCGCGATATTAACATTGACCAATATGTTAGCTACACCAAAAATGGCAAGGTACATACAAGCAAACCGGTTAATGTTAACAAGGTACTTAATCAGCATACAAATGCTGATATTAATGAACGGCTTAATGCATTTATTACCAATGGTACTTTTTTGCCTGTTCCTGACGATTATCAATCGTTTTTATGGGGTGATGATAAGCTGATTAAGCCCGCATTTCGCACAAACGGGAAACTTTATTACGCTGCCTATAATATAAGAACACGTAGCCATGATATTTTTGAGGCCGACGAAAGTAACCGACAATCGCGTCTTTTATCAAATACGCTGGTATCAGATGCAGAAGAGAGTTTTGCCTGGTTCGACACCCAAAGCAATACCCTTTACTTTTCCTCCAATGGTTTTAACAGCATGGGTGGCTTTGATATTTTCAAAAGCCAATACAATCCGTCTGCCAATACATGGAGCGTCCCTGTAAACCTCGGCTTCCCGATTAACAGCCCTCATGATGAAGTTGGATTTGTGCATCTGCCATCATCGGAAAAAGCAATGTTGATCACAAACAGAACAACGAATAGCGATGAATATGTGGCATTTGAGTTATCCACATCACTCAATCACTTAATGTCCCCCGGGAATTATTCCATAGCAACCATGCAAACCCTTGCATCATTTAATGTCAATGCTGCTAAAAGCGATAAAAATAAACAATCAGGTGCAGGCACAACCAAAAAAAATCCTATAACCCGGCAGAATACCCTAAATGATGAGCTTCTTTACACCGCACTGAATTATCAACTAAAAGCCGATTCGTTCCTTCGCGAATCAGAAAAGAAAAGAGCCCGTTTAAAAACAATCATTCCAGAACAGGAAAAAAACAGCTTGTATAAACAAATTGAAGCCGATGAAGCGCAATGGAAAAAATATCAGCGCCTGGCCGATATGAATTACAACGAACTACACAAATCAGATGATAGCCATCAGTCATCGTCAACATCAACTTCCCGTGAAAAAGAAATTGTTACTATGCGTATCAATCCCTTTCACAAGTCAAAAAATGCACCCGCCAGTGAGTTCAGGATCAACAACAGCGACACCTATAATGACCTAAGCCAGATAGCGGTTGATCCTCCCCTACCCGATCATTTGATGTATAAAATACAGCTTGGCGTTTTCAGCAAACCGGTTGAACCATCGAAATTTGGTGGGCTATCGCCCATCACTGCCGAATATCTTGAACAGAAAAAACTCACCAAATATTATTGTGGTCGGTTTGTATCTTATAACGATGCCTATGATGCATTAAAGAAGATAAAAACCCATGGTTTTTCGGATGCATACATTATTTCCTACTACCAGGGCAGGAAAATACCGGTAAGCCGCGCAAGGGAGCTGGAAAAATCGATGTAATAAATTTTCATGAGACACAATAACCAGATTCAGTGAATTCTTCCGAATTGGTGTTTAATTCGACATGAAGAGGTTCATGAAACCTTACATAGGAGTACTCATTGCTTACCGAATTAATAATGACGTTGAATATACGGTTGTACGTATATGATGAGATCCCCGCCTACGCGGGGAAAGGGCATGCTAATCAGTGCTTTATTCCGATAGTTTTCCGAACACTGTCTCAGTTTAACTTGTCAAAGTAAAATTATGGTGATTTATTTATTAGATAATGCACTAATAACTGAATTAAATGCTGCTTTTTAATGGGCTTGGCCAGGTAGTCGTCACAACCGGCGGCCAATGCTTTTTCACGGTCATAAGCCATTGCATAGGCTGTTTGTGCGATAACCGGTATATCCGTATTTAATTTTTTTATTTTTTTGGTAGCTTCAAAACCGTCTTCAAGGGGCATTTTAATATCCATTAATACAAGCCTGATATCCTTGTTTTGCCTGAACATCTTAACCGCTTCACGACCATTGCGGGCATGTAATATTTCAAGTTTTGTATCTGATAATGCTTCTTTAATATACATGAAATTAATTTGCTCATCTTCAGCAACCAATATCTTATAATTAATATCTTTAATTATTTGTCTATCGTTGTGCTCACTTACCGTTGTTTTTTCATGTTTTCTTAGGTTTACGGAATGCAAGGGTTTATAAGGAAGGGTGAATCCAAAAGTAGTCCCTTTGGCCACAGTTGAGGTGAGCCATATCTCCCCATTCATAAGCTCCACCATTTTTTTTGAAATGGCAAGCCCTAACCCTGTGCCACTGAATTGTTTTTGCAAATCTGTCTCAACCTGTCTGAAGCGTTCAAATACAAGGTCATGTTGTTCTTCAGCAATACCAATACCGGTATCCTCAACCTGAAATTCAAGGTTGTTTTTATCAATGATTCGGCAATCGACTTTAATAAAGCCATTATTGGTGAATTTTAGTGCATTACTAAGCAGGTTGTTGAGCACCTGATGCAATTTGGTTTCATCCATATATACCAGATTTTCATCTGCTACAAGTTGATTATTCATGATTAATTGAAGACCTTTGTCCCTTACCAGCGGAGTATAGAATTTTTTAAGGTCTTCAAATATTTTGGCAAGATCAACCTGGTCTTCACTTAATTCTAACTGTCCGGTTTCGATACGGGATATGTCCAGAATATCATTCACAATATTCAAAAGACGCTGGCTGCTATCAATAACAATGGTTGCAAATTGTTTTCGTTTCTCATCCGATATATCTTCAGACATAAACATTTCCGAAAACCCGATTATACCATTCATGGGGGTTCGCAGCTCATGACTCATGTTGGCCAGAAATGCTGATTTAAGATTATCGTTTTCCTCTGCTTTTTCTTTGGCCCTGATCAGGTTCTGTTCATACAGTTCTTCCTTACGCTTTGAGATGAGCAGAGGCGCGATATAATTGCATAGTTCCTCCAGGTTTTCAATATGTTCAGGTTGATAACCGCCTTTTCTGTTACCCAGTGTTATTTGCCCGATAAGCTCATTGTTGTATAGTATGACCCCCGCAATGGCGTTTGACAACTGAATATGGCCTTCGGGTACCAGCAATTTTTCATTTTTAATGAGTGTTTTTTTCTGTTTCAGGCTTTCTCCCCATAGTCCGGACCACGAATCGGGCGGAAATTCAATTGATTTGCCGGGCATTTCGCATTGATCCCATATTTCGTGCGTCATGGACGGACATACCAATACCCCACGGGTATCAATGTAACCGAAATAGCCAAAATCACTCCGGAATTCTTTCCGGACAACACTCAATACTTTAACATAAAAATCACTTTTCTTCTGTGTGATGAATGCGTTGGATATAAGGTTGTGCAGTTTTAATTTTTCCTTTGACTGACTCAGTTGATCCTGGCGGATTTTTTTCTCCGTGATATCCTGTATGGTACCCATGAGCCGTTCTACCTTATTATTTTCAACAATGGGTTTGCCTATGATGCTCGTTCGAATAACCGCTGTGTCTTTCCGGTGCAATTCAACATCAATATTAAAGGGTTTGTGAAAATCCAATGCTTCCTGTACTGCTTTTTTCAGTACTGATTGGTATTTTTTGTTAAATAACCCAATCCATTGTGCCAGTGTAGGTTCGGTGTTTTTGTCCCATGCATGAATTAAGAAAGTTTCGCGCGTCCAGTTAATTTTTCTCTTTTGTGGTTCATATTCCCAACCACCTATTTTAGCAATGTGTTGCGAATCATTCAACAGATTTTCACTTCTTAACAGCTCTTTTTCCGATTGCTTGCGCTTGGTAATATCTTCAAGGAACCCTTCAATGATATAATCCTTTATGGTTTGTTCGTACACTTTTCGGTAATGCAAATTACAATAAAGGATTGAGCCATCTTTTCGGTAAAACCGTGTTTCGAAATGAAGTTTTTTGTCATGCGATTCATTTAACGATATTATCATCCTATCTCTGTCGGCGGGATCAACATATAATTCAGCCCGAATATCATTAATTGAGTGGATCATCTCCTCAGGTGAGTCGTATTTAAACATCGCAGCCAGCGAATGATTGGCACGTAAAAACTTACCGTTAAAAGTGGTGTTGAATATCCCGAGTGCCGAATCATCAAACATACGTCTGAATTTTTCCTCGCTCTCGCGCAATTCCTTTTCCTGCAATTTTTCTTTGGTAATGTCCATAAGTACCATCCGGGCATGCAAGTTCACCTCATCGATAAAATAATCGGCAATGCTTCGCACTTTCATAAAATATTCAGCGTTTTCAACTTTTAAGGTTATATCAGTTGAAAAAGAAATACCGGGAGTATTAAACACATCGTTGCAATGGAAATAAAAGCTATCCTGCGATCGCGGTTCAATGAAACTGGTAAAAGAGGAATTTATCAGATCGTGTTTTGTGTGCCCCAAAAGATGGGCCAGGGTATTGTTGATTTCAAATATGGAATAATTTTCGTTTATGGTGGTATAACCTGCCGGTGCCTGATCGTAAAGTTCCATAAACCGGGCTTTGGCATCCTCCAATTTGGCTGAAATATGCTGAAGTTCAATATTTTGATGCTCAAGTTCTACCTGGTAAATCTGCAACTCCTCAATTAGTTCCTCAAGGTTTTTGCTATACCAGTTAATATCCATTTTACCCCGCTGTTTAATAATATTTTCGGCTTTTTGCCTCAGGGTATCTTTTTTCTGATTGCTGGTCATGGCTCATCTGGTTTTAGGGATTCGTCATGGACATCTATGCTAAATACAGCTCCCTTAACCTGCTCATGCTCATCTTTTACGGGTGAACCATTGATGCTTAAAAGTATTTTTTTCTTCCCGGATTTAGTAAGAATCTGATTAAAATTTAACAGTGGCTGTCCCGAGTATTTAATAACCGATATCGGGAAATACTCCTTTGTGAGTTTGTTTCCGTCGATATCTGTCATTTCAACCGAACGCATATCATAATAGGCCTGATCGTCATTATTTTTTGAAATACCCAGTATTTGTTGCGCCTTTTTATTGGCAAAAACCGTATTACCATCCTGATCGACCATGATTTTTCCAACGGGGCTGTTTTCCATCACATTCCTGAGCAGCTCTTCGTTACGCTTCACTTCCAGCTCTGCGTTTTTCAGATCAGTTACATCAATCACTATACCGGTAAGCTTAAGAGGGTTACCATCTTCAGTCTTTTCAACAATACCTCCCCGGTCATAAAACCACCGGTAATCGCCGTTTTTTGTTTTAATACGGTATTGTGTCTGGTAATCAGGGGATTTATTTTCCAAATGATTTCTCATTGCCAGCATGGTGGTTTCATAATCCTCGTCGTGTATTAACTCACATATCTTATATACATCATCAGGGAATTCCCCGGGGGTATATCCGGCCATGGTTGCTTTAAGATCGTCATACAATACTTTTCCGGTAGGCACATCCCACTCCCACCAGGCCATTTTTCCGGTATGCAGGGCAAGCTGTAAGCGATCCCCAATTAAATCAGCCTCCTGTTTGGCATTTTTGAGGGTTGTAATGTCGGTGAATGTTATGATGATCCCGTCAATGGCATTGTCTTCGGTGCGGTATGGCCTTATGCGCAACAGATACCACAGTTCTTTTTTTGATAAGTATATTTCATTTTCCCTGGGTTGCAGCTTTTCCAATACTTCATTAATGTCATCCAGAAAATGGTCGTAAAGCCTGGAAAGGTCAAGATGATAGATAGGCCTGCAAATATCCATTTCCATGATATTGGTTATTTCAGATACCAATGGTGTAAACTTACGGATGCATAATTTACGGTCGAGGTATAACGTACCGATATTGGTGTTTTTCAGCAGGTTATTAATGTCGTTATTAAGCTGGGTAAGTTCTTCAATTTTATTCTGATATTCCGAATTAACTGTATATAGTTCTTCATTAACCGACTGTAATTCTTCGTTGGTACTCTGAAGTTCTTCGTTGGATGCGATCAATTCTTCATTGGATGACTGTAGTTCTTCATTCGAAGTTTCCAGTTCTTCAACGGTTAACTGCAGGTTTTCACGTGTTGACTGTAACTCTCTTTCAAGGTCGTTTATTCGTTCCTCACTCTGCGTACCCACATCAATACTTTCGACCGTTACATTGTTTTCCTCTTTCCTGGAAGTAACAAAAGAGAACAGATAGAAAACTTCATTTTTACGGGGTTCTTCAATGGTTCGGCCCAATACCTTTAAATTCAAATCCTTCTGCCCTGCTAAATGGGTTATATTTTCGTATATCACCTCTTTTTTACCTGATTTTAAATTACGTATCATATTGCGTAAAATAATTTTCAGGTTGTCGTCAATCATTTTAAATATATCCTGTGTAAAAGCCCCTTTCGGAAAATGGAGAAACTGATTGGCATCGTTTAAGATGCGTACCAGTTGATTATTTTGGTCTATGACCATTGAAGGTGGCACAAAGATATTTTCCACCATTTCAGAAATAAATTCCTGCCGTGCATTGCCGTTGCGGTGTATAAATTGTGCTTCGTGCAGGTGGTTTTCCTGACGGGTTACCGTGGGCAACGGAATGTCGTGATTTAGTTCAGGTTTATAGCCTCTTTTATAGCGAAATATTTTGTTTTTAGTATCAACAGCTTCAAAAGCCTTATTCATATCACCGATGGTTTCACTGCTGCCCATGAATAAAAATGCATCGATGTTTAGAGAGAAATAAAACATGCTTAAAACCCGTTCCTGTATTTCAGGTTGAAAATATATAAAAAGGTTACGGCATGAAATCATATCCATTTTTGAGAAGGGCGGATCACTCAGAACGTTATGAACGGCAAAAACGATACATTTGCGAATAGACTCATTGACCTGATATCCGTTATCTTTTCGTTTGAAATATTTACTTAATAACTCCGGGTCAATATCGGAGACAATGTTGTCAGGGTAATAGCCGGCACCCGCAAATTCAATGGAATTACGATCAATATCGGTAGCAAACAATTTAAAATCGACTTTCAGATTGGCGTGTTCGAAATATTCGCTTACCAAAATGGCCAGTGAGTATGCTTCTTCACCCGTTGAACATCCTACCGACCAAAAACGCAGGTTTTTGCGATTTTTATCTTTAAATAACTGTGGCAGAATCGTATTGCGAATAATGTCAAACGACTCTTTATCCCTGAAAAAACGGGTAACGCCAATCAATAATTCACGGTACAGAATATCCTTTTCCCTGGTTGATTCATTTATCAGTTTCAGGTATTGTTCCAGGTTGTTAAACCGGTTAACGCTCAGGCGCCTCTCTAATCGCCTTATAATTGTATTTTTTTTATAATAAGAAAAATCGATACCGGTATGATCGCGCAGGGTATACATTATTTTTGTGAATGTATCAATGTTTTGAGAGACAACTTTTTCAATGGATTTGGATTTTTCGGTGAACGGATGTTGGAGATAATCCATCAGCTCCTTAGGCATTTGTTCAGGCGGGACAATATAATCAACCAATCCGGTTGAGATTGAGCTGCGTGGCATTCCATCAAATTTGGCTGATTGGTTATCCTGAACCATCACCATACCACCAACTTCCTTTATAGACCTTATACCGAGTGTTCCGTCGCTTCCTGTACCGGATAAGATGATGCCGATGGCCCGGTTTTTCATTTCATTGGCCAGGGAACGAAAAAAAATGTCAATGGGCAGGTTTAATGCTTTTTCATTCTGCTGGTCCTCAAGGTACAGCGTATGATGAAAAATCGTAAGGTTCTTGCGTGGCGGAATGAGATAGATGGTATCTTTTTCTATGGTCATGCCGTCCTGTGCTTTTCTGATCTGTAATTTGGTATACCGGGCAAGCAGTTCATCCATCAAACTTTTATAATCGGGAGAGAGGTGTTGAATAACGACAAACGTTAAACCGGTATTCAGGGGCATATTCATAAAAAACTCCTGGAGCGCCTCTAATCCACCGGCAGACGCACCAATGCCCACTACTGTGAATGTATGCTGATCATCCTTTGACTTTGGTGCGGGCTTCTTTTTTGTCATATAGCAGGTAATTGGTTAATTCATAAATTATCCTTAACGAATGATTTAAAGTTATTACAATATAACCATTAAACTATGCTACCTGACATGACAAAACTATGACAACATCAATTTAAATGCGATATAAATAAGAAAACAGGTCGTCGGTTGATTTTAGTCCCAGTTTTTTCTTTAGCCTGACACGTGATTTTTGCACACTGCTGTCTTTTACATTAAAAAGCCGTGCAATCTCTTTAGTACTCAGGTTCAATTTAATATAGGCACAATGCCTGAGTTCATTTTGTGTAAGGCCCGGATTAAGATTCATGAGTGTTCTGAAGAAATGCTTATGCACCACATTGAAATGCTGTTTTATTTTGTCCCATTCGTTTTCTATATCATTGAGCCGGTTTCCTAATTGCTGCAGATATTCAGTATCCTCCCTGTCAAAATCATACTTGCCGGACAACGATTCTATATGTGCTTGTATATTTTTAAACAATTCATTTTTCAGGTTCATTTGCAAGGCATCAGCCAATACATTTCGATACGCCCTTTCCAATTTCCTGTATTTTGTAATTTCATTCACAACACAGGCAAACCGAAAACCGGTTTCAGTAGGGATGGAATATGCATTTTGCTGAATGATCATTTGTTCTTCTTCAGAATTCAACAAAACCATATCAATGGGTTTTGCCGTAAAAAATGCCGTTCCGGTATTGAAAAATATGCTGAATATTCTTTTTATGCGTTCATAATTTGTAGGAATTCGCATTTTAGGTTCAGCCATCTGATATTGTACATCCCATATCTTTTGATTCACAACATTTTTAAAACTTTTACCGGTAATACCCGCTATTTTATTATTCCAATGTGTAATGTTTCCCGCCTCATCAGTAGCTAAGAAACCATAAGGCAAATCACTCAAAAAGTCTGTTTCATTCACTAAAACATTTAATGCTGAAATCTCCTTCTTTTCCATCTCCAATCAGAATATAGAATCAACAATAATGAGTGATACTAAAATAGTGATTTGAAACATAAATAAATTATTAAATAGTAATTTGAAAGATAATCTTGCTGGTTTTTAACAAATTTTTAAGATATGGATAGCAATATTTTGAAGTTAGGATTTTCCTGCATTTTTTTATATAGGTTAATAATCCGACACTCATTTTTTTTTGAATAAAATCAAAGCTACCATGCCATTGAATACTTCACATGACATACCACCAACGTCAGACTGTGGGTATTGGGGAATAGAGATTTGGACATCATCATTAATTATCCCGCATGATTAATAAATTGATGGTATTAGAAGTCAACAAAAACTTATTTTTTGTAAATTTGGGGAACCTAAAATTATAGACTTATGGGTAAATATCAGCAAACCGAAAAACCGGTAACCGAGGAATTGATTGAAGACAGGCAGGTGGATGAAAATTTTTTAATACTCCATGATGATGATGTACATACGTTCGATTACGTGATTGATGCGCTCATTGATATTTTTGAGTTAGAAGTGGTGGAGGCTGAACAAATAACCTATATTGTGCATTACAAAGGCAAGTGCGATGTTAAGAAAGGAACCAAAGAATTCCTGAGTCCTTACAGACGATCACTTGCAAAAAAGGGATTAAAAGCTACCATTGATTAAATATTAAGCCATGCCGGTATATTCAATTGTATTACTCATAGCCCTGGGAATAGCCCTTCTCCTGGTAGAATTTTTTTTGGTCCCGGGTATCACCGTTGCTGGTGCTGGCGGATTTATAGTCATGGGATTTGCGGTTTATGCAGCCTACAAGTTCCATGATAACAGTACAGGCAACATTATATTACTGTCTACCATAGCGTTAAATATTCTTACTATCGGATTTGCCTTTCGGTCCAAAACCTGGCAAAAAATGGGATTAACATCCACCATTGAAGGCAAAAACATTACTTTTGAAGAAGAAAAAATTCATGTGAATGATACCGGTAAGGCCATTACCCGATTAAACCCAATGGGTAAGGTAATGATCAATGACATGATAGTTGAAGCCAAAACACAAGGTGAATTTATCAATCCCAATACATCTGTAAAAGTTACGAAAGTTACTACATATCAAATAGTTGTTAAACCTTTAAATAATGAATAAATGGAACCAGGAATTCTCGGAATATTCGGCATAATTGTCGGCATTATATTTCTCATTTGGTTATTTTTCTACCTCATTCCAATCCAGTTGTGGTTATCAGCGGTATTCGCCAAGGTATATGTACCTATATTGCAGCTGGTGTTTATGCGAATACGAAAAGTACCCCCGCAAATCGTATTAAAAGCATTAATTAGCTCTACCAAAGCCGGGTTACACTTAAAAAGAGACGATCTGGAAGCGCATTACCTGGCGGGAGGCAACGTGCAATCAGTAGTCAATGCACTTATCTCTGCCGATAAGGCCAATATTGATCTTGACTTTAAATCGGCCACTGCTATTGACCTGGCCGGTCGGGATGTATTGGAAGCCGTGCAGATGTCGGTAAATCCGAAAGTGATTAATACACCACCCGTAACTGCGGTTGCCAAGGATGGTATTCAGCTTATTGCCAAAGCCCGTGTAACAGTACGAGCCAATATCAAACAACTGGTGGGTGGCGCCGGCGAAGATACAGTGCTGGCCCGTGTTGGTGAAGGAATTGTATCCTCTATCGGTTCGGCCACATCACATAAAGCCGTGCTTGAAAACCCCGACTCGATTTCTCGGGTGGTGCTTGAAAAAGGACTGGATGCCGGGACGGCCTTTGAGATTTTATCGATCGATATTGCTGATATGGACATCGGCAAAAACATTGGCGCCGTATTACAGATGGACCAGGCCAACGCCGATAAGAATATTGCCCAGGCCAAAGCCGAAGAAAGAAGAGCTATGGCTGTTGCCGAAGAACAGGAAATGAAAGCCAAAGCGCAGGAAGCCCGTGCAAAAGTAATAGAAGCAGAAGTGCAAGTGCCGCTTGCTATGGCTGAAGCCTTCAAGCAAGGCAATTTGGGTGTGATGGATTATTACCGCATGAAAAACATAGAGTCAGACACCAATATGCGTGACAGCATTTCAAATCCGCCATCCAAACCAGGTACTACTTCTTCGGAAGAGGGAGATGATGAAAATAAATAAATAATGTGATCACAGATCAAAAGGGAGCCTTTGGCTCCCTTTTTTCATTGAAGTTATTTGAAAATGTCATCTATTTTTTTACTTTTGTGCTGCTTTGAAAACAGCCATATTGCCATGGTAAGGTGGTTATTTGATCCGTTATCTATCGGATGTATAGACTTCATTACCCGGGCAAAAAACAACCGGTGAGGTGGGTGAGTGGCTTAAACCAGCAGTTTGCTAAACTGCCGTACCCGTAAGGGTACCGGGGGTTCGAATCCCCCTCTCACCGCTTTCAAAATAACCACCTGGTAATATGGCAACAATCCTATAATGCCATTATGCCCATTCATGTTAAGCATTAATTACATAACCTCAATAGCGTAAGCATACCGGAACTACCACCAAAATATTTGTGAATGTTAGAGCAACCCAATTTAACCATAAACGGATTAAAGAAAAATCAGGGCCCAATATTGGTGGTCCGGAAGAATTAATAATACTTCGAAAGCTTAATAGATACAATGTATCGTGCAATTCATCGATAATACACCTTTTTCGGTATCAAAAACCAACACGTAAAAACAAAAAGACCGTATAGATAATTCTGTATATGGCATATATCACAATAAATCATGATATTCGAATAAATTAACCTGAAGTAAATGAACGTTCTTGGTATATAGACTTTCAAATTAATAGTATATTTGAGCTTATTATCGTAAAAAAACTTAAACCTATGAAAAGAATAACTAGTTTTTTTCTATTACTGATGATGATTATCGGATGTAACCAGCAAATCGAACAAACAAATCCGTTGTTAATGGAGTTCGATTCCCCTCACGGCGTACCTCCCTTTGATCAAATTCGTGCCAGTCATTTTGAACCAGCATTTGAAAGTGCTATACAGGAATATCAACGAGAAATACAACGTATTGCCACAAGTGCAGAAGCGTCAACGTTTACCAATACCATCGAGGCCATAGAGTACAGTGGCGAATTGTTAAACCAGGTAGAAAGCGTTTTCTATAATATAAAATTATCGCATACCAACGACACCCTTCGGGAATTGGCAAAAGAAATCGGTCCGCGCTTAAGCCAGGTATATGACCAGGTATATCTGAACGACAGCTTATTTGCAAGGGTAAAAAAGGTATATGACAATACAACATCCCAAGATTTAGACGGGGAACAATTTCGCTTGTTAAACGAAACGTATAAAAAATTCATACGGAAGGGTGCCCTTTTGGCCGGTGAGAATAAAACCAGGTTAAAAGAGATTAACCAAAGATTGGCTAAGCTGGAAGAGACTTTTGCAGACAACTTGCTAAACGAAACCAATAATTTTTCAATGGTAATCAAAGATGAATCTAATTTATCAGGGCTTCCCTTATCATTACGCAGCGCTGCAAAAGAGAAAGCGGAAAGTATGGAAATGTCGAACTCCTGGGTATTTACCCTTCAAAAGCCCAGCATGATACCCTTCCTTCAATACGCTGATAACCGGGAGCTGCGCAAGGAGATATATACCGCTTATATCAACCGGGGAAACAACAATAACGAATACGACAACAAAGACATTGCCAAAGAAATGGTTAATCTTCGCCTGGAACGTGCCAATTTGTTAGGATTCGAAAGTCATGCCCATTATGTTTTGGATGACAATGTTGCCAAAACACCCGAGAATGTCTATAAGTTTATGGATCAGTTGATGACCAGGGCAGTTCCGGTGGCCAAAAATGAAGCGCAACGCCAACAAGAAATGATTGAAGCCGAGGGTAAGAATTATAAATTGCAACCATGGGATTGGTGGTACTATACCGAAAAAATACGCCAAAAAAAATATGATTTGAATGAGAAAGAATTGCGTTCTTATTTTCAACTGGCCAATGTGCGCGATGGTGCCTTTATGGTAATCAATAAACTATGGGGTTTACAATTTGAACCCCGGGACGATATATCAGTCTATCATGAGGATGTGGAGGTTTATGAAGTACTGGATTCCGACAAAAAACATGTTGGTATCTTGTATATGGATTTCTTTCCCCGCGAATCGAAAAGAGGAGGTGCGTGGATGAGCTCTTTCAGGAAACAATATGTGATTAACGATGAATATCATACGCCGATTGTGACCAACAACTTCAACTTCACCCCTCCAAGTGGGAAAACGCCTTCCCTTATAAGCCTGGATGAAGTAAAAACACTTTTTCATGAGTTGGGGCACGGTTTGCATGGCTTATTATCCAATTGCCAATACAAATCATTGTCCGGGACTTCCGTATCCAGGGATTTTGTAGAGTTCCCATCGCAAATTATGGAAAATTGGGCCACAGAGCCAACAGTGATGAAAGATTATGCCATCCATTTCAAAACTGGAGAGACTATACCTGATGAATTGATCGAGAAAATGGCGGAGACCAATCTGTTTAACCAGGGATTTATCACTACTGAATATATGGCGGCCTCCTATCTGGATATGGATTTGCATTCAATAACAGCACCTCTTGAAGATGATATTATGGCCTTCGAAGATCAGTCGCTAATAAATTGTGGATTGATTCCCGAAATTGAGGCCCGTTACCGGATACCATATTTTGCCCATATTTTTGCATCGGGCTATTCAGCGGGATATTACAGCTATATCTGGTCTGAAATTATGGTGGCCGATGCCTATCAAGAATTTAAAGAAAAAGGACTTTTTAACCAGGAAGTAGCCCAATCATTTAAAGAAAATATACTATCAAGAGGAGGTACAAAAGATCCAATGAAATTATATATTCAGTTTAAAGGTTCCGAACCTTCAGTAAGACCTTTATTAGAAAGCAGAGGATTGTTGACTGATTAATTCCGGCCATTGGTCTTGTGAAAATAAATAAAATGTTTACTTTTGCACGGCACTTTCAAGCATAATAATGCAATGTTGCTTTAACATTGATTGGGAGGGATCAATACTTCTATTCCACCATCAGGTGGATGCGAAGAATTAAACGGGGTGTAGCACAGTCCGGTTAGTGTGCCTGCTTTGGGAGCAGGAGGTCGTAGGTTCGAATCCTGCCACCCCGACTTAACGAGACGAGATGGTTTTTTCCTCCTCGTCTCTTTTTTCCTGCCATTCGGCAGGTTTTAATAGTATTCTACAATTTGAATGTTGATATCCAGCCTATTCGCGCAGTATTTTAAAGGCTGCGGAATTGTAGTGCTCAGACACTATTTTAAAATAATACATTCCTTTCTTAAAGTCTGATAAACTATGCTTAATTACTTCGACAGAGGAATAATGCCGATCCACAATAATTTGACCGTTCATGTCAATTACTTGCAATTGCACTTCATCATACATTCTTCCCAGTTCTATGGATACAATATCATTCACCGGATTTGGGTAAACATGGATTTGATCTTTAAAACTACTAAATAATGAAATACTTAACATCTCAAGTTCATTACATGCTGATGTATCCGTACATTTACCTTTAACAATTTTGACGGCATAAGTACCACCTGAGGTTGGTGTAAATGAACGATCGGTTTGTCCAATGATTTCTGTATAACTGTTCTCACAGTCTAACCATTGATAATCAGCACCTTCTTCATTAGCTAAAAGAGTATGATTATTGATTTCAACCGATGCATCAATTTCTTGAATGACCAGGTCAAGGGTAATTATGCTATCACATCCGTCCTGAGTTAATATGGTATCCGTATACTTACCACTGATTGTAAAGGTCTCATCATTTACCGGCCAGGTATAACTGTAGCACGCTGTGATTTCAGTAGTATCCATATAAAGCTCAACAAATGTCAGGTTGAGGGTTAATATACTATCGCAACCGTTTACATTGGTTAATGTTTCAGTATAATATCCGGCATTTAAATAGGTTTGATCATTTACAGGCCAGGTATAACTATCACATGCTGTCATTTCAATGGTATTGGTAAAGCTGTCACTTATCGTCAAAACCAGGGTTAAAATACTATCGCAACCATTCTGCGCTGTTAGCGTATCCTTGTAAACACCAGTGGTTGTAAAGGTCTGGTCATTTACAGGCCAGTAATAACTATCGCACGCCGTGATTTCAGTAGTATCGCTATATCCCTCATTAATTGTAAGGTTAAGGGTTAATATACTATCGCAACCGTTTTCATTGGTTAAAGTATCAGTATAATACCCGGTACCTGTATAGGTTAGACCTGTAGTGGACCAGGTAAAGCTGTCACAGGCAGCAACATTTAAAGTATCTATTGTACTAAGCAATGTAAACTCAAGAAAAACAATACTATCGCATCCATCATTATTCACCAGTGTATCCGAATATACCCCCGTTTGTGTATAAGTTTCTCCCGTTTGAGGCCAGGTATAACTTTGACAATCACTTTCTGAAATATACACAAGGTCTTTACAAGAAGTAAACAACCTGACTTGCCCGGCATTTGAACCGTTTTCATCATTAAATGGTGCACCCACAGCTACTCTTTCCCCCCCGGAACTAAGGCTTACTGCATACCCAAACTCATCATTTGCCGCTTGACCATTTAAATCTTCGCCATTCTGTTCCCACTGGACCCCATTCCAGTAATAAACCCTTACATGGCCGGCATTATTAGCTCCTCCGTCGTTTTCATTTGCACCAATTGCCAATATATTGCCGTTTGAAGCCATGGATATTGCAAACCCTGAATGATCACCTGCTGCTTCGCCATCGATATCCTGACCTTTTTGCACCCAGTTATCACCATCCCAATGATATATTCTCACATGGCCTGCATTCGTACCTGTACCATCGTTCTCAGGCGCACCTATAGCAACTGTATTTCCATCTGCACTTAGTGCAACCGAAGAACCGGATAAATCGTTGGATGCTTCGCCTCCAATATTCTCACCCATTTGCGCATAGGTATGACCAATCCATTTATACACCTTAACATACCCTGCGTTCGTACCAAAATTATCATTATAAGGAGCACCACATGCCAGTATTTTACCATTTGCGCTTAAGGCTACCGCTGTTCCAAATGCATCACCATCGGCTTTACCTGTCAATGGATTAACAACCTCAGACCAGTCAGATCCATCCCAGGCATATACACCAACAATTCCTTCATGGTCTTGAGGTCCGCCAAAAGCAACCGTGTCGCCACCTGCACTAATTGAAACTGATGTACCTGCCTGATAATCGCCGGTTTGTTCATAAAAATGAGACCCCTTTTGAACATAACTGGAACCATCATATTCAAATACTCTTACCCTGCCGGATTGAATCCATTCACTGTGATCGTATAGTCGCGAACCTACTGCTAAAACAGAGGCATCCTTGTTAAATTGCACCGATGAGCCCGACTGTTCATAAATCTGTGTTCCTTGTGGCACATTCCCCACACCCCACATGCTACCGGTCCAATAAATTAACCTGACGTCTCCTACATTATCATCGCTACCAAAATTGTAAAGTGGCATCCCGCTTGCAAGGATCAGGCTATCAGGAGCCAAGGCTACCGAATAGCCATTCCACCCTTCGGCATATACATCGTCAAACTCCAGTTGCCAATTTTGGCAATATGAATTCAAATAATGCAGGACTATTAGAATTATCGAAATAATTATTGATTTTATCATAATGTGCTAATTCAAATGATTAATAGGTCTGTCGGTTATAAAAATATATAATTAATTGATTGCTCAAATCGCAATAAATCAATGTAATATTAATTATTTTATGACCGTTCGCGTGAATACTTTTCTTTCCGGTTTAATGACATTGCAACGAAAGAAAATAGATATAAAAAAATGTTAGTAACTTTATTTATTTATATGTAGACTAAATATATTTTGTCAATCTTTTTAGGTGCAAAAAGATTGACAAAATTCAGTTAAAAGATACCACATGTTTCATTTTAGATGAAAAACTAATTAGCAGGAGCGAATTACCTGCTATGGGATGAGAACATAACTATAAAGACCATCTTACATAAACTGATTGCATACCAATAGTAATTTCAGGTGTTATATCTTCAAAGAATTTTATTTTCCTATTAATTCTATTACTTTTTACCATCATTTCAAAAATGACTTCAAATTCCGGTGTACTTGTAAAAGTTGAAATTCACAAAAGCTTATTCAAAAAACCTATTCATTGCGCAACGATTCAAGACGCTTTAGGATGGCTTCAGCCTCGGCATATTTTTCATCCGATAATTTACGGTTGGTATGCGACAATTTGTAGGCTTCTTTCATTAGTTTGGTGTAGTTTTTATGAAGTTTTTTTTTAGGATTACCTTTTAGTAAATTAAACATGACTCATATTTTTAGTTATTAAACATGCATATATTATAAACATTAGATTTTATTCATTGTTTGTACGCGGGTATGTTAAAAAATTTCACATTTAAACCAGGTGTTACAAATATTTCAAAATGGCAGGTACCATTTTATGTGAAATTTCACCTTAGCTGTATTAGGACTATATTTGTTGACGATCAATGTTATGATTGAAACTAACCGACTATAATTTGATTTTCAATATTCTTTATCAGGGAATAGCACAGTCCGGAAGCATACTATATTGGGGATGTTGATGTTATAGATTCCAAACCAGCTACTCCAACGCTAATATAATAAACGGATCGGAGGAAGATTATCCCGTTATCAATTAAATGCTGCTCTCATGATTTTTTTTGGTATGGAAAATGAAAGAAAAATGTTGCACCAAAATCTGGGTTGTTTTCATACCATATTTTACCGTTGTTTATGTCAACAAACTTTTTGCAAATTTTTAATCCAAAACCTGTTCCTGTTTCATTTTCAGTTCCTTTAGAAGAAATGAATTGGCTGTCGCTGAATAGGGCATTGGCAATATCCTTCTCAAGACCTATTCCGGTATCTGCCACTGAAAAGGTAACACCATTATTTTGTTGTACTTGCATTATGCGAATTACCCCTCCTTTCGGAGTAAATTTTAAAGCATTGTTTACAAGGTTTCCCATTATGATGGAAAAAGCAAATTTATCTCCGTATGCTACAGCCGCATTATTAATATTAAGTTGAACGCTAATTTTTTTATCGTTGGCAATACCCATATAAGGTTGAATTGCCAGCTGAGTGACTTCTAAGCTATTAAAAATCTGTTTTTCAGCGGAGTACTCACCTTGTTGAAGTTTGGCCCAATAAAGAATGTTGGTAAGCAATGTTAAGGCACTATCTGATATTTGGTATATTAGTTTTGAGTATTTTTTGATGGGTTCAGGTTCTTTATCCCATTTACCAGTTGCCAACAATTGAGCAAAACCAGAAATTGACCCTATTGGACCTCGTAAATCGTGGCCTATTACTTTAATTAAGTTATCTTTCAGGATTATGGATTTTTCCAAATCATATTTGGTGTTTTTCAAAGCAGCATTCATTTTGGTTAGTTTTTTATTGGTGCGCTTTTTTAAGCGATACCCCCTGAATATAAAGAAAATAATTACAACAGTTATGATTACTACCCCAACAAACAGGGTGTTTCGCACTCTTAACTTTGAAATAGCAAGGTCATTTAAAGCCTTTTCTTTCTTCAATTGGTCAATTTCATTTTGTTTTCTTTCTGCCTCGTATTTGGCCTCCAATTCAGCAATTCTTTTGTTTTTTTCAACAGAGATATTGGAATCTTTAACCTGTATATATACTTCGTAGAACCCAATAGCTTCCTCATACCTGCCTTGCTCCTTGTGAAGTATGGCCATGCGTTCAAGTGCTGTTATTTTAAAATTGTTGTTATTAAGTTCATCAGCCAGTTCAATAACCTGGTAAAGGGCCTTTTCAGCCTCCTTGTATTTTTTATATTTAAGGTTTATCCCGGCATAAATATGCATTACTGCGGCATGGGTATAGTTATTTAATTCCTGACTTAACATATCCTTTGCTTCACTGGCTTTGTTCAACGCTTCACTTTTATCGCCAATTAGGGAGTATAATTCTGCTAGGTTTGCCATTAATAGGAGCAACAGATTATCGTTTTCAAAACCGGGTTGTCGTGCAATTTCCAGCGCACGCTTAAAATATAATAAAGTAGAATCGTATTGATTCACATCACCATATGCTGCACCCAGATTTAAATGAAGCATCACATGTAATTGTGTTTCAGTTGTGTCCAGGTTTTCCAATCCTAAATAATAATTCTTTGTAGCCTTATCATGTTCCTCAAGAAGATCGTAAGCATTACCAATATTATTGAATATGCGTGCCCTTGCATTTATATCTTCAACCTGTTCAGCCAGAGCAAGAGCCATCTGATAGTTTTTAAGCGCTTCTTCATACTCATGCATACGCTCGTAAGTTATTGCTAACGTATTGTAGGCGCCGAATTCACCATTATTATAGTCAATTTCCTTGGAAAGAGCTAATGCCTGGTTAGTATATCCGATAGCCTTTTTAGTTTGATTTTGACAATAATATTGACCTATTTTTAAGAGAATATCGACTTTCTCTTCCCCTGCTGATTTATCCATTACAGCAATTAAACTGTCTACATTGGTTTTTCCCCATGTTAGCTGGCTTAAAAATAGACTCATTAATACAAAAACAACTTTTTTCATGCATGCCAGGTAAATTGAATTAATATACAAAAAAGTATTATATCGTTTCAAAGTGAATATCTATCTAATTCTTAATTATTGAAACGATATTTAGCATCTATGAGTTATAATTTTCAGTTTATTTTGATAAAATAGGTTAATTACGCTGTAAACATATCATAATAAAACTTATAACACCTGTATATGACAATATTTCCAACTGCATAAATAAAAATTAAGTCCACGGAGTGTAAAACCTGATCCCTTAATGGTAATTCCATCACCCGGAGCAGTTTGACCAGCTATTTTAACATCACTTTTAAAAATTTCAATATCACTATCTAAATTTATAATATCCGCTGTTTTATAGAGGATCATCCAGTGACAGTGTTTTTTTACCAGTATAACTGAAAAATCCTGAATCGGGCAAGTCTTGTCAGTATTATTTTTATCAGGCTACCCAATTATAAATCATTTTTACATGCAAATAATAAATTTAAAATCATATTAAAATTGATTCTATTTATACAAAAAATGCTACCAGCAAATGGTGTTTTTTTTTGTTGATTAGTTCTACTTTGACAAGTTAAAATTGTTAATAAAACCCTTGAAAATACTAGATTTTCA
>JAAAOM010000020.1 GCA_009908855.1 Bacteroidota bacterium
TCACCAGACTGGTTTTGGTGTTCATCTGTATGCAAACAAACAGGTAGCTTTGTAATTTAAGTATGTAGCTTTGTAATTTAAGTATTTTATTATATTTAATAAAAAAAACAATAACTATGAGGACTCTACCATTTATTATGTTGGCATGGCTATGCTTATCGGTGAACGGACAAGAACGTACAGAATTACCAGCCGAACAGGAACGGGAAGAATTGATTTTGCGTGACCATTACGCATTTTCATACAGCGTGGTGTATGAATTAAGTTCATTTGTTGCCTATAACCTTACAAAGGAAGCTGCCCTTAAAAGTGAAGAAGTTAAAGGGAAAAACGACGAAGATGAAGGTGTAAGCACGGGCACGGCTGATGATAAAGATTATAAAAAATCCGGATACGCTATGGGACAACTAATCCCGGCGGAAAACTTTGCCCATGAACCCGAAACGGCAGATAAATTGTTTTTAATGTCGAATATTGCTCCCATGAATCCAACCTTCTATACAAAATCATGGAAAAATATTGAAAAGTTGTTTCGGGCATGGACTATCCAGGGAGAAATTGATTTATATATTGTTGCCGGACCAATTCTTGCTGATGCTCCGTTCGGTACTTTTGGCGATAGCAAAGTAAGTATTCCGGAACGTTATTATAAAGCTGTTTTGGATTTGAAAAACGAACGTGCTGTAGGTTTTGTATTTAAAAACAGCTATGCACAGAATATATTTTATAAATATGCCATGTCCATTGATGAGTTGGAAGAAATTACCGGTATTGACTTTTTTGTAAATCTGGAAGACACACAAGAAGGAAAAATTGAAAAACATTACGCCAAAGAGGATTGGGACTGGGAAGCAGCTATTAATGTTTATGGAGAATAACGCATTTCATGCATACAGGAATAGATTTTGGCGCACAGAAGGCAGGTACCACTGCAATTTGTTATAATTACAGGGGTAAATTGTATAGTAAACAATCGGTTAAGGGTTACAGCGCTGATGATTTTATTGAAGATGTTATAAGCACTCACCAACCTTCTCATATATTTTTGGATGCACCATTATCCCTTCCTGGTGCCTATTATAATATGGGCGATAATTTCTTTTACCGACGGGCTGATATCGAATTGGAGGCCATGTCGCCCATGTTTTTGGGAGGGTTAACCGCGCGTGCAATGAAATTAAAGTCAATGGTTGAAAGACGCCAAATTCCATGTATTGAAGTTTACCCAAAAGCCATCGCCCAACGATTGTTAAGTGGTGTATATCATGAATATAAACCTAAAAAATCAATTACCAGTATTGAAAATGCCTTATCCAATATACTGCCTTTTCCTTTGAATTTTTCTTGCGATAACTGGCATCAGATTGATTCGGTGTTAGCCTGGCTGGCTGGCTATCGGTTTTTACACAGCAAACACATCACTTTTGGTAGTGAGCAGGAAGGATTGATAATTGTATAAACAGCTTTGATCAGGAGAACTGAAAATTATGCTTTTCTTTTTGAACAGACTGTAATTCTTTGAACATTTTTTCCTCTTCCCGGCTTAAATCACGAGGTATTTCTACATGAAGCCGTACAATTAAATCGCCAAACATTTTGGGATTGTTATAATGAGGCATACCCTTGCCTTTTAGCCGCAATCGGGTTCCACTCTGTGTTCCTTTTTTAACCGGCATATTTACCTTGCCTGCCAACGTATCTATTTGCACTTTCCCTCCTAATACAGCCGTATAAAGATCTACCATAACATCTTTAACCAAATTATTACCTTCCAGGTTATATTGCGGATCGGGTAGCACAATGATATTAACAAGAATATCACCATTTTGTCCGCCTGACACTCCTTTGTCACCTTTTCCCTTAATACGCAATTTTTGACCATTGTAAGCGCCGGGTTTGGTTTTAATGCGCAACTTTTCGCCATTTACATGAAGTAAGCGTGATGTACCATGATAAGCCTCATGCAAAGATATTTCCATATTGGTTTGTAAATCAAGACCTTTAAATCTGCCTGATTGGTTAAATCTCTGTGAACGGCTGTTGTTTCTTCCTCCGCTGCCCCCCATATTACCGAAGAATGCATTGAAAAAATCAGAAAAATTACCACCCGTATCTCCAAAAATATCACCCAGGTCACCTTCAAAATGGCAGGACCGACCGCCGGAGCCTCCAAACTGCGACCAGTCGAAATTACCATTAAAACCAGCGCCTGCATTTTCATATTGCTGCCAGTTGGCGCCCAGATGGTCGTATTTCTTACGTTTCTCCGGATCAATCAGTACAGCGTATGCCTCTCCTATTTCTTTAAACCGGTTCTCTGCATTTTTATCATTCGGATTTTTATCAGGATGATATTTCACCGCCAATTTACGATAGGCTTTTTTTATATCCTCCTTCGAAGAATTTTTGGATACACCTAATATATTATAATAATCTTTATAATGCATCTTTTATCCTCCGGTTTAATTTATACTTTTCGTTGTGATTGCCTGCCTGCCTGTTACCCATTAATATTACAAATGTCAGGCCAGTTTGTACATGGTTGTTTAAACAGTCATAATGACTTTTTGATACGGGTTTGTTACATTTATTAAATGTCAATATGACATAATTACGACTAACACATAAAAGATATGCTTTTTGTGATTTTGAAAAAAAAATGTATGAACATGATATCGGTCAGAGAATCCTTAACGATCAGCAGTTTATTGACCGGCATATTGGTATTTATAGAAGGCAATAAACGTTATTATTACATACATCACAAAAACAATCGATTGGCCATTATTGAGGTATCAATTATAATAAGGTTATTGCCATCAGCCGTAAAACTATTATCTTTGTATAAGAAATGGGGTGCTTAATGTAGAGATTAGGCTGAGAATACACCCACGAACCTGATCTGGATAATGCCAGCGTAGGGATAACCATTCGTGTTTCGATACTCCGGTTTATTACTCATCACTTCATTTCACCGAAATATAATTTGCAGTGATGATGAATATTGAAAAACGAAAATTTGGTGAATTAGCCGAAAGCAAACGGAACTGGAAAGGCAGAAAAGAATGGTTCTTCAACCGCGACAGCACCGATAAATATGAAGCCTATTATGAAGGCCCATATAAACGTGCCGAAAAATGGCAGAAGAAAGTACTGGAGCAATTAGTATCAAAAGACGGGCGTGTAAAAAACCTGCTGGAATTTGGATGCGGCACAACCCGATTTACCCGATGGTGGAAAGATATTGGTATAGAGGCCACCGGCGGTGATATTTCGCCATTTATGCTGGGTCAGGCTGTTCACCTTTTCGATGGTGATTTGGTAATGGCTGATTCCCACTACATGCCATTTAAAGATCACACTTTTGATGCCCTGGCCTTTATTGCCACATTTGAGTACTATAAAGATCCCGTAAAAGTAATTCATGAAGCGGCCCGGGTTGGAAAATACGGAATTGTGATGGGCATGATGAACAGAAACACGCAAAAATTCATTCGTCGGCGTGTGCAACAAGTATTTGGCCGCAATCCATACTACGAAACAGCTACTTTCTACACACCAAAAAAATTGATAGCTGTAATACAGAAAGCCCTGAAAGGAAGAGAATACTCGATTGAATGGACCTGTACCGGTCTGCCTAAGTGGTCGCCAGTGCAGCAATGGGGACTTCCGTATGGTGATTTTTTCGGTTTATACATTAAGTTTTTAGATGTAGAAGAATAAAAAATGGAAAATACAGGTAAAATACATAGAAGCGAATTCGTTGACATCATACAACCAATGAGGGGCTTCGCAAGGGGTGAAGTAACCACCGGTGCCGAATTTGGTGTTGATACGGCCATTATTGATTTGCAAAACGGAAACGTCTTAGCTGTTACAAGCGATCCGTTATCGCTTATACCTACATTGGGATTACAGGAATCAGCCTGGCTTTCCGTTCATCTGATGGCAAACGATATGGCAACAACAGGATTTGCACCGCAATATGCTCAAATGGTACTTAACCTCCCTCCCACACTGTCGAAGGCCGATTTTAAGCAATACTGGAGCTATATTCATCGATACTGTTCGGAAATGGGCGTTGCCATAACAGGTGGACATACAGGAAGTATAGAAGGTCAGGAATCAACCATAGCTGGTGGTGGCACCATGATGACCATCGCCCCAAAATCGGATATATTGGTTTCCGGTCAGGCTAAATCCGGTGATGTAATCCTGGTTACCAAGGCATGCGCCCTTTCAACCGTTGCCATTTTAGGGATGAGTTTTCCGGAAACCATAAAGCAAAAACTCGGTAAATCAGAAAGCGAAGAGGCTGCTTCATTATTCTATAACACCTCTTCGCTAAAAGAGGGTATTACCATTACCGCACTTGGATTCAATAATTCATATATTTCGGCCATGCACGACGTTACTGAAGGTGGTGTATTAGGTGCAGTTTATGAAATGGCCATTGCATCCGGCAATGGGGTGCTTATTGATGACCTTAAATTACCCATCGGCCAGATACAACAGGATGTATGCGCCCTTTTTGATCTTGATCCGCGTTATTGTATAGGTGCCGGATCTATGATCATTTCAGTGGATCGTGAACATGCGCCCTCAGTGATCGGTGCCCTGGCACGGGAAGATATTCCCTGTACCGAAATCGGTACATTCAAAAATGCCAATTATGGCATGAAGATATTTACCGGTCAGAATGAAGAACCGTTGCCATATTATGAAAACGATCCGTATTGGGCAGCCTTTTCCGGCGCATTAAAGAAAGGATGGAAATGAGTATAAAAGATAAAATATCAGGCGGCTTATATTTGGTGGTTGATCCTTCTATGGAACAATCGCTTTTATTGGACAAACTCAAACAAGCACTGAAAGGAGGTGCACAAATAGTTCAGGTCTTTGATAATTGGCATCAGGAAATCAATAAAAAACATACCCTGGATGCCATCACAGCAATTTGTCAGCCCTTTCATGTACCGGTTATTATCAACAACCATACGGAATTATTGAAAGAAACAGCTGTTAATGGTATTCATTTCGATACCATCCCACCCGAAAAAGAATCCGTTGCAGAATTTTTAAGTAAAGAAGACTATATAGTGGGAATCACCTGCGGGAATGATCTTGAAATTGTGAAATGGGCACATGCCAATCAACTGGATTACATTTCGTTTTGTTCGATGTTTCCTTCCTCCTCGGTCGATACCTGCGAGATTGTTTCATTTGAAACAGTTGAAAAAGCCAGAGAAATTACCGATATACCAATCTTTCTTTCAGGAGGCATAAACATGCAAAACATCAATTCGCTGGATACATTGAGTTTTAATGGCATAGCCGTAATTTCAGGAATTATGAAAGCACAAGATGTCGAAAACAGCACAAAAGAATACATGAAATCATTACAAAATACAGGCAATAAATGAGAATAGAAACTGTAGATATATTATGTTGTCCCTTTGATAAAAAAGAATTAACCCTTGATATCATCAAAAAGGATGAAAATGAAGATGTGTTAAGCGGTTTATTGTCTTGCCACAGCTGTCGGCGGGTTTTTCCCATAGTGTATGGTATTCCCATACTTGCACCGGACGAATACCGCGATTTTAAGCTGGAAAAACCCTTGATGGACCAGTTCAAGAAGCAATTGGATAGCAAAACCAAGCAAAGACTTAATCTTGAAAGTGGACAATAAGAACCATTTACTGACCACCATTCAAAAAAATTACTCAAATATCAGTAGTTAAATCATGCTATTTCTTTATGGGTTCAATGATCATCGATGCCTTATAGAAAATCGCCGCTGCAATGGTCATAAAACAATGACTGATATCGTAATGATTAAACCATTTGCTAATCCCCCACTCATTCATATACACCAGGGCTGCCATGGCTGCGAATCCAACGGCAATGAGCATGAATTTACTGGGTCGGTTTTTGGTTTTTACATACACAAATAAATTTAAGCTGGTAACAACCAGTAATAAACCATAAGCGCTGTGTACTTCCACAAAGAAAAAATTGAGTGTGCTGAATGTGATAATTATAAAAATGACTAACTCAGTAATATTGATCCAGGGTAATGTTTTAGCTACATTTGGTTTAATTAATGGTTTGGCATATTCAATGGCAGCTCTCTCAATAAGGGCAATAGAAAACATACTTACTAACCAACCCGGTAATTTCCATGGGTTGGCGGCAACATTTACCATGTCCGGGCCAACTATATTAGTAACCACACTTACAAATCCGGAGGCCAGTTCCCATTTGGCATCGAATACATACAAAAAACCATGGCCTATTAAACCACCAATGGTGGTTGCCATGCCCATACTTAAAAAATAAAACCTTAAATAATTACGCAACTTATCCTTGGGGCGATGCTTTGTAAGCATATAAAAAGCATAGAAACATACAGCAGAAATAAATAAGTCTGTAATGGTTGTTACAGGTTCCTGAAACCGCAATGATCCCAGGTAAATATCGGGTTGTGCGTAGGCCATATTATTTTAATTTAGTGTTTATTAATCTTAAGTATGAAAAATTTATATATTTTAAGTGATAAAATTATGGTTAGTTTAATTATTTACAAACCAAAGAAAATAAAATTTCGTATCAAACCCATATTATAGTATAAATTATCGTAACCTGGAAACAGGTAAAATAAAGAATTACACTTAAGCAGTATTATCATGATGAAACAAATTGTTTTTTTATTTACCGTAATGTTGCTTGCAGCATCCTGTGAAAGGTCTGATACAGCGCCTGATTTTTTGCGTATTGGCGATAAAAAAGCGAATCTGTATGATGCATTTTTCTTTGATGATGGTACCAATGAAAATGACATCACCTACCGCAGAATCGCTGTTCAATTGGTTGATAATGACTTTGACCCCTCCTATTTCATTCAGTTTCTTATTTGTTCGCATAGCACACGTGAACTTGTTGAAGGAAGTTACACGTACGGTTTTAACGAGCAACGTGGAGTTTTTACCTACCTTAAAGCAGGTGCTGCCCTGCGCCGCGACTATGATGGATATTATATTTCAGGAGAGGTGTATGATGACGACGATGGTGTAGAAGTACTGGATGGTTATTTGGATGTGTCGAAAGACAAAAGCAGACATGTATTTGAGTTTTTCATAACCGTAGTAAAAAATACCGATACTATAGACATCGAAGGATATTATAATGGCTACATGAAAGAACAGGTGTTTGATATTTACGAACAAGATGAGTTTTAAAATCTCATCATCATGCATCTGCCAATAATACTTTTTGATTCATTGAAAATCGCTATTTTTGTACACGAATAACGGGAGAAACTATGGATATTAAAGAGATGGCCAAACAGGCCAAACAATCCGCCATTTTATTATCAGCCATGCCAACCGAGGCAAAAAACAAGGCCTTGGCATGGATTGCGGAAAAGATGGAGGCACGAAAAAGCGAAATAGTGGAGGCCAATAAAAAAGATATGGCCGAAAGCGAGAAAAATGATCTCGCAGCACCCTTATTAAAACGGCTAAAATTCGATGAGCAAAAGATTGAAGGTGTTATCGAAGGTATCCATTCTCTGATCGACCTGCCTGATCCGGTGGGTGAAACACTCAGTGCCACAGAACTTGACAAAGGTCTTGAGCTTTACAAAGTTAGTTGTCCGATCGGACTAATTGGTGTTATTTTTGAATCACGCCCCGATGCGCTGGTGCAGATATCTACCCTGTGCTTAAAAAGTGGTAATGGCGTTTTGTTAAAAGGGGGGTCCGAAGCTTTTCATACCAACCGCATCCTTACCGACATTATTCATGAAGCCACAACTGAAACAGGAATTCCTAATGGATGGGTACAACTGCTGGAAACCCGATCGGACGTAAATGAAATGCTGAAAATGGATGCATTCATTGACCTGATTATTCCAAGAGGCTCCAATGAATTTGTGAAATACATCATGGATAATTCCAATATTCCCGTACTGGGACATGCTGACGGAATATGTCATGTTTACATTGATCAGGAAGCCGACCTGGATATGGCTGTATCCCTTACCGTTGATTCTAAATGCCAGTATGTTGCGGTTTGTAATGCCGCCGAAACGTTGCTTGTACATGAAAAAACAGCGGCCGATTTATTGCCGATGCTTAAACCCCAACTGGATCAATATAAGGTTGAGATATTTGGCTGCAATAAAACACAGCAATACATCGCCTGTAAACCGGCAACTGACGAAAGCTGGAAAACAGAATACCTTGATTATAAATTGAGCGTGAAAGTTGTATCGTCCATGGATGATGCCATTCAGCATATCAACACGTATGGTTCGGGACATACAGATTCAATTATAACCACCAATAGTAAATCTGCCGACCATTTTATGAACCTGGTTGATTCGGGCAATGTACTCTGGAATTGTTCAACACGATTTAGCGACGGGTTTAGATATGGATTGGGCGCTGAAGTGGGTATTAGTACCAATAAAATTCATGCCCGCGGCCCGGTCGGACTGGAAGGATTGCTTATTTATAAATGGAAACTCAAAGGTGCCGGACAAACAGTAGCCCCTTATGCCGATGGTCAGAAAAAATTTTCATTTCAGCACATTAATAAATCATTTTCCATTTAACCAACATCCTTCAATCCAATACAATGGTCAAAAGCTGGTAAAGACTTATCGAAAAAATCAGTTTTTTAACGGATAAATTCATATCTTCAGCCATGTTTTTGAACCTAAACTGATGAGAATCAAACAAAACCGGATTTATCAACTATCCGTGATATTATTGCTGGCAGGATGCATTGCTGTTCCTGAAGCGGATTTTTCCATGGATAAAAGTGAAGCAACTGCACCTGCAAAGATTGAATTTACCAATCTATCCTCCAATGCTACCAGATATGTATGGCATTTCGGAGATAATACAACATCGGAAGATTTTTCCCCCTCACACATTTTTCAGTCTGCCGGTAAATACAATGTAAAACTGATTGTTAAAGGCCAAGGCGGTGATGACAGAATAGTGCGACAGGTAGTGATAAAACGACCCCAAAATTCGCAAGACACGCAATCTTCTTATCGATTTAAAAACGCTTCGCAAAACAAATTATATAATGTTCATTCCTATTTCTATACCAACGAACAGGTTCTTGATCTTCAGTCGCACGGTAATATGGAGCCTGATGATATAACCGCAAAAATAGGTACAAACAGAAGCAATATCTACGTGAGTTTTTATAATGAGGAACAAACTGTTTTTTATTTAATTGACCCGGCCTATTCCATCGAACCGAATAAGGAAAACCTGCTGGAATTTACAAACAGTACCAGCTATATCAAGCAAGATGTGAATACCGGAAATGATGGTACCACCTACCAATTGACCAACCAATCTTCCATTCGATTGATGAGTGTTACAACCTACTATTGGGATGGATATCAGATATACGATTCTTATGAACACGGTAATTTGGACATCGGAGGGTCTACAGAAACTGTTTCAACTTCCTACCAGGAAGTTTATATTAGTTTTTTTAACGAAGATTTCACCTATTACTTTATCGTAAATCCGCCATTTCAACTTACAGCCGATCAGTTTAATACAGTGGAATTTAATGATGAAACCAATTTTTATTATTATTCATACCCTTCTGCTGATACATCCAAAATTGCCAGGTTTATGCGGCAGATAGACGATCCTGTATTGCTTCATAAAAAACCTGTTTCCATTCAATCGGGAGGTATTAAATAATGATGGATTTAAAAAAACATAAATATCTCACATGGCTGATTGTATTATACGTAGCGATAATGAATGTTAAGGCTCAGGATATAAGCTCAGTACAGGCCAGACAACAAGGTGAGAAGATTGTGATTACGTACGATATAAGTGATTCAAGGCAAGGCGAAAAATACTATGTAAATATTTGGTGCCGCACCAATACCGGTGAGTATCAGGTTAAATCTGCTGAAGGAGATATCGGGCGCAATGTTCCGGGGGGTAAATCGCAATACAACGTTGAATGGGATGCATTAAAAGATGTTGATGAACTAAGCAGCGCCAGTTTTGTGATACGCGCCGAAAAAACCGCATCCGCTCCCGCCAAACCGGAACTCGGGCATACGGCGGTTGCTGAAAAGAAAAAATTTGAAAAACCGTTAAACGGAATTTTACAATATTATGGCGGTTTTCAGGACACCCCCATAGGTGCACGGTTTAACCTGGTGAAAAAAATCGGATTTTACATGGCAGGAAGATATGGCGATGGCACCTATACCGACGATTTTGGACGCTTTGAGGTTACATTTACATCTTTCACAGCCGGTTTTTCAACACAGTTTTCCAAATCGTATCGTTTTGCAGTATTTCCTTATGTAGGTGGCGGATACGGTATTTGGAGCTTGTACGACCACAATGTTTTTGGTGTTTCACACGATTTTGGCCCTCAAATTGAATATGGATTATCCTTTTCAATCAAACGTGTTGTTGCCACTTTTGGCGGAACACATTTAATAGGAAACGAGTTACAGACTAACTTTTTAATTGGTTTAGGCTATGTGGTATTTCAACGATAAAATAAAACAACAATTCATACTGTTGATTGCATGCTGTTTCGCAATCAGTCACCTTTCAAAGGCCCAAACAGTAACCGGAGAAAGTGAAGTATTTCAGTTTAATCTTTCATCAAAACCCGCACAAACCGAAACTGATGTTGCTAAACCGAAAAGTGCATTGGAGAATGAGAAATTTGAGATACAGATTACCCAACCAGCAATATCATCCGGTGCCATTGAAATAACGGAACCATCGATTGACATAGTAGGAAAACTAAATTATACCAATGGTATATACCAGGTTGAAATTAATAAATTCCCGGCAGAGATTGCATCAGACGGCAGTTTCAGAAGCACGGTACTACTTGCTTATGGTACCAATATTATTAATATTGTGGTACATGATATTTATCAGAATTCAAAAACCAGGACCATTTCAATCACCAGGCCATATTCGCAGGCCACCAATATTACTGAGCCAAACAGCGCTGACTTATCCATCGATTGGCAAATGCCCGATGAAAGAGAATTTAATACATCCGGTGATCAAATTGAATTAAAGGCATGTATTGAAACAAAGTCGAAAATAAAAGAAATTAATATATATCAGGGATCCCGTTTAATTTCCAGTCAGATATCATCCGAAGCCCATTTCCAGGGAGATTGTAATTATTATGTGAATCATGAGGTACAACTTCATTTCGGCAGAAACAACTTTCGGTTAGAAGTAATTACTGAAAATGAAAAGCAGGAGAAAGAGTTGGATATCAATTTTCTGCTGACAGAAAGTAATTATTATGCTTTGCTGGTAGGTGTTGAGAAATATGACGATCCGAATATACCCAACCTCGACCAGCCTATTAAGGATGCTAAATCGTTAAAAAAATTGTTGTTAACGGACTATACTTTCACAGAGGACAATATCTTTTTACTCGAAAATCCTACTAAAGCTGATATAATAGGAACACTGCATCGGTTGCGGTCGGTAGTGCAACCCTCTGATAATTTTATCATTTTCTATGCCGGACATGGAATTTGGGATGAGGGGATGAATACCGGTTATTGGTTGCCCAAAGATGCCGATAAGGAAAATCCGGTGAACTGGTTACCAAATACCGATTTAACCAACTATTTATCGGCCATAAAATCAAAACATACACTATTGATTGCGGATGCGTGTTTCAGTGGCGGTATATTTAAAACCAGAAGCGCATTCAACAACGAGATGGTAATCGAAAAACTGTACCAGCTTCCGAGTCGCAAAGCCATGACCAGCGGAACCTTACAGGAAGTGCCCGATAAAAGTGTATTTGTAAAATACCTGCTCAAACGCCTGGATGATAATAATAGCAAATACCTTACCTCCGAACAGCTATTTACGGGCATGCGTATGGCCATAATTAATAACAGTCCTACTGTTCCGCAATACGGAACCATCCAAAATACCGGCGATGAAGGCGGAGATTTTATTTTTATAAGAAAGAAATAAATTTTGAATGGTTATTTATTGTTAAGCTAAACGAACTCACATACATGAGCTATAGCTATTGCCTCGTCTTTTAAATTATACGTTTTCTGTTTATTCTTTTAAAAAAAATTAGAAATCAGCTATTTATATTGTCAATTATTTTATACATTTAAACATAGTAAACCCTGAAAAATAAAAAACATGAAAAAACAAAGAAATTTCATTCTTGCCATCGTTTCGATGTTAGTTGTAACCATTGCTTTATTGGCATTCACAACATCAAGTGTTTCAAATGATGAAATCGCTGAGCAATCAGAATTGGTAATCGAAAAAGGCGCTAAAACTGATGCTCATGTTACTACTTCCCACCAGGAATGCGGAGATGGAAAATGTGGTGATGACAAAAAAGAGAAAAAAGAAGATGCCTGCGGAGACGACAAAGAAGAAAAGAAAAAAGAAAAGTGTGGCGAAGGCAAATGTGGAGAAGGAGATGGAGAAAGTGAGGAAGCGGCTGAAACAGAAGAAGAATAAGGCTTGCGCCTGATCTATAAGAAGGAAGTCCGCATTGGGCTTCCTTTTTTTATTGAAGATTGCAGGTAACCTATAATTGTTCTTTGATTTTATCAGCCACACGAAATGAATTGGCATAGATTGTCCAGGTATAGGTAACGCTTCCTCCTGTAGGCATAAAGCTGCCATCGGTCACAAACAGGTTTTCACAATCGTGCACCCTGCAATCTTTATCCAGTACCGATGTTTCGGGGTCATTCCCGAAGCGACATCCTCCGGCCATCAGATTGGTTGGCGGAGCACCCGAAACGCTTGAATACACATCGCGTGCACCCATTGTTCTCAATACATTTTCAGATTTTTCAGCCAGGTATTCACCCACTTTTAAGTCATGCTCATGATAACCCACTCTGATTTTTGATACCGGTGTATTCCATTTGTCTTTTTCCTTTTTGCTTAATGAAACGTAACAATTGTCATTAGGCAACCAGTCACAAAATATCTCGAACTGAAAACGTCTTGTTTTTTTGAAACTATAATCAAGGTCCTGTTTTAATTGTCGTCCCCAGTTTAACTTACCGTCCTCCCATTTATGGCGCATGGCACGCCGAATGGGATTATTGTGGTCCAGTAAAAAATCGATGGTGCCGCCTTTAATGGGATGATCAAATTCATTGTGATCATTAATAACGTACCAGTCCTGTAATGCGCGATTTACAAACGGGCCCTGTATTTGAAGTTGTCGAAATAGTTCTTCACCGAAATCTTTTTCGTGAAAATCCCCTCCCCCGACTCCACCTGCCGAAAAAATCAGGTTTTTGCCTACCTGTCCGGTATTATTACCTAATCCATGGGCATGCTTAGGTCCATTCGATAGTAACAACAACCTGCTTGATTCCACTGCCTGACAGGCAACCACAAATATATGTGCGTTAACTTTGGAATTATTTCCATCCTGGTTATAATATTTTACTTCCCTTACTTTGCCAGAATTGTTGGTGACCAATTTATATACCATTGAATGCGGACGAATTTCGCAATTTCCTGTTTCGACCGCATCATTGAGCAGGGCAGCCCGCGCACTTCCTTTGGCCAGTGTATTGCAGCCATAACTTCCGCAGTATCCTGAATAAATACAGGCATTGCGTTTATTAAACGGCCGGCTTAAAATAGCCCGTGGCAACGGAAAACTATGATAACCCAGCGACTGACAAGCCTGGTCAAATAGATCGGACACTACATGTTCGGCCAGCGGTTGGAATGGGAAATCGGGTACAGACCGGGGCTCTAAAAAAGGATGGTGGACAACTTTACCCGATACGCCAACTACATTCTCGACTTTGGTAAAATAGGGCTCCATGTCATCGTAAGTAATGGGCCAGTCAACCACATTTGCACCATTGATAGGGCCAAATTCAGATAACAATCGAAAATCAACCGGTTTCATTCGATGAAAATAACCGCTCATCAAATTGGATGAACCGCCAACCATATTGCCATTCCAGAAATTCCAGCCTGTTTCCCTGTTTGATTCGGCTTCCCAATCACCATCCGATTGTTGATCTTCTATCACCTGCGGCTGCTCACTTAACGGTGGTGTATAACCATTACGACGACAACAGGCCATTTCATCTTTATAAAAATCTTTTTCCGTAAACCAGGGGCCTTTTTCCAGTACAATTACTTTGTAACCGGCCATTGCAAGTTCATAGGCAATGGGGCCTGCACCGGCACCACTGCCAACAATGCATACATCAGCGTCTTTACTCATAGTTTATCGTAGGTTTTTTCAATTATCGGGCGCGGATAACCGGGTTGGTGATTGAGCCAGCGCCAACCAAGTTGATCGGTATTGCCACCATATACCGGATCGCTTAGCAATGCTTCAAAAATATACGTTAGCATCATAGACAACCAATGCTCACCATTTGAGTACGTTTCCAAATCCCTTAAGGCAGCTTCTTTATCATTGTCGGAAAGAGCATGAAAATAATTGTCAAACATATCAATAGCTGTTTCCTGTATCCAGCGTACACCATTAAAAATTATTCTTTTGTCATAACTATCAAAGTATGGGTCCTGCATGGTACGTTTAAGAAATCCCAACACATTCACATCGTTGGCGCCGGGTGAATCCGGATAATCAGACGGTAATAAATGATTGAAAACCGCTCGTAAGGTCGTTTTATCATATTCCGTAAAAGGGGAGCCGGTATTTTTATTTTTTTTAGTAAAAACACCCTGGCAGGCACTTAATGTGAATGACCCGATAGCTGAAAAAACAGATGACTGTTTGATAAATAAACGACGTGTGATATGCGATCTTTTCAGTGGTTTCATTTCTGCTTGTAAAAGAATATTTTGAACAGATCAATCTTTTCTATATTGTCATATTTTAAATTAAATAATATGGGTATCGGATTTTTAATACTTAGGATAATAATTCGATATACATATTAAATAAACTTATATTTCTTACGCAAATGTTTCCTGATTTCCCATTCACAGGATAACCCTTTCGGAAAATCAACCCAGTCGCCTTTTTTAATGTTAATTTCTTTACCTGATTTGTCCTTGATGGTTGCTTCGCCTTCAAGGATATAACATGTTTCATGCTGATCGTAAAACCATGGAAATTGAGAGGGCTCTTTTTCCCATGTACCCCATTTTTGGGCTTCTTCAATTTCTTTTGCAGAAGGTGTTTTGCTTTTCATGATTTATTGGTTTTTATGAATAATGTGTGATTTAATATTACTAATTTACGACGCTTTACCCAATTTTTCCAACAATGGATTTAAAAGATCAATTATTAACCATGCACTCTAAATTAAACACAATCAATTTGGCGCATGTTATTGGTACGAATAAAAATGTTTTCAGGCAATTGATTGATTTAATGATGACGCACGACACCGTATTATCACCTCGAGCAGCTTATACGGCTGATTATTGTACGGAAATAAATCCGGATTTAATAGATCATGAGTACGAGCGTATAATCAATAATCTTTTTCATGAAAAAAAGCAGCCGATATTAAGACATAGTTTGCGTATGCTTTCAAGGTATGAAATACCTGAAAAATATGAAGGTTATTTATTTGATTTTTGCCTGAGCACCCTGGAAAACCAAACCAATGATATTGCGGTAAGGGTATATGCCATGCAACTGCTTTATAATATTTCTGAAAGGCAATCTGATTTAAAACCGGAGTTAAAAGTTATATTTGAGAATTATTCCGATCATGAATCGGCTGGTATGAGAAGCAGGTCATCCAGACTCATGAAACAATTGGATAATGAATTAAAAAACAAAGGATAAGATAACTGTATGAATTGGATATTTACAATTTCACTGCCATTTACGAATCCTATTGAAATATTTGCCACTATACTATTATTGGTACTGATTGCCCCCATTCTATTCAGAAAGCTAAAAATACCAGGTATTGTGGGATTAATAATTTCCGGTGTATTGGTGGGCCCTCACGGATTGAATTTGCTTTCGGAGGAAATAGGCTTTTCGATTTTCGGAACATTCGGATTGCTTTATTTGATGTTTTTGGCCGGATTGGAAATTGATTTTAAAGATTTTAAAAGAAACCGGAAAAGAACATTGTTATATGGATTATTGACTTTTGGGATACCATTTGCAGGCGGTTATTTTTTTGCAGGTCAATATTTGTCTTTTGGTATCCTGGCCTCGGTGCTTATTGGTGCCATGCTGGCATCTCATACATTGGTGTCTTACCCGATAATAGGTAAGTATGGGATTAAACAGCAACAAATTGTTACCATAATTATTGGAGCCACCATTGTTGCCGATACCCTGGCGCTTATTGTACTGGGACTGGTTTCTGACTTAGCATCTGCCAATAGTTCACTTATTTTTTGGCTAAAAACCACGTTGTATTATGCACTGTTCTTTGGATTTGTTTTGTGGTTGATACCCATTATAAGTAAATGGTTTTTCTCACATAGTGCAGGTGATAACACATCAGAATATGTATTTGTGCTGGTAGTGGTTTTTGCCACCTCCATGGTAGCTGAATTGTTAAAAATAGAACCTATCATTGGTGCATTTTTTGCGGGACTGGCATTAAATCGGTTAATTGTACGTACCTCACCGCTGATGAACAGAATTGTGTTTATTGGCGAGTCGTTATTTATTCCATTCTTCCTGATTAGTGTAGGGATGCTGGTTGATCCCAAATCGTTTGTTGCCAACACTTCGCAACTAACCATTGCACTGTTGTTTCTGGCCATTGCCGTGGTGAGTAAATGGCTGGCTGCGTATGTTTTTCAAAAAATAGGCAAGTACAGTTGGCATGAAGGTTTACTGGCATTCAGCCTGACCAATTCAAGGGCGGCATCGGCCATTGCCATAATTTTGGTTGGTTATAACCTGGAACTGGTCGATGAATCGATCGTGAACATTACCGTAATGATCATCTTATTCAGTTGCATTATCAGTTCGTTTCTTACGCAATATTCAGCCAAACATGTAGCCATTCAGGAGCTGGATAAGCTGAAACCCGGCCATGATGAACCGGAGAAGATATTGGTTCCGGTTGCCAATCCTGATACAATGGAGCATTTGCTCAATTTTTCGCTGCTGATAAAAAATGAAAACAGCGAAGAGCCTGTTTTTCCGTTATCCATTGTTCCGGACGATGAAACGGCCACCGAAAATGTAAAACGCAATTACAAAATACTTGAATCGGCAGTAGACCATGCTGCCTCGATGGATCAGAAAGTAGAAGTGATCAGTCGTGTTGATTTGAATATTGGTAATGGCATTGCCAGAGCAGCCAAGGAGATGATGATCGACAAAATAGTTGTGGGCTGGAACGATAAGGTAAGTACAGTAAATTACTTTTTTGGAACATTACTTGCCAACCTGCTTAAAAAAACCGGTAAAATGATATGTGTACTCAAAGTACCCGGTAATTTAAGTCTTGTAAACCGGATTATTGTGATTGTACCTCCGAATTTTGAATGTGAAATCGGATTTTCCGAATCGCTTATGGTAATAAAACGGTTAAGCAAACAACTGAGTGGTGAGGTTGTGTTTTTGGCAAATGAAACAACCATAAAAGTGATTCAAAAGGAATTAAATGCGAAAAAACCTGTTGTTGACGCATCTTATAATCTGATATCACACAATGAGTATATGGATAATTTTCCGGAACAGGTTGAGAAGTTTGATTTAATCGTTATTTTCAAGGCCCGAAAAAACACCATATCATTTTACAAAAGCATGGATAATTTACCCTCACAGATAGCCCATAAATACCAGGAAAACAACCTGGCCATTATTTACCCCGAACAGGAGGAATTAAAACTTGAAAGCTATATTATGTAATGATCCGTATTATTCAACATCCATATATGTAAATGTATGGATTATCCTTTCTGCATTGATGTTATTGGCATAAACCGATCGGGACGGAAATATCAAATAAGTAAGTTTACCAACTGTTTTATCAGCATTCATTTGATAATTCATGGCTATTTCCGGCGGATAATAATTATTCGGGTAGCAGTTGTATGATAAAACGACAGCCTGCATTAAATGCCGGGATTTTTCACCTGTAATTCGCCCGTCGAACATAAACATGTTATTCTCGCGAAAGGAATAGATATCCAACACCGCCACCGAATCAGTTGAATAGTATTCATCATAGCAGGTAGTTTGTACACTGGCCCTGCCAACCGATGAAATATCACCATCATCAAATTCGAAAACATACGCAAAAATATTGTTTGCATTCTCCGTATCGTTTCCGTCTCCGATAATATCTACGGTGTGATCTATTCTCTGTAGCTGACCACTGACAGAGTCGCGGGTATAAGTAAAAACACTTGCCTGCCTGGTACCTTCATCCGTATCTAAGGTATCCCAACTTTTTATTGCCCGGCGATTTGAATCAACCAGGTAATAATGCACATCAAATATTTCATTTTCCTCATCAAAAACTCGTTTTATAATAGTATCAGTACCATAATCATAAGTAATGGTCTGCATTAATTTATTATCCTCATCGTATTTTCTGATTTCATTGTACCAGTCATCTTCCAATAATTCAATCTCGAATGAATAACTTTCTTCATTATAACTAATATTCTGTTCGTTATTAGTATCCTTTAAGCAACTGTTGAAAACTAATGACAATGCTATAAGTAGTGTGAGCAATGCTTTATTCATATTGTAATATTTTTAATTGTAAACTTCGCGAAATGCGTAAAACGCTTCAAAAATAATACCATTTCATGTATTTACACCATTCAATAAGTAAATAGCCTGTAATAAGAAAGGATTTGTTTCCGATAAAAAATCATTCATTATGTTTTTTTCAGCAGGAAGGTTGAAAAACAATGAAATTCCCATTTTACCGGCAACAGCTCTTGTGAGTATATATTCAGGATGTTTTTTTACAAGATTTGCCCGTGTAATTTCCATTATTCCGGGAATTTCCCTATCAGTATGAAGTTTTACAATATCAGGTACAATATCATTCGGGCCAATTCCTTCGCATCCAATGGTATATATCAGGTCATATCCAAATTCTTTGGCTTTTAATAAGTGCCGCTCCAGTAAGTTAGGAACAGAAGGTATTATGGTATGTTCCAATTCAACCTCGCGGGATTCGGCTTCGAAAAAACGGGTCAACGATTGCTTAACCTGCTCAATGGCCGTCTCCATAGCATCATCTGATTGTTGAGAAGAAGTAAGTGCAATAACGAAAACACGATATGTTTTACGCAGGCAATGCAAGGTATCACCCGGTTTAATTTCACCACCCTGTAAAATACGTGCGTAAACACCCGGATCATCTGATTGTTTGCCAAATACATGCGTAATTTCCAGCACTACATTGTCTTTAAACAAGGTATCCAATGGTTTAAGAGACAATAGGGGTAATCCTTCAGTTGTAATGTGCTCACCATATTCACCGTAACTATTCTTATCTCCGGAAGCGGGTTTAGATGATTGGTAATCTTCAACACCCATAAGCTTTATTTGTGAAATTGGTTTATCATGAGCAGGTGATCCGACAATCCCTTTTTTTGACAAAAAAAGCGTATCAGAAGAAATAGTGTTTTCCGTATGATCGATTGGTTGATTGACAGATATTATTTTGATTGTTGACAATGACGGCTGTTTTAATGATTGTTTGGAGCTAAATATCGGAAAATTTTATCCCTTAAACAAAACCATCGTAAGAAATGTTGTTGACTTTCAATAAATCCGATGACTCCCGATATCTGTTCGAGCCGCGATCCGGTTAAACCAAATTTCGCGGATGGCTTATTTTTACTTTGACAAGTTGAACTGAAACAGTGTTCGGAAAACTATCGGAATAATCACTGATAAGCATTGAAGTAATTAGAAAAAATGCATCTTTCAAATATGCCGAAATTATTTACTTTTGATGTTTTTATAAAATTCATGTTATTTCGATAATCGAAAATTTAGATACATTTTAACGTTTGGGATTCATGAGGTTTTCAGTAAAGAATATTTTGTTTTATGCCGTTTTTTTGGCCATTGGTATTGGCATATTCATTTATATTTATCAGGGGTATGATAAAGACCAATTTTTCGATTTATTGGGTGTGATCGATTACCGCTGGCTGGCATTGTCGCTAATTGTAAGTATTTTTAGTCATTACCTTCGAGCTGTACGCTGGAATATGTTGATAGAACCATTGGGCTACAAACCGGCTGTTAAAAACACATTTATGGCCGTACTGGTGTTGTACTGTGTAAATGTTATAATTCCAAGAGCCGGTGAGATTGCGCGTTGTGGGATACTTAAGCAATATGAAAAAGTGCCTTTTACAAGTTTGGTGGGCACGGTATTAATCGAACGCATTGCCGATGTAATTGTACTGGGACTCATATCAGTATATGTGCTTATTGCTCATTATACGGATATACTGGAATTTTTCAACGTCAACCAAAATCAGCTTAAATCATTTGAAGACATACCATTTTTACAGTTCATACTGATAGCAGCCGGAGCATTGTTATTGCTATTGTTGCTTTATTTCATTGTTAAACGGAATAAAAAATTAATGCATAAAATCAATGAAATAAAGCAAAATTTTGTATTGGGCATCCGGACGATTAAGCAATTAAAAAACACCTGGTTGTTTATTTTTTATTCGATAGGTATATACGGCGTTTATTTGCTTATGCTTTATTTCATATTTTTTGCCTACCCGCCCACCAATCAATTAACCCTGAGTGTAGGGCTTTTCACTTTTTTTATGAGCGCATTGGCCATGTTAGCTCCTATACAGGCAGGTATGGGAGCCTGGCACTTTATGGTTATCAATTCATTGGCCATTTATGGTATTAGCCAGCCCGAAGCCAAAGATTTTGCTTTGCTGGCCCATACTTCAACCAATATGGTTTATTTGGTGATAGGATTTATTGCATATCTGTTGCTACCCTTGATAAACCGAAAAACGATAAAGGTTGAATAATTCGTCTAATTTGTTTTTCGCGGCAATCCAAAATAAATAACCGACAGCACACTCACACCTGTTAAAATAATTCCAAAAATCAAGGTAAATACCAACATTGCTATATATTCAAATGACGAAATATGTTGCGGAACTAAAAAGGAAATGAAAGAAATAATAGTATTTACCATTATGACTATACCCACTATAAAAAACAAAGCATGAAAAAACCAATACAAAACAGCGGGCATTTTTCGAATATTTCCCGGTGATGGTTGCTTGGTGCGATGGGTGTTTTGCCGGTAATAAAAACTGTCAAAACTAGCTTTTGAATAGTTTTTATACCCTGACCTATAATGCCGGCGGTTGGTTTTTTTCTGTTGCGATTGATCTTGTTTTATTATCCGGTTAAAAGCCTCCTGCAATTCAAGAAATTTTTCATGGGCATTGGCTGCTTTATTTACATCAGGATGCAACGTTTTTACTTTTTCACGATAAGCTTTTTTCACCTGCTCAATAGGTTGATCAGGTGCGACACCTAATATTTTGTAGTATTTATTCACGGTTTACACAACACCAAATTATTTCAGCTGTTCAATGATTGATTTGGCAATAAATTCCCATTCCTGGTCGGGGGTATTATCCGGCATTTTTCTGCCAGCCTGCGAATACCAATACGATGCATTGCCTAAATCACCTTCTTTTCGGTGTAAATAGGCATGTACCCATGCACCGTTTTTACTTTGGTCGGATTGTGCTATGCGATGGGCTGAATCCCAATCCTGCTGTGCATCACACCATAACGCTTCTAACAATGGCATAAGATCGTCAGGCGGAACGGCATCGTTCAATGTCAGTTTAAATTCATCCAGTGTCACTAAAAGAAAACTTTATAGAATTTACAAATACAATTTATGAAATTTTATCAATTTTTGCCGCTAAAATAAAATCATTTTCTGACAGTCCGCCAATGGCATGTGTACTAAGCTCAATAGTTAATTGGGCATACGAAATATGCATGTCAGGATGATGACCTTCAGCCTCGGCTAATTCAGCAACTTTATTTACAAAATCCATGTTATGAACAAAATTCACGAATGAAAATTTCCTTACAATCTTGTTATTCTGCAATTGCCAGTCATTATGTACATCATTTAAAAATTTCTTCGCTTCCTCATCCTTTAATGGTGGCACACCGCCTTCACAAGGCACACATTTTTTTTCAGATAGTTCCATAGAATATTATTTTTACATTACTAACAATACTGTTTATTGATAGTTTGATAACAACCATATTTTTAACAGACTTTAAAAAATCATGAAAGCAGCAATAATTAATCGCTACGGAACGCCTGAAGTGATTGAGATAACGGATATTAATACACCTGAACCGGCATCAGACCAGGTGTTAATACGGGTTTATGCAACCAGCATCAATCCGATAGATTTAAAAACCCGCAAAGGTAATCTTAAATATATATTGGGCTCAGATTTCCCGATCATTTTAGGATATGATGCGGCAGGAGAAATTGTACAAACCGGAAAAAAAGTAAAGCATTTTCATGTGGGAGATCGGGTTTTTACCAGGCTGAAAAATAAATACGGCCAGGCCATGGCCGAATATGCTGTAGCGCATGAAGAAATATTGGCCAGGATACCGGAATCGGTTTCTTATGAACAGGCCGCTGCATATCCTCTTGCAAGTATTACAGCATTGCAGGCATTGCGCAACAAAGCTGACATTAACAAGTATAAAAGGGTGTTAATAATAGGCGCTACCGGTGGTGTAGGCCATTTTGCAGTACAAATTGCGAGAATATTTAACGCCCATGTTACAGCTTATTGTGGACCGGGACATGAGAAAATTTTAATGCATTTAAAACCAAACGAGGTCATTCGTTATCATGAAACCAACGTATCCGAAATATCACAACAGTTTGATATTGTTTTTGATGCAGCTGGTAAAACTTCGTTTTTAGCTTGTAATCAATTGGTAAAAAAAGGAGGTACTTACATAGCCATTCTGCCCAGGCCAAAATTATTGTTTCATAAAATAGTAGGATTCATCCGGGGTAAGCAGATTAAAACATTGATTATGCGTTCGGTTCAAAAGGATATGGATTGGATTTGCGATCAAATAACAAAAGGAAAACTGGTTGCTCATATTGATAAAACTTATTCGTTGGAGAATGCATCACAGGCACACGAATATGCTGAAAAAGGACATACCGAAGGCAAGATAATTATTACCATACCTTAAAATTTAACCAATTCTATTTCCAATCCTGATTCGATCATGAAATCTTCGACCTCGTCTTCCATATCCGGATCCTGTGTATCGTAATACCAGTTAACCTTTATTTCATTACCTTTTTCTTTATACTCCCTCAATATATCCAATATATCCAGTATAAGTCGGGATGAACTTGTATTGAAATAGGTAAGTTTAAAGTTAAAAGTGAGCGGTTGATTATTTTGTGTGGTATATTCCTTTAACCATTCCAATAATGGAGTGAAAAATTTAAATGTTTCCTCCATGTATGATTCACCAACAATTTCACACACTCCCTTTTCAGCATTAAAGTTTACCGTAGGGTAAAAAGGAGCGTCTGGTATTTCCTTAATCATTAAGTTTTCCATGGTAATTTAATTTATATCGCATTTTTTTTTACATTAATTGAAATATTAAAAACTGAATAGTCATTATTCAATTCTTCTATTTTATAGTTTAATTTGTTTTCGGCCAATAATCCAACATGAATGAGTCCTATATGTGCCCCGGTATCAACTTTAATAAGCTCTCTGCGTTTGATCCTCTTTAACATGCGCAGTTCACTGGTATTCAGATTGTTGATTTCAGCGCAATTATTTAAAAGCCGGTAGCCGTCATTTTTTCGTACCATATTCTTTGTTGATATCTTGTATACTTCACCGTTTTCCATGATTTCAAAAGCGCCTGAACCGACATCATTGCCGTTTATGGTTTTAATATCTGCACTATAATAGGATATATTTTGCACCAGTTCAATATAAATTTTGTAAATACGTGTTATTAAGGCCTGTTCTTTATCGACCAATATTTTTTTTATCATTTTACCAAAAAAAGATAATACTTCCATATCAACAGGGCCCTGATAGGCAATTAATGTTTTTTCCGCAACAGCCATTTCATTAATTGTTTAAATAATTTGAATACCCATCAGTGTTATATCATCTCTCTGCTCTTCGCTGCCCACAAAATTGTTTAACGTGCTGTTAATTTCTTCTTGTTGTTCATTCACACTTTTCTTGTGTATGCCAAGCAACAATTTTTCCAAACGCTGACTTCCAAACCTTCTTCTTGTTTGATCATTTTGATCCACAATTCCATCGGAGAACTGATATAAAACATCGCCACTATGCAGGGTTAACCGGGTTTGAAAAAATTTTACTTTGCCTTCATTACGCTGCAAACCTCCAATTGATTTACGGGCTCCTTTTAACCGGTTGATCTGATCGGATTCATTCAATATATAATAAAGCGGTCTTTTGGCCCCTGAATACGTCAGTAATATCTCATTGTCTTGTTGCTTATCCAATACACATAAGCTCACATCCATTCCGTCGTTATTATCTGTTTCGTGTTGGCGCAATGCAATTCGTACTTCCTTATTCAGCTCGGTCAATATTTTCTCCGGCTCATATATTTTACGTTCGTTAACCAGTTCATTTAATAACCGGCTACCTATCATTGACATGAATGCACCAGGCACACCGTGTCCCGTGCAATCCACCACAGCGATCAGATGCTTTGGTGCCGAATTGTCATTGTTATGGATTTGTGTATACCAATAAAAGTCGCCTGAAACAATATCTTTTGGGCGATAGACTGTAAAGGCTTCAAATTCATTGTTTTTAATGCTTAATGCCGGCAAAATAGCATTTTGAATGGTTTGAGCATACCTGATACTGGCTTTTATATTTTTATTTTGCCTCTCAATTTGGATTTTTTGTCCCTCAATCGCTCTTTTTTGTTTAAAAACAATGAATAAAAACAATAAGGTAATCAGTAGAGCAAAACCAATTAATAAAATTAGCTGATTGCGGGCACGGGTTTTTGCCTGCTCTTCACTAAGTTGTGATTCTTTAAGTTGTATTTCAAGGCGTTGTTCCCGTGTTAATTTTTCGGCCCTTGCAAGAGAATCCTCTGTTTGTCGTAACATATCGGTGGTTTGATCGAGCTCTTTCTCTTTTTCCTGTTTCTCTGCTACTGCTTTATTCACCTCGGTTTTTGCCTGTGTTTTAACTTCTTCCATCTCTACTTTCTTAATTTCCTTATCGAAGGATGAATAGATGTTAAAATATTCATAAGCTTTTTCCGAATTTCCTGCCTGGTCATGTACTTCATATAATAGTCCGTAACATCGGCGTAATAAAACCATATCGTTTAATTCATTGGATAATGCAACGGCTTCATTCAGTAATTCAATAGCCCTGGAATATTTCTTGTTTTGCTGATATGCCGTAGCCAGATTTGTAAGCGTGCTGGCAGTTGTTTCCCGGGCTTTTAATTGGCGACTTAATTTTAATCCTTCTTCGAGATGGGTAATTGCTTTATTGTACACCTCCATGTCTATATATATCATTCCCAGGCTGTTATGAATAATCATGGTGCCGTTGGCATTTCCCATTCGCTCGGTTATGGCAAGGGCATTTTCATAACTCTTAACGGCTTTATCAAACATGGAAGCATTCCAATATATATTGGCAGCCTGATTATAATAGGAGGCGGCCTGCGATTCATTGCCACTTTGTATGGCCTTATTTATCTGTTCTTCAAGATTGCTTATTTTTTGTTTCGCCTGCTGGTTAAGCTGTGCATTTAGCGCACCGCCTGTTGTTATTAACAACATCAAAAGAAATAACCCAGAAACAATTATTTTTCTCATATCAATCAAAATTTAATACCCATTACCAAAATGTCATCCACCTGTTCCTCTTTACCTTTCCATACCTTCATGGTTTGATCCAATATTTGTTGTTGATCAGCAAAAGGTTTTTGATGGATGTTAATCAATAGTTCCCTGAAATTTTTATACCTGAATTTTTTACCCTGTGGACCGCCAAATTGATCGGCATACCCATCGGTAAACATATACAATATATCACCCGGTGAAATATCCAATACCTGGTCGGTGAAGGGTTTGTTAAAATGAATGTGAATTCCGATTGGCATTCGGTCAGCTTTGTATTCAGCAATTTCATTGTTTTTAACTAAATATACCGGGTTGTTAGCACCGGCATACTGTACCTGTCCGCTTGCTTCATCAATTAGTAACAGGGCAATATCCATTCCGTCTGTTGTTTCTCCTTCCTCACCCTTTTGTTGCAGCAAATTAATTACATGGTTTCGCAGATGAAATAAGATATCGCTGGCATGTTCAAATTCATATTTATTTACAATTTCATTCAGATAGGCGGTTCCGGCCATGGTCATAAATGCGCCTGAAATACCATGGCCGGTGCAATCGGCCACAGCAATTACAGTTTTGCCTCCCTTGCTCCCTACCCAGTAAAAATCGCCGCTAACAATATTTTTAGGAAGGTCTAACAGAAAGTAATCTTTAATGTGATTTTTAATTTTTTCATGGGTGGGTAAAATGGCCGACTGTATGCGTTTTGAGTATCTGATGTCATCAATAATATCCTTTTTTTGTTGCGCAATCAGATCACGCTGACTTTTAATGGTATTTATTTTTTCTACCATCGATAATGCCTGCCTGGCACGCATAAGGAGTTCGTAATGCTTAAACGGCTTGGTAATAAAATCGTTGGCACCGGCTTCAAAAGCGGATTCCAGACTTTCTGTTGCTGATAAAACTATTATGGGTATATCCCCGGTAATACGGTTGTTCCGTAATTCTTTGATGGCTCTTACACCATTCATCTCCGGCATTATAATATCCATTAGTATCAGATCGGGTAATTGTTCAATAGCTTTTTCAACGGCTTCTTTTCCGTCATGTGCAAAAATCAATTCGTAATTATCGCCAACCAGATTAAAAATTTCCTTAATTACTTTTAGGCAAATATTTGAATCATCAGCGGCAAGTATTTTATATTTCATGATTTCGTATAGTTAAGTCGTAATTTGCATCTTTTCATTTCTGATAAACCTGTTTCCAAACAAATGCCGGGTATTAATTATCCTGACTCAACATATAAGTCAGGGCTTATTTTTAAAAATAATCAAAGAATTTAAGTTTATCAAATTGTTGTACGCGAAGTATTTTATTTTGTTTAAAAAAATGTGGCCTATAATAATGGTTGATAATAGAGGGGTTTTCTTAATTTTGTGCGAAATTTTAACAATGAAATAATATGATCCTTTTTTTTGCGGTTGGAAATAACAAATATTATGCCTTAGAGACTGTTAAAGCCTTATCTGACGGGGAATTCGATAAGCTCATCTGGCTTTTTAACCAGGCGAAAAAAATTGAACAACAAAGTATTGAAGGCGTTTTTGTGGGCCCCCGCAAGGAAATGATCACGCCCTGGAGCACGAATGCAGTGGAAATAACCCAAAACATGGGGCTGGATGGCATTACAAGAATTGAATCATTTACCCTTCACGAATCTGCCCGGCCTGCATTTGATCCCATGCTGGAAACAATATACCATAACATTGATCAATCTATTTTCAGCATTGATAAGCAACCTGACCCTATCGAATATATTACTGATATTGCCACCTATAATACCAGAGAAGGGTTGGCATTGAGCGGTGAAGAGGTAGCTTATCTCAACCAGCTAAGTGAAAGACTTGCAAGACCATTAACGGATAGTGAGATATTTGGCTTTTCACAGGTAAATTCAGAGCATTGCCGACATAAAATTTTCAATGGTAAATTTATTATTGATGGTCGGGAAAAAGAAAAATCGTTGTTTCAACTTATTCGGGAAACAACCCGGGATAACCGGAATTATGTGGTATCAGCCTATAAAGACAATTGTGCCTTTATACAAGGCCCGTCTATCAGTCAATTTGCACCACGTACACAGGATAAACCGGATTTTTTCATAACCAAAGGAATTGACTCGGTAATAACGCTCAAAGCGGAGACCCATAATTTCCCAACTACTGTTGAACCATTTAACGGTGCAGCAACCGGAACAGGAGGAGAAATACGTGATCGCCTGGCAGGTGGCAAGGCGGCTATTCCCCTTGCCGGCACAGCGGTTTATATGACCTCCTATCCGCGAACCAGCAATAAACGTGCATGGGAAAAAAATATTCCTGAGCGCCATTGGCTGTATCAAACACCTGAACAAATTCTTATAAAAGCATCGAACGGGGCCAGTGATTTTGGAAATAAATTTGGTCAGCCACTTATTTGTGGCAGTGTACTTACTTTTGAACACCATGAAAATGGAATACAATGGGGGTTTGATAAAGTTATCATGCTGGCAGGTGGCATTGGATATGGTAAAAGCCAGGATGTGGAAAAAGACTTGCCTGCAAAAGGAGACAAAGTAATATTACTGGGGGGTGATAACTATCGAATTGGTATGGGTGGTGGCGCTGTTTCATCAGTTAATACAGGTGAATATGCCAATGCCATCGAGCTGAACGCTGTGCAACGCTCCAACCCTGAAATGCAGAAGCGTGTAGCCAATACCATTCGTGCTATGGCTGAAGATGATGAGAATACGATTATCTCCATCCATGATCATGGTGCAGGTGGCCATTTGAACTGTTTGTCGGAGCTGGTTGAGGAATCAGGGGGTATTATATATCTTGATAAATTACCCGTGGGTGATCCTACCCTGTCATTTAAAGAATTAATCGGCAATGAGTCGCAGGAAAGAATGGGTCTTGTGCTAAATGAAAAAAATATTGCCAAACTCAAACTGATAGCCGAAAGGGAAAGAGCGCCTTTTTATCAGATAGGTGAAACAACTGGTGATCATAACTTTACATTTATTGATGCCAGTAAAGAACAAAAACCGATTGATTTGAAACTGATTGATATGTTTGGAAATCCTCCGCAAACCATTATGGAAGATGTGGAGCTAAAACACGAATTTCAGGATATACCTTATCAATATGAAACCATTCATGAATACCTCGGGCAGGTATTGATGTTAGAAAATGTGGCCTGTAAAGACTGGCTGACCAATAAAGTAGACCGCTCGGTTACCGGACGTGTTGCCAAACAACAAACAGCAGGTGAATTTCAACTGCCATTAAACAATGTAGCAGTCATGACCCTGAACTATCAGGGTGGCAAAGGTATAGCAACATCAATCGGACATGCGCCTATTCCCGGCCTTATAAAGGCGCCTGCCGGTGCTATTTTGTCATTGGCAGAAGCATTGACCAATTTGGTATGGGCACCCCTCACACATGGTTTAAAGGGTGTATCGTTGAGTGCAAACTGGATGTGGCCGGCAAAAAATAATGGTGAAAATGCACGATTGTATCAGGCTGTGGAAACGCTGAGTAATTTTGCCAAAGAATTGAATATTAATATTCCCACCGGAAAAGACTCCATGTCGATGACCCAGAAATACCCGGACGGCAATCAGGTATTATCTCCGGGTACAGTTATTATTTCAACGGTTGCCGAGGTTCTTGACATAAATAAGGTGGTAGAACCCGTGTTGAAAAATGTAACAAATACTTCCCTATATTATGTTAGTTTCTCGGATGACTCCTTCCATGTTGGTGGCAGCAGCTTTGCCCAGACATTTAATAAGCTGGGTAATGATGTTCCTTCTGTGAACGTGACCTCATTCGTATCTGCCTTTGAAACAATACAAACCCTGATTAAAGATGACCTTATACTGAGCGGACATGATATTGATGGTGGTGGATTAATTACTTCGCTGCTGGAAATGAATTTTCCGAATAAAAATGGCGGACTGAACATTTCGTTAAATACGTTTGATGAAACGGATATGATTAAAATTCTTTTCAGCGAGCAACCTGGTATCATTATTCAGACAGATAATGAAGAGAAAGTAACTGACCGACTGAAGAAAAACCAGGTTCCCTTTTACAAGTTGGGAAATCCAATAAACGAAAGACAAATAATTGTATCCAAAAATGGCCATACACAGCATTTTGATATTGATTATTTTCGGGATATCTGGTATACTACATCTTATCTGTTGGATTGTAAGCAATCTGGTGAAAAGCATGCTAAAATGCGATTTGAAAATTATAAATACCAGCCATTGTCCTTTTCCTTTCCCCAACATTTTGAAGGCAACCTCAAACAGTACAATGCCGATCCTGAACGCGATCAACCAACAGGATTAAAAGCAGCTATAATACGTGAAAAAGGTGTGAATGGCGATCGTGAAATGGCGTATGCCATGCACCTGGCAGGCTTTGATGTGAAAGATGTGCATACAACCGACCTGATTGCAGGCAGAGAAAATTTAGCTGATGTGAATTTTGTTGTTTATGTAGGGGGCTTCTCAAATTCCGATGTATTGGGTTCAGCCAAAGGTTGGGCCGGTGCATTCCTGTATAATCCAAAGGCCAAAAAGGCACTCGATAATTTTTATAAACGGCCCGACACGCTGAGTTTAGGGGTATGTAATGGCTGCCAGCTAATGATGGAACTTAACCTGGTGTATCCCGCACATTTCGATAAACCACGCATGTTGCATAATGAATCACATAAATTTGAATCCGCATTTTTAAATGTTACCATCCCTGAAAATCATTCCATTATGCTCGGTTCGCTGGCAGGTTCAAGACTGGGTATATGGATCGCCCATGGTGAAGGAAGATTTTCATTGCCACGGCCACGTGAGGACTATCATATACCTATGTTTTACACTTACGATCAGTATCCGGGTAACCCAAACGGCAGCCAATATCAAACCGCCGGATTATGTTCAGAAGATGGACGACACCTTGCTATTATGCCTCACCTTGAACGATCCATTTTTCCTTCAAACTGGGCTAATTACCCTGAAAACAGGAAAAATGACCAGGTAAGTCCGTGGATTGAAGCCTTTGTGAATGCCCGCAAATGGGTTGAATCAAAACTATCTTAATCATATTTCGATAATCCGTTAAATTTTGTAATTTCAAAAGCAAATGATAATGGCGATTAGTTAAATGAATATACGAATAAGATATGAAAAACTTAATTTACACTTTCTTCGCAATTAGTATCCTAACACCGCAAATACAAGCTCAAATACCCGAATTTGAACTTATTGAGATGGGAGATGCGGACAGTCAACTTGGTCAGGGTGAATTGATTGACCTTGACAACGACGGTGATCTGGACTGGATAATGGGATCACAGGAATTACCTATGTGGTTTGAATACCTGGGAAACGATCAATGGAAAAAACATATTATCAGCTATACCACATTCACGGAAAACGGGGCAGCAACCCTGGATGTAGACCAGGATGGTGATTTGGACCTGGCGTCCGGTAATGGTTGGTACGAAAATACCGGTGATCCGACCCATGAATTTACATACCATGAAAACAAGGCCATAATATCGTATGACAACGAAGCTGCCGATATTGACGGTGATGGTATGGATGAATTAATTGCTCTCAGTTACCTGGAAGGTTTGTATTGGTATGATATCAGAGAAGGCAAAGAGGACAAACGATGGAAAGAAAAGAAAATTGCCGACGGGGTTCGTGGTGGTATTTCACCGGATGGAATTGGCGATATCGATTGTGATGATGACCTTGATATTGTAAGAGCCCATGTATGGTATGAGAATACCGATGGTGATGCATCTAATTGGAAGCCTCACAGAACCATTACCGGGTTTGGCAGGAAGAATGTAGAAAATCTTAATCAGAATTCAATGCGCACCATTTTGCATGATATGGATGGAGATGGTGATCTGGATATCGTGCAAAGTGAAGCGAATACAATCAATGGACGAGTTGCCTGGCATGAAAATAAAGACTGTGAAGGAATCAATTTTTTCACCCATTGGATCAGCTCCAGTGAAGGATCCGGTCAGGATTGCCACTCACTATGCCTGGCTGATTTTGATAACGATGGCGATATGGATGTTTTTTCGGGTGGCGGTCCTAAGGTTGAATCCTACAATCAAAAACTTTTTATCTGGGAGAATACAGGCAAAGAATCTATCTGGGAAAAACATGTTCTTTTTGAACGCAAAGAATCATTTGAAGCTGTTTGTGGTGATGTTGACGCAGATGGGGATATTGATATCTGCTTTAAAAGCTGGAAGGGAGATAAAGTGTATTTCCTGAAAAATAAACTAATTGATTAATAATAAATTTTTAGTTATACTTATTATAACGAACAGTCCGGCTGAGCGTAGTCGAAGCCTCACACGAAGACATATATTCATTACCCCAATTTAAACACTACTATCCATTTACAAGACCTTTTCAGAAATTACTTTTTTCTGTAATTACACTATGCATAATTGCGGAGAATCAAAATATATCATTCGGCTCTTCCATAAGTAAGGCAGATTCGTTATTTTAAGCGCCTGATAAGTGCAGACTATGGAATTAATCATTATTCATCATCATTTAAATCCGGGCGGTGTAACCAGGGTAATTGAATCACAGATAATTGCCCTAAAAAACAAACTTCCTCATTTAACTATAAATGTGCTGGTCGGGAACATACCCGATGGCTATCAATTGCCTGTAAAGAATGTAAAAATCAATGAAATACCGGAATTAAACTACCTGGACAAAAATCAAACAAAACCCAACCAATTGGTTTATTTGTATGAATCCCTGATGGCCAAACTGAAACCATACATAGGAAAAAACACTATTATACATGCACACAATCCTAATCTGGGTAAAAATCCTGTATTAACCTATACATTGTATCGTTTATGTGCCGAAGGTATTAATATTTTTAACCATGCGCATGACTTCGCTGAAGACCGGCCTGATAATTGGCAATTTCTGGAGAAAATATTTTCAGAACTTACATCACTTCATATCGATAATATCATGTACCCCGAAATGGACAATTATAAACTGGGTGTACTAAACTCTTTTGATTTCCGTCGATTACAACAGAAAGGAATTGCTATAAACCGATTATTTTGGATACCCAATCCGGTAAGTCTGGAAATAAACACCAATCAAATTCAAAAAGTCAATATCCGTGAAAAAATCACCCGGGAATTGGAAATTGATCCTGCCAAACCAATAATAACCTATCCGGTACGTGTAATACAAAGAAAAAACATTGGTGAATATATCCTGTTATCTGCATTATTTGGTGATAAGGCAAATTGGCTGGTTACACAACCGCCTAAAAATCCGCAGGAGGTTATTCAGTATAAGGAATGGAAAACATTTTGCCGGCAGCATCAAATTCCCGTTAAATTTGAGGTAGGACTGCAGGTGAATTTTGAAGAACTGATCATTGCCAGTGACATCTGTTTTACAACCAGTATTCGTGAAGGATTTGGTATGGTATACCTGGAACCCTGGTTGTTTAATACCCCGGTTATGGGAAGAAATATTCCGTACATAACGGAGGATTTAAAGAACAAAGCAATTGAGTTCCCTGTTTTATATGATTATATACAGGTTGAAAATAAGGATTTCAGCGATATGGATAATAATAAGCAGCAGGATATCATTCATGATGTAATTCATAATTCAACATTAAAGGACGATATTATAACACACAATAAACATTTAATTTCTATTTTTGAAACCGTTGATCCCACAATCGTTGAACGAAATAAAACAATCATACAATCAGAATTTTCACTTAATAAATACGCCGGTTTACTATATGAAATATATGAAGGATTTGTTGGATAGCCTGGCTGAACTGAAACCAAAAGAAACCGGTGTTAAACCGGTATCACTGAAAAAGGGAGTCATTAAGGCTTGTATTTTTGACATTTATGGTACAATGCTCATTTCGGATTCCGGTGATATTGACCTTTCCAATATATCAGGTGATTATCTTGAACGTGCATTTTATTATGGTGGGGTGGAAATTTTACCGGAGAAAGGTTGCAGTGCCGGTTTCTGCGATCAGGTTATTGCACTGATTGAACAAACCATTAAAAATCATCATCAGGCGGCAAAACAAAACGGTTATCCCTATCCGGAAGTAAATATTCCCGATGTATGGATGGAAGTATTGCTTGATTTGGAAGATCGAAACACCATTATTCGAAAAGAAAGTTTCGATATCAAAAAAATCACCGCCATTTTTGAAGTGCTCAGTAACAAAGTATATCCCATGCCCGGGATGAAGGATATAGTGATGCAACTCAGCCAACTTAATATACCGTTGGGTATTATTTCAAACGCTCAGTTTTATACGCCTGTTATCATGAATTATTTTCTTTCCGGCACTGTTTCAGAACAAGAAATGATTGATTTTTTCGACCCTGAATTAACCGTATTTTCCTATAAAGAAAAAAGAGCCAAACCGGATGTTAAACTATTTGAAAAAATTAAACCCCGTCTTCGGGAATTAGGCATTGACGACAACGAAACCCTTTTTGTCGGAAACGATATGCTGAAAGATATTTACACAGCCAATAAAGCCGGTTTCAAAACAGCCCTTTTTGCCGGGGACAAGCGATCATTGCGAATGCGGAGCGATTATAATGAAGTTAAAACCATCAATCCTGATTATATTATAACCGACCTGAGTCAAATCAATGAAATAATGTAGCGTATGAATATTTCACATTTGAATATTGGAATCATGCATTCATTAATTGGTAAGAACGACGGTGTATCCATCGTTATTGATCAAACTGTGAATGCTATGGTAGAGGATATTGGCATTGAATTGGGCAGCATCTTCTTTTTAGCCGCCCACACCTCGCCGCGCTTCAATGCCGAAACAGATGACATTTTTTGGCATAAAAACGAGATTCACAACCTGATATTAAGCATATTTTCGGACAATACACCCCCGGACGACCTCGATCAGCAAATACACGAGAAGGCTTTGTATGCCAAAGACAAAATTGCCAAATGGGTGAAAAAAAATCGTATCGATCTGATTATTGCGCACAACACCTCCCACCCTTATAATTTTATCACAGCAGTCGGACTCGGATATTACATTGAGGAACTGCGTGCAGAAGGCATTATTTGGCCAAAACTGTTGGTTTGGTGGCACGACTCCTATTTTGAACGGGAAAAATTTAAAAATCCCAATCCGATAGTAGATAAGTATTTACGCTATCTTCCCGGTACATTCATCGATGGGATAGCCTTTATCAATAAAGTACAACCTGCCATTGCCAGTAAATATTTTCATAAATACGATCCGAAAATAAAAAACAATTTCTTTGAAAGTAGAGCCATCGTTGTGCCCAACACCAGTTCCATTGAATGGGAATGGAAGAATAAAATATGGGATAGCCAAATGCCCATTGCTCCTGAGCAGGATAATTATAATGATACTTTTCTGCGAGACATTGGCTTAATCTGCGAAATAGAAAAACGCGGCTTCACACTTGATGATACGGTTTTGTTATTACAGCACACCAGGGTTGTACCACGTAAAAAAATTGAATTGGCCATCGATCTGGCATTTTATCTTGAAGACAGGTTCCTGAAAGACGGTAAAAAGAAATGCATGGCTATTATTGTGAGCGGCCATTCGGGTGATGAGCAGGAAGATTACAAGAAATTTCTGAATGAGTATTTCGAATTACGCATGAGGGAATACCCGGAAGCCAATGTAATTATCATTTTTGGTGAAAAATATATCCTATCGCACAGGGATATCATTGTTGACCGAAAATATTATAAATTTGCTGAAATCCCATCAATTATTGCATCACATGGCGGATTAGGTACATATTTCAGTGAGGTGGAAGGGTATGGCAATAACCTGCTGGAAATGATTGCATACGGATTGCCTTCGGTAATAAATAAATACGAAGTATACAAAACCGATATTGAGGAACTGGGTTTTGATATCCCGGCTATTGAAGAAGGAATGCTTACCATGGAATTGGTGGAACAGGCATACCTGTTATTAACAGACTATAATTATCGAAACAAAGTGGTTAAACATAATTTAGAAGTACTGGATAAAAAACTCGGACATAAAATTATTGCCGAAAAACTTGAACCACTTATTTACAAAATGTTTACACGCATTTTAAAATAGTTGAACATTAATTTGTTATTTTTTACATGTAAATCATAAAGCGATAATACAATGGGTGATTTTTATCAAAACGGGCTCATAACCACATTACAAAATTTGCGTTATAATACGGTTGAACATCTTGAGACCAAACTGGTGGAATATAGTAAAAAGCGTCCCATGTCGCTTATTATACCAACACTATATTCCGAATTAGACGGGCCGGCATTACCCAATATCATAGATGAATTAAAAAAGGTTGAATATCTTTCGGAGATCATAATCGGGCTGGACCGTGCCAATGAAGTTCAATTTGCACGTGCGAAAGAATATTTTGCCCGTTTGCCTCAGCATCATCGAATAATATGGCATGATGGTCCGCGTATGCGTGAGCTTGACAAGTTGTTGGTTGAAAAAGAACTGGCCCCCGAAAGTTTGGGGAAAGGTCGTAACGCCTGGTTTTGTTTTGGTTATTTCAATGCCTCTGCCATTGGCGAAGCCGTTGCTCTTCACGATGCCGATATTGTAACCTACAATCGCTCGTTGCTCGCCCGTTTATTTTATCCGGTAGCCGACCCCAATTTCAATTATAAATTCTGTAAAGGGTATTATTTCAGGGGCAATGATGAAAAACTTAATGGCCGTGTGGCCCGACTTTTGGTAACCCCGTTGCTGCGTACGCTAAAAAAAATCTTTGGCAACGATCCTTTTCTTGAATACCTCGATAGCTTTAGATATCCGCTTGCCGGCGAATTCTCCATGCGTGCTGATGTAACTAAAACAATACGTATACCAAGTGATTGGGGACTTGAAATCGGAATTTTATCAGAAGTTCAACGCAACAATGCCACCAATCGTATTTGCCAGGTTGAAATTGCCGATCGGTACGATCACAAACACCAACCGCTTTCATTTGATGATCCTACGCGTGGATTGTCAAAAATGAGCATTGATATATCACGTGCTATTTTTGGTAAACTGGCAGCCAATGGAAAAGTTTTTTCGAAAGGACTTTTCAGGAGTATAAAAGCAACCTATTATCGCATTGCATTAGACTTTGTTGAACAATACCACAGTGTTGCGGTAATGAATGGGTTAACACTCGACAGGCATGCTGAAGAGCATGTTTGCGATCTGTTTGCACAAAATATTTATCGTGCCGGTGAACAGTTTTTGGAAAATCCAATGGTTACACCTTTTATCCCGACATGGAAACGCATAAACAGTGCCATACCTGAGTTTGTGGATAAATTTTATGATGCCGTTGAAAAAGACAATGCGTCTTAATAACAACATGTTTTAGCCATTTTTAACACACACATCACATGAATGCCCGACTAAACAAAACCATCGAACAGCGACTGAGGTTTATCTACAAAGAGAATATAAGTTCGCAGATAATTGATCATTTTATACGGACAGTAGCGGCCGAAAACATAATGGAAGGTGAATCGGCTGAAAAATGGACGGAACAGGATGCAATCCTTATTACCTATGGTGACAGTATTGTTTCAACCCGGGAGAAACCCCTGCAAACCCTTAAAAGTTTCCTTGATGAACATTTAAAGGAATCTACCTCTTATGTGCATATACTACCTTTTTTTCCCTATAGTTCAGATGATGGATTCTCCGTTATTAATTTCACGGAAGTAAATCCTGAATTGGGCAATTGGGATCATATAAGGGAATTGCAGGAGCATTTCGGATTGATGGCAGACCTGGTAGTCAATCACATATCTCAACAAAGTAACTGGTTTAAACAATTCCTGCTAAACAAGAAACCCGGACGCGAATATTTCATTAGCCCTGAACCTGATACAGACCTGTCAATGGTTGTGAGACCCAGAAGCACTCCCCTGCTCACGCCTTTCCTCACTACAGAAGGAAAAAAATATGTTTGGACCACCTTTAGTGAAGATCAAATCGATTTAAACTATGCCAATCCTGAACTCCTGTTGGAAATGATCAAAGTACTGTTGTTTTATGCACAACAGGGAATACGTATCATACGGCTTGATGCCATTGCCTTTTTATGGAAGAAAATCGGAACGAATTGTCTTCATCTGCCCGAAACCCATGAAGTGGTGAAACTCATGCGTGACATTCTTGAGCATTGCTACCCTTCTACTATTATTATTACCGAAACCAATGTTCCGCATAAGGAAAATATAAGCTATTTTGGAAATGGCGATGAGGCACACATGGTTTACAATTTCACGCTTCCTCCCCTCCTGTTGCATTGCCTGCATACGGGTAATTCCGGCTATCTGGTTGAATGGGCCAAATCATTGGATCATCCCGGTGACGGACGAACGTATTTCAATTTCACCGCTTCGCACGATGGTATTGGCGTCCGTCCGTTAGAAGGAATCCTGCCTGATGAAGAAAGGAACCTGTTAATTGAAAACATGAAAAACTTCGGGGGATATTTGAGCTCCAAATCGAACAGCGATGGAACAAATAGTCCGTATGAAATAAACATTACCTATTTCGATGCCATGAAAGGCAATAGATATGGAGAAGATCAATGGCAGGTGGATCGGTTTTTATGTTCGCAAACCATTGCCATGGCATTTATGGGAATACCTGCTATTTATATCCATTCATTCACGGCAACCCGCAATTACCAGGAAGGAGTAAATGAAACCGGTCGTTACAGAACCATTAACCGCAAAAAATGGGATAAAAAGGAATTGTTGGAATTATTGAACAAGGAAACGGATACAAAATTTGTTTTCGATGAGTTAAAGCGCCGGTTAGCCATTCGTAAAACCATCAAAGCTTTTCATCCCTCAACCAATCAGGAAATTATTAAAACTAAATCAACCCTTTTTGCACTGAAAAGGATCATGGTGAATGGCAATGGATTGCTGTCGGTTTCCAATATTTCAGATCAGGCAGAACAGGTCAGTGCAAATGAATGGAATATAACCGGTAAGAACGATTTACTTTCAGGCGCAACCATTGCAGAAAGGTTTAATTTAGCACCTTACCAGACGATATGGGTAGAAATATGAAAATACTAATAGCCACCGATTCATTTAAAGATTGTCTTTCGGCCCGACAAGTCGGAGAAGCCCTTAAATCCGGTATACTTCAGTCTAAAAGTGATCTTGATGTATCCGTTCTACCAATGGCCGATGGCGGCGAAGGAACTGTACAGGCTTTGGTGGATGCCACAGGCGGGAGAATCATTCAATGTCAGGTAAACGATCCGTTAATGAGACCAACCAATAGTTTTTACGGGATATTGGGAGATGGACAAACAGCCGCTATTGAAATGGCAGCTACATCCGGTATCGAAAAACTGACTCCTGAAGAAAGAAATCCATGGATTACATCAACTTATGGTACGGGGGAACTCATCGTTCATGCTTTAGAGAATGGTTGCAGACACATAATCATGGGTATTGGAGGCAGCGCTACAAACGATTGCGGTGCAGGCATGGCTCATGCCTTAGGGTACAAATTCCCGGATCATAATCAACAGGAGATTATACCAACCGGGGGAAATTTATCAGAAATAAGGGATATAAAAACGGAAACGGTTCATCACCAATTGAAGGATTGCGAAATAAGTGTGGCCTGCGATGTTACCAATCCCTTAACGGGTGTAAACGGAGCATCGTATGTGTATGGGCCGCAAAAAGGCGCCAATAGTGAAATGGTTGAAAAACTGGATGCCAATCTTACTGCATTCGCCAACCTTATTCAAAAACAATTGCATATACACATAACAAAAGTACCCGGATCGGGAGCTGCAGGCGGATTAGGAGGCGGATTACTGGCTTTTACCCCGGCCGGACTGCAAAAAGGATTCGATCTCATAGCCGAAAAGGTGAACCTGGAAGAGCATGTGAAAAATGCTGATATTGTTATTACCGGAGAAGGAAAAATTGATTATCAGACACAATTTGGAAAAACACCGTTCGGTGTTGCCACCATGGCTAAAAAATACAATAAACCCGTTATCGGTGTAGCGGGTACATTGGGCGAAGGATATAACGAATTGATAAACAATGGTTTTGATGCTATTTTTTCAATTATTGATGCGCCAATGACCCTTGAAAAAGCATTGATAAATGCAGAACAATTATTAGAAAATGCCGGAAAAAATATTTTTAAATCAATTTTGCTTTTATTTTAATTACATGTTTCATACATTTACCAATGTTTATATTAAATTGGTCAATAGTATAGATACTTTAATCCAATATAAACAACTTTTAAATAGAAATGCAGTTTAACAACATAGCAGGCAAAATTAAAAATGTAACTCCAAAGCCATTTGTTTAATACAAATGCAAAGCTTTCAGGGTTATTTGTGGTGTGTTTAAAACCCGGGCGGCAACCCGGGTTTTTATTTTTTGTATTTTTGTATGCATGTATGCCATAGTTGATATAGAGACTACCGGAGGGATGGCACGCCACGAAAGAATTACCGAAATCGCAATCTTTCTTTTTGATGGCCACGCAATAATTAACGAACTGGTTACCCTTATTAATCCGGAACGGCCCATACCCTATCACATTACTGCACTCACCGGTATTACAAACGAAATGGTGGCCGAGGCTCCCAAATTCTACGAAATTGCCAAACAGATTATTGAGATTACCGATAAAGCTACCTTCGTGGCACACAATGTTAGTTTTGATTATGGATTTATTAAACAGGAATTTAAAAATCTCGGATATACCTACCGAAGGCCCAAACTCTGCACCGTAAAACTAAGTCGACAAATTATACCCGGGCATCCATCATATAGTTTGGGTAATTTATGCAAATCCCTGAATATTACACTCAACGATCGTCATCGGGCAGCCGGCGATGCGCTGGCAACGGTTGAGCTGTTTAAATTACTGCTGAAAACCAACCAGCAACAGCATAAAATAGACTTTGAAGCAGGTTTTTCCATTCGTGGTCTTCACCCACAATTAAACAAACAAGAATTGCTGCAACTGCCTGAAGAAGCAGGTGTTTATTATTTTTTTGATGAACAGGATCAGCTCATTTACATCGGTAAGAGTATCAACATTCAAAAGCGGGTAATCAGTCATTTATCAAACGAAAAAAGCCGACGTTCCATTGATATGAAAAGCGCCATTGCCAAAATCGATTATGAACGGACCGGTAGTGAGCTGGTTGCTTTATTACTGGAATCAGATGAGATTAAAAAGCACAAACCCAAATTTAACCGGGCGCAGCGGAGAAATGGGACAAACTACGGTATCTATTATAAACACAATTCGGAAAACTACATTTGCTTTTCCATTCTGAAAAATGCAGAGCAGGAAGATATACCGCTCACAACCTTTAATTCACAACGAGAAGCCAGGGAAACATTATATAAATGGACAGAAGCGTATAAGCTTTGTCAAAAGCTTTGCGGACTGTATCATTCAGCAGGCGCCTGTTTTTACTATGGTCTTAAGGAATGTTATGGTGCCTGTTGCGGCGCCGAATCACCTGATGATTATAATATCCGTGCACAAAAACTGATTGATAAACTTAGTTTTCAGTCTCAAAACTTTTATATCGTCGAAAATGGTCGGGATATTGATGAAAAAGCCATTGTGAAGGTACTCAATGGTAAGTATTTTGGGTTTGGTTATGTCCATAATGATTTTCTATCACATAATTATATGAACGGACTGGATGATTGCATTAAATCATATCCTGATACACGCGATACCAGGATTATATTAAAATCATATCTCCAAAGCAAAAATCCGCAGGTAATTGGATTTTAGTGATCAATACTTATCCTGAAAATTTAGCTGTTTTTCTTTCCCATTTATTCAAAATTCCCTTTTATTTGTTTCCGCTTACATTTTAATATACTAAAGTATAAATCATGAATAAGGATTTTCAACAACAGCTTGAAGAAGCGGTTTTGTATTTAACGGATCAGAAAATTGATCAACCCGAAGTGGGTATTGTATTGGGTACCGGGCTTGGTAAGCTGGTTGAACATATTGACATTGAAAAAGAAATTGAATACACGAATATACCTAATTTTCCTGTTTCCACGGTAGAGTCGCATCATGGTAAACTTATTTACGGACATTGTGGCAATAAGAAAGTGTTGGCCATGCAGGGACGATTTCATTACTATGAAGGATATACCCTTCAGCAGGCTACATTACCTATTCGGGTTATGAAAATGCTTGGCATCAGGGAACTATTGCTGTCAAACGCCGCCGGCGCCATGAATCTCAATTACAAAAAGGGAGAGCTCATGTTGCTGGACGACCATATTAATATGCTACCCGACAATCCTTTGCGGGGGCCTAACCTGGATAAAATGGGACCGCGCTTCCCGGACATGAGTGTTCCCTATTCCCGTACCATGAATGATAAGTTTGAGTCCCTGGCCGGTCAACTCCATATAACCTTGCACAAAGGCTGCTATGTAGCGGTTACGGGACCCAATCTGGAGACCCGTGCCGAATACCGATACTTGCGTAACTTTGCCGATGTAGTGGGTATGTCTACTGTTCCCGAAGTAATTGTTGCCAATCATATAGGATTGCCATGCGCAGCCATCTCGGTACTGACCGACGAATGTGACCCGGATAACCTTCATCCTGTGTCGTTACAGGAAATACTTAAAATAGCCGGTGAAGCAGAAAAAGACCTCACCCGACTTTTTGTGGAGTATTTGAAAGGGAACTAACGGATGATTTGGCTTTGAAGAAGGTGTTTCCGTGAAGAAAAAAATGTCCTTTCCCGGATTATTATGACCAGTCATGTGCATATGATTATAAGCAGTCGGTATGAAAAGCCGGAAAATATTGTAAGGGACATGAAAAGTCATACATCGCGTTTGAAAACCCAGAAACAGAACCGTAGGTGAAATGTAAAAAATCGCACCTTGTGGATTGGTTTTAAAAATCGCAGGGAATTAGGACTTCCAGCCCTTCAATTTTTTCAAAGTCTTTTGTATTGCGTGTAATGATGGTAAGTTCGTTGACTAAAGCAGTAGCGGCAATAATGGCATCGGGGAGTTTGGTTTTATATTGCTTTCTAATTTCAATGGTACTGTTTACAATATCTTCGTCCAATTCAATAACATCAGCTGCGTTAATGAGTTCTTGAAATTTTATTTCTTCATCATCTGTAATACCAGCAAAACCAAGTAGTTCAATTTTATTGATGACAGAAATACAAAACTGCCCGTCAATAATATCATCAATCATAGATAGTGCTTTTTCGGGCAATGCTTCGCCAATATATTCAATAGCAACGTTTGTGTCAATTAAATATTCCTTTCTTCCCATTCGTTGCGCACTTGGTTTAATTGTTCATTTAGTTCCTTTGCTCGCTCTTTGCTTATAGCACCCCTAAGGCTTGCGGAGAGTTTCTTTTTTTCTTTCTTTTTATCCTTGTCCAATACCCGGATAATATTAGCAAGCTCAAGGTCTTTTAAAAGCCTTAAAGCGTTGTTGTTCCTAAGCTCTACTGTTACAGTTCTCATCTTGTTGCTGTTAAAGTTTTTAATTTTGCATTATTCAGCATAGCATCAATGGTATAAATAATATGTTTACGGTCATCGTCCGGCAATCCATTAATATCATTGAAGCGTTTTAGCATACCAGGGTCTTTAAACATATTAATGTCCTCAGTCTCCCCTAATAGATATCCAACTGTAGTATCAAGAAAATCAGCCATTTTTTTAACCACTTCAACAGAAGGCACCATTTCTTCACGTTCATACCTTCCCACGACAGAATGAGAGGTTTTGAGCATTTTGGCTAATACTTGTTGCGAAAGTCCTTTAGCCTCTCTGCACTCCCTAAGTTTTTTACCAAAGCCTTTCATGTTTGAACCTTTTAAATATCAATTAAACCTTGATTTGATATGTTTTTACAAAAATACGAATCTTTTACGGGATAATAAAATTTGAAAGTTTTGTGTTTTGAATTGGGTAAGTTAACCTTGAACCTGAAAAGGGTCAGTTTTTTTCAGCCGAATATAATTTTTGTGCATTTGTATCGTACAACCAGTCCAAACATGCCAAAAGCAAAAAGGACTGATTATCCATGCGAAGGATTACACTGGTGAGAAAGGTTTATTGGAAATTGAGTTAATGGAATGAGGTTAAGTTAAGGTAGCACAAGCGGATGCTTGCGCTAGTTGGCGAATTTATATTAGAATCGGGTAGCACCGTTATATCTGCCCCTGAAGTGAATATCGACGGTGGATTTATTATAGAAAATGGTGCTAAATTTGTTATTGAATAATTTCACTAATTTATCCTTAAAAACAAACCATCAATTATGAACCACGGTTTTATCAATACAAGAAATTTGATCATTTTGATTGCCACTATGATTATTTTATTTAGTACATTCAAATGTAGCAAAGACATTTACTATGATTTGAATATTCAGAATAATCCTGTTGAATTTAGTTTGAGACTAGAAAATGATTCGTTGATTGAAAATGGCGGTAACCCCAATTACATAGTTTTTTATCATAGTTTTTATTCAAGTCTGACTGTAGACACGATAGACTATAGCGATGTCTATAAAACCACAATAATAAATTTTTTTGGTGGTGAAATGATTGCTTATACACAAGTTGTTTATCATAATATTGATCATGGATTTATTAGCATAGAAGTCCAGGATGAAATATTCCACTTTGAGAGACAATGAGAATTTAAAGTAAGAATATCAGGTTCGATAGTTTTTATAACCTTGCCATCTTTTCGAGGTATTATAAACGACCGGGCCAAGACCACAAAGATAATTCAAAGACGTGTTGCAAACATTTCGCTTATGAACTTGAAAAATACTGAAATTCAGATGAATAGCCCCACTAGTCCAAGCATGTTATCAAAATAAAATAAAAGCAACTGGTTCAAGCGTCCGCTTGGATCTTTTGTTTTTATGCCTTGTAAGATTTTAGAAATACAAGCCCTTCAATTTCAATCAATAACTGCCGCAAGCCCGCTTGTGCCTTTATCAAAAATATATTACTTTACAATTTGTAAACACAAAAACTGAATGAGCCGCAAATATAAATTCAGAAACCCGGAAGGAATTTATATCATAAGTTTCGCTACAGTTTATTGGCTCGATTTATTTACCAGAAATATTTATAAAGATATATTATTGGAAAGCTGGAAATATTGTCAAGCCAGCAAGGGTTTAGACATATACGCATGGGTAATAATGAGCAACCATGTTTATATGATTATTGGTAGTAAGCAAGATAAAAAGGAGAATATTATTTGTGATATGAAAAGTTTTACTTCAAGAAATTTAAAAGAAAGCATTCAAAATAATATTCAGGAGAGTCGACGCGAGTGGATGCTATGGATGCTGAAACGTTCAGGACAAAAAATAGTAATAACAAGGAATTTCATTTGTGGCAACAGCATAATAATCCAATAGAACTTACCGATAATAATATAATGCAGCAAAAACTGGATTACCTGTCCGCCGTACAAAGTACTTTGGAAGGCGGGTATTCATAACAATCCGGTTGAAGCAGGAATAGTATTTAATCCGGAAGATTATGTTTACAGCAGCGCAGGGGATTACGCAGGTAACAAAGGTTTAATTGATATCATTTTAATTGACCAGGTACTTAAGGCACAAGCGGACACTTGCGCCATTATGGGGGATAATGGAATGAGGTTAAGTTAAGGTAGCATAAGCGGATGCTTGCGCTAGTTGGGGTTCTATCTGCTCTGTTGCTGTATAGCAGCCTGGCCTTTTCAACATTTTTATGAATGCATTACGCGAAATAGGTCATGGAAATACAAAAAAACAAGCGATTAGCAAGCAGTAAACCTTTGACCAGGCAAAAAAGTCTTATACGAGCCAGAAACATCGAATTCACCACTGTTTCGCCTATTTTATATACATATTCCGCTGGCTTTATTTAATATGTCTATTGGGTTATGTATCGAAAAACTAAAAAAAGAACTGTATTTTTTCAATAACAAACCCCGAAGCCCCTCTCCAGAGGGGAATTTATGGTGTTCTTTGTTTAGTTTTTCTATCATTAGGATAATAATTCGATACTCTTTTATTTACTTTCATATTCCCAATGTTATATCTTCCTTTACACTATGATAAATCAAAGATGCTTTTATACATTCCTTTTCACGTAGATATTACATTTTATCCCGCACAAAGTCGGGGTAATTCGCAAAAACTTCATTTACTCTTGGGTCTGTCTTTACTATAAGTTTACCCATTCTATTCACTTTTAACGCCTACATTATGTTTTTCGGCAATATCCTTCGCGGTTACAAGCCGTTTCGATTGCAATTGGGTTAAGATTGCTGTCAATCTTGCAAGCCTGGGTTTTACTTTGCCATTCGATTTTTTTAGCTTGTGGCTAAACGCTCAATAAACAACTATAGGTGTATGGTAAAATCATCGGCGTCATTTAATACCGGGAATTTATTTCTGAAACCTATCAATTCATCTTTGTTTAGTGAAATTTCAAGAACTTCTTCCTTATCTGATAATTTATGTTCAACCTCTCCCCTTGCGTTCACAACCATTGATCCGCCAATATAATTCACATTATTGCCATCCTCACCTACCCGATTCACACCTATCACAAAACACTGATTTTCAATAGCCCTGGCTTGTAGCAATACCTCCCATGCCTGTTGCCTGGCCGCGGGCCAATTGGCCACATAAATAAGTAAATCGTAGTGTGCTTTATTCCTACTCCATACAGGAAATCGCAAATCATAGCAAATCAGCGGCATTATTTTAAATCCACAAGTTGATACATATAATTGTTGTTGTCCCGGCACATAATTTTTATCCTCAAAGCCCATCGAAAACAAATGTCTTTTATCATAATATTTGGTTGTACCGTCCGGTGTAATCCACAACAACCTGTTATAATAGTTGCCTTCATCCCGTACAATTATGCTTCCGGCGATGGTACAATTATATTTTTGGGTACAAGAGATAAAAAATTCATGTGTTAACCCATGCATAGGTTCAGCCAGGTCCTCGCAATTCATCGAGAAACCGGTTGTACACATTTCCGGCAACAGGATCAAATCGTTGGAAGGCCCTAATTTTTCAATGTGTTTTTTGTAGTTGGCCAGGTTTCGTTCAATGTCCTGCCAAATGATGTGTGGTTGAACGATGGCTACCTGCATAGTATTGGGTTTTTATTGCATTTGAACTTCCTTAATTTCCTTAATTACCTGGTTAATCTTTTCCTTTGCCTTTTCCATTCGTTGTGGTATTTCATCCAGGTTTTGTTTTTTAGACAGGTATATTTCCAATGTATTCAGGTCTTCTTCCAGTCCTTTTACCCCTACAAAATTTAAACTGGGGATAAATTTATGAATTACACGACTTAATTGCTCGTACTGACTTTCACTATTTGTATCGGATATATACTGTACCACTTCGGTGGCACTTTCAATAAAAGTATTTAGAATCTCACTAATAAAAGCACTATCGTTATTTGATATTTTTCTTAAATAGTCCAGGTTATATGAACTCATCTATCATTCCTTTGATTGTAAATTAAACTTATAATAATCTTCTAAAACACCGGTAATTAACGGTTTATAATACTCCCAAAAAAACCTTTTCGGGTCGTTCTCATCGCGGCTGTAGAAAATACGTTGTAATTTTTCATTGGGCATAAATGCAAATGTAAAGTAGGGTACATCATTTTCCGAAATATCACCGGCAAAATAATAGAACAAATAATCCATTGAATGCTGTATAATAAAAGGAAAATTAACAGGTATGCCTGCTTTAAACAATGCCTTTTCCCCTGCATCAGTGGTTGGTATATTTAATTTAGCCATGGTTTGATTGACCTCAGAACTTTCTATTACATTAAACCAGCCGGTAAATGGTATTTTCGATGGTAAATTATATTCGCTCTGATACTCCAGATTGGTTTCAACCACAGGAAATGGTGAATTTAAATGGATTCCATTCTCCAATACCACTATTCGGTTGTTGTTATAAAATACGATTCCTTCATTTTTATACGGCCATTTTTTGTTGTACATAGCCGTAAATTTATTAATAATCCATTGTGGCACCTCACCGTCTTTTATATCAAGCGATTTGAAATATCTGCCCGTCCAGCCCGTCCAGGAAAAATCAAAAAGATCCTGTGTTTTATAACGAATAAGCGGGTTTGTAGGTTGCCCCAACGTATGATACTCAGCCATAATTAATTTTCCGGCTTCTTTCATTTCTTTTAATAAATAATAATCGTTTTGATTCAGTCCGCCATAAATCAATGTAGAATTATCCGAATCGCTTAATCCACGGTACCAGTCGGCATAAAATACGCCATACGCATCAATACAATACATGGCATCATAGGTTTGTGCCAGGCTGTCAATATCCGTTAACCGGATACTTTTAATGTAATATTCCTTTTCATCTTTGGTTTTCAGCGGAAAAAAACCATAATAATCTTTGTCTGGCTTATATAGTTCACGATTATTAAAAGCAAAACGATTTTTATTCAGTATCCAGAAAAAAGATTCATGCTCATTTAAATTTTTATGTGGCACCGTTTTATTTAACACCAGTATGTTCATCTTCCTTTTATCCTGTACCAACCAGGAAATAAAAAGTGTGGCAACGGCCAGCGAAACAAGTATTAAACAAATAATTAATATTCGGCTCGATTTCATAAGATAGATTTTTTAGAGCATGATGCAACATTTCATTAATTAAAAATAATTATTCTATTTAATTATTTAAAAAAAAAAGTAGTTGCCGGAGGTAAAATAACTCAAATAAAAAAAATAGGGATATAATAATTATGGTATAAGAATTGCATTACGATAACTAAAGAATTTATATTAAATTCGCGTTTTTCAAGTTAATTATTATAAAGTTACGATATCATGAGTTATACGAGAAAATCAGTAATGCTGCTGTTACTTGCAGTACAGGTTATGGGTGTGAATGCTCAAAAAATCTGGGAAAATCCTAAATATGGTACAGATAGTGCATCACGTATGGAATGTGCAGCAGCATTATCAACCATGAATGAATTTGTAAAAATAGATTTATATGACTATGCTTTTGATGGATGGGCAACAGCCTATACCAATTGCCCTGGTGCCAGTAAAAACATTTACATTTATGGTGAAAAAATAATGGACCATAAAATAAAAAATGCAGAGACTGATGAGCAAAAACAAGCGTTTATTGACACATTAATAGCTTTATACGATAAACGAATTGAAAATTTTGGACAGAAAGAATTTGTACTGGGTAAAAAGGGTATTGATATGATCAAGTACATGCCTGAAAACATAAAAGCCGGATATGATGTGCTGGGGCAGGCGATTGAACTGGGTGAAAGTAAAACATCTGAATCGGTTTTCGTAACCTATATGCAGGTTTCATATCGGTTGTATGATGCTGAAGAGATTAGCTCCGACCAGTTTATTAACGATTATTTAAAAACGGTTGAATACCTGGAAAATGATCCCCGTCGAAGCAGCCGTACTGACAGGGCCATTCAGACGATTGAAAATTTATTTGCTGAAAGCGGCGCTGCCAATTGTGAGAAACTGGTTGAAATATTCAATCCTAAATTTGAGGCTGACCCGGATAATTTGGATCAACTAAAAAAAATTACTTCTTTATTGGCTGATAAAGAATGCCAGGACAATCAATTATATGCCAATGCCACCGAAAAGTTATATACGATGGAACCATCAGCCGAGGCGGCCTATAAATTGGCACGTTTATTCAAAACCCGAAATGAATTTGAAAAGGCAAAGGAATACTACCAAAAAGCCATTGATAATCAGACGGATGATAACAAAAAAGCCGATTACTATCTTGAATTGGCCTCTATCACACTCAACGAATTCAAGAATAAAATTGAAGCCCGTAAATATGCACGCAGTGCCATCGATCTGAATCCGGAATTAGGACTTGCCTACATTGTTATTGGCAATGCTTATGCAGGCAGCGCGGATGAATGCGGAAAAGATGCCTTTGAAAAAGGAGCCGTTTACTGGGTTGCAATCGATAAATACGCCAAGGCTAAATCGATTGATCCGTCGGTTACTGAACGCGCCAATACATTGATTAATCGTTATTCCAAATATTTCCCGGGACAGGAAGAGGCCTTTTTTAGGAATTTAACGGATGGAGACACCTATAAAGTGGAATGTTGGATTAACGAAACCACTACAGTACGCACTATTAAATCGAGTAACTGATGCGCTTTCAATATCCAACCAGTATCATAAAATAATTAAACTGCGGTATCATGCATAATATCACAGTTTATCCAACAAGTAAAAATCCCGGTGAATGATCATTCATCGGGATTTTTAATAGTAAATCTATTTTTTAAACAGTGAATTAATTATCAAAAAACCTAACTAATTGATAGAATGAAACAGCCAAAATAAGAAATCCCTTTCCCTGCGCAGGGAAAAATTTCTTTTTTCGACCACCTGATTTGACATTTCCTTGTTTTATCAACGAATAATAATATGAATTGTAAACGCGTATAAGTTAATATACTTAGTAATTACCACACTAGTTCACCTGTCGTACTTTCTCCTGAACCGAAGGTTCAAACTTGTACCCTACACCTTTAATGGTAATAATGCGTTGCTCACCTATTTTTTCTCTGAGCTTTCTGATATATACATCAATGGTACGATCGCCGACAAATATATCGTTCCCCCAAATTTGGTTAAATATCTCATCGCGCGTAAATACTTTTGACGGTTTGGAGGTGAGCAAAAGCAATAAATTAAACTCTTTTCGGGGCAGGCTTAACTCTGAATCATCCAGGTATACCAGGTGTTTTTCTTTATCAATGATTATATCTCCGTATTTCAGTACGTTGTTGGTTGTTGGTTCGGATATGGCGGCATGTCCACCATATCGTTTTAACAAGGCCATTACCCGGCTAATTAATACCTTTGGTTTAATGGGTTTGGAAATGTAATCGTCGCCACCGGCATCAAATCCGGCAATTTGGGAATAATCTTCAGACCGGGCGGTTAAAAAAGCAATCAGTGCATTTTCAAGCCCCGATATTTCCCTCAGTTTCTCGCAGGCTTCAATGCCATCCATCTCGGGCATCATTACATCTAAAATAATTAAATGCGGATAAATTTCTTTGGCAAGTTTAATGGCTTGTTTACCGTTTGTTGCTGTGTATATTTGGTAACCCTCCTTCTTGAGGTTGTAACTTAAAAACTCAAGAATGTCTTTTTCGTCATCAACTAAAAGAATTTTATAGTTATCAGGTTCCATTGATTTCTAATTTTTTACGGCACTAAAAATATCTGAAATTGCATTTATGTATATTAATTGAAGTTTATTATTCCAAAAATTTGATAAAGACAACCGAAACACTATGTTAACGTAAATTTAATGCCCAATTTCATTGAATCCGAAAACAACATCTATTTTTGTCATCGGAATATTGAATATTGGTAGATCGATGGAAAATTTTTATTTGATAATTGTAATAGTTCTTTTCTTTTTAGCCATTTCTGACCTTGTTGTTGGTGTAAGTAACGATGCGGTAAATTTCCTGAATTCAGCGATCGGCTCAAAAGTTGCCCCTTTTCGTGTTATAATGATTATTGCCGGTATTGGTGTATTGGTAGGAGCCACCTTTTCGAGCGGTATGATGGAAGTGGCCAGAAAGGGAATTTTCCATCCGGATATGTTTGTTTTCGACGAGATAATTATCATTTTCCTGGCAGTGATGTTAACCGATGTAATATTATTGGATTTATTCAATACCATGGGGCTGCCAACTTCAACCACTGTATCTATTGTTTTTGAGTTACTGGGGGCTTCTGTAGGTATTGCATTCATTAAAGTTCGCCAGGGGTTGGCGGAAGGGCATGCTGTTATGGATTATATTAATGGTGACAGCGCGCTTATGATTGTTGTCGGGATTTTATTATCGGTTTTTATTGCCTTTACCGTGGGTGCCATTGTGCAATATGTTACACGGCTATTATTTACGTTTAATTTCCAAAGAAACCTGAAATATTTTGGTGCGTTATGGGGTGGTTTGGCACTGGCAATTATTATATATTTTATTGCCATTAAAGGTGCAAAAGGCGCTTCTTTTATGACGGAAAATGTATCGGATTGGATTAAAAACAATGGCGGGATTTTATTTCTGATCGCTTTTGTGTTTTTTACCTTGCTATTCCAGGTTTTATATGCTTTTGTAAGAATAAACATACCTAAAATAATTGTACTGGTGGGCACCTTCTCCCTGGCTATGGCGTTTGCCGGAAACGACCTGGTTAATTTTATAGGCGTGCCATTGGCCGGTTTTGAATCGTATAAAATATTCGCCGCACAGCAAGACGTATCGGCCACACAATTTACTATGGAATCGTTAAAAGAGGCGGTACGTACCCCAACCTTTTTTTTACTGATAGCAGGCCTTATTATGGTCATCACACTTTGGGTTTCCCGTAAAGCACAGTCGGTTGTAAGAACTTCAATAAACCTGAGCAGACAGGAGGAGGGATATGAACGCTTTGAAACATCCAAAGTTGCGAGGGTATTAGTAAGAAGCACCATATTCATGGGTAATGTCATATCCCGTAGCATACCACCACGGGTTTGGGATCGCATTAATGGTCGATTTAACAATATGCCCGCAGAAGCTATCAAGAAAGAGCAAGGTGTTGCGTTTGACCTTATCAGGGCTTCGGTGAACCTGGTAGTCGCCAGTATTTTAATTGCTTTTGCCACCTCTTTAAAACTCCCTCTTTCTACAACTTATGTAACATTTATGGTAGCGATGGGCACCAGCCTGTCTGACGGTGCCTGGAACCGTGAAAGCGCCGTTTATCGTATTACCGGTGTAGTAACTGTTATAGGTGGCTGGTTTATGACAGCTATTTCTGCATTTACCGTTGCTTTTGTGGTGGCATCGGTCATTCACCTGGGAGGAATGATAGCGGTTTTCTCGCTTATTGCACTGGCCATATTTTTTGTGATTCGTACACATGCCATCCATCTTAAAAGAGAAAAAACAGAGAAGGAAGCAGAAAAAAATTATTCCCAGGATGACCTTTCTGTAACGGAAAAATGTTACCAGCATGTGATCAGCATATTGCTGGCAATATCAAAACTGTTGAATGACAGCGTAGAAGGACTGGGTAAACACAAACGTAAAAAACTGAAAAAAACACTGGAAGCTTCCAATGAACTGAATAAGCAGGTAAAAATTTATAAGGACCGATTATACACAACCATCAAAAACCTTGAAAAAGAAGGTAAGAAAAATCCACACTACTATGTATTGGTGATGGACCAGTTGAAGGAACTAACCAGCAGTTTTGACTTTGTTATTCGGCCGGCTTACATGCATGTGAGCAATGACCATACGCCCATTAAATCGGCACAGGCTGAGAACATGATGATTTTGGCGCAACAGTTGAGCAAATTTATTGATGAAATGGTGGATGTACTTACCAAAAAAGAGTACCAAAAAATTTCGGAATTGGCATATCAACAAGATGAATTATTGGCATATATCGGTGATATCCGGAAAAAGCAGATTAAACGCCTGCAAAAAGAGAAACACCATACCAAAAACAACATTCTTTACCTTGATATTGTGAATGAAACCAAAAATCTAACCTATAGGCTTTATCATTTAGCTGAAGCCATGCAAGATTTTGAGCAGGATAGAGATTCAGAAGAAAAGCCTGCAGCTGATGCCGGACTGGCACCTAATTAAATAATTGGATATTAATGTTGTTTAATTAATTCTTTTACAAATTAAACTGTGACAGTGTTGGGGTAAACTATCAGAATAAACCACTGCTCTGCAGATTTAAGGATGTTAATTTACAAATTTATAACCCACGCCTTTAACGGTTTTTATGTACTCCTCTCCTATTTTTTCACGCAGTTTACGTATATGCACATCAATAGTACGGTCGCCCACCACAATGTCATCCCCCCAAACAGACTGAAAAATTTCTTCACGGGTAAACACCTTGTTTGGTTTTGTAATGAGCAAATTGAGTAACTCAAATTCTTTTTTGGGCAGGAAAAGTTCGTTATTATCCTTCGTTACAACAAATTTATCACGGTCAATAATGATGTCTTTAATATAAATTAACCGGTCATCGGTTTTTAATTGCTCGTTTAATTTGCCCTGCCGTTTTAACAATGCCTTAACACGGCTCATTAATACTTTCGGTTTAACCGGTTTAATAATATAATCGTCTCCCCCGGCATCAAACCCTGCAATTTGGCTGTAATCTTCCCCACGTGCCGTTAAAAAAGCGATAATACAATTATCAAGCTCCCTTAAATTACGCAATTGCTCACAGGTCTCAATACCGTCCATTTCCGGCATCATAACGTCTAATAATATTAAATGAGGTACTTGTTCACGTGCTATTGAAACGGCTTCTTTTCCATTGTTGGTTTTAAGAATTTCATAACCGTCTTTAGCTAAATTATATCCTATAAACTCCAGTATATCAGGCTCATCGTCTACGATAAGTATCTTATAATTTTCCATATATTGCTGTTAACAAACCAAGTTTCAAATATAACTATTTTTTAATTTTTTGTTAAACTAATGTTACGATGGGGCAATTGTTCGTCCAAAATTAAGAAATAGATAATAGTTCTATAATCTCTAATCAACCCTCATCGTCTTTCTTTGTGCTCTGTAAACAAACTAATGTTTAATTTAAAAAAGTAAAAAATGAAAAAGTATTTAAAAATTACTGCTGCTTTACTAGTAGCTATTTCAATGTTTATGACATCATGCGAAGATGATGATGATGATGATGATGATGCTGTTGAAGACGAAAATGTTGTTTCTGGTGAAATCACTGAAAACACTACCTGGGCATCTGGCGAAACTTATATTTTAGGTGGCCGTGTAACAGTAACAGACGGTGTTACTTTAACCATCGAATCCGGTGTTGTTATTAAGGGGGAAGCTGGTACAGGAGCAAACGCTACTGCTCTTCTTGTTGCTCGTGGTGGTAAACTTATGGCACAAGGTACTGAAGACAGCCCTGTTATTTTTACATCTGAGGCTGATGATATTGAGCCAGGTCAGTTAACCAGTCCTGAAGAACTTGATCCTTCATTAAACGGTCTTTGGGGTGGTGTTATTGTCTTAGGATACGCACCAAGTTCTACTGATGAAGTTCCTTTCCAGATCGAAGGTATTCCTGCATCTGATCAAAATGGTCTTTATGGTGGTGATGTGGCTGATGATGCCTCTGGTACTATTCAGTACATTTCAATCCGTCATGGTGGTTCAAACATTGGTGAAGGTAACGAAATCAATGGATTAACATTGGGTGGTGTTGGTACAGGTACTACTATTGACCATATTGAAGTTGTTGCCAACCAGGATGATGGAATTGAGTGCTTTGGTGGAACTGTAAATGTAAGTGACGTGCTTATCTGGAACCAGGGTGATGATGCATTTGATATGGATCAGGATTACACTGGTACTATTGATAACTTTATTGGTATTATGGGTGATGAGTCTGACCATGGAATGGAGCTTGACGGACCAGAAGGTGATCAGGACAATGGTGGTTTTACTTTAACCAATGGAAGTATTAAAGGCTGGAACGATGAAGGCGAAGGCGGTGGAGAATATGCTGACTTACGTGATGCAGTTAAATGTGAAATTTCAAATGTTTACTTCTTCAATTTCTCAGATGATTCTGATTTTGAAATTGATGAGGATGGAGGTTCAGAAAATTACACAAATGGTGATATCACCATAACAGGACTTGAATTTAATGTTAGCCATCTTGAAGAAGGTAACATGACTATAGCCGACATAATGCAAGATAAATCAGATATAGGAACTGCTTTTGACGGACTTACTGATGCCAATGCAAAAGTGATTACTTCTACCCCATCAGTTGGTGCCAACAAGGCTGAATTTACTGGTTGGACTTGGGCTGATGCTGCTGGTGAGTTGGCTGATTTCTAAAAATGTAAAATTTTATTTTTCTAATTATTTAAACACGCAGGTTCTTCAATCTGCGTGTTTAATATTTCATTTCACGATCAATAAACATCAATTATGCGCCTAAAATTATTGATTTCTTTACTGGCCTTTGTGGCCTTTTTACAATTAAACGCACAAAAAGGATTTATACGCGGCACTGTTTATGATGCGGAAACAGGAGAAGTGCTTACCGGAGTTACAGTTCTTATAGAAGGAACCCAGAATGGGACAATTACCGATTTGGATGGCAAATATAGCCTAAGCGTTAATCCGGGAACCCATAATATTAACATGTCATTCATATCTTATGAAAAGAAAAAAATTATAGGGGTTGAAGTTCAAGCAGGTGAGGCTACCGTTCTGGATGATATATCTATGGAAGAATCATCGGTTGAATTGACAGAAGTTGTCGTTTCTGCATCGGCGGTTCGCAATACCGAAAATGCGCTTATGGCCATTAAAAGAAAATCACCCAATTTAATGGACGGTATTTCAGCCTCAAGACTTCGTAAAATTGGAGACTCTGATGCAGCCTCGGCGATGAAACGCGTGCCCGGTGTATCTGTTTCAGGTAGTAAATATGTATTTGTTCGTGGGCTTGGTGACCGATATACAAAAACAACTTTAAACGGTGTGGATATCCCAGGTCTTGACCCCGACCGAAACACCCTCCAAATGGATATCTTTCCAACCAATATTGTGGATAACCTTATTGTGCATAAATCATTCAGTGCAGAAATGCCTGCTGATTTCACTGGTGGGCTTGTAGACATTACCATTAAAGATTTTCCCGAGGAAGAATCCGGTGATCTTTCATTAGGATTCGGATATAATCCTGATTTTCATTTCAATAGTAATTATTTAACTTATAAGGGTGGTGAAACCGACTATTTAGGTTTTGATGATGGGACAAGAGAAATACCAGCCACCACGGATATTCCATTCTTTGCTAATGCCATTGGATCAGGTGGTGTTGATAGTGAATCAGGTCAACGATACCGAGAGGTTTTGAATTCTTTTAATCCAACAATGGCTGCTCAAAGAGAAAATAGTTTTATGGATTATAGCGTTGGTTTTTCTATGGGAAACCAGGTAGCTAAAGAAAAAGTGACATTGGGTTATAATATTGCTGTATCCTACAAAAATGAATCAGAATATTTTCAGGATGCAGAATATGGCCGTTACGGATTACAATCCGACAAAAGCATCTATGAAATGGAAATACGTGAATTCCAGCAAGGTGATTTTGGTGTAAACAATGTGTTTTTAAGTGGTTTAGGTGGAATTGCCATTAAAACCAGCCGATCTAAATATCGATTGTATTTGTTGCATTTGCAAAACGGTGAATCGAAAGCTGGTATTTTTGACTACCGAGGGGTTGACCAGGGTTCCGTATTTGATGCATTCCAACACAACCTCGATTATAGCCAACGATCGTTATCCAATCTGTTGTTGGACGGAAAACATATATTTCATCATTCTAAATGGGAAATAGAATGGAAACTGTCTCCTACACTTTCTAAATTGAATGCCCCTGATATACGATTTACCAGATACAGAACCGACCAAGGGAGTCTGTCAATAGGTACTGAATCAGGTTTTCCTGAACGTATCTGGAGAGAATTGGAAGAGATTAACATAGCTGGTTTAGTGCATTTGTCAAAAGAATTTAATATACAGGGCCGCAAATCAAAATTATTATTTGGTGGTGGTTATACTTATAAAGAAAGAGATTACATAATTCGTAGTTTTGCTTTAAATATTCGTCGTATACCGCTTTCCGGAGACCCCGATGAACTATTCCGGGAAGAAAACCTTTGGCCATACCTGGGTGATGAAAACAGAGGTACAACTTATGAGGCTCCCTTTATTCCGGTTAACCCCAATACATATAACTCATACGTAAACAACACTTCCGGGTATGTATCATCTGAACTTGCTCTTCTGTCAAGATTAAAAGCCACTATTGGGATACGTGTTGAAAATTATGTTCAAAATTATACCGGACGCGATCAACAGGGAAATAACATACTGGACGATGAAGAAGTACTAAATAATTTAGATGTATTTCCATCGATCAACCTTGTATACAATATTCTGACCAATATGAACGTACGAACTTCTTACACCAAAACTATTGCCCGTCCATCATTCAAAGAATTATCGTATGCTGAAATTTATGATCCCATAACTGGCAGAACATTTATTGGCGGATTACACCGAGATGACCCGGATATTGTTTACTGGGATGGTAATCTGGAATCAACTGATATTCATAATTTTGATTTACGTTGGGAATTATTTATGAATGGCGGACAAATGGTTTCGTTAAGTGGATTTTATAAAAAATTCAATCAGCCCATTGAAATCGTGCAATATGCGCGACAACCCGGTGCATTTCAACCTCGAAATGTTGGCGATGGCGAAGTCTATGGCGCTGAGGCAGAATTTCGCCTGAATCTTAATTTTATATCTTCGGCATTAAATAATTTTAGTATAACCTCAAATGTAACAGTACTGAATTCCAGGATAGAATTAAGTTTAACAGAGCTTGAATCACGGGAGGATAATGCCCGAGAGGGTGAAAAAATCGAAGACCACAGAGACATGTCGGGTATGGCACCTTATATTATTAACAGTGGCATATCTTTTCAGGGACAACAGGGATTGTTTCAAAATATGGAAGCAGGATTTTATTATCATGTACAAGGACCTACGCTCGAATATGTCGGTGTTGTTGATCGTCCTGATATTTATGCAGTACCTTTTCACAGTTTGAACTTTAATTCAAATAAAAAGTTTGGCAGTGACGGCAGGTTTAAAGCGGGTATTAAAATTGAAAATATTCTTGGTGAAAGTAAAGAGTGGGTTTTCCAGTCATACAAAGCTGAAGATCAATTTTTTGAAAAATATTTCCCCGGAACAAGTTTTAGCTTGAGTCTAAGTTATTCATTCTTTTAAAAACCCGTTAGAGATCAAAACAAGCCCGGTATTTTTATATTACCGGGTTTCTTAAATTTTATGGACTATGAAACATTTATTTATTTCAATCGCCATTATCATTATTGCATCCTGTGGCCATCAAAAACCAGCATTTGATGAGGCATATTTATTTTCCATTGATACATTGTACGCCAAAAAAACGTATCGCGATCTGGAAAAAGCCTATAAGGCTGATGTCAAAGAAGTTAATAAAATTGTAATATTTAATAAAGAACTGGATCAATTTCCTAAGGAATTGTATGATTTTCCTTATCTGAATATTATTGAAATTACGTTCAATAATTTATCTGAGTTACCGGCAGATTTGGATTATTTTCAATACACACAAAGTTTGTATTTACAAAAAAACGCCTTTGAAAAATTTCCTGCTGAAGTCTATCAATTGAAACATCTTAAAAGATTAGGAATTGGAAAAAATCAATTATCCGAAATTCCGGTTTCCATTGACAGTCTGCAGGCTATAGAAGAGTTATACCTCGAAAGAAATCAAATTTCCACTTTGCCTAAATCCTTCTATAATCTTAAGAATTTAAGAATTCTAAAACTGAGCCATAACCAATTATCTTCACTTTCATCGGAGTTAACAAAGTTGACCAATCTGGAAAAATTGTTTTTAACCAATAACAAATTTACTTCTATTCCTGAGCAAATTGAGGCTTTGCCTAATCTTCGTTATCTTGAGATTGAACGAAACCCCATACCCAGGGATACATTAAAGATTTTTGCACAAAAGCATCCCGGAATTAAAGTTGTTTACTGAATAAGCTGTACATAATATTTTCATTCTTTTACACAAAGCTTGGGCTTACAACCTATGCTTTTTGAAAACACTTACATTCTTATCCTGCACAAGAATTACCATCTATCTATAAATATGCATAAGTCTCGGAGCCATATTCCTAAGGAAAAAATCCAATCGGGCTGGTATTGGTATGCTCAAAGTCAATATCTACTACATTAAATATTTTCTATAACTTTTACGGAATCAGTCGTTATCATTAAATTATAAAAGTTCTCTCAAAACTAATATTCATTTTTAATTCGGATTCTAAAACCCCTATCAGAAAATTCCGATTATCCATTATATTAAAAAACCACGGTTTTAAAACATGTAGTTAATTATTTGAATTCAAATGTTTTTTATTTCTAACTTTTATGTTAACTTTGTATTAAGTTAATGTTAATTATGAGTAACTTTTATTTAATATATACGTAATATAAGTATTAGTTTTACTCAATAAAAGTTAGGAGGAAGCAGCCATGAGACGAGTTTTGATGATTTTAACAGGCGTATTGTTTACAGTTTTGGCCAGCGCTCAAATATATGTAAACGAAGAAATTGACAACATGTATTTCACAGCAGATTATTCTGCTTATTCCGGTGTGCATGAAGAACATTATGACAACGGAAATTTAAAATTAGAAGTATCGTTATCAAACGGTGTTTTTGATGGTACAACAAAGATCTATTACAAGGACGGATCACTTAACGAGATCCGCAACTATAACAATGGCCGTATGCACGGCACCTGGATCACGTATAACGAACAAGGCATCAAAATAGCCGAGGCCGGTTATAAAAACGGGAAAAAAGATGGTATCTGGAAGGTATGGGATGAAGAGGGCAATTTAAAATACAAAATGGAGTACCATAACGATAAAAAAATCGGCACCTGGGCATTGTATGAAAATGGTGAAATTGTTCAGGAAAAACAGTATTAAACTGTGTTTTAATCAAGAGGAGGCCTATTGTGCTTCCTATTTTGTGTGTTGGATATTATACATATCAATACTTTTTCATTTTTTATTTTTTTAAATCGTAACCATTTGTTTGGTTTACGTACATGGCTGCAACCCACCTGGAATTATTTTTCAGGTGGGTTCATGTTTTTATGGTTAGCAATGTTTGTCCGCCTATTAGGAACTACCTTTACCTAAGCATCCCTTTTTATTCCGGTTTATATTCCGTGACGTGAAATAATCGGCTAGTGTGGTAATTACTAAATAAATTAACTTATACGCCTTTACGAATATTTATGT
>JAAAOM010000022.1 GCA_009908855.1 Bacteroidota bacterium
AACGGTGTTTCGATCACGACGCCCTTTATCGGTTCTCCAAAAAGTTACTGGCTGAAAGCGGTAAATGGCACAACCGGCTGTGAAACCACCTTACAGGAAGTGAGGGCACTTGTTTATCCGGAACCCGGATTACCTGTTGTATCAGATACCAGTCGGTGTGGTACAGGAGCAATATCCCTGCCATCGCAACCAGGTTCGGACGCCAATACTTCAAGGTGGTATACAACTTTTTCAGGCGGTACACTGCTTGAAGAAAACAATAACTATACAACACCATTCCTGAATGCCGGTAATTATACCTATTGGGTATCCTCTTACAATACATTCACAAGCTGCGAAAGTGAACGCAACCGCCTGGATGTGGATATATTTCCTGTTCCGGGCCCAAACCCCATAGTGGGTGACAATGTAGTGCCCGTGGGTGAACCCAATGCCCTTTATTCAATGAATGCTAATAGTGGTTCTGTGTATGAGTGGTTTATTCCATCGGGCGTTGACACCGGATTAATAAATAATAACTATGTAATCCTTAGTTTCCCTGATACAGGTAATTATCAGCTGGTAGGTCGGGAAACTAATATTTACGGTTGCCCCGGACCGCTTCAAAATAAATTAATTGAGGTATCCGATAGCGTATTCAGGGTAAATCTCTCATCCAAATATCCGCAGGTTTGCGCAGGTGAAGATTTAACCGTAACATCAATGCCAACCGGCGGAACACCTTCTTTTTCATTTGCATGGTGGGGAGATACTACTTTTGCAACCTCCATAAATGCCGGGGATATCGATTTTAATGCACCTACAGCAGGAAACTACACATTATATGTTAAGGTTACCGATGTTAATTTCAAAGAAGCTTTTGACACGGTTTTTATTACGGTATATCCCAACCCAAACATTTCTATGGCTATTTCTGACTCCATTGTATGTGCTGGTTCATCAGAAATACTTAATACCAATGTAACCGGTGGCAGTAGCCCTTATACCGCCTATTCCTGGTCAGGCTCAACCGATCCGTTAACATCTGTAACATCCGGGAATCCGACCTTTAACACAAATACCAAAGGTTTTTATCCGCTACATGTAGAAGTTACGGATAGCGAAGGATGTAAAAACAACGCTTCCATTACCATCAAAAACGAATTGCCCATTGCCTTGTTTGAGGCCAGTGATCCGGATCCTTGCAGTCCGGCACCATACACGTTCACCAATAACTCCGTTGATGCGGTATCGTACAACTGGGATTTTGGAGATGGAAGTAGTGCTGTAAATGATACCCATCCGACTCATGAATATGTCAATACAGGCAGTTCCATACAATATTATAATGTTGAACTTACTGCTTTTAGTGAAAACGGCTGTATGAACACCAGCACACAAACGGTATTAACCTATCCTAATCCGGCCAACACCATTGAGATGGAACCCGAAGTAGCCTGCGACCCGGCAGAAGTGCTGCTATACGGGAACCCCGGGAATTATCAGTATCATTGGGATTTTGGTGACGGTGTTTCACTTACATCAGGCTATAGCATCAATCACATATTTACGAATAACGGATTCAATGATACCACTTATCAGGTTCAGCTCATTAGTGAGTCATCATTGGGTTGCCTGGATACGGCTACACGAAATGTAACGGTTTATCCATCACCACAGGCCGACTTTGAAGTGATTCCGCAGGTTATGAATTATCCTGACAGTGTGGCTAACATCACCAATTTAACAGATGACAGAAACTGGAATTACCAATGGGATTTTGATGACCAGCATACTTCATTGGAGCGGGACCCGCAAGAGCACATATATGCAGCACCTGGAACTTATGATATCCAATTACGGGTAAGCGGGGAGCACTGCAGCGACAGTATTACACGTATGTTGCGCATTAATCCGGCAGCCCCAATTGCCAAATTTGCGCCGGTGGATCCGGGTTGTGAACCCCATACCGTAACTTTTGAAAACAACACACAATTTGCTGACTCCTATTTATGGGAATTTGGCGACGGTAGTGTATCTAATAAACCCAATCCGACATACACTTACTACGAATTTGGAAAATATAATATCAGATTGACAGTTGAAGGTAGCGGCGGAATGGACACGGCATCGCAGGAAACAGAAGTATATATTCTTCCACGTGCCGAATTCAGAGCTTCTCCCCGACAGGTTTTTGTTAATGACCGACCTGTGCAATTTTTCAATACATCGGTAAATGCCGACTCCTATTTATGGGATTTCGGGGATAACACAACATCAACACGGCAGGAACCTGAACATATTTATAAAAAGGAAGGACAATTCACTGTTCAGTTAACTGTAAGCACAGAAAATAATTGTTTCGATACGTATGAATTAGAGAACGCTGTATTGGTTGAGCCCTCGGGTAAAATTCTATATCCGAATGTATTCAGGCCATCCTCTCCTACACCGGAAAGAAGCATATTCAAGCCGGCCATTATTGATGAAGTGGATGAATATCATCTGATGATATTCAATCGCTGGGGCGAGCTTATTTTTGAAAGTCATAGTATCGACCAAGGATGGGATGGCCGCGTGAACGGATCCATCGCACCGCAGGATGTTTATGTATGGAAAGTCAAAGGCACTTATATAAGCGGACAAAGTTTTGTGAAATCGGGGGATGTAACTTTAATGCGCTAAATTATGATTAATTGGTGGAGAGGCATATACATTATACTATTAGTGCTTTTGTCTGTAAATAAAAGCTATGGTGTCGACCCGCAATTTTCGCAGTTTTATTCTAATTCGCTGTATTTAGCCCCTTCCTTTGCCGGTGTAAACCATGAAAACCGCATCAGTTTAAATGCACGTAAACAATGGCCTCAAATCCCCAATGGATTTACAACCTATTCGTTTTCGTATGACCGGAATTTTGACAATCTAAACAGCGGACTCGGATTTCTTATTCTAAATGATTATGCAGGAAGCGGACAATTAGGTTCACTAAATATAGGTGTCCTTTATTCGTATGATTTTCGATTATCGGAGAAATGGCATGTACGACCCGGTGTTCATTTTTTGTATACCGAACGCCGATTACAATACGATAAATTAATCTGGCATGATCAGATAACCCAGGACGGTATCACCAACAGCGGTGGGTTTGAGAATTCATTGAATCATGTTGGCGATATAGATTTTAATACCTCCGTTCTAACATATTCTGATCAGTTTTGGTTTGGATTAACCATTGATCATTTACTAAAACCCAATCATTCACTCTACGAACATGAGGGTAGTGATGACAACCTGGGGCATTTGCCGGTAAAATATTCCTTTTTTGGCGGTACAAAATTTATATTAAAACAGGAGTTATTGCGACCCACACCAACCAGCATGCAAATTGCATACTTATTTAGAAAACAGGATCAATTTAAACAATTAGATTTTGGTATTTACTATTATCGCAAACCACTGGTGCTTGGCTTTTGGTACAGGGGAATACCGGTTGTTAAACCCGCATATACCAGCGATTCATTTGTTTTTTTACTGGGTTATAAAATGAATCAGTTAAGTTTAGGCTATAGTTACGATTTTACGGTTTCAAGACTTATCACTTCAACCGGCGGTTCACATGAAATATCCATGACCTATTCCTTTACCACTAAAATCAAAAAGAAAAAAGGCAAAATGGTTCCATGCCCTGAGTTTTAATAAATTCCTGAATAAATTCTATTACTCAAATTTAGAAACGGAAGTTATATATTTCCAGCCGCTGTCATAACAACGCCTGATCATTTGAAAATTGTATGTTTAAAACAGTCCTGATATTTTATGACCTGCCCGGATGATTGGGATAAAGGCCCGGTACGGCATCACTTTGAAATATCTCTTTGGTATGAATATTCATCATACTCAGTTTACCATGCCACCCTGCACCGGTATCCATTAACCATACTTCGCAAGCTCTGAAAGGTTGTTCAAACCCAAAACGAATGGTGGGTGTATGCCCGATGTAAATTTCATCGAATGATGTAAGACCTTCCTGTACACCGGCGTTTTCTGCCTCCACAGCCCTGCTTACCAGAGAGCGGTACCATATTAGTTCATCAATGGTATGTTTACGTATCGATTTACCGGGAATACATCCTGCATGAACAAATAGTTTATTGTTTTCTTTATAGTAGGTCTTTGCATTTGTGATAAATCCAATCAATTCAGCATCGTTAACTGCTAATAAGCTTTCTTTGGTCGCTTTTCCGCCCTGCCTAATCCAACCCGGATTTTCAATCCCTTCCATTAACCACTGAAAAGCCATTTCATCGTGATTGCCAAGCAGCAATTCCAGGTTTTTTATCTTTTGCAGCTCAGCATAGCATTCGAATACTTCGGGCCAACCATCACACACATCACCCAGACATATTAACCGGTCATTTTCATAATTAAATTCAGCTCTTCTCAAACATTGTAACAAAGCCTTATAAGCACCATGAATGTCAGCTATTACAAATGTTCTTCTGTTATTGAACCTGTGCATTTCTCATTAATAAAAAAATCCCGCATTAAACTGACAATTAATGCGGGTATTAGTTTGGGGGTACTATAAAAATTAATCCAAAATACCTCTTATTATTCCTCTTTTTGATCCTCTGATGAAACCTACGATCATTTCGAGTTCTTCGGTTTTTTCAAAATTTTCTTCTACATACACAATGGCTTCGGTATTATTAAGCCCTTTTTGGTAGATGGTGCGGTAAATTTCCTGCAGCTCATTTATTTTCTCGTTAGAGAAATTTCTTCTTCTCAAACCAACGGAGTTAATTCCGGCAAAGGATAATGGGTCTCTTCCGGCCAGTACAAAAGGCGGGACATCTTTTCCAACTTTACTGCCCCCTTGTATCATAACATGACTGCCAATTTTCACAAACTGATGTACAAGACTACCCCCGCTAATATTTGCCCAGTCGGACACCTCAACCTCACCGGCCAGTCCGGCATATCCGCCAAGGATACACTGATTTCCGATGATACAATCATGCGCTATATGCACATAACACATCACCAGGCAATTTGATCCGATTACTGTTTTGCCTTTTGCTTTGGTTCCTTTATTTATGGTTACGCATTCGCGTATAGTAGTATTATCACCAATTTCAACCGTGGTTTGTTCACCCTGGTATTTCAAATCCTGGGGAATCGCTGATAACACAGCACCGGGAAAAATTTTACAATTCTTACCAATGCGCGCACCATCCATTAGTACCGCATTCGGGCCAATCCAGGAACCTTCGTCAACAACAACATTGGCTGCAATGGTAGCAAATGGTTCAATAATAGCTGAATCAGCAATTTTGGCTTCAGGATGGATATTTGCAAGTGGTTGATTCATTCATTCAACATTTAAAGAAATTACACATTTGGTTTTTTGGCCAACTGAGCCATAAATTCACCTTCTATAACCATTTTGTCTCCGACAAATGCCTGTCCTTTTGTAATGGCTATTCCACGTTTAATGGGTTCGGTCAATATCATTCTAATCACTAATGTATCCCCTGGAACTACTTTGTATTTAAACTTTATATTCTCAATTTTCAGAAAATATGTTAAGTAGTTTTCCCGGTCTTCAACAAAGCTCGTTAATAATATGGCACCTACCTGTGCCATGGCTTCAATTTGCAAAACACCGGGCATAATGGGTTCTTCGGGGAAATGGCCTGTAAAGTAGGCTTCATTCATGGTAACATTTTTCACACCAACCACGGTCCACTCATCCATGCTTAATACTTTGTCGACCAGTAAAAATGGGGCACGATGGGGAATTCTTCGCTGTACTTCAAGCACATCAAAAATAGGCGGAATGGTCGGGTCATATTTTGGCGCACGTGGTTTGCCAAATTGTTTCTTAATAATTTTTCTGATTGATTTGCCAAATTCAGTATTGGCATAATGTCCCGGTTTGGTTGCCACAATTTTGGCTTTTAAGGGCATGCCTGTTAAGGCCAGGTCACCAATAACATCAAGCAATTTATGGCGGGCCGGCTCATTCTGGAAAGCCAATTCAACATTATTGAGTATTCCTTCCGGACGAGCCTTGATTTTTGGTTTATTAAATAAATCGGCCAAATGATCCAATTCTTCCTGGCTCATTTCCATATCCATTATTACAATGGCATTGCTTAAATCGCCGCCTTTGATTAAATTGTTTTTTGCCAAAAACTCAATCTCATGTAAAAATGCAAAAGTACGACATGGTGCGATGGCATCCTGAAATTCATCCAATGATTTTATGGATGCATATTGATAGCCCAGTACTTTGGAATTGTAGTCGATTTTTACGTCTATACTGAACTCATCGTCCGGAAAGGCAATGATTTCGATCCCTTTTTCCTTATCACAAAAAATCATTTTCTCACTGAGCTCAAAATAAACTTTATCCTCCTGTTGCTCCTGGATACCAGCTTCATTTATTTTATCAACAAAAGGTTTGGCGCTTCCGTCAATTATGGGCATTTCAGGGCCGTTTATTTCCAGCATGACATTGTCAATTCCCAACCCATATAACGAAGCCAATACATGTTCAACAGTGGCTACACTGCAGCCATTTTCTTCTAAGGTAGTACCCCTGGAGGTATCCGTAACATTTTCAGCCAATGCTCTGATAACGGGTTGGTTGTCTAAATCGACACGTTTAAATTTATATCCGTGATTTTCAGGTGCAGGATTAAAGGTGAGGTCTACATCAACCCCTGTATGCAATCCTGAGCCTGAAATGGTAAATGATTTTGCGAGCGTTTTTTGTTTTTGAGACATTCTGTTTTACAAGGTTATTTTATCAAATTTAAGCTTACAAAATGGCGCAATATATAAAAATTTGATGATATGAATATGGATCACTTTGATTTTAGCTGTTCTATTTCTTTTTCTAAATCTAATATTTTTTGTCGCAAATCGGGAAGATTTTTATAAACAGCCATTGCTCGTCGTTGTAGTCCGATATTTGTAGCCGGGGAGCCCAACAATATTTCTCCTTCCTTTTTAATACTGGATGAAACGCCTGCCTGAGCGGCAATTTTCACACCATCAGCAATTTGTATATGGCCAACAATACCCACCTGACCACCGATCATACAATTTTTGCCAATTTTACTTGACCCGGCTATTCCGGCCTGGGCAACTATTACCGTATGTTCACCTATTTCAACATTATGGGCAATTTGAACCAGGTTATCAATTTTAACGCCTCTTCGTATAATGGTTGAGCCCATTGTTGCACAATCGATTGATACATTGGACCCTATTTCAACATCATCTTCAATAATAACATTCCCCATTTGCGGAATTTTTTGGTACGATCCGTCTTCTTGGTTGGCAAAGCCAAATCCATCGGAACCTACAACCGTACCTGCGTGCAAAACACAATTATTACCCACCTTACATTCGTCATAAATTTTTACGCCGGGATATAGAATGACATTATCGCCAATCACGGCATTGTCACCTATATAAACCTGAGGGTACAATTTTACATTATTACCAATAGCGGCATTCTTTCCAACCACCACATACGAATCGATGTAAGCATTCTCTCCGATTACAGCGGTGGGATCAATAGCAGCATTATCAGCATGACCCGATTTTTGGGGCCTGGATTTTTCGTACATATCGAGCAATGCGGCAAATGCCTGATAAGCATTATCAACCCGAATCAGGGTAGTGTTAACCTCTTTTTGAAGCCTCAAGTCTCTGTTTATAAGTACTATTGATGCTTCGGTATCGTACAGGTATTTTTCATATTTCGGATTGGCCAAAAAGGCAAGCGTTCCCTTTGTACCTTCTTCAATTTTAGAAACATTTGTTACTGCTTCATCGGGGTTTCCTTCAATATCACCGTTCAAAAAATCTGCAATAACCTTGGCAGTGAATTCCATACATTCAAATTTGGGCACAAATCTAGTTAAATTATATTATATCGAACAATTTTTGGGAAAACATAAATAGTATTTTTTCATGTCATTATTTAGCGCTGAAACATTTAGTATATCCGAGGCTTCGGTGATGTCCACCAGTTTTCCGTTGTTATATAATATTTGTATATGATCGTCATTAATGTTATAGGCACTGTTGGTAAGTTCGCTCTGAAAAATAAGATACTTAACTTCTTCCAGTCTCCAACCATGCTCATTCATTGCATGTATGACCAATTCATTTATGTGTTTTTCATTAAAGGGTTCCTTTTGAATGCGCACCGATGGCAAAACCCTGTTTAATAAGCTCCTGGACAGGTAGGCCAATAATTTATCCTTATGATCTATCCAGGCTTTTGCCGATGACATTATATCCGCATCATCAAGCAATGTAAAAAAATGGATCAGGGTAGTTTTATGATTGCTATCTTCAAGATCCGTGCCCGAATAATTATGATTTAAAAAATGTTTTAAAGCAGGCGAGGCATATAAATTATTATCACTTTGTGAGACATATTTTAACCGACGCAATAAATTTACAATAAGCGCATCTGCAGCCAGTACAGTTTTGTGTAAATATACCTGCCAATACATGAGCCTGCGGGCTATTAAAAATTTCTCTATTGAATAGATGCCTTTTGCTTCAAGCACCAGTTGATCATCAACCACATTAAGCATTTTTATGATTCGGGACGACCCGACAGTTCCTTCGGTAACGCCTGTGAAAAAGCTGTCACGACGCAGATAATCCATGCGGTCCATATCAAGTTGTGACGATACCAATTGATATAAAAACTTCTTTTTATACTTGTTTTGAAAAATCTTAATAGCCAAATCCAATTGCCCGTTAAATTCTTTGTTTAGTTCTTGCATGAGCAACAAGGATAAATATTCATGTGTAATACCTTCGATAATACTGTGTTCCAAACTATGTGAGAATGGCCCGTGACCAATATCGTGCAATAAAATGGCAATAATGGTTGCCTGCGCTTCATCATCAGTTATTTCAGTACCTTTATTGCGTATATTTTCAATGGCCATTCCCATTAAGTAACTGGCTCCCAGGGCATGTTGAAACCGGGTATGGTTTGCTCCCGGATATACATAATGTGTTAAGCCCAACTGTTTTATCCTTCTCAATCGCTGAAAATAGGGATGTTCCATTAAATCAAACAGTATTTCATAAGGCAGGTTGATAAACCCGTGCACCGGATCATTGATTATTTTCTTTTTATTAACAGTATTTGAGTACAAAATATATTTCGTTTATTTTTTTTACTTCAAGTGAACAAATTTCCGGGATATTCCCTACAATATCAAATTATTGGAAGTTTTCGCATTTATTTTTATATTTGCGGTCGAAAATAATATAATTCTCTTAAAAATAGGGGACTCAAGGTTGTCCCCTATTTTATTATCCTGAAAATGGGAATACAAAGGCAATATATTGAAAACCTGTTGACGGCATACACAAAAAATAATGATTTTTTTGTGGTTGACTTCAAAATAACGCCAACCAACTCGATAACCATTTTGCTGGACCATATAAATGGAGTTACCATTAGCGACTGTGTTAATTTAAGCCGGTATATAGAGGAGCACCTGGATCGCGAACAACATGACTTTGAGCTTCATGTGTCCTCGCCAGGATTGGATGAACCGCTTAAATTAAAGCAACAATTCATAAAGAACAAAGGCCGTAAACTGGATGTTCTGTTAAACAACGGCCAAAAAATAAAAGGAACCCTGGATGATGTAACCGATAAAAGTATTACGCTCAGTTACAAGGAAAGAATTAAAGAAGAAGGGAAAAAAAATAAGAAAACAATAACACAAGTAAATACATTTGATTTTGATCAAATAAAAAAAGCAAAAGTTATAATCTCATTTAATAAATAACACAAAATGGAAAATATTAATCTTATTGAAACATTCTCGGAGTTCAAGGAGCTCAAAAATATCGACCGCGCCACAATGATGAGTGTGTTGGAGGATGTATTCAGGAGTATGCTGACCAAAATGTTTGGTACTGCTGAAAATTTCGATGTGATTATAAATATAGATAAGGGAGACTTTGAGATTTGGAGAAACCGTGAAGTAGTTGAGGATGAAGAATTTACCGATCCTAACACCCAAATTTCACTATCGCAGGCCAAAAAAATTGAAGAAGATTATGAGGCCGGCGAAGACGTAACTGACGAAGTAAAGCTGGAAGATTTTGGAAGAAGGGCAGTATTAGCGCTGCGTCAGAATTTATCTTCTAAAATTCTTGAGCTGGAAAAAAGCAATATTTTTCAGAAGTACCGTGAACGAATTGGCGATATTATAACTGGCGAGGTATACCAGGTTTGGAAAAGAGAAATTCTGGTCCTAGATGACGAAGGCAATGAGCTAATATTGCCCAAAAATGAACAAATCCCCAGTGATTATTTTCGTAAAGGAGATACCCTACGGGCTGTAGTTATTAAAGTTGAAATGCGTAACAACAATCCGTTGATTGTAATTTCCCGCACATCACCGGTATTCCTGGAAAGACTATTTGAGCTGGAAGTACCGGAAATTTTTGATGGTTTGATAACCATTAAAAAAATTGTTCGTGTACCGGGTGAACGGGCCAAAGTTGCCGTGGAATCGTATGATGAACGTGTTGACCCCGTTGGTGCTTGTGTAGGAATGAAAGGATCACGTATACACGGCATTGTACGTGAGTTAAGAAACGAGAATATTGATGTAATTAATTTTACAAACAATTTACAATTGTATATCCAGCGTGCTTTAAGCCCTGCAAAAATTACATCCATTCGCATCAATGACGAAACCAAACAAGCTGAAGTTTTTCTGAAACCAAGTGAAGTATCTCTGGCCATTGGCAAAGGAGGATTAAATATAAAACTCGCCAGTCAGCTCACCGAATACGAAATTGATGTATACCGTGATAGCGATGAAGATGACGAAGATGTGAATATTGATGAGTTCTCTGATGAAATTGAAGACTGGGTTTTAGATGAACTCAAAGCCATTGGTTGTGATACGGCTAAAAGTGTATTGGAATTAAGCGTTGAAGATTTGGTAAAACGAACTGATTTAGAAGAAGAGACCATACAGGAAGTAATGAAAATTTTTAGAACAGAATTTGAATAATTATTGATATTCATTATATCTTAGCGGCTATTCTGCAGGAATGGCTACAGATTTTTTTATTTTATACAATAATATGGCAGAAAACAAACCGACAAGACTTAGTAAGATAGCACGTGAATTTAATGTGGGAATAGCCACAATTGTGGATTTTTTACACAATAAGGGGGTTAAAGTCGAGTCGAATCCTAACACCAAAATTTCAGCTGAACATTATGAGCTATTGCATCAGGAATTCAGCTCCGATATTAACGCAAAAAAGGAATCTGAAAAGCTTGATCTTAAAAGATTCCGTTCAAAAAATGAATCTGTATCCATTAACGATGTGCCGGAGGAAGAAGAAACAGAAGAGCAGGAAAGCCTTGATGAACTAATGATTAAGGATCCAAAGGCTAAAAAAGTTTATGAACCTGAATCAGAAAAAGAATACCTTAAATCCAAAGAACCCAAATTAAAGGTTGTCGGGAAAATTGATGTAAATAAAAAGGAAGAAAAGGATGATGAAGAGGAAGTAAAAGAAGTAAAAGAAGAAACAGAAGAAAAACCCGAAACTGAAGAAAAAGAACCTGTTGAAAATATTCCGGAAGAACCCTCAGAAGAACAACCAACGGAAGTACCTGAAGAAAACAAAGAAGTTATTGACATTGATGAAATAGAACAGGAAGAAGAAGACTCTGAAATATCCCACCTGGGCGATTATAAATCGGATGTTGATGTACGCGTACTGGGTAAAATTGATCTTTCAACCATGAACCAGCGCACGCGTCCCAAACGCAAAACCAAAGAAGAGAAAGAAGCTGAACGCAAGGCCAGGGTAGAGTCTCAGCGTAAAAAAGGAGGCGAAAAACAAAAACAAACGGGTGAAGAAGAAGAGCCAAACAAAGAATTTATCGAAACCGATGTCGAAAAGCTCTCAGGCCCTAAAGTAGTTGGTAAAATAGATGTTAATCAGCAAAAGGAAGAAGATAAAAATAAAAAAAACCTGGTCGCCTCATCGTCTGAAAATTTTGAAGGAGACACAAAAAAGAAAAAGCGCAAGCGTATTGTTAAGGATAAAGAAAAGGTTGATTACAGCAAAGATGCAAACAAAGGACAACGCCAAGATAACAAACGTGCGCATAAAAAAGATAAACGCAGGAAACGCCCGTTGCATCCTGATGTAAATGAAGAAGATGTACAAAAGCAGGTTAAAGATACATTGGCTCGTTTAACACAAAAGTCAAAATCAAAAAGTGTTAAATACCGTCGCGAGAAACGTGAGGCTATTAGCCAAAAAATGCAGGAAGAAGTTGAGAAGCAGGAGGAAGAAAAGAATACACTTAAAGTTACTGAATTCGTTTCAGTAAACGAACTTGCCTCCATGATGAATGTAACAGTAACCGACGTTATTTCATCCTGTATGAACCTGGGGTTATTCGTGTCGATAAACCAAAGACTGGATGCAGAAACCATGTCGCTTGTCGCTGACGAATTTAACTACAAAGTTGAATTTATCAGCCCTGAAGTGCAGGAATCCATTGAAGAAGAAGAGGACTCAGAAGATTTAAAGGAACCCCGTTCACCCATTGTAACGGTAATGGGACATGTAGACCATGGTAAAACAAAATTACTCGACTATGTGCGTAAAGCCAATGTAATTGCCGGTGAGGCCGGTGGTATAACCCAGCATATTGGTGCGTATGCCGTTGAACTCGAAGATAAACGAAGAATAACATTTCTTGACACTCCGGGACACGAGGCCTTTACGGCCATGCGTGCCAGGGGGGCACAAATAACCGATGTGGCCATAATTGTTGTGGCTGCGGATGATGGTGTTAAGCCGCAAACAATAGAGGCCGTTAATCACGCACATGCTGCAGGCGTGCCCATTGTGTTTGCCATCAACAAAATGGACAAACCCACAGCCAATCCTGATAAAGTAAAAGAAGAGTTGGCGAATATGAATTTCATGGTTGAAGATTGGGGTGGTAAATACCAGTCTCAGGAAATTTCAGCCATAAATGGTAATAATGTGGAAGACCTGTTGGAAAAAGTATTACTGGAGGCTGAATTGCTTGATTTAAAGGCCAATCCGAAAAAATCGGCCACAGGAACAGTGATTGAATCCTCATTGGACAAAGGCAGAGGCTACATTGCAACTGTACTGGTACAAACCGGCACCATGCATGTTGGTGATATCATTCTTGCCGGTAGTCATTCCGGGCATGTAAAAGCCATGTTTAACGAACGAAATAAGCGCATTGAAGCTGCCGGCCCATCCACTCCCGTATTAATACTAGGATTAGACGGTGCGCCACAAGCCGGCGACCGGTTTAATATCATGGAAAGTGACAAAGAAGCCAAAGATATCGCCAATAAACGCGCACAATTGCAACGTGAACAGGAACAACGAACCAAAAAACATATTACCCTTGACGAGATTGGAAGACGTATCGCCATCGGAAACTTCCAGGAGCTTAACCTGGTTGTGAAAGGTGATGTGGATGGGTCGGTAGAAGCGCTGTCTGATTCACTTATCAAACTTTCGAATGAAGAAATTCAGGTGAATATTATCCATAAAGCTGTCGGACAAATATCAGAAAGTGATATACTGCTTGCCGCCGCATCAAACGCCATTGTGCTGGGATTCCAGGTACGACCATCCGGCGGTGCACGCCGACTGGCAGAAAAAGAACAAATTGATATTCGCATGTACTCCATTATCTATGATGCCATTGAAGAGGTAAAATCGGCCATGGAAGGTATGTTATCCCCTGAAATAAAAGAAGAAATGGTGGGTACAGCGGAAATAAGGGAAACCTTTAAAATTACCAAAGTAGGAACCATTGCAGGCTGTCTCGTAACCGAAGGCAAAATTGTGCGGGATGCCAAAGTACGTGTTATTCGCGATGGTATTGTTACGTATACCGGTAATCTGGGGTCATTAAAACGCTTTAAAGACGATGTGAAAGAGGCTGTTTCAGGTCAGGAATGTGGATTGAATATCGAGAATTTCAACGATATTAAAGTGGGTGATGTCATCGAAGCATTCCGTGAATTCGAGGTTAAGAAAAAACTGGAATAACCAATTTCTGCTTAATTCAGGAATACCTGTTTTCTATCGCTGCAAATGAACTAACTGATTTTATGGACTCATTGACTTCCAAAATCAGGAATAAATCAATTGAATTAGGTTTCTCAGCCATTGGTTTTTCAAAGGCCACTGCATTAAAGGAAGATGGCCAAAAACTTCATGACTGGCTGGAAAATGGCAACCACGCAGACATGCACTGGATGACCCGGCATGCTGATCTGCGTATTGATCCCGAAAAATTAATGGCAACTTCCAACACCATAATTTCTGTTATTCTCAATTACCGGCCTGCACATAAACAACCACCGGATGTGCCACAAATTGCAAAATATGCGTATGGCCGTGATTACCACAAAGTGATCAAAAAAAAACTTTTCAGGCTTATTGATTATATGAAAGAGATTGAGCCTCATACCCAGGCACGCGCTTTTGTTGATTCGGCACCGGTACTTGAACATGCATGGGCACGAAAAAGCGGACTGGGTTGGATCGGAAAGCATTCATTACTTATAAATCGTAAATGGGGAAGCTATATCCTTATTGGTGAGGTGTTTACCAATCTCGAACTGACATATAATCAACATCAGGAAATTGACCTGTGTGGCTCATGCACCAAATGTATAGATGCATGTCCAACCAATGCGATTACACAACCGTATGTGGTTGATGCCCGAAAATGTATATCTTATCATACCATTGAAAACAAAAATGAACTGCCAACTTCACTGCAACCGCAATTTCAAAACTGGGTCTTTGGTTGTGATATTTGCCAGGATATATGTCCGTATAATAAAAAAACCCCGGAACATAATGAACCTGATTTTGAACCACGATTTTCGCTGCTAAATATGACAAAAGAAAAATGGGCTAATCTGTCAGGCCAGGAGTTTTACGAAACATTTAACGGAACGCCTGTTATGCGCGCAAAATATGAGGGTTTGCAAAGAAACATACGTTTTATTAACGATAAGAAAACCGAAAGCAAATCAACTAATACAAATAATTAATTTAAAATATTTGAACTGATCATTTAAATCCGTAAACTCATAATTTAACTTATCACATGCCAGTTTGGCCATCTCAATAAAGCCGAGTCCCGCTCCGCCTTTGGCACTGAATTTCCCGTCCGTAATGGTGTTTTTATATAATTTTTTAAGGCCATAATAATCCAGCTCATTGATACAATCCAGATGATTTTTTATCTTCTTAACATCTTTATTGAGCACAGGATTGGCAATTTGCATAATATAATATTCGTCATTATGTGAAAGTGAAAATTGGGTATGCTTATTTTCGGGAATGTCCGACAAATCAAAATCGCTGCAGTATTTATATACATTTTCAAGCGATTCAATCATAACGGTTAATATTTTCTTATAAACATTAACACGTTCACCTTCCTCTTTCATTATTTGTTGTAACCTGCCGATAAGATTACCAATGGTTTCAAAATCCAATTCCCCCTGATAGCTTAAAATGATATTTTTGGATTTTTCAAGAGGCATAGCAGGTTATTGTTAGTAGCAAATAATTCGATTTATAGATTAGTATTGTTTTATCTTGTTTTGCAATTATATTAAGGACTATTCAGGTAGCCGGCATCTTCTTTAAGATGATCGCTTTTTGATGCTTGTACGGCCAAACGGTCGCATCTTTCATTTTCACGGTTATCGGCATGACCCTTCACCCAAATAAAACGTATATTGTGTTTACGATACAGTTTTAAAAAACGTTTCCATAAATCAGGATTCTTTTTTTTATTGAAATTGCTTTTTTCCCACGAAAACAGCCATTTTTTCTCAACTGCGTCGGCAATATATTTAGAATCGGTGTAAATATCAATATCCAGGTTGTCTTTTTTCATAGCTTCCAATGCCTCTATCACCGCCATTAATTCCATCCGGTTGTTGGTGGTAAGTCTGAACCCTCCGGAAAGTTCCTTCCGATGATTGCCATACATTAACACGGCACCATACCCTCCGGGCCCCGGATTCCCGCTTGCCGCTCCGTCAGTATATATTATAACTTTACTCATTTACCGAGTGTTATTCCTGTATTCGATAAAAAAAGTTTAATGGCTATGGCCAATAAAATAATACCAAAAAATTTGCGTAATATGAGAATACCTGTTGCCCCTATTACCCGATGAAACCAATTGGTAGATCGTAATACAAAATAAACAAAAATCATATTCAACAATAACGCAAACACAATAATCCACATATTATATTGCGATTTAAGGGATATAAGCGTGGTCATTGTGCCTGCACCGGCAATTAATGGGAATGCTACCGGTACAATAGATGATGCTTTAACTGTTTCATATTTAAACAATTCAATGCCTAACACCATTTCGATACCCAGGAAAAAAAGAATAAATGAACCGGCTATGGCAAATGTTGAAAGATCAACCCCAAAAACTCCTAACAACGGTTCACCGATCAATAAAAACAGAAGCATGATAAAAAGTGAAACCAGGGATGCTTTGGTGGCATCAATTTTCCCGGTTTTCATCTCAATATCAATTATAACCGGAATGGAACCCGTAATATCAATTACTGCAAATAAAACCATGAATACCGATATAAATTCAATGATGCCAGGATTCATTTATGTATTTTTTTTAACGGAAACATAACCAACATATCCCGATTATTATCTTTCTCCGGTTAATTACTCACAATGGTCAACTCATCGATGATGCGTTGTGCATTGGCAAATTTGTCAATAATAAAAAGTACATAACGTATATCTACGCTTATGGTACGCTGTAGTTCAGGTTCAAATACCACATCACCACTCATTGCTTCCCAGTTACCGTCAAAAGCAATGCCTATCAATTGTCCTTTGCTGTTTAAAACAGGACTTCCGGAATTTCCACCGGTAATATCATTATCGGATATGAAGCATACCCATAATGTATCGTTTTGGCTATATTGGCCGTAGTCCTTTTGATTATACAATTCTTTCAGTTTTTCAGGCACTTCAAATTCCCAATTATCAGGATCTTCTTTTTCCATAACCCCTTTAAGTGTTGTGTGAAAATCATAATATACAGCATCTTCCGGGAAGTAATCATCTACCTTGCCATAGGTAAGGCGTTGGGTGAAATTGGCATCCGGATAAAACGAACTGTCCGGAAACATTTCCTGCAAACCGGCGATAAATAAACGGTGTCCTTTTTCATACTTCCGGTTTGGTATTCCTGAAAGCATGTACAGCTGACTGTAAATATCCCGCCACTGATTCATCATTTCATAAGCCATATCACCCTGTAATTTACGAATTGAAGGTTTTTCCAGAAATTCGTTAAATGATTCTTCGGTTGCAAAAATGGATTTATCATAGAGCTTATCGACATATTTTTGATAGTTGCGGTCGTATTTATCATTTATTGTTTTAATAAACCCGGGATAATAGGCTTCGGGTATGTTTTCATTGTAAAGCCTAAGCATAGCTTTTGTAACTGATTTGTCGGTTTCTTTATGATAGTCCTTGTAGAACTCTTTGGCCTCTTCTTTTAAACGTTTTGTTGCCATCTTTATTTGTTCCACACTATCAGGTTTATTGTTCAGCAAATAGGCCAATTCCTGGGCTTTAAGCGGGAACTGACATATTTCGGATGCATAATAAAAACATTCTACCAAATACTGGCTGGCATGTTTATACGGCCTGCGCTCTTTAACGGCCTCTTCAATTAATGTTACTGCCGCTTCGTATTTATGGTTCAGAAGGCTATCCTGTTTGTACCAATTGATAAATTCCTTTTCCAGCTTTTGCTTTTTTTCATATATATCGAGCCTTTCCAGTCCCTTTTTCTGACCGATTGAAAATTTATGATAATTACTGGACCGTGAATATTTTGAAGCGTATTGAATGCGTATGGCCGGATCGGATTGCATGGCTTCATCCAATATTTCAAGCCTTTTGCCACGTATTTGTATACGATTGGGATGGGTGATTTCCTGCAATTCTTTTACTTCATAGGAGGTCATATACCGATCAGTCCCTCCGGGATATCCCAAAATCATAGTAAAATCACCCTTTTCTATGCCATTTAAAGAAATGGGTAAGTGATATTTGGGCTTTAAAGGTACATTTTCCTCGCTGTACTTAGCAGGATTACCCTCCTTATCAGCGTACACCCTGAACAAGCAAAAATCGCCGGTATGACGGGGCCACATCCAGTTATCGGTATCCGCACCAAATTTACCAATAGATGATGGCGGAGTACCAACCAACCGTACATCGGGGTACACCGAATAAATTGATAAATAATATTGATTCCCCCCAAAGAAACTCTTGATACTGGCTTCATGGTAGTCTTCCAGCTCTAATCCTTCTTCTAATTCTAATATAACCGAATCAATTAAATGCTGCCGCACACTTTCCTTCATATCCTCATTAACAGCTGCTAAAACCGAATCGGTTACATTTTCCATACGCACCAAAAATCTAACCTCCAAATCGGGATTGGGTAATTCATCCTCCAGCTCTTCAGCCCAAAATCCATCACTCAACAGGTCATTGTCTACCGTGCTGTGTTCTTGTATCTGGTCGTATCCGCAGTGGTGATTGGTTAATAAAAGTCCTTTGTCTGAGATTATTTCACCCGTACAACCGCCACCAAAAATTACAATGGCATCTTTTAAACTCGATTGATTGATCTGGTAGATTTCATCAGCGGACAACTCCAGACCCATTTCCTGCATTTTGGCCATGTTTAGCTTTTCCAGCAGAGGCAATAGCCACATGCCTTCATCAGCCCGCAAATTGCCTGAAACTACAATAACAATACTTAAAATAAAAAATTGTGCTTTTCTCATCTCCACAGAATTTAATAGGTATATAAATCTCGCAATTATAGTTGAATTAACCATAATTTCAAAAAAACATTATGGCAAACCTTTTCAGGTCAATAATTTATAATTGTGTTAATTAAAACTGGATTACATAGACATTGCCTGAATAGGTTAGTTCTAATTTGACAAGTTAAACTCAGACAGTATTCGGATAACTATCAGAATAAAGATAACTGCTTAGGAAGTAACCTGAAACTTTTGCGATGAAACGGTGTGATTCCATAATTACGTATGGCCAGGCGATGCTGTCTGGTCGGGTAACCCTTGTTCTTATCCCAGTTGTAGTACGGAAATTGATTATGCAAATCCCTCATATATTCATCGCGGTATGTTTTTGCCAGGATGGATGCTGCGGCAATAGAGAAAAACTTTGAATCGCCTTTTACAACACAGGTATGCCCGATACCAGGATAAGGCAAAAAACGATTGCCATCAATTATCAAATAATCAGGCTTCACCGGAAGTTTTTTTATTGCCTGGTGCATGGCTTTCATTGATGCATTTAAAATATTTACTGCATCAATAACCTCAACATCACACATGGCAACACCAATGGCAATGGCTTCCTGCTCTATGGTTTTACGCAGTGCCAAACGTTTGTCGTTGGATAATTGTTTGGAATCGGTAAGCATGGAATGTGTAAAATTGGAAGGTAAGATAACAGCGGCGGCAAAAACAGGACCTGCCAGACAACCTCTGCCCGCTTCATCGCAGCCGGCCTCAATGGCGTCCTTTTTATAATATGATTTAAGTAATACCTGATCCATTTACCACGAAACTAAAAATATTTCAATTATGTTTTTACATTTGCAGGCAATACAATTGCTATTTTAAACATTTACTTACTGGTTATTAAATTGTATGCCTAACCTTGTATCTGAAAGCTAATAATGACAACCGGGAATGAAAAAAACTTTCCTGAGCAATTTAATTTTTCTCATTTTTATAAATGTGCTGGTTAAGCCATTTTATGTATTTGGCATTGACCGTACTGTACAAAATTATCTTGGAACCGGTGAATACGGATTTTATTTTGCATTATTCAACTTCTCCATTGCCTTGCAAATTATTCTGGATGTGGGGTTGCAAAATTTTAACAACCGGGAAATTGCGCAGCATAACAAACTAATAAATAAATACTTTTCCCGCATCATTCCGTTAAAATTAACATTGGGAGTTGCATACGCATTTATATGCTTATTAACAGGATGGATTATCGGTTACAGCACGGAACAGTTTAAACTGCTTTTTATATTGATATTCAACCAGTTTCTGGCTTCAATGATCTTATATATGCGATCGAATCTCAGTGCCTTGCATTATTTCAAGGCCGATGGGATAATATCAATCATGGATAAACTATTAATGATCGTTATCTGTTCCGTCTTCCTGTTCAATCCGGAATTAAAACCGCTGTTTACCATCCGTTTATTTGTATTGGCACAAACAGCATCCTATTTGATAACCATGTCGCTTTGTTTATTTTTGGTATTCCGAAAACTGGAATATTTTAAACCCAAATTTAAACTCAATTATTACGGATTGTTTTTAAAGAAAAGTTATCCCTATGCATTGCTCATACTTCTCATGTCATTCTACTATCGATCAGATAGCATATTAATAGAGCGACTGTTAATCGATGGAAACTACCATGCCGGTGTTTATGCACAAAGTTTCAGGATAATTGATGCATTGAATGTCTTCGGTTTTCTGTTTGCCAGTTTATTGCTCCCGCTATTTGCTTCCATGCTTAAAAAAGGTGAAGATATTGGCCAACTTCTGCTTTTGTCATTCCGGCTATTATTTGTACCGCTTTTTATTATAGTGGTTCCGGCCATTTTTTATAACTACGAAATCCTCAATGCGCTCTACCACGATGCCGGAATGTATTCATCCCAAATATTTATTTTTTTAATGTTAAGCCTGTTAAATTTTAGCATTACGTATATTTTCGGTACACTATTAACAGCCAATGGCAATTTAAAACAGTTAAATTACATAGCAGGTACATCGCTGCTTCTAAACATAAGTTTAAACCTTATCCTAATTCCTGTACTGCAGGCTGTAGGAGCCGCCTTAACCAGCATGGCCACTCAAATACTGGTGGTTATTTTGCAAATTATGGTTTGTACCAAAAATTTCAGCCTGAAGCGCAATGTTGGTTTTATTATTCAATTATTCAGCTACATTGTTTTGGCATGTGCCATATTTTGGCTTATTAAAAATTATCTGGCATTTAAATGGATATATAATTGGATTATTATGATGGTGGCCGGTTTAACACTTGCCCTGGTAAGTAAAATAATTCACATTAAAAATTTATTCCGAATATTACAATATGATGCTCAGTAAACGATGCATATATTTATTAACATCTGTTTTTTTAACTCAAAGATTTATGGCAAAAAAATAAATAATTTAGACTAAACGAATTAAGAAAAAATAATTCCGGAAGGTTTACTCTTAAAATGCGTCAATGTTGATAAAAATTAAATATCTTTATGGTACATTTTCCTTATTTTAGAAGCGTTTATATGCTTGGTAAAGAATAATGAATAGAAAAAGAAATAAAGATGGGAATTTAAAACGCACAAACAGGACTCAAATTCTTCTGAACAACAGAGAAATGCATGCCATAAATAAATATTGCGAGCGTTTTAAAGTTTCTAACAGGTCAAAATTTATGCGTGAAGCAATCATTACTGAGGTGCTTAAAAAATTCGACGAAAACCTGCCATCTTTATTTGAAGAAGAGCATCCAACACTATTTAGCAAATTAAATAAATAAATATATGTCGATTCAGATTGAAGGGACAAAAAAAACACCGGCATTTAAACTTGAAGGAAATATAATGGAGCTTTCCGGTCGATCTATTCCTGAGGACGCCATTGAATACTATGCTGAAATTACAAACCTTTTGAAGAAACATTTACAGGAACATGGTGATAAATTTATTGTAAACCTTCGGTTGGACTACATTAACAGCGCATCTAAAAAATCGTTGATGCAAATGATCAAATACCTGGAAAAGGTATCTCAAAGCGGACAACAGATTGTTGTTAATTGGTATTATGATCAAACGGACGAAGACATGCGCGAATCAGGTGAAGACCTGAAAGCCATGCTTACATTACCCATTAATGTTTTGGGAAATTAATCCCTACCCTGTTAACGTACAACTGCCCCTTCCTGAAATTTTTCATCCGGAACAACACTCACCAATTTACCTTCACCATTTTCTGCCATTAATATCATCCCTTGTGATTCAATGCCCCTAATTTTACGTGGTGCCAGGTTTACAAGTATACATACCTGCTTACCGATCATTTCTTCAGGCTGGTAATGTTCAGCAATGCCCGATACCACAGTGCGTTTATCCAGTCCGGTATGAATAGTTAGCTTCAGCAACTTTTTGGTTTTGGGAACTTTTTCAGCTTCCAAAACAGTGCCAACACGAATATCCATTTTATTAAATTCATCGAATGATATTTCCTCTTTTGCCGGTTCAATATCACTGGCTTCAGCTTTTTGACGGGCATTGATGAGCTTGTCCAATTGCTTCTGAATTTCTTCGTCTTCCACTTTGGCAAACAGCAACGATGGTTTGTTCAATTCATGCCCGGTTTCAAGCAGTTGGCCCGAACCGGCCTCTTCCCATTTTTTATCAGGCTGATTGATAAATTCCTTTAAAGCGACCGCTGTATTTGGTAGAAATGGCTCAGCCAAAATGGCCAAATTCGCGGTTAATTGTAAAGATATATTCAAAATGGTTTTTACGCGTTGCTCATCATGTTTAATAAGTTTCCAGGGTTCATTGTCAGCAAGATATTTATTTCCCAAACGTGCAAGGTTCATCATTTCTTTCAAAGCTTCGCGAAATTTGAAATGCTCCAGATTATCCTCAATGGCTGCTTTGTACTGTTTGATGTCTGCCAGCACAGTTTGGTCTTCCTCATTCAGGCTGCCTGATTGTGGCACTTTGCCATCAAAATACTTGTTGGTTAGTACCATGGCACGGTTCACAAAATTGCCGAGTATACCCACCAATTCGTTATTGTTGCGATCCTGAAAATCTTTCCAGGTAAAATCGTTATCCTTGGTCTCCGGCATATTAGCCGTTAATACATAGCGCAATACATCCTGTTTACCGGGAAAATCATCCAGGTATTCATGTAACCATACTGCCCAATTACGTGAAGTGGAAATTTTATCATTTTCCAGGTTCATAAATTCATTGGCAGGCACATTGTCGGGTAAAATGTAGGTACCATCGGCCTGTAAAATGGACGGGAAAATGACACAGTGAAAAACAATATTATCCTTACCAATAAAATGCACGAGTTTGGTTTCCTGGTCTTTCCAGTATTTTTCCCAATCGGTTGTAAGTTCTTTGGTGGCAGAAATATAACCAATGGGAGCATCAAACCACACATAAAGCACTTTGCCTTCGGCATCGGGCAATGGAATGGGTACACCCCAATTTAAATCACGGCTAATGGAGCGGGGTTGTAATCCATTATCCAGCCAGGATTTACATTGTCCATATACATTCGATTTCCAGTCTTTGTTTTCTTCCAGTATCCAATTTCGTAAAAAATCCTCATACCGGTCCAGCGGCATAAACCAATGCCTGGTCTCACGCAATTCAGGCTTCGTACCGGTTAAGGCAGATTTGGGGTTGATCAAATCAGTTGCATTCAATGAGGAGCCGCATGATTCACACTGGTCACCATAAGCTCCATCGTTATGGCAATTGGGACAAGTACCGCTCACATAACGGTCGGCCAGAAATTGACCGGCTTCATTATCATAAAACTGCTCAGTAGTTTGTTCGACAAACAGTCCTTTATCATAGAGGTTTTTAAAGAATTCAGAAGCGGTCTCGTAATGTACTTTGGAGGTTGTTCGGGAATAAATATCGAACGTTATACCAAACTGATCAAAGGATTGTTTGATCATATTATGGTATTTATCTACAACCTCTTTTGGCGATACCTCTTCCTGCCGGGCTTTTATGGTAATGGCTACCCCGTGTTCATCAGATCCGCATACGAATTTTACATCCCTTCCACGCAGTCGTAAATAGCGCGCATAAATATCAGCCGGCACATAAACACCAGCCAAATGTCCGATATGTACGGGCCCATTGGCATAGGGTAAAGCTGCAGTTATCAGGTATCTTTTTGGTGTATTCATTGAAAGATTCTTTTTTTATTTTTATTGTTCATTTATTATTCGTAGCCTCGCAAAGATATTGAAAGCATACGAGTTTAAGAAACCGAAATAATACATCCGTTCATGATTAAACCACCCCCATTGAAGCAAGGTGATAAAGTGGCTTTGGTAGCTCCGGCTAAAACCCTGGAAGAAGATTATTTACAAAAATCCATTGATGCCATTTCCAGTTTTGATGTGGAAGTAATACCTGGTAAATCACTTTATAAGCAGCACTTCCAATTTGCCGGCACCGATGCTGAGCGGTTGCATGATCTTCAATCGGCTTTAGACGACCAACATGTAAAAGCCATTTTTTGTTTGCGTGGCGGCCACGGTACCTATCGGATTTTGCCGAAACTGAATTTTTCTCGGTTCTTACGCCATCCAAAATGGATCATCGGGTTTAGTGATATTACCTCCCTGCATAACCGCGTTCAACAACTGGGTTTTTGCAGTGTGCACGGTGCTATGCCTATGAATTTTGCCAAACATCCTAATGAAACGGAGCCAATCGAAAAAATCAAACAAATCATGCATCATAAAAATGTGGAATATTATTTGCCACCACACCCGGTTAACCGAAAAGGTGCAGGTGAAGGTCATATTGTAGGCGGCAATTTATCTGTTTTAATTGGATTACAGGGAACACAGTTTGAAATTGATACAACCAATAAAATATTATTCCTGGAAGATGTGGGTGAAAACCTGTATCACATTGACCGTATGATGATGAATATGTGGCATTCAGGTAAATTAAACTACTTAAAAGGGCTGGTGATTGGGGAATTTAATCAGCTCAAAGATAACAAAACGGACTATGGCATGGATGCTTATGAGATTATTCATGAAAAAGTAGCAACCTTTGACTACCCCGTTATTTACGGGTTCCCGGCCGGGCATATACCGCATAATTTGCCCTTATGCCTGGGGAATTATGTATCCATGAAAGTGGATAACCAAAAAGTACAATTATCGACCTAATGGCACAACATAACAAACTCGGTAAACAGGGCGAAGAATGGGCGCTTAAGTATTTAAAAGAGAATGGTTTTGAAATAATTCATACCAACTGGCGATGGAAACACAAGGAAATAGACTTAATTGCAATAGATGGTGACGAACTGGTTTTTTGCGAAGTAAAAACCCGTTCATCCAATTATTTTCAAACACCCGCCGATACTATATCCACGCAAAAGCAACATTTTTTAATTGATGCAGCCGATTATTACATCACCGAAAATGATATAAATTTGAACGCCCGTTTTGATGTATTGGTTATATACACGCATCGCAACCCACCACAAGTGGTGCATATTAAAGATGCCTTTTTACCAGAACCTGAATAATTATGAATATCGAAGAAGTTCGTTCATACTGTCTGCAAAAACCCGCAGTTACCGAAGGGTTCCCGTTTGGTCCCAATGCACTCGTTTTTAAAGTGCTTGATAAAATGTATGCACTCCTTAACCTGGAAGATAAGCGCATAAACCTGAAGTGCGCCCCCCATAAAGCACAGGAATTGCGGGAAAAATATGAAGCGGTAATTCCCGGTTATCACATGAACAAAAAACACTGGAACACCATTATACTGGATGGAACCGTGCCTGATCCATTAATTAAGGAATGGATTGATCATTCTTATGATTTAATTGTTGAAAAATTACCTAAATCACAAAAAACAAAGCTCAATGCAATTAAAGATGAAAAAAATAGCTAGTTACTTTTTACAGGGCGTATTATTTATTGCCCCCGCCGGAATAACCATTTATGTGGTTGTCCTTATATTTAATTTTGTTGATAACATACTGGTTGATACAAAAATACCAGGATTAGGTGCGTTATTAGTTGTAGCCGCTATTACGGCATTGGGTTTTATTGGTAACACAATTATAGCCAAGCCCTTTTTTAATATGTTTGACAGGTTTTTGCAACGCGCGCCACTGGTTAAACTTATTTATACCTCACTAAAGGATTTTCTTTCAGCTATCGTGGGGAAGGAAAAGAAATTCACCAAACCAGTGTTGGTGAGGGTTAACACCATTTCCGAACTCGAGAAAATGGGTTTTCTTACACAGGAAGACCTCACCGATTTTGAGATAAAAGACAAAGTGGCCGTTTATTTTCCCCATTCATACAATTTTTCGGGTGAACTTTTTATAGTGCCCAAAGAACATGTGCGCCCGGTAAATATATCTTCATCCGATGCCATGAAATTTATTGTCTCAGGTGGTGTAACCAAATATGCCACCGTGGATACCGGGGATGTAACAGAAAATTCACCCGATAAATAAATCTTTATAAAGTTTTAACTGAAATCCGAATGTACTCAGTAACCATTTATATGGCTGACTCAAAGGAAGAACCAGAGATATTCCCTTTGCTTCAACATTGCCAACCAAAAAAAACGCCATTCCGATAGCCAGCGAAATGGCGTTTTGCATCACTTTTATAAGATCATTTTATTCGAATGATGATTTTTGCCGATGGCATTAATACAATCCCTCTATCGAAAGATAGCGCTCGCCGGTGTCATAATTAAACCCGATAATTCTTGATCCTTCCGGCAATTCTTTTATTTTTTTGGAAATCGCTGCCATCGTGGCACCCGAAGAAATACCCCCAAAAATGGCTTCCTGCTTCGCGGTTTCTACGGCAAATTCAAAGGCTTCTTCTTTGGATACGTTAATGGTTCCATCCAACACATCTTTCTTCAATATACCCGGTATAAAGCCGGCTCCTATCCCCTGTATAGGATGTGGACCGGGTTGGCCTCCTCCGATAACAGGACTGGTTTCAGGTTCAACGGCGAAGACTTTTAAATCGGGGAACTTTTGCCTTAACACTTCAGCAACACCCGTTATATGCCCACCCGTTCCAACACCGGTAATCATATAATCAAATCCATCGGGGAAATCATATATAATCTCCTGAGCAGTAGTGTTTCTGTGAATTTCTACGTTCGCCTGATTTTCAAACTGAGAAGGTATCCATGCTTTGGGATTGGATTGCTGTATCTCATTGGCTTTCTCAATGGCACCTTTCATACCTTTTTCACGGGGTGTGAGTTCAAATTTTGCGCCGTAAGCCGCCATTAAACGCCTGCGTTCGATCGACATGGATTCGGGCATAACCAGTAACAGCTCATAACCTTTCACGGCTGCCACCATGGCCAGACCAATTCCGGTATTGCCCGAGGTTGGTTCTACAATCAACGAATCGGGTTTCAATACCCCTCGTCTTTCGGCATCCTCTATCATGCTTAATGCTATACGGTCTTTAATACTGGCACCGGGATTGGCACGTTCTAATTTGATCCACACTTCGTAACCGGGAAACATTCGATTTATACGTACATGTGGTGTATTTCCAATAGTCTCAAGAATATTATTTGCTTTCATTATAAAAATGGTTTATTAAGTTATGTTTTTACCTGTAACGATAATACTAATTCTTCCCTCAAATCACAAAATCATGAGGTTGTTTATATTTTTTTGAATCCCGAATGGTTACTTTACTTTCGTGGTAGACAATTGACCAGGCCGGTACGCTTTTTGTCAGCCACACATTACCTCCAACCACTGTATCGTGCCCAACGGTTGTTTCACCACCCAGAATTGTTGTACCACCATAAATAATCACGTTATCCTCAATGGTAGGATGCCTTTTGGTGTCTTTTAGTTTTTTCTGCACAAACATGGCACCCAATGTTACACCCTGATATATTTTCACATTCTCACCAATAATGGTTGTTTCTCCAATCACTATACCGGTTCCGTGGTCGATTAAAAAATGCTGGCCGATCGTTGCGCCGGGATGAATATCAATGCCTGTTTTACTATGGGCATATTCTGAAATCATGCGGGGTACAAAGGGTATACCAAGTTCATACAGTTCATGAGCCAATCGGTAAATGGCTATGGCATAAAATCCAGGATAATAAAGAATAATACCTTCAATTGTTTTGGCGGCCGGGTCAAAATCCTTAAATGCCTTCGCATCATTCATCAGGCTGTCGTAAATTGCAGGTATTTTACCAAAAAAAAGTTCGGTAAGCTCTTTGACCGATTTTTTTAACCGTGGTTCCAGGGGGTGTAACAGATCTTTAAAATCGAGCTGTAACTGCGCTAGATTCAGTTCTATCTGGGGTAATCGACATTCTCTATCAGCTTTAATAGGAAATAAAAAATTAATAAGGTCATCAGCAAATCTATGCGTTTTATTGATAGCCGGTAATTCCTTGCTGTACGCCTTGTACTGCTCATAAAGTCTGGCCGTAAAATCCTGATTATTTACTGCTATGTCCATACCCAAATCGTTTAATTGTTAAAAGTAGACAAATCCATCTGAAATTTAAAATGATGCACAGTATACTAACAGCCATACAACTTTGGGGTTTAGTGCTGCTTAAAGTAGTTTATTTCTTTTCCTTGTTGCGCACTAATTCCAGTTTATTGTAGGAAGCCAACAATCCTTTGATAACTGCTGAGCTAAATCCCTGATGTTCCATTTCATTTAATCCTGAAATGGTAATTCCCTGTGGGGTGGTTACCTTATCAATTTCACGCTCAGGATGATTGCCACTTTGCAGAATGAGCTCAGCCGCACCCTTAATGGTTTGTGCACTGATGTATTGTGAAACTTCAGAACCAAAACCAATTTCGATACCACCCTGTGACATGCTACGGATAAATCGCAATGCAAAACCAATACCACAAGCACCCAATACCGTGGCTGAAGCCAGTTGATCCTCATCAATTATCATGGTTTTGCCTAATTTCTCAAGTAAAGCAATAACTTTATCTTCCTGCTCTTTGGTGGAATGAATATGCGATATACAGGTCATTGATTCACCTATCTCAATAGCCGTATTGGGCATAATCCGGAATATCGGGACCTGACCAATGATTTTTTCATATTGCGAAAAGGTAAACCCTGTTACCGTAGTTAGCAGTATTTTGGAATTCCCGCTTAATTCCGGTTTAATTTCTTCCAACAATTCGGTAATTTGCTGCGGTTTAACAGAAATAATAATTGTATTGGCCGACTTAACGGCTTGTAAATTATCGGAAATAACCTGAAATCCGTTTTCATTGAGATAATTGATGCGATGTTTCTTTTTTTCAGAAACAAGAATTTCTTCTTTCGTATATTGTTTGGTGTAAACAAGTCCTTTCAGGATGGCTGTTCCCAGATTGCCACCACCAATGATGGCTATTTTTGTGTCTTGCATAAACATTATTATTTGAAAGCGCAAGATAAAAAAAAGTCCGTAACCCTTTTGAATTACGGACTCTAAATTATGTGGCAGAATTAAATTATCCGCGTATTGCTTTAATTCCCGGTAATTCTTTACCTTCAATGTACTCTAACATGGCTCCACCACCAGTGGATACATAGCTCACTTTATCGGCCAGTTTGTTTTTGTTGATGGCCGCTACTGAGTCGCCTCCACCGATAAGGGTAAATGCACCATTGGCTGTAGCTTTTGCAAGTGCCTGTGCAACTGCGGATGTACCGGCTGCAAATTTTTCCATTTCAAAAACACCCATCGGGCCATTCCACAATACAGTTTTGGAATTTTTTATTACTTCCTCATAGGTTTGAATGGTCTCTTGTCCAATATCAAGTCCCATCCAGCCATCCGGAGTTTCATCGGTTTTTGATTCACCTGTGTTGGCGTCAGCATCAAATTTATCCGCATTAATGGCATCAGTGGGAATATATACCTTCACACCTTTCGACTCGGCTTTTTTCAGAATACTACGCGCCAGGTCCAGTTTGTCTTCTTCGCAAATTGAACTGCCTATTTTTCCACCCATAGCCTTGACAAAAGTATAGGTCATACCGCCACCAATTAATAAATTATGTACTTTATCTAATAAATTTTCGATCACCAAAATCTTGTCAGATACTTTGGCGCCACCCATAATGGCAGTAAATGGCTTATCCGGAGCAGTAAGTACTTTGTCCATTGATTGTAACTCACTGTTTATAAGGTAACCAAACATTTTATGATCGGCATCGTAATGATCAGCAATCAGGGCGGTTGAACCATGCGCACGGTGTGCCGTGCCAAATGCATCATTCACATATACATCGGCATAGCTTGCCAGGGTGGAAACAAATTCCTTCTGTGAAGCCTTTAACTGTGTCTTGGCTTCCTTCTTCTCTTCCTCCGTGGCATCGTCAGCCAACCTCGGTTTTCCTTCTTCTTCTGCATAAAAACGAAGGTTTTCCAATAACAAAATTTCTCCATGCTGGAGGGAATCAGCTAAATCTTTGGCTTTCAAACAGTCATCAGCAAATTTAATATTCTTTCCGCCCAGGTGATCGGATAATGCAGCTATTACATGTTTCAGAGAGAATTTCTCTTCGGGCCCTTTTTTAGGTCGTCCCAAATGGGACATCAATATGGCCGAACCACCATCACCTATGATCTTTTTTATGGTGGGTAAGGCACCTCTGATACGTGTATCGTCAGTAACAGCTAGTGTCGATTTATCCAATGGTACGTTAAAATCAACCCGTACTATGGCTCTTTTACCTGCAAAACTAAAATCGTTTATGTTAATCATACCAAATATTTTTAATGATTTGTAAATGCATCTGTTTTAAGCATCGCAAAGGTAAAAATTCTAATTATATTTACGATTTTCAACAGCCAGGTAATATATCTTTTAATACAAAATTAATCTTAAGACGATTATTATTAATATACTGATTATCATTAAGATAACAAATTTATGCAATTCAAAGATGTTATAGGACATTTTCCTGTTAAACAGCATTTAATAAAAAGTGTGAAAAGCGGTCGGGTGAGCCATGCGCAGCTTTTTTTAGGAACAGGAGGTTACGGTGGCCTGCCCTTAGCGCTTGCCTATGCGCAGTACATAAATTGTGAAAACCGGGATGAGCATGATTCATGCGGAAGATGTTCGGGTTGCAATAAATATTCGAAATTTATTCACCCCGACCTGCATTTTGTCTACCCGGTAAATACCACCAAAAGCAAAACGGGTACCCTGGTAAGTGATGATTTTGTAACTGAATGGCGAAATTGTTTACAGCAAAATCCGTATGTATCATCCAGTCAGTGGTATGAATTCATAGGGTTGGAAAATAAACAAGGCATCATAAGTAAGCATGAGAGTCAGGAAATTATACGGAAAATAAACCTGAAAACGTATGAGTCGACCTATAAAATTATGATTGTATGGCTGCCTGAAAAGATGAATGAAGTAGCAGCCAATAAATTGCTCAAACTCATAGAGGAGCCGCCGGAAAACACATTGTTTTTATTGGTTTCAGAAAGTACGGCAACCATTCTTCCAACCATTTTGTCGCGAACCCAATTGCTTAAAATTCCAAAAATTATGAAAGACGACCTTTCTGCAGCAATTCAGGTACGCCATGGTTTGTCGGAAGAAGAATCGAAACAGGTTGCACATCTGGCTAACGGCAGCTACAATGCCGCCAGGGAAGTGATTGAAACCAGTGAAAATAATCGTATGAATCTGGAAAAATTTATTGAGATTATGCGTTTATGCTACAGTCGTAAGCTAACCGATATATTTGCCTGGGTGGATGAAATGGCAGCCCTGGGCAGGGAAAAACAAAAACAATTTTTTGAATTTGCGTTGCGCTTAATCAGGGAAAACCTCATTCTTAATACCCAACAAACAGAATTGGTATTTTTAACCAATGAAGAAATGAAATTCTCCGGAAAATTCCATCCCTTCATCAATGGCCGCAATGTTATTCCCATTACCCGCGAATTTAATAAGGCTGCAGAAGATATTGAGCGAAACGGGTACAACAAAATCGTTTTATTGGATATGTGTTTAAAGCTGGTAAAATTGATCAAGAAGTAATTTTCATTAAATTTGTTATTTGTAAAGCGATATGGGTTTAGGTGCCGAAAAAAAGACATTCCGGTAAGTGCAGTTTACATACAGCTTATATCTTAATTAGAAAACCGGATAATTACCACCCTGCCTATTTACACAGTGAATAAAGAACAGGAATGGAAAATGACCAACAATCACCGGATACCCTAACGGCCAACCATTGTATTGACCGCGGGTATATTCATGAATCGCGTGATTCGTCACACCATGCTTCACCTTGTAATGGTTGCGGTAAGCTGGAGGTTTACGATTGGATGAACGATATTGAGCATACGCAAACACCTACCGATTTTGTTGAAGTAAGGTTTAAGAACACCCGAAAAGGATATTTCAAAAATGTAAACGACCTGCGACTGCAAAAAGGCGAGGTAATTGCCGTTGAGGCGTCGCCCGGACATGATATTGGCGTAGTAAGCCTCACGGGTAACCTGGTTTACCATCAAATGCGAAAAAACAATTACGACTTCAACAACCAGGAACCCAAAAAGATTTATCGCAAAGCAAAACCCAACGACATTGAAAAATGGATGGAATCCATATCGCGCGAACATAATACCATGCTTAAATCCCGAAAAATCGCCGAAGACCTTCAGCTTGATATGAAAATAGGTGATGTTGAATTTCAGGGTGATGGCAGCAAGGCCATTTTTTACTATATTGCCGATGAACGCGTTGATTTCAGAAAACTGATAAGGGTACTGGCCGAAACATTCAGGATCCGTATTGAAATGAAACAAATTGGCGCACGCCAGGAAGCAGGACGAATCGGTGGAATTGGGCCATGTGGTCGTGAACTTTGCTGCTGTACATTTATGTCAAGTTTCATCTCTGTTTCAACCAACACCGCCCGCTACCAGGAAGTATCTCTTAATCCACAAAAACTGGCCGGACAATGCAGTAAACTAAAATGTTGTTTGAATTTTGAATTAAATGCTTACCTGGATGCTCGGGAGGACTTCCCCGATCAGGAGCTCGAAATACTTACCAAAGAAGGGCCGGCATATCATGTAAAAACGGATGTTTTTAAACGTCTGATGTGGTATTCTTATAATAAAAATACCGGCTCCAATCCGGTATGCCTTTCAGTTGATCGGGTCAATGAAATCATTCAGATGAACCGCGCCAATCAGGAACCCGAAAAACTGCAAAACACAGAAAATATTGAGCTATCCAACAACCAATCAAATGCCAATGATATACTGGCAGATAATAATTTAAGCAGATTTGACCATAAATCAGATAAAAAATATAAATCCAAAAAAAGAAAAAAGAAAACCCGAAAAAACACACCTAAAAATGGTAAATAAATCATTCCCTTTTGTTGTTACCATCCTGCTGCTCATTGGTTGCGACGCCAGGAAAATTTACGATGAATACCGTACCATGGACAATCAAACATGGTCAGCCGACAATATCATTTCTTTTGATGTAAATATCCAGGATACGGTAGCCGCCAACAATGTATATCTGAACATCAGAAATGGCAATAACTATCCCTATCAAAATATATTTTTGTTCATTACCATTACCGATCCGGGCGGACAGTTTAAAAAAGATACCGTTGAAATATTCCTGGCTGACGATAAAGGTGAATGGTATGGCAAAGGTATTGGCAGCGCTTATCACCATCAGGTACCATTGTTAACCAAAGTACGGTTTCAATATCAGGGTATATATACATTCGACCTGGAGCAGGCTATGCGAAAAGAAAAATTACCAGGTGTGTTAGATGTCGGGCTCAGAATTGAAAGGAGTAAAAATTAATTCTCGTGGGCAAGAATAAACTGATGCGTTTTGCTGAGGTTGAAGAACTACCCAACGTTATTCAGCCAAATTTTAATCATGTTTTTTACGATTCTTTTGAAGGAAAAGGGAAATGGCACCAGCACTTCGGAAATGATAACCCCGTTGTCATTGAATTGGGATGCGGAAAAGGAGAATACACCGTAGGTCTGGCGCGGATGTATCCCGGGAAAAATTTTGTTGGTGTTGATATTAAAGGAGCACGTATCTGGCGCGGAGCAAAAACAGCCTTTCACGAAGGATTGAAAAATGTGGTTTTTGTGCGTACCAGGATTGAGTTTGTTCATGCCATTTTTAATTCCCATGAAGTCAGTGAAATCTGGCTAACATTCCCCGATCCGCAATTAAAAAAACGAAGAACCAAAAAAAGACTTACATCATCCAATTTTCTGATCAATTACCAAAAAATATTAAAGCCGTCCGGATTTATCCATTTAAAAACCGATAATACCGAATTATATCATTATACCAAAAAGGTAATTGAACTGAATAAGCTGTATGTTGAAATCGACACGGATCATTTATACAACAGCGAATATGTTGATGAAATCCTTAACATACAAACCTTCTATGAAAAACGCTTCCTGGCGGAAGGTATGCCCATTCATTACCTGAAATTTCAATTACCAACCAATAGCAACATTCTTGAACCACCTAACGATGAAGAATGATGACTCATTTTTTGACCGTGTATATGAAGTAACCCGAATGATCCCCGAGGGTCGGGTAACATCCTACGGGGCCATTGCCCGCTTTCTGGGCCTGGGTAAATCAGCCCGTATGGTTGGCTGGGCACTGAATGGTTCACACCACTTACCCGAATATATACCGGCTCACCGTGTGGTAAACCGAAACGGACTGCTTACCGGGAAACATCATTTCAGGCACGAAAAACTAATGCAGGAACTGCTGGAAAGCGAAGGTGTAAAAGTAAAAAACGATCAGGTGCTTAACTTTAACAACGTTTTCTGGGATCCCAATCAAGAACTATTCTGAATAACATATTTCTTAAAATATCCATTTGATTATCTTTGCACGGAAAAGTTATATTTTAATTGGTTTAAATAAAGATTGTAAATGGCTGTTGACAGGGAAAGTGTATTGGATATACTCAGCATGGTTAGGCATCCGCAGGAAGGAAACGATATTGTAAGTCTTGACCTGGTTAAAGACCTCGAAATTGAAAACAACAATATCAAATTTAACCTTTACTTCAAAGCCTTTAACGACCCCTTGAAAAATTCAATAAAAAAGGCAGCGGAAAGGGCACTGAAACAAAAATTAGGCGATGATATTGCCATTGACATCAAAATTACTGCAGCAGCACGCCCGCAACCCCCTAAGGAACCTCAGGTGCTGCCACATGTAAAAAATATTGTAGCCATTGCATCGGGTAAAGGCGGTGTAGGCAAATCAACAGTGGCCGCCAATCTGGCTGTTACATTTGCGCAACAAGGTTACGCTACCGGACTAATTGACGCTGATATATTCGGTCCTTCCATTCCAAAAATGTTTGGTGTGGAAGGTGAAAAACCTTATGCACACCGTGTTGATAATAAGGACCTGATTATCCCCATTCAAAAATATGGTGTAAAGATGTTATCCATCGGATTTTTTGTCCCGGCAACCGATGCCACAATATGGCGTGGCCCCATGGCTACAAACGCACTTAAACAACTCATGACAGATTCCGATTGGGGCGAGCTCGATTACATGTTTATCGATCTGCCTCCGGGCACCAGTGATATACACCTTACTTTGGTACAAACAGTAGCGGTAACAGGTGCCATTATTGTTAGTACACCCCAAAATGTTGCCCTGGCCGATGCCATTAAAGGTATAAGCATGTTCAGCAGTGAAAATATTAATGTGCCGGTTTTAGGGTTGATCGAAAATATGGCCTGGTTCACCCCCGAAGAATTACCGAATAATAAATACTACCTATTTGGAAAAGAAGGCTGTAAAAAACTGGCCGACGAGATGAATGTGCCGTTGCTTGGCCAGATTCCCATTGTGCAAGGTATTCGTGAAGGCGGAGATGATGGCATGCCCGCTTCGTTGGATAAAGAATTGGTGGGTGAAGCCTTTAAAAACATTACCCAGGCCACCGTCAATCAAATCAACCTCAGAAATGACACCTTGGAACCAACACAAAAGGTGAAAATATCCCGAAAATAAATTGAAGAAAATGGATAAAAATCTAGTAACAGAAAAAGTAAACAAAGCAATTGAAAGTATCCGTCCTTATCTAGTCACCGACGGTGGGGATATATCCGTTTTAGAAATTACTGAAGACCTGACCGTGAAGGTACAACTGCATGGCGCCTGCAATGGTTGCCCGTTCAGTTTTCAAACACTGAAAGCAGGCGTAGAACAGGCCATTCGCCGGGAATTACCCGAATTAAAGGACTTGGTGGCTATTGACTGATATAAGATCATACCTTCTATTTGATTTTATCTGTCTCATGCTCTGCGATACGGATTGTTAAGTTAAATCTTTCCGCCATGTACAAAATGTAAGGTTCACCAAAGTTTAGTATTATTGCCACATAATAAATTTACTTTTTTTTTGTTAATGAAATGGGTTGTTTTATCTGATTATAAATATACCTGAATGACCGGTTATTCAAGAACCGCACTGATAATTACATGGGTAAAGATACTATGAACAAACACATACGAATCAATCATTTTTTAATCAACAACCGTATTTATTCCTTATTGGGTCTGTTTATATTGGTAATGTTTTTTGCAGGTTGCAGCACCAAGAAAAACACGCCCATTACCCGTACTTACCATAACATAACCTCGCGTTGGAATATCTTATTTAATGGCAAGGAAAGCTTTAAAAACGGGGTCAGGAAAGTAAATGAAAATTTCAAAGATGATTATTCCCGTGTATTACCCGTTTTTAAGTTCGGTGATCCCGAAGTTAATCAGGTGGCCTCATCAGATATGGAACGTACGTTAAAAAAGGCCTCTAAGCTGATATCCATGCATTCAATAACCGTAAAACCTGAGCTCAAAAGCAACAAACCTCTTACAGCTGAAGAAAAAGAATTTTATGACCAAAAGGAATTCAATAAATGGGTAGACGATAATTATTTACTCATTGGAAAAGCACATTTTTACAACGGCGATTACAACCTGGCCAAAGAAAATTTCAGGTTTATGTTTCGGGAATTCCCCAATAAAGAAACACTGTATGATGCCAAAATATGGTTGGCACGTACTTATCAGGAAAATAATGAATTTCGCGATGCCAATGCTATCTTGTCTGAACTTGAATACGACACCGACGTTCCCAAACGGCTCAAAAAAGACTTATACACCACACTGGCTGATTATCATCTGAAACTGGATAACTACGAAAAAGGAGCAAATTACCTGGAAAAAGCACTTGATCACACCAAAGATAAAGAAAATAAAATACGCTATACATTCATTCTTGCCCAGGTGAATGACAGGCTTGAAAATTATAATACAGCCTCCCGGTTATTCAGAAATGTCATTAAAATGAACCCACCCTACGAAATGGCCTTTCAGGCAAAAATTAATCGCGCCCTGGCATTTCGTTCAACCGCAGGAGGAGCAGGTAATATTAAAAATGAGCTCCGTAAAATGTTGAAAGACGATAAGAATATCGAATTTCAGGATCAGATTTACTACGCCCTGGGAGAAATTGAACATAAACAGGGTAATATGGATAAGGCCATGGAATATTACCAGCAATCCATACGTGCCAGTGTTGACAATATCGATCAAAAAGCACGATCATTCCTCACCGTTGCTGATATTCAATACGACCGGCAACAGTATCTCGATGCCCAGGCATATTACGATAGTGCCGTATCCGTTATTGACAACTCATACCCAAACTATGAAGATATTTTTACCCGATCAACCAGTTTAACTAAGCTGGCCGACCATGTAAATACTTTTCAGTTGCAGGACAGTGTACTGAAATTGTCCGTTCTTCCCGAAAATGAATTAATGGCCGTTATTGATGGTATAATTGAAGATGTTAAAGAAGAAGAGCGACTGACACAGATACTGGAACAGGAAAGACTGGAAGACGAACGCCTGGCAAGGCAAATGGCCATGGAAAACCGTATGTCGCTTAACGATCAGGGTAGTTCATGGTATTTTTATAACCAAAATACCAAAAGCTCCGGTGAAAGTGAATTTATAGCTAAATGGGGCAACCGAAAACTGGAAGACCATTGGCGACGAAAAAACAAGAGTTCATCATCTTATGAACCCCTTGCTGATTCAGAAGAAGATGAAGGTACAATAGAAGAAGTTAAAAGTGCGAAAGATACCCTGAGCAATAAATCACGTCAATATTACCTGGTGGATATACCATTTACCGACTCCGCCAAAACCGCCTCGCATGAAAAAATTAAAAACGCCCTGTTTAACATGGGTCTTATATATCGAACCGACCTGGAAGATTACGACCAGGCAATTGAATCATTTGAAGAACTAATTGAAAGATACCCGCAAACGGAATACGAACTACCATCTTATTATAATTTGCATGATCTGTACAAGGAACTTAATAAACCAATGCTATCCCAGGCATATAAAAACAAGATTCTGGCCGAATATCCCGACAGTAAATTTGCATTGATTATTTCTGATCCTGACTATGCCAAACGACTGGAAGAAGAAGAAAACAAAGTAAACAGGTATTATGAGCAGATTTATAAGCAATACAGAAACGGACGATATCATGAAGTGTTAACGGCCACAACAAAAGCCATGGCCGAGTTCGATGGCCATGAGCTTGAACCGCAATTTGCCTATTTAAGAGCCATGGCAGTTGGATTTACACAGCCAAAAAGCAATCTGAAAACTGAACTTCAGGAGTTTATTAATAATTATCCCTCATCAGAGTTGGTTAACAGTGCAAAAAGCACATTGAAATTTATGACCGAAGGGTCACAGGAAATTTTATTGGAAGAGGAAAAAAAGAAAATTGCAAAAGTTGATTATTTACAACCCATTGATAATGAACAGCATTTGGTAATTTTGGTAACCGATAAAAAAGCAGATGTAAATCAGTTGGTGTTTAATATAATCACATTTAACCTTGACAATTACGACCAACAAAATCTGCTTACCGAGCAGGAAGAATTAACCGAGTCGGAAAATGTTGTGCTGGTTAAACAGTTCAAAAGCAAACAGGAAGCCGGTAATTATTTCACAGCACTTTTGAAGTATGAAGAGCTGTTTAAAGATGTGGACGAGCGTTTAGTAAAACCAGTTGTTATTAGCATTAAAAATTACAAACTGATGAAAGATAACAAGGCACCGGAGAGTTATTATCCGTTTTACGAACAATACTATCAGTAACCCAATGACAACAATATGAGAACCATTTCAATCCTCTGGACGGATGATGAAGTTGACCTTTTGAAACCACATATCCTTTTTCTGGAAAACAAGGGATATGAAGTACAAACAGCCTCCAATGGCCATGACGCAATTGAATGGGTAAAGCAAAAACAATTCGACCTTATATTTCTGGATGAGAGTATGCCCGGACTTAGTGGCCTGGAGACACTGGCCGAAATCAAATCCGTTAATTCAGCCATTCCGGTTATTATGATCACCAAGAATGAGGCTGAAGATATCATGGATGCTGCCATTGGTTCAAAAATATCAGATTACCTGCTAAAGCCGGTTAATCCCAAACAAATTTTACTCACCATTAAAAAGCATATTGATACCTCACGACTGGTAACCCGTGAAACTACAACAGCCTACCAGTCAGAGTTTTCAAAACTGGGCATGCTTATTAATGAAGCTCGCAGTTTTGACCAATGGGCCGAGATTTACAAAAAACTGGTTTATTGGGAAATTGAGCTTGAACAGCTTGATGATGAGAGTATAAAAGAAGTGTTGTTCATGCAAAAAAATGAAGCCAACCAAGGCTTTGCCAAATACATAAAATCAAATTATACAGGTTGGTTTAACGATAAGGCAACAAATGCACCTTTGCTTTCTCCGAACTTACTCAGAAAAAAACTTTTTCCGTTAACAGAGAAGAATGAAAAGGTTTTTTTCATTCTTATTGATAATTTGCGTTATGACCAATGGAGAGCCATGGTACCCAATCTGACTGAATATTTTTTAATATCCGAAGAAGATATTTATTGCAGCATACTTCCTACAGCCACCGCTTATGCCAGAAATGCACAGTTTGCCGGCCTCATGCCACTGGAAATAAAAAAGTTCTACCCCGATTTATGGGTTGATGATAATGAAGAAGGCGGTAAAAATTTAAATGAAGAACAATTCATGGCCCGCCAATTGCAACGATTGGGTATAAATTCGTCATTTCATTATCAAAAAATCTCCGATTCCAAAACCGGTAAAAAAATTACCGAAGAACTGAAACAGTACCTGCACTATGATTTGAATGTACTGGTATACAATTTTGTGGATATGTTGTCGCATGCACGTACCGAAATGCAAATGATCAAAGAGCTTGCTTCCAACGAATCAGCATACCGCTCAATTACACTGTCGTGGTTCAGGCATTCCTATTTATACGACTTATTGCGCATGTTGGCAGAGCAAAATATAAAAGTTGTGATCACTACCGATCATGGCACCATGCGCGTACAAAATCCTGTTAAAGTTATGGGTGATCGGGAAACCTCTGTAAATTTGCGCTATAAAATCGGTAAAAACCTGAACTACAAATCCAAAGACATATTTGAAGTGAAAGACCCCGAAGCCATACATTTGCCAAAAATAAATGTGTCATCAACCTATATTTTTACAACCAACACTGACTTTATGGCCTATCCCAATAATTTTAACTATTATGCCAATTATTATAAAAACACCTTTCAGCATGGAGGTATTTCGTTGGAAGAAATGCTTATTCCATATATTGTATTAAGTCCAAAAAACTAGTCAATGACCTACTACATCCACTCTTTAGAAGATATTCCATCGGTGGCTTCAAAACTAAAAAAAAATGTTAAGAAGCATAAAATAGTTGCATTGTATGGTGAAATGGGAATTGGTAAAACCACCCTAATCAAAGAATTGTGTAAACAGTTGGGATGTGTTGATGTGGCAACCAGCCCTACATTTGCACTGGTAAATGAATATTTTACATCGAAAGGTGATTCGGTTTATCATTTCGATTTTTACCGCATTAAAACCCCTGTGGAATTGTATGATATTGGCTATGAGGATTATGTGACCGGTAAATCAATCTGCTTTATCGAGTGGCCTGAAATGGCCGAAGATCTTATCCCGGAAGATGCTTTAAAAATCAAAATAACACTTGAGGAAGATGGCAGTCGGAAAGTAATAACGGCCTAATTACAGACTCATTTAATTCCTTTAAAACTGTTTGAAATTAAGGCGAATTGTATTATTTTAGAACGACTTTAAATAACCTAGTTGAATTGTATGGGAAACCCGAAGGAATCTGAAGCTAGTTATTCCATGCTGCATGAATTTTTGCCGGCGGAGGAGATGTTGGAAGTAGCCAAGCGGAAAAAAAACTGAATTATTGGTATTCCAAAGGAAAATCATGAGTTTGAAAAAAGGGTTCCTTTAACCCCTGAGGCCGTAGAAATATTAGTTAATAATGGCCATGAGGTATATATCGAAAACAAAACCGGAGCGGGTGCCAACTATCCCAATACGCGGTACAGCGAAAAAGGTGCGCTGATTGTCGACACCAAGAAGGAAACATTGCAAGCCGACATAATAGTTAAAACAGCACCTCTTAACGAAGAGGAGATTGGCATGCTTAAAGGCCAACAAATTGTTATCACCTCGCTACAGCTCAATACACAATCGGAAGAATACATCCGGAAACTCATGAACAAAAAGGTTACTGCCATAGCCTTTGAAACCATTAAAGATGAGTACAACTGCTTTCCGATTGTGCGATCGATGAGTGCCATTGCCGGCACAACCTCAATCCTTATTGCCGGAGAGTTACTGAGCAACCAGGAAATTGGTAAAGGCGTATTGCTTGGCGGTATAACCGGGATCACTCCGGCCGAGGTAGTGATTATTGGTGCTGGCACCGCAGCTGAGTTTGCAGCACGTGCTGCCCTGGGTATGGGCTGTTTTGTTAAAATTTTCGATTCATCCATCCATAAAATGGAACGGTTGCAAAAAAATATCGGTCAGCGTTTACACACCTCTATTTTTCACCCTCGTGTGCTTACCAAAGCCCTTAAAGCAGCTGATGTGCTCATCGGAGCCATGAATTTACTGGAAAAAGGCCCGCGAATTGTGGTTTCCGAGGATATGATAAAAGAAATGAAGAAAGGGGCCATTGCTATTGATATAAGCATTGACCAGGGCGGATGTATTGAAACATCGGAATGCCGCACCCATAAAGACCCTGTTTTCGATAAACACGGCGTAATTCATTACAGCGTTGTCAATCTAACTTCACGTGTTGCTCGTACAGCATCTATTGCTCTTAGCAATGTGCTGTCACCGCTTCTATTAAAATTAGGTGAGTCCGGTGGTATCAAACCATTTCTGAAGGAAAACAAGGGAACAAGACATGGCGTTTATATATATAACGGAATTCTTGTAAACGATTTTATTGGTCATAACTTTAACATCCCTTCTAAAGACATTGATTTACTGATGGCTGCTTTTTAATTCTACCTTCTGAAATAAAAAACCCCCGACAATATTGCCAGGGGTTTGCGCATATATGGCTTGTAAAATTATATTTTTACATCATGCCACCCATGCCGCCCATGCCACCCATTCCTGGAGCGCCACCTGCAGCAGGTTCTTCGTTTTCAGGATGCTCAGCAATAACACATTCAGTAGTTAAGAACATACCTGCAATAGAAGCAGCATTTTCAAGAGCAATACGTGCTACTTTGGTCGGATCAATAACTCCGGCCTTTAATAAGTTTTCATACTTATCGGTGCGCGCGTTGTAACCAAAGTCATCCTTGCCCTCAAGAATTTTCTGAACCACAACAGAACCTTCAAGGCCAGCGTTTTGTACAATCTGACGAAGTGGTTCTTCAAGTGCACGCTTCACGATAGAAATACCGGTTTCTTCATCCTCATTATCTGTCTTTAAGTTCTCAATGGAATCAAGCGCTCTGACATAAGCAACGCCGCCACCTGGGATAATTCCCTCTTCAACCGCTGCACGTGTAGCGTTCAACGCATCTTCAACACGGTCTTTCTTCTCTTTCATTTCTACCTCAGAGGCAGCACCCACATATAGTACCGCAACACCACCAGCTAGTTTAGCCAGGCGCTCCTGAAGTTTTTCTTTATCGTAATCGCTTGTTGAAGCATCAATTTGCTTTTTGATTTGATTTACGCGTGCATCAATATTTGCTTTATCACCGGCACCATTTACAAGGGTAGTGTTTTCTTTATCAATGGTTAGCTTCTCGCAGTTACCCAACATCTCTAAAGTAGCACCTTCAAGTGTTAAACCTTTTTCTTCAGAAATTACAGTACCACCGGTAAGAATGGCGATATCCTCAAGCATCTCTTTACGGCGATCACCAAAACCGGGTGCTTTTACGGCCGCGATTTTCAGCGATCCGCGAAGTTTGTTTACTACCAACGTAGCAAGTGCTTCACCCTCCACATCTTCAGCGATTATAACCAATGGACGACCAGACTGAGCTGCAGGCTCCAGTATAGGCATAAGGTCCTTCATGGTTGATACTTTCTTATCGGTAAGCAGGATGTATGGATTCTCCATAACCGCTTCCATTTTCTCAGAATCGGTTATGAAATATGGAGAGATATATCCACGATCGAATTGCATACCTTCCACGACTTCAACCTTTGTTTCGGCGGATTTCGATTCTTCCACGGTAATCACACCTTCCTTGCGTACTTTGTGCATAGCCTCGGAGATCAATTTTCCGATGGTGCTATCGTTGTTGGCTGAAATAGAAGCTACCTGCTCTATTTGTTCGCTGTCCTCACCAATTTGTTTGGCTTGTTTTTTTAATTCGGCAACAACTGCAGCAACCGCTTTGTCAATACCGCGTTTTAGGTCCATCGGATTAGCGCCGGCTGTAACATTTTTTAACCCGACATTTACAATCGATTGTGCCAATACAGTGGCGGTAGTTGTACCATCTCCGGCATCGTCATTGGTTTTAGAGGCCACTTCTTTTACTAATTGTGCGCCTATATTTTCAAAATGATCTTCCAGTTCAACTTCTTTGGCAACGGTAACCCCATCTTTTGTAACCTGAGGTGCGCCGAATTTCTTGTCGATAATAACATTCCGACCTTTTGGGCCCAACGTAACCTTAACCGCATTTGCCAACGCGTCAACGCCCTTTTTTAACAGGTCGCGGCTTTCAATATCAAATTTAATGTCTTTTGCCATAGTTTCTTTTTTTTAGCTTTTAACGAATAGATTTTTAGATTATACTTTTGCAAGGATGTCTGACTGACGCATGATTAAATAATCCTTGCCATCCACAGATAGTTCAGTACCGGCATACTTGCCGTACAGAACGGTATCGCCATCTTTTACATCCATAGTAACATCTTTATTTCCGGGGCCAACTGCAATAACAGTTCCTTTTTGTGGTTTTTCTTTTGCAGAGTCAGGAATGATTATTCCACTGGCTGTTTTTTCCTCCGCTTCCTGAGGTTCTATCAGCACTCTATCCTCAAGAGGTTTGATATTCACTTTCGACATTTGTATTTTATTTTAAAAGTTAAACATTAACATTTTTATCGACGTTGATTGATCACAATCCATGCCAAAGCCAAAAAGGGCAGTTAATTGCTCCTTTTAAAGTCATTTTTTCATTTTTCGTGGTTCATGATTGTCATTCGTACCTGACATCCATTATCGCATGGCGACTTAAATAGCTGTGATAATGAATGTTAAACATGAGCGGTTAAAATGAGCGGCATAAAAAAAGTGTCAGTATTTATGACATACTGACACTTTTATGAATATCCTGAATATTGTTACCTGCTATTCTTCTTCACCATTTTGGGGTGGGGGTGCTGTTTGATTTTCAAAATTCATGGGTACATTGGGAAGTGCCTCAGGGTCAACAGCATTTTGAATTTGTTCCTGTATACGGGAAGATTCGGTTTGTGTAGCACGTGGTATAGTTATACTGGCCACTACGCTTAATACGAGCAACGCAGATGCCAACGTCCAGGTTGCCTTCTCCAAAAAATCGGTGGTTTGGCGTACACCGCCCATCATTTGGTTCTGGCCTCCCATTCCACCAACTAACCCGCCTCCTTTTGAGTTCTGAACCAATACAATGAGTACAAGTATTACACACACCAATAAAATAAGTACTGAAACTAAAATATACATGATATCAGGTGTTATTATTTATGAATCCTTGAATTTCTTTAATTTGACCCGCAAAGTAAGTACTTTTTTCGGGATATTTCAAACTTAATTTTTTGTATACAGAAATGGCTTTTTCATATTTTTTCTGTCTGATATATATTTTGGCCAATGTTTCGGTCATATAACCTTCACTTTCGGCAATGCTTTTTTCTGAAAAATCCTCTACAGGAGTTTTATCGTCTTCTTTTGGCACAATTCGGGGATTTGATTTTATGAAGTTATCGATGAGCTGATCTTTATTACCTTTCCGTTGCCATTGATCTTCTTCCGGTTCCTTCGGTAAGATTTCCTGTGATTGATTACTGCCCTCGTAATCCAGTAATTCTAAAGATTTACTATCTTTCTGATTGCTTTGTTGCGTTGGCGGCTGCTCTGCTTTGTTTTTTTTATTATTATCCACCGTATTTTCCTGATCATCAGATTGGTTTAAATCAATGTCGAAGGTGAAATCATCAGCATCGTCATCGTTTTTAACAGAGCCGTATTCTTTTTCAAGATCAATGGTAGGAGAGTATAACAATTCTTTATCCAGTCCCTGCCCGGCAGTCTGAAGCTGAAAATCCAGTATGTCCGCAATGCTTCCCTGGATGGTTCCGTGTTTTTTACGTCTGAAATCTTTCTTTTCATCAGACAGGGATTCGGAAGGAGCTGATTCGGCTGTATCAGACTGAGCATCATAAAAAATGAGCTGATATAGTTTTTTTCGATCACCTATATAAACCGATGCTTTGTGCAGATAATTTATAAACCGGGGATCGTTTACTTTGGCCAGCCATTTCAGGTATAAAATATGTACAACTGAAAAATAAGGGTATTTTTCAAGTGCTGCTTCCAGTAATACCACGTCATTAGTGGTGACTTTTTCAGGATGGTTGTATAATTCTATGATGTTGTTTAGATTCATTCGCATTTATTTCACCAGTTGGCAAAGGCTTTATTAAATATATCGTCTATGATCAGCCCCAATAATTCTTCACCATGCTGTTCATAAGCATCGGCCAATGTCATATCACCATCAACTTCCCTGGATTGTGTGAATTTTGACTCGAAATCCTGCTCCGGGTCAATATAACTGGTATATCGGACATTAATACCAATTATAAAATTTTGCCGGCCTGCTGCAAATTCATCTGCTTCGGTAGTGGTAACTCTTGATTTGAAATCGACAATTTCCCCTGAAAAATCAATGTCTCCCACCCCATCGGTTAATATAAGGTTGGTTTCGCGTTGAAAACGGTCTCGTAATTCCTGGGTAAAGTCCTGACTCAGTGAAGCAGGTGCATAATCGGATGTATTGTTGAAATACTGTATTGATATGGTTTCTACCTCCGGCGGAATGGTAAAACCTTTAAAGTTGTAACTCACATTAAAACATGAGCTAATAAAAAGAACAGCCGCAATTATAAAGGCCATTTTACTATTCGATGTCATATTCTTTAATTTTTCTGTATAGGGTTCGCTCGGATATTCCGAGTTCTTCCGCGGCGTATTTTCTTTTGCCATTGTGTTTGTCAAGTGCTTTAAGTATAAGTTCTTTTTCTTTTTCTACCAACGATAAGGACTCTTCAATTATTTCTTCCGTATCCTGGATGTTGTGGTGATGATGGTTGCGATGATCATTTGTTTTTATTTCATATTGCTGTTGCAATGGCTTGTGTTTATCATAATTAACATTCGGATCATCATTATCGTCATATAATTTTTGTATAAGTTGCGCATTGTTTTCATGTACTTCGCTATCGGCCCCCCCTTTTTGTATTATTTCGAGCACCAGTTTTTTAAGATCGTTCATATCGTTTTTCATATCAAACAATATTTTGTATAAAATTTCCCGCTCAGTGGTAAAAGTGTTTTGATCAGCCGATTCACGTTCGATAAGTGCTGGGAGCTTACTTTCATTATAATCAGGCAAATAAGTTGTTAACGTTAATTCATCAATGTCTCTTGATTGTTCAATGATTGAGAGTTGTTCAGTAACATTTTTTAACTGACGTATGTTACCCGGCCAGCGATAATTAATAAGAATTTCTTTTGCATCATCGTTTAAATTGACCGCCGGCATGCGATATCTTTCAGCAAAATCAACGGCAAATTTTCTAAAAAGCAATAAGATATCGTCTTTCCTTTCGCGCAATGGCGGTATGGAAACAGGTACTGTATTAAGGCGATAAAACAGATCTTCACGGAATTTGTTTTCTTTTACAGATTTAGGAATATCGACATTGGTAGCGGCGATAACCCGCACATCCGTTTTCTGCACCTTTGATGATCCTACCCTGATGAATTCACCCGATTCCAGCACCCTCAGTAGCCGAACCTGGGTAGACAATGGCAGTTCAGCCACTTCATCGAGGAAAATAGTACCGCCATTGGCCACCTCAAAATAACCTTTACGACTGTCATGCGCACCCGTAAAAGAGCCTTTTTCATGACCAAACAATTCTGAATCGATGGTGCCTTCGGGTATTGCACCACAATTAACAGCAATATACTGACCATGTTTGCGGGAACTAAACTGATGTATGATTTGCGGAAATGCTTCCTTACCCACTCCGCTTTCACCAGTAATCAATACTGATAAATCGGTAGGTGCCACCTGTAAAGCAATATCAATCGCCCTGTTTAATCCTTCTGAATTTCCAATAATCCCAAATCGTTGCTTTACCCGTTGCACATCCATAAGCTGTTATTTTTACAGTCTTTAAAACTATACTTTAATTGAGGGGGTGAAAATATATTTTCACATAAAGTATGACAAAATTACAATATTACTTGTTTTTTACTAATTTGCGATTCATTAAATAGCCATGTTTATGAGATTTATCGGTGTAATACCGGCACGTTACCAATCAAGTAGGTTTCCTGGTAAACCATTGGCTGATATTCAGGGTAAAACCATGATTCAGCGTGTATACGAACAAAGTAAAAAAGCGCTAAAACATGTATTGGTAGCTACCGATGATGAGAGAATATTAACTACTGTACATCAATTTGGCGGCTATGCCGTTATGACATCTTTTGATCATAAAAGCGGAACAGATCGTTGCCTGGAAGCATTGGAAAAAGCTGAAAAAGAACATGGCGCTTTTGATGGGCTGATTAATATACAAGGAGACGAGCCATTTATACAGCCAGAACAATTACAAAAATTGATGGGCTGTTTCGAGGATGAGCCAACGGATATTGCCACGCTGGTTAAACGCATTGAACACCCTGATACCATTTTTGACCCCAATCGACCAAAAGTTGTTTTGAATGCAAATATGGAGGCTGTTTATTTCAGCCGCTCTCCCATTCCTTATGTAAGGAACTATGACAAACAGGATTGGTTGAGCCATGGCACTTTTTATCAGCACATTGGCTTATATGCTTATCGCAGTGATGTGCTAAAATCGGTGACCAAACTCCCTCCTTCATCGCTGGAACTGGCTGAATCCCTGGAGCAATTGCGATGGATTGAAAATGGTTTTCGCATAAAAGTTGCTATTACTGAATTTGAATCGAAATGCGTGGATACAATGGAGGATTTGGAAAAGATATTATTGGCGTTAAAAAAATGAAATCTTAGCTTCCTTTACGATGGCAATGAATTAAATATAACCGTACCTGGAATTGAAATTATCCTTTTCCAATAAAAAAGCCAGGCAAATTCTTACCTGGCTCCATTGATGATATAATTTTTCAATTACTTCGCTTCTTTGAAACGCTTATTTACCTCATCCCAGTTAATTACATTGTAAAATGCTGCAATGTAATCGGGGCGTCGGTTTTGATAATTCAAATAATAAGCGTGCTCCCAAACGTCCAGTCCCAAAATAGGCGTTCCTTTGTCTTCCGCAATATCCATAACCGGACTATCCTGGTTTGGTGTGGAGGTAATTTTTAATTTACCACCCTGCACGATCAGCCATGCCCATCCTGAGCCAAAGCGACCGGCTGCAGCAGCTGAAAATTCCTCTTTGAATTTATCATAAGATCCAAAGGTACTATCAATCGCACCGGCAATTTCGCCTGTTGGATTGCCACCACCGTTGGGTCCCATAATTTTCCAGAACAAATTGTGGTTATAATACCCGCCACCATTGTTGCGTACCCCGGTAGAGGCTTTGGATACATTAGCCAGAATATCTTCAATTGATTTGTTGGCCATATCGGTTCCTTCAATGGCTGCATTTAACTTGGTAGTGTACGCCTGATGGTGCTTTGTATGATGGATCTCCATAGTACGAGCATCGATGTGAGGCTCTAAAGCACTATAATCATAATCTAATTTTGGTAATTCAAATGCCATAATTTTAGAATTTAGAGTTTAACATATATTAAGTATGATTAAAGAAAACATGCAAATGTTAAAATTGTTCATGATGCATCTGTCCTTTGATGCAAAAAGTATGATACAAATTATAGATACGTGGTATTAGTTTGTTGACAGATATTTAGAAGTATTTATTTAGGAATTGCTCAAAATAACAGTTGAAAATAGATGCCGTGGTAGTCAAAAGTCTGAAATGACACACTTTTTTGAACACTCCCGGCTCCGACAAAAATTGTATTCACTCTTAAATTTGTACATTCGCAGCAAAATTCAAAAACCTTGAACAAACATATCCTGCGGCTTGCCGTTCCCAACATACTTACAAACATTACCGTTCCATTGCTGGGAACATTTGACCTTTTCCTTATGGGCCATTTGCAATCGCATCATTACCTGGGCGCTGTATCGCTGGGCAATACGGTGATACATTTTTTATACTGGAACTTTGCTTTTATCCGAATGAGCAACAGTGGAATCACAGCCCAGGCATTTGGGTCTGAAAACCATTCGGAAGTTATTTCTTCTCTGGCTCGTGCCTTGCTATTAGCGTTGGGAGGAGCCGTATTACTTATCGTTTTGCAAACGCCTATCAGCTGGCTGGCCTTTAAAATAGTTAGTGGTGAAGAAGTTGTTGAAACATTGGCCAAACAATATTTCCATATTCGTATTTTCGCAGCACCAGCAACATTGGCATTATTTGCATTGAATGGCTGGTTCATCGGACTGCAGAATTCCATCTTCCCGATGATTATTTCCATTTTGGTGAATGTTTCCAACATCGGACTCAATTTGTTATTTGTTCGCTATTTTGATATGAAATCGGATGGTGTGGCCTGGGGAACATTGGTAGCTCAGTATATTGGATTAACAACCGCTGTCATATTTTTCTTTTCCAGGTACAACTATTTTCTCAAGCACCTCAAAAAGGACCTCATATTAAATATAGATCAGCTTAAGCGTTTCTTCCATGTGAACAAGGATATTTTCATTCGGACATTTGGAGTCATCCTGGTACTCTCGTTCTTTACCATGGAATCGGCCAGTAAAAGCACACTGGTACTGGATGTAAATGCCATTATGATTCAGTATTTGTTTATATTTTCTTTTTTCCTGGATGGTTTCGCCCTGGCTGGTGAAGCATTGATTGGCAAATATACAGGCCAACAAAAGCAAGAGCTGCTGAGAAAATGTATCCGGTTATTGTTTTTCTGGGGAACCGCAATTGCAATAGCTTTTACTCTTGTATATGCATTATTGGGAAAAGAATTTTTATACTTCCTCACAAGTATTGAAGATGTGCGTGAATTGGCTCACGACTATTTTCCATGGGTGATATTTATTCCCCTTGCCGGCTTTGTGGCTTTTGTGTGGGATGGAATTTATATCGGAGCCACAGCATCAAAACTTATGCGCAATGCGATGATCATTGCTTGTTTAGGTGTATTTTTCCCGGTATATTTAATTTTTGAAAAAACCTTGCACAACCATAGTTTGTATCTGGCATTGCTCTTGTTTTTCTTAACCCGGGGAGTGATACAAACGTTATGGGCCAAAAAGGCACTTGGTTTTAACATTGTAAAAAATGCACGATGATCCTAATCTATAATTTCTTCATACGCCTTTATTCATGGTTAATTCGCTTTGCCAGCATGTGGAATGTCAAGGCTAAAAAATGGACCGGTGGACGCAAAAACTGGAAAACAAGTTTATCTCAAAACATCCATCATGAAAAACCTATTATCTGGATTCATGCAGCATCATTGGGTGAGTTTGAACAAGGCAGGCCCATTATTGAAAAGATTAAAACCAACCATCCGGCCTACAATATTTTACTTACTTTTTTCTCTCCCTCGGGTTACGAAGTACGGAAAAATTATAACCAGGCCGATTTTGTTTGCTACCTGCCATTGGATACCAAACGTAATGCCGGATTTTTTCTGGACCTGGTAAAACCGGCCAAAATCATTTTTATTAAATACGAGCTTTGGTATCACTATATAAACGAAGCCAGCCGCAGACATATACCTGTTTTTGTTGCTTCTGCCATTTTTAGGCCTAATCAGTTGTTTTTCAGGACTTATGGCAAATGGTATTTAAACGTCCTGAAATCAATCAGTCATTTCTTTGTTCAAAACAACGTGTCAATGAATTTGCTAGTCAGCAAGGGAATTGAACAGGCAACCGTTACAGGGGATACCCGATACGACCGGGTTTTTGAGAATGCTCAAAATGTGACCGAGAATCCGATTGCTGCCCATTTTGTTAAAAAATATACAACCCTCATTGCCGGCAGTACCTGGCCTGCTGATGAAGATCTGGTGATTCGTTACATCAATGAACATCCACATGTGAAATTAATACTGGCACCCCATGAAATTGAGGCCAATCATATTAAAAGCATCGAAAAAAAGTTAATGGTTCCGTATACTCGATATTCTCAAGCCACTAATACGAATGTGCACAATTACCAAGTACTTATAATAGATAATATCGGTATGCTTTCCTCACTGTATCAATATGCATCTGTTGCTTTTATCGGTGGCGGTTTTGGGAAAGGTATCCATAATATACTGGAGGCTGTAACCTTTGGATTACCGGTTTTATTCGGCCCCAATTATCATAAATTCCAGGAAGCCATTGAGTTGATTGATTTTGGAGGTGCACATGCCATTCGGAAATATGACGAATTACAGCGGATTCTTGATGGGTATCTGGATAATACGAACCATCTCAATACACAGCAGCTCAACAATAAATCGTTTATCGCCAAGCGTACCGGTGCAACCGAAATTATTCTGAAAATAATGTTTAATTAAGAAGTTGCCGTATTGATGATAGTTACCACAATGGAACGACGACTGCGCGGACCATCAAACTCACATAAAAAAATGTTCTGCCAGGTCGATAAACCCATTTGTCCGTTAATAATGGGAATCATTTCACTGGGACCAATCACACCTGCTTTGAGATGAGAGTCCCCGTTATTGTCCTGTGAGTCATGTTGCCAAACACCTTCGGGTATTAACTTGTTTAGCAAATTTACCACGTCGTTTTGTACTGAATCATCCCAATTCTCCTGAATCATGATGGCTGCTGTAGCACCCTGTGCATATACATTCACTAATCCTTCTTTGACATTACTCTTGCCTACTATTTTTTTGACCTGTGAGGTGATATCGTACAGCCCGTTATGCTTATCGGTGCTTATCTGAATGATTTCCTGCATAAGAAATAATCATTGGTTATTATAGCTTTCTCTCATTTACCCGGTAAATTATTTTTCAAAAGTAATAAATCTGATATAGATGCAATATGTTAAAAGATATGTTCACAATATTTTATTTTTACGATTGAAATCAAATCCAAAACTAACAATTATATGTTGCCGTTACAGACCCGTGTTAATTTACCGGAATATTCAGAAAAAATTGGATATAATGATCCGGTTATGTTAGTGGGATCCTGTTTTTCAGAAAATATTGGACGTCAGCTGGCAAATGCCAAATACCAGGTGATGATCAACCCCTTTGGAGTCATGTATAATCCGATATCTGTAAAACAGAACCTGGATATTATTATGAACAAAAAGATCTTTACAAAAGCGGACCTGAGTTACGACAATCACTTATGGTTTAGTTATGCTCATCATACATCTTTCTCGAAACCAGGTGAAAAAGAAATACTAAGATTGATTAACACAAGAACTGAAGAAGCATTTGCCCATCTTAAAAAGACCCGTTTCCTGTTCATCACCTTTGGTACGGCGCGTATTTACCGACTGAAAAAAACCGGACAGATAGTCGCCAATTGTCATAAACAACCGCAACAGCTATTCGATCATATATTACCAGGGATTGAAGAAATATTGCATGAATACGATCAACTCATTGAGCAATTAAGCCTTCATTATCCTAACCTTAACCTGATTTTTACAGTTAGTCCGGTTCGGCACTGGAAAGATGGTGCGGTCGGAAATCAAATTAGTAAATCAACCTTGATATTGGCCATTCATAAACTATTGGAAAAACATAAGCAATGTTATTATTTCCCAAGCTATGAGCTTTTTATGGATGAAATGCGTGATTATCGGTTTTATGGTGATGATTTGCTGCATCCATCCTCATTAGGAATAGCTTACGTATGGGAAAAATTTAGCACTGCCTTCCTTGATAAGCGTGAGAGCCAGGTAAGAGAACATATTGATAAAATTGTCAGGGCCTGCCAGCATAAACCCCACTTTCCGGATTCAGAGGAATATCAAAAATTCGCACAAAGTACACTGCAAAAAATGAATGATGTATTGGAAAAATATCCATTTCTGGACCTGAAGAGGGAAAAAGAATATTTTCAGTCTGTTCTCCGATGATCCGGGTTGCTATCATGTAATTGAAAAATCAGGATAATAATCATTATTCCCTTTAAAGCACAATCCATCTACCGCACTATCAGCCCGGTACATAAATAATAGCGCACCCTAGATAGTAGAAGTATATTGAATACGCGAAACAAAGGATTTAACGATTCATTTCACATATTTATATTTAATATATTTACTTTATTATTTATATTTGATTTAATTTTTATATTTTTGTTGATTATTAATTAATTATGCCAGAATCATCATTTAAATCCATTCAATTAACCAGCGATATCATTGGCGGAAAATGGAAGCTACTGATTCTTCATGCGCTTCTCGAGGAAACCAGGCGTTTTACAGAATTGCTTGATATTGTTCAGGATATAACCCCAAAAATGCTGAGCAAGGAATTGAAAGACCTTGAGTACTACGGTATCATCAAACGTACACAGTACAATACGGTACCTTTGACAGTTGAGTACAATCTTGAAAATTTTAATGGTGAGCTACAAAACCTGATTAAGGCATTAACATCTTTTGCCAAAAATTATCAGGATTATCAAACAGCCAAAAAGAAACAGGTGCCTGAACGGATTGATTTTGTGATTTAATACGGTTTAGTAAATACGATAAGCCACAGATAGATTTTGTTTGTATAGGCTGGTGCAGGAAATTGATATGAGTTGACGCTCAGTAATTTGTATGTTTATAATATATTCGTATCTTTATTTCCTTATCCACAAATAACATCTTTTGCTATATGAAAACATTTCGATTTTATGTATTACTTATTTTTTTCCTTTCGTTGATTACTGCTATCAGCGCACAGGAAAAAGGAATTAATTACCAAGCCGTTATCAGAGACGATGAGGGCAGCATACTCGACAACGCAGAAATAACCGCGGTGTTATCCATAACCACCGATAGTTTAGGACATGCTGATGTTTACAAAGAATCGCATATTACAACTACATCTCCTTATGGATCCATCTCAATTCGACTTGGAAAAGGAAATGTGTTAGAAGGTGATTTTTCCACATTGGATTGGTCACAGGAGTTGTACATTAAATTATCAATTGATGATGGTTCGGGGTTAACCGAAGTCGGTGTATCACCTGTTGGTGCAGTACCATATAGTTTATTGGCTAATCGGGCGCTTAAAACCACCGAAACCAATTTATCTGAGCTGAATGACGTGCACATCGTAAATCCCGATACCGGAAATGTATTGCAATGGAACGGCAATGAATGGAAACCTGTCGCACACGGGTGGTATCAGAAAGAAAACTCACTTTATGTTGATTCAACCATTGAAAAAATAGGCATTCATGTTGATTCAGCCCATGCCCCGTTGCACATTCGTGGCGGCAACTGGAATCTGAACAGTACCGAAGGTGATCTGAAGATCGGTGATGACAATTTCCGTATGAAAATGAGCATTTCCCTTGGAGGGGCCGGAGCAGGAACCGGACGCATCAGAACAGATGGTGGTATTGGCCTGTTACGTCTGGGTGCCGGTGGTGATGATGATGTGGTAAATATTCGTCCGGGCCGTATAGGTATTAATGAAGGGAACCCTAATGGCGCATTGGATATTTTTCACAACAGTTCAATTGGTGTTCCTCAATTAAATCTAACCGAAGCGCAATGGAACGATTATTCCCGGTTGACGTTCAGTAATAATTACAATAATTTATTCTGGACCATAGCTGCAGCCACAGATACTTCCGGTTTTTACGGGTCAAGAATGAACTTCTTCTATTACAATGGCTCTTTCGGTAAGGATATATTTAGTATCAATGGTAACAATGCCATTGGTATTGGTAAACTAAATCCGGTGGCCATGCTGCACATTAAAGACAAGGATGGTGTTCATGGTGGTTTAATGCTGGAAGCCAAAAACACATCATTTAGCTGGCGTATAGCCTCCGACACAACAGGTAACGACCTGAATTTCTATCGGAATCAACTTTTACTGAGCTATATTGAAAATGACGGAACCTATAATACCGTTTCGGATATTTCCTTTAAGGAAGATATACAACCGATTGAGCATGCATTGCAGTCCATAACCGCCCTCAAAGCATCAAGTTATGTGTTTAAAGAGGCTTCATCGGATCAAAGATCGTATGGATTTATAGCCCAGGAAGTTGAACAAGTGTTGCCCAACCTGGTACAAGAAAAAAACGGGTATAAAACTGTTAGTTACCAGGAATTTATTCCCATAGCAGTGGCTGCCATTCAGGAACAGCAAAAGGAAATAGAAGAACTGAAAAACCAGCTGGAACAAAAAAATGCTTGCATCCGCGAGCAGCAAAAAAGAATGCATGCCATTGAACAACGCATGAATACAATATTAATGTACCTGGAAAATGATGAAAAAAATGGGAATACAGCAGAGAATCAGTAAATATTTACTCATTATCGCATTTATGAGCGTGGCCACTGTGATAAAATGTCAGTCGTATGATCTAATGGTGTTAGCTAATACCGGTGCTGTATACCCAGGTGGCCAATATTCGTCTGATGTAACGCTCGGTGAGCCGGTAACCGGATTTGTGAAGAATTCATTTTTCTCTGCGCAACAAGGTTTTCATATTTTCCAAAACATGGATGATGAAAACAATACCGAAGTACAAAATAACGCTTTACTCAGGTTACGTATCTATCCGGTTCCTTTTCAAAGTAAGCTCACTTTAGAAGGTAATATGGATTTTGAGCATACCTTTATGGTTCAGATACAAGACGTGACAGGCAAAGTAGTTTTTGCCAAAAGATTTTCTACCCACTTAAACAAAATAACAATCAGAGATGTAAAAAATTTACCAAAAGGTTATTATACCCTAAAAGTAACCGACTCACAAAATAGCATTGTCAAACAAATCATTAAAAAATAACCTTTGACCACCCATCATTCTACAAAATGTTATAGCCCCGGTCATTATACCCGGGGTTTTCTTTTTGGTAAATACGCATATATGGCCGACTAATGCAATAAGCAAATTTGGTTTCAATAGGTTACATGCGATATTTTACTATTTGCCCTAAAACATATCTATAATTTTTATTATTGATATAACCCAGTTTGGGCATATGCTGGTGTTGCTGCCATTAGAGATTGGATTATGTTCATTATTTTGGTAAATTTGATAAAAAGAGAAAGATATGAAAATTGAAAGAACAAATAACGAGATAATATTCAGAGTTCCTGCAACGATGAATATTGACGAGCTTCAAGATATGGCTGATTTATTAGAATTCAAGGAAATTGCCAAGAAATCAAAAGCATCTCAACAAGATGTTGATGATTTAGTAAAGCAAATTAAGAAAGGACGTTGGGCTGATACTAAAAGCAAACTGAATCTATGAGAATTGTTGTTGATACGAATATTGTTTTCAGCGCCATTCTGAACACTGATTCAAATATCGCACAGATAATAATGCAACCAAAGACAAGATTGAATTTCTATTCCACTGAAAAACTCCGATTTGAGATTAACGAGCATCGAGATAAGATTCTTAAATTGACTGATTATTCAGACCATGAATTAAATCGAATGATAAGTCTGTTAACCAATAAGATAAGATTTATTAACATTAACCTGATTTCCAAAGATATTTACAATAAAGCTGAGAACTTAACAAGTGATATAGATATTGATGATTGTGAATTCATAGCATTGACGGACCACATCAAAGGAAAATTTTGGAGTGGAGATAAGAGGTTGATAAAAGGATTATTAACTAAGAAATGGGACAAATTTATCGGAACCGAAGATATATATAAACTGATACTTAAACGATAAGTTGGCGTACGCCCAACAAAGCATAAATCCCTTAGCCGCCGAGGCATTTTGCATATTTAACCGGGTAATTGAAACATAATTCTTTTATGAAAAAATCAGTCGATAAAGCGGCTACAGTTTTTTATGCCCCAACCTTCAACGTATTGCCAATTTACCAATAAAAATTTAGTTTGAACGTAAGATATGATGGTGCGTATAGTAAGTATACATTATTCAAAATAATATCATCCGGGGTAATCTAAAAAGCCCCAGATCAACTGAGGCTTTTTTCTTTGTAGCGGGGACAGGACTCGAACCTGTGACCTTTGGGTTATGAGCCCAACGAGCTACCAACTGCTCCACCCCGCAATATATTTTTTTCAATACTTTCTTATAAAGCGGTTGCAAAAATAATATTATTTTCACAACCTGCAAAACATAATACTATTTAATTTAACATCAATCAATTTAATAATTCCTCCTGATTTATTAATTATATTTGCCTTTCGAAATGTCTGTAACCATGGAGAATAAAGAGAACAGAAAGTTTATAAAAAAACTGAAAAACACCTATCGATTTATTATTTTAAACAATAATACATACAGGGAGGTTTGGCAAATGCGACTTACACCCCTTAACATCATCGCGTTTTTTGGCACAACCATCATCATCGGTATTGTTATTGTTTACCTTGCCATTGCCTATACACCCCTGAAGGAATTTGTACCGGGATATGACAGCAATTTACGTAAAACAATTATACAAAATGCATTTCGACTCGATTCCCTGGAAAATGAAATTCGATTGCGTGATCAATATTTTAATAACTTAAATGCCATTATTGCCGGGAAACAGCCTTCTTCAGACATCAATTCGGATAATAAACCAAATGAATATGAGAATATTTCGTTCAATAAAACCAATGATGATTCTATTCTGCGATCGCTCATTGAATCTGAAAAAAAATACAAGTTCACAGTATTGAATAACCGTCAATCCACTAATGAAATAACTGGCTTGCACTTTTTCCCGCCTATCAAAGGAATTATTACCAACACCTATAGTTCTGCAAAAAACCATTATGGTACCGATGTAGTGGCACCTCCTAACGAGGTTGTCAAAGCCACCCTGGAAGGAACCGTAACAATGGCCAGCTGGACACTGGAAACCGGCTGGGTACTTCAAATACAGCACGAGAATAATTTAATCTCTGTGTATAAACACAATGCCGAACTTTTAAAGCAACCCGGTGATTATGTTACAGCTGGTGAAGCCATCGCAATTGTTGGCAATTCAGGTGAACTCACAACAGGGCCGCATCTGCATTTCGAGCTTTGGCATAATGGTACACCTTTAAACCCTGAAAATTTTATCGCCTTTTAAATACCGCTATGAAAAAAAAAATCGCGATACTTGGTTCTACGGGTTCAATTGGTACACAAACGCTGGAGGTGATTCGTAATCACCGCGATTTATTTGAGGTTACAATGCTATCCGCTCATAATAATGCCGATTTACTCATCGAACAGGCTATTGAGTTTGTACCCTTACATGTGGTCATTGGCAATCCGTCCAAAAAAGAACTGGTGATAGAGGCCCTTTCACACCACCCCACAAAAGTACATAGCGGATGCGAAGCCATCGCCGATATTGTTAGTATACCTGAAATAGACCTTGTACTGTCCGCTTTAGTTGGTTACGCGGGATTGTATCCAACATTAAATGCCATTAAACATGGCAAGCATATAGCATTGGCCAATAAGGAAACGTTGGTAGTAGCCGGAGATTTGATAACCACAGAGGTCTACCGATACAATGTGAATCTGCTGCCGGTCGATTCAGAACATTCAGCTATATTTCAATGTCTCACCGGCGAGGACAATGCATCCATTGAAAAAATCTACCTCACTGCTTCAGGCGGGCCCTTCAGAGGTAAAACAGTTGAAGAGCTACAGCAGATAACCAAAACCGAAGCACTAAAACATCCCAACTGGTGCATGGGTAATAAAGTAACCATCGATTCTGCTTCCTTAATGAACAAAGGGCTTGAAGCCATAGAAGCCAAATGGCTTTTCCATTTAAAACCTCAGCAAATTGAAGTGATTGTTCATCCTCAGTCTATTATACATTCAATGGTTCAGTTCACGGATGGGTCCATGAAAGCACAAATGGGATTGCCCGATATGAAATTGCCCATTCAGTATGCCCTCTCCTACCCCAATCGATTGCCTTCAGATTTTACACGCTTTCATTTTCCCGATTACCCCGCATTAACATTTGAGAAACCTGATCTGAAAACCTTTCGGAATCTATCACTTGCATACAAGGCCATGGAACAGGGCGGAAATATACCCTGTATCATGAATGCCGCTAATGAAGTAGTGGTTGAAGCTTTCTTGGCCGATAAAATAGGATTTTTAACCATGCCTGATATTATTGAAAAAGCCATGTCCGAAATTAAATATATTCCCGAACCTTCATTGTCAGACTATGCCCAAACCGACACGGAAACAAGGGCTCATACTAAAAAATTACTCCCCCTGTTTAAATAATTTCTAACACTATTGAATAGGCTTATGATACAAAATATACACGATTTAATTCAAAATGTTAGTTATTACAATTAATGGTACTATTTTTGCCATTCTCAATAATTCAATATAAAAAATAGATGGAGATATTAGTTAAAGCAGGTCAGCTTATTCTTAGCCTTTCTATTCTGGTTATTTTACATGAATTCGGACATTATTTATTTGCCCGGATTTTTAATACACGCGTAGAAAAATTTTATCTTTTCTTCGATCCGTGGTTCTCTCTTTTTAAGTATAAAAAAGGCGATACTGAATATGGCATTGGCTGGCTACCATTGGGCGGATATGTTAAAATTAGCGGAATGATTGATGAGTCGATGGACCGGGAACAGCTTAAGCAGCCCCCTCAACCTTATGAATTCCGTTCCAAAAAATCCTGGCAACGTTTGCTCATTATGTTGGGCGGCGTACTGGTCAATTTTGTGCTGGCCATAATTATTTATGTTACAACTTTATATACCTGGGGTGAAGAATATCTACCCAATCAAAATGTGAAATATGGTATATGGGCCGATAGCCTGGCTCAGTCCATCGGGTTTCAAAACGGCGATCATATTGTATCGCTTGACAATAAAAACGTTGAAAACTTTTTTGATATCCATAAGGAAATCCTTCTTGAAGATATTCATACAGTTAAAGTATTGCGAAATGGTGATACGGTAAATATACATATTACCGACAAACAACTGGGGGCACTCATCAAAGACCCTATGTTTATCGCACCACGCTTTCCTTTCATTGCAGGCGGTTTTAGTGAAGGATCACCAGCTAAAAATGCCTGAC
>JAAAOM010000056.1 GCA_009908855.1 Bacteroidota bacterium
ATCTCGCAATGGACACCCTTGCCTTCTGCTAATGGTTGGCGACTATAAACCCCCATCATGGACTTTCACCACTTAGCTATTTACCATGCACGGCACACTAAAAAAAGCTGCTTACAATTGTAAGCAGCTTTTCTTTTTGTTATATTGGGCATAGGAACATGCTAAAAACCAAATAAAACTTTTCAGTATTAATCATTTTCAATGGTACGTCATTAACTTAAGGTTTGTGAAATAAAATATAAACATTTTTTTGGTGGATTTACACCAGTTAAGTATAGGAGGTGCCAGATTGTTTTTAAAGGTTACAGTTTAACATAAATCATGTCATGCCTCTGCAAAAGAAGTCATCTCCTATAATTTTGAATACAATAACACAATAAATATATTGCCCTATTTCAATTGAATTTAAAGAATTGCATTACAACTGCTTATCCCGTTTTTTTTGAATGCGGTCTTTTGTGCTGCCGCGTAATCTGAATCCGATTAAAAATACGGTTGTTGAGATAATGATAACTTCAAATACCGGAAAATTCATGAATGTGGCTGATAAAATGCCAATTGCCAGTCCTGCAACCAGCCCTAAAATGGTATACAGTGAGGTATAATAGTTTTGCTCGGTAATGTTATGTGTTCCTTTAAGATGTTTTTTGGCATCTAAAATGATTTGCTCATATTGTTTCCGTGAATTCGTGGAATCGTTGATATAAAAATCAACTTTCCCGGATAGTATAAGTAGGTTTTTTAGGTTTTTTTTGCATCCCTCGCAGGTGGATGCTGTAGTTTCAAGTTTACCGGTTAATTGCGGAATCACCGCTATATTGTAAAACCGTTGATCGGAGGCATGAACCTTTTCAGCGGCCGACTTAAGATTCGCATATACCAGGTCAGTAATCTCAGACATCTTCAGATTTTTATTAAGATAAACAAAAAAGGCTCCTTTATGTTGGAGCCTCCTTGTTTTTATCATTTATGATCTGTTTTCAGATGGTCGTTCCTGCCTTTCCGGTTTTGGTAATAATGCTTTTCGGGAAAGTTTTAATTTACCGGATCCTTTTTCAATGTCAATGAGTTTTACTTCTACTTTGTCGCCTTCCTTCAGAATCTCCTTAACATCATTCACCCGTCTCCATTCTAATTCCGAAATGTGCAATAATCCGTCTTTTCCGGGGATAATTTCAACAAATGCACCAAAATTAACAATGGATTTTACAGTTCCGTTGTATATCTTACCCACTTCAGGAATTTCCACAATTTTGTTAATTCGGTTTACAGCATCGTCCAGCGCATCTTTGGTTATTGCAAAAACATCTACAATACCTGAGTCGCCTTCTTCTTCGATAACAATAGTAGCGCCGGTTTCATTCTGAATTTCCTGGATAATCTTACCTTGTGGCCCGATAACAGCACCAATCATTTCGCGCGGGATAATCAGCTGGACAATACGCGGCGCATGTGCTTTGTAGTCGGTACGAGGATCAGAAATGGTTTCAACCATTTTATCCAGGATATGCAGACGTCCTTTTTTGGCTTGTTCCAATGCCTCTTTTAGCACCTCGTAAGACAATCCGTCAACTTTGATATCCATTTGGGTGGCTGTAATACCGTCCTCGGTACCCGCCACTTTAAAGTCCATATCACCCAGGTGATCTTCATCTCCAAGTATATCGGAAAGAACGGCATATTTATCTGATTCTTTTTCGGTGATTAGTCCCATGGCAATACCACTGACCGGCTTTTTTATTTTCACCCCTGAATCCATGAGTGCCAGTGTTCCGGCACATACAGTAGCCATTGAAGATGATCCGTTGGATTCAAGAATATCAGACACCACCCGGATGGCATAAGGATTATCGTTTGGCACAACAGATTTTAAGGCGCGGTAAGCGAGGTTACCATGTCCTACCTCACGCCGGCTTAATCCTCTGGCTGGCCTGGCATCGCCGGTAGAAAATGGCGGAAAGTTGTAATGCAATACAAATTTATCTGTACCCTGAATCAGTACCTCGTCGATCATTTTCTCATCCATTTTGGTACCCAGGGTAACGGTTGTTAACGACTGTGTTTCGCCCCTTGTAAATAAAGCCGAGCCATGAGCAGCCGGCAAATAATCCACTTCACACCAAATAGGTCTGATTTCATCGGTTTTACGGCCATCTAAACGTACCTTTTCATTCAATATGAGATCGCGTACGGCTTTTTTCTCTACATCGTGGTAATAGCGATTTATAAGTGATTCATTTAGTTCTTCCTGCTCTTCTTCCGGGAAGGATGCTATAAATTCCTGTTTGATGGTATCCAGGGCATCATGACGAACTTGTTTTTCTTTATTGCTTTTGGCTGCCTCATAGACTTTGTCATACAACTGGTCCCATATTTTCTTCTCCAGCTCTTCGTCATGCACTTCGTGGTCGTATTCGCGTTTTTCAGTTGCTCCTACTTCTTCGGCCAATTCCATCTGAGCCTTGCATTGCCTTTTTATTTCTTCATGGGCAAATTTGATGGCTTCCAGCATTTCTTCTTCGCTCACCTCATCCATTTCGCCTTCAACCATCATTATATTGTCGTAGGTAGCACCTACCATTATATCGATATCGGCATTTTGCAATTGTGAGAATTTGGGATTAATCATTAGTTCGCCATTCACACGTGCCACCCGCACCTCTGAAATGGGCCCGTTGAAAGGAATGTCAGATACAGCAATGGCTGCTGATGCAGCCAGTCCGGCTAATGCGTCAGGCCTTTCGTCCTTATCGGCTGATATTAATTGAACGGTTACAAATGTTTCCGCATGAAAATCTTCGGGAAATAAAGGCCGCAATACGCGATCAATTAGGCGTGATATTAATATTTCATAATCGGAAGGCCTGGCTTCACGTTTTAGAAACCCGCCGGGAAAACGGCCAATGGCTGCATATTTCTCTTTGTATTCGACCTGTAGGGGCATGAAATCAACATCTTCCTTTGCTTCTTTGGCACAACATACAGTTGCCAGTAACATGGTATTACCCATTTTCAATACAACGGAACCATCGGCCTGCTTGGCCAGTTTACCGGTTTCCAGTGTAATAACACGTCCATCGCTTAACGTGATATCTTTTGTAAAGGATTTATACATATTCGTTGTTTTTAATTGTTAGGGGAGGTGCATTTACCTCTTTATAATAATACAAAAAAAGGCAATTTTTCAGAAAACTGCCTTTTTGTTGTTTATTTTCTTATTTGAAGCTTCTGGATGATGGCCCGGTAGCGTTCAATATCCTTGCGCTTGATGTAATTGAGAAGTTTTCTTCTCTTACCTACCAGCTTTAGAAGGGCACGTTGCGTATTGAAATCTTTTTTGTTTTGCTTCATGTGACTGGTCAGGTGTGTAATACGCTGTGTGAATAACGCAATCTGACCTTCCGGAGACCCTGTGTTTGTCTCGTCTCCTCCATACGTCTTAAATATATCTTTCTTCTGCTCTGTGTTTAAGTACATAATTACTTATGCTGTTAATTTGTTCTCAATTTACTTTAGACCCGCAAAAGTATATAAATTTTTTATTTTAAACAATGCAATGGCGTGAATTAAATTGTAAATTCAATATATGTAAATATTCGGTTTTTTTATGCCTCCATTACTATTTTACCACCAATGGCACATGATAAACACTTTTTTTGATCACAATATGCTTTTTTTAAATGAATGAGTGCCTGGGTATCGGCTGCAGAACTTCCTGTTATTTCCAGTGCTTTCCATTTTTCCAATATACTATTCTTTTCCGGAGAGAGAACATACAACAAATCAATTGCCCGGTCTTTTATTTCCTGTTCGTTTACATATTGCCCGTAACTAAATAATACCGGACAAATGGCATTAATAGCAAGTAGTTCCAGGGTGCGACGGCTGATTTTTGCGTTTCGTTTTTTGTGTGCCTGGCCGAAATTGCTGTGCTTAACCCAATAATCACTAATGTGTGTATCAAACAGTTCAAATAATTGTGCAGTATTGCGCATATTCTTCATTTTCTCAAACACGGGCGCACATTTGCGTATAAGGGCTGCCAGCTGCGCGATACGTACGTGTGGAAAATTGGCCGGACGCAATCGTAACATTTTCCAGTTATGCGGTTCGATAGTCATGAGCTGGTATTTGTTCTTCAGAAATTTAAATTCTTTTCGTAAATGCAGGGCATATTCATTATTATCGGGATCATCTAAAAGTCCTGAACATCCAAATAACAAAGCTTCGATTTGTATGGGGTTGTTCACATGTTTAAACAATACCTGCATGGGGATCTGCACCATTAATCGTTGAAACGGCTCGGCATTGACATTTGTTCCCAGTGCACGGGCCATAAAAACCCATAAAACATGCTCCCAGTCGTTTTGTGTAGCCATTAGCAACTGATTTACCCGATCAACTTTGTTTTCCAACCTTTCAACGGTCAACTTCTGCAACCAGGTTTTTATGTGTATCTCGTCGATGAATGTTATGGAATCCTCACATGCCACCCATTTTCTGCTTTCACGTAATTGATTGTACTTTAAATGATAATTTTCACCGACCGCAAGCGTAAAGACAGGGATTTTAGACCCGTCTTTTCGATAAACATCTTTATCATAATGCTGTACCACATGCAAAATAACATTGTCATAAGCCTGGTCCGTATCATGACCATGTTTGTACCAGTCTGATGCTTTGATATGAATTTCAATATTTCCGGCCCACACGGTATTCCCTATTTTTATATGCGATTCAAAAAAGTCTGGCCCGGCATGTTGATTGTGATATCCTGCTTTTAGAATGTTAACAGGTTCATTTTCCTCTGTACGCATATTTTTAGCATCAAACAACTGATGCTTCCATATAAATTGCAGAAGGTCTTCGGTCATGGTTATTCAGGGTCAATGATGCAAAATACTAATTTTATCTTGTTCATCAAAAAAAACAGATTGATACCGGAAAACAACAACCGGAAGACGGACAAATAATGATTCTCGCTCTTAAAGCATGGTTACTTCTTTAGTCCCAAATTGATATTGCTCATTCGATTTCCCTTGTTATAAATAATTAAAGATTGGAGATTTTGGATTGTTGATTTATGTTTATCCGCATGGACGCTATTTAAAAATTATTTAGACAATGTACGTTAAATATCAGCGTTTAATGGTTTAATAAATACTTGTATTGTTATGACATATATTTTAACCATTTGATAACCAAATCCATGATGTAAAAGAATGGTAAGTTTAATATATTTATCGAGTAATAAATAACCCTTATGGCTTCTTTAAACGAACACACCACACAACTAGGCCGGAAGCTGGCAGCGCATTTATTGCGCCGAGCTACTTTTGGCCCGACTATCGATCAAATCAATGAATTTGCATCGTACACACCTGCAGAGGCATTTACCCAGTTAACACAAGCCTCTGACCCTCCTAAACCGCCCATCGATCCTGCAACAGGTGAACCATGGGTGTTGAATACCGAGAATGGGCTGACCAAAGCTCCGGTTGGAGCCGATCAGATGACTCTTATCAATTATTTCAAAGCCTGGTATCTGGATGTTATGAGAACATCAGGCACAAGCCTGAAAGAACGCATGACTTATTTCCTGCATACGCATCTGCCCATTAGTTACGAGGTATATGAATCGAGCGAGGCTATTTATTATCAAAATGCCTTATACCGATACTATGCATTAGGTAATTTTAAGGAATTATTTAAAAAATACTGCATTGACAATGCCACACTGGTATATTTAGATGGTGATTCAAACGACAAGGTTGAACCCAATGAGAATTTCGCACGTGAAATGTTTGAACTCTACTCCATCGGGAAAGGTCCGGAAATGGGCAATGGAAATTATACCTATTTTACTGAACAAGATGTACAAGCTGCAGCTAAAGTTTTAACCGGCTGGAAAAATGATCCTGATTTCTCAAATCCGGACCCTGACACGGGCATACCAATCGGGATGCTAAGAATATCAAAGCCAGGCGAAACTGAATTGGCCACCCGACACACTGCAGAAACTAAACAATTTAGTGAAGCTTTTAATAGCACATCCATTGCACCCAACGAAGTGATTGATGGTTCAGCAACAGCTGAGGCGGCCAAACAGGAATTATCGGATATGATTGACATGATATTCGATCAAAAACGAACTGCTCGATTTATATGCGGCAAACTATACCGCTTTTTTGTGTACTACGATTTTGACCTCGAAGATGAGCAGGATGAAATCACCAATGATATTATTGAAGAACTGGCAACCACCTTTTATAACAACGATTATGAATTATTGCCCGTGTTAGAGCAATTGTTAAAAAGTGAACATTTTTACGATCTGGATACTGTTCCTACAGAAGATGATAATATTGGAGCCATTATAAAATCGCCTGTTGAATTAATTCTAAACGCCTTTCGGATGTTTGAATTACCGCTCCCTGATCGTTATGCGGATGCCATGAATTTCTACAACCAAATGGATACCTTACTGGGCTGGTTAGATGCTATGCGAATCAATTTCTTCCGTCCATACGATGTAGCCGGTTATCCTGCCTATCATCAGTTTCCTGCCTATAACCGCAACTGGATCACACCTAACTCATTGGCAAACAGATATTACCTGGGTTTTTATCTGGTCGATCAACAGGCCTATTATTATTATGATATTGCAGACTGGCTCCAAAACTCCGGACACATTGCCAATCCGTCGGATGCAGCAGATGTGGTGGAGGGGTTAATTGACTATCTGTTCCCCATTGAAACCGAACAATCGAGAAAAGACTATTTTCTCAATGTGGTCTTTCTGGACTCTAATCAGGCAGGCTATTGGACGCAGGCATGGAACGATTACACCAGTGGTGATGAAGACGATAGCATCGTTCGCTTATTGTTGGAGCGACTTTTCACCACATTATTAAAAACACCTGAATATCAGTTGTTTTAACGCAATTATTATTCAATACACATCACAACACCAAATATTATGAAACGACGTAAGTTCATCAAAAATCTATCCATATCCGGTGGCGCAGGAATGATGCTCTCCGGAATTCCGGTAAATTTGCTGGCTGGTAACAGTAAATTAAAAGCCATTGCCGCCGCAAGCACTAATAACAATGTGCTGGTTTTTATTCAGCTTCACGGTGGCAACGACGCCCTGAATACACTTATACCGCTTGGACAATATGACGAATACTATGCATTGCGGGAAAATATTGCCCTTAACGATACCGGTACCCGAAAAATTGTGGACCTGGATCCCGGTTTACCCGACGAAAAAAGAGTAGGCCTGCACCCCGACATGTTAGATATGAAAACCATGTATGATGAGGGCATGTTGTCGGTGATACAAAACGTTGGTTATGATAACATTAACCGCTCTCACTTTCGTGGACGGGACATCATGTTTATGGGTGTTGATGGAAGTGGACAAACCGAACCATCCGGATGGATGGGACGTTTTCTCGATCATCTTTATCCAAATTACCCGGAGGAAAATAAGGGGCCTGGAGATGACCCTATTGGCCTTGAATTTAGTGGTGTTCAGTCGCTGGCCTTCCATCAGGAGAGTGGAATCCCGATGGGATTTAACATTAACAATCCAGCCCAGTTTTACAATCTTATTAATGGCCTTGATCTTGAAAACCTGGAAGACATCAATGGCATCCAATTTCCCAACACACATGCCGGAGAGGAGCTAAAATATTTAATGGATTTTGAAACAACTTCCGATTTTTATTCCGAGCGCCTGAAGGAAGCATACGAAAAAGGAGGTAATCCCGGCGTTTCGTACCGCAAAGAATATCCTTACGGAAGTGGCACGAATCCATTATCTGACCAACTACGCATTATTGCCCAGTTATTAGGCGGCGGATTACAAACCCGCATATTTTTATGTCGCATTGGCGGTTTTGACACCCACGAAGCACAGGTTGACCCAAATAATACAAGTTTAGGCGTTCATTCCCGTTTAATGCACTTCCTAAGTACGGCCATGAAGGATTTCTATGACGACCTGGGTAGTCGTGGTATTGCAAACCGGGTGTTAAGCACCACATTTACCGAATTTGGCCGAAAAGCCAAATCCAATGACAGTTTTGGAACCGACCACGGTACTACCTCACCGGTGTTTTTATTTGGTCCGGGATTAAATGGTGGCGTTATGAACAACTCACCCGATTTAACACTGGCTCTCCAAACAAACGACCTTCAATACACCGATGATGATTACCGGTATATTTATGGAAGCGTTGTGAAAGATTGGTTTGGAGCGGATGATGAAACAGTGGAAAAAGCCTTTTTTGACACCAAATATGGCACTGATCGCTATGGCCTGTTTAATCCTACTTCCACAGAGGAAGTGCAACGAGATATCCTGAAGGGTAAATTAAGTATTTATCCCAACCCCGCGCGCGAAAGAACGCACGTAAGCTTTTTTATTCGTAAATACGGGCACTACCGCGTTGTAGTGTACAATACCCTGGGACAAGTGCTTCACACAATTGAAAACACCGGTTCGTATGGTTTAAATGAAGTTACCATTCAACTAAATCATTTACCAAAAGGTGTTTATACCATTGTGACTTATGAAAACAACAACAAACAAAGCGGCAAACTGATCGTGGAATAGTAATGCTGAACATTTCCCAATAAATTACAAGTGTATAATTTTTAAGTGCTTTCTTATAGAACAACCAGTACTATTTAGGATGTTTCTATATTGTGAAGTACAAGTATGAATTTCCCCTTCAAACAAAATTTCATAATATCTTTGCATGTTGTTAGTGGCCATATTCATGGTCAGATATAGACGAATATTTAAAAATATATACCATGAACAAAGAAAAAAGCATAGAATTGTTAAATAAGGCTGTTGCCGACGAACTTTCAGCTGTACATCAATACATGTATTTTCATTTCCATTGTGATGATAAAGGATATAACCTTCTTGCCAATCTATTTAAAAAAACAGCTATTGAAGAAATGGTGCATGTAGAAAAATTATCAGAACGCATCCTTTTCCTAAAAGGTGATGTAGAAATGAAACTCAAAGATGAAACCGAACAAATAAGAGATGTAAGGGCCATGCTCGAAAAGGCTGCTCAAATGGAATCCGAAAGCGCCGACGAATACAATGAATGGGCCAATTTATGTGCCCAGAACAATGACTCCGCAACTAAAAAGCTTTTTGAAGAACTGGTTGCCGATGAGGAACGCCATTATGATAATTATGATATTGAAACAGAAAACATGGATAAGTATGGTGATAACTACCTGGCCTTACAATCTATTGAACATAGTAAGAATATTAGTATGGGTGGAGCTGGTCATCCGGGAGAATAGATTACTACAAAGTGGTTGTCACAGAATAATTCATTGTAATGTATAATAGCTGATTATTCAAATTTCCGTTTTGGAATTTTCATGAGCATGGTTCGAGGGTGAGTGTCTACCTTCACCTTTCCCAACACCAAAATATTACCGTTCTCATCCTGTTTAAAGGTAGTAAGTTCAACTTCATTGTCAAATGGGAACCGGTACTCGTGTATCTCCGGAACAGAGTCTAACGTACATTTTAGCATACCAATCTCGTTGCTGGCAGTTGTTGCGGCAAACATTCCATAATCGGTTCCATTAAAAGTAACATGTTTTGAGATTATTGTTGTATTCTTTTTTAGATCCATGGGATATTGTTCCGTAAAATTATCCGATTTAATTTGCTCATCCGTTGTGTATGACTCCAGCGTGTAATCATAGTCAATATAAATATCCTCATCAAAAAAGGCTACTAAAATAAATTTATTGCCCCCTTTTGGCAGAAATGCTTTAATTCCATCATCAAACTGATAACCAAACCGATAACCAAGCCTTCCGATTGAATTAGCTGTAAAAAAAGTTAATTTCAGGGTAAATTGGCTAAACATGTTGGCATAAATAATATTTTGGCCATCCATTTTAAATTCACCCATAAAAACAGGGAAAACAGATCGTGGACGAGTTTCGGTACCATTAATAACATGTGTATTACCGACGTTTTCATTGACTCTTGTCCCTCCTTTTCCATGCGTAATAATATTGATGGATCCCTGTTCCTCTCCACTGGCATCGACATTAAAATTGATAATATGCAGTTGATTGGTCGAATCAACATAGCTTTCAATAGGGCTTCCCTGGTTATTAAGCTCTTCGCTTCCATATCCATCCAGGGCGACAAGATATCCCTGGGTAGGAAATACCGTACATACAATTGAGTTATTTCCATTATTATTAAATATTTCACCAACCGGGTAAGTCCATTGCTGGTATGTATTATTTTCAATGAGTTCACCTGCTTTGTTGGTTCTGATAACATCCAATACCGGATCAGGAGCAGAAATATTATGGGTTGTCAATCCGTTTACAATTACATATCCCTCATCGGTTTCAGCAAAATCAACGGGTTGATATTTATAATCCGGATTACTATGATGATATATCTTGATCCAGTCGTCTTCGGGTTTAAATTCTTTCTGCCTTAATTCACAGGAGAGCACTATGAATAGGAGAAGTAGAGCTGGTATTATTGATTTTGATGGTAGTTGCATTTGAGTCCTTTTATGGGTGATTCAACTTGTATGGGAAATAAAACAGATAACGAAAAATACAGATGGTTTAGTGTAAGATTATCGGCGGTGAAAGCTACCTCTGTACCACTGTTATTGCGTTCAGCAACACGGGAGAGATTATGCAGGCCCAGGCTGTAGGCAAAAGAGGGGTTCAGTATAAACCGGGTAAAATTGATATATAACCCGGCAGAAGCGCCCACAGTAAATTTGTTGTTCAGGTGTTCAGCAGCACCTTCTTGTGCAATTCTCAACCCCCATTCAGCTCGCGCGCCGATGTAAGGCTGATATTTGTCAGAAAAAAATTTCTTTCGAAACTCAACGGGCACTATGAAATAAGTCAGATCCACGGGGTAATAAACAGTTTGCTCCTCGCCATCGGTAATGTAACTTATTTCTTTGCCATACGCGTACTTATAAGTCCCGGGTTGAAGAGACAGTATCCAATTATTGAAATCGGCTTCACCATGAAAGAAATATTGAAATCCCAAATTTTGAATAAAAGGATCGTACGTAACTGACGATACGGTTTCATCCAGGGTTTCAATAACCTGAAACTGATTCTCCAGTAAGATCGATTGTGAAAGATTTGCGCCACCTCCAAACCCAACGGATATCTTAGTCCCAGATGAATTTTGAGCGTATAGGCAACTGCCCGTTAAGGATGTCTGCATCAATAAGGCAGTTAAAATCAGGGGTAATACAATGTGGTGTTTCATAACACCTAAATAACGATTTAAAAGGTTATTTAGATGCCTATTAGCAAAACATTTTTTGTTTATATAACAAGATGTTATTAAAGTCTTTAATAATAAGGGTTTTATGAACTGTGGGACAAGACTGTTCTAAATAACCCAAAGATGATTTTTTATTTGGCGCTATCAATCAGGTAATAACCTTGCCATTTCCTGTTGCAGGATACGGGCATTAGATTTCGCCTTTTCCGCAAAATCTTCTCCTGATCCGGCATAAAGTATGCCCCTGGATGAATTCACCAACAAGCCGGTGCTTTTATTAAGCCCGTATTTAGCTACCTCCTGCAAACTGCCACCTTGTGCGCCAACACCGGGTACTAATAAAAAATGATCGGGAATGATTTGACGGACATCCTGTAAATATTGAGCTTTGGTTGCCCCGACCACAAACATCATATTGTCTTTATTACCCCATTCAGCAGCTTTGGCAATAACTTCCTGATAAAGATATTTGTTGCGGGTGTTGGAAAAATACTGAAAATCAGCCGCGCCGTTGTTGGAGGTAAGAGCCAATACAACCACCCATTTTCCGGTAAATTCCAAAAATGGTTGTATGGAATCGCTGCCCATATAAGGTGCCACGGTAACTGCATCAAAATCCATTTCCTCGAAAAATGCCCGGGCATACATCCCGGAAGTATTGCCTATATCGCCGCGTTTGGCATCGGCAATGAGAAAAATATCAGGATATTTGCTGCGAATGTAACTGACAGTCATTTCAAGGTTTTCCCAACCTTTTAGTCCGTGAGCCTCGTAAAAAGCAATGTTTGGTTTATAAGCCACCGTATATGCTGCCGTAGCATCCACAATGGCCTTGTTAAATTCAAAAATAGCATGGTTTTGACGAACCATGTGTGGGGGTATTTTTTTAATATCCGTATCGAGCCCTACACACAGAAAGCTTTTCTTTTGTTGGATATGTTGAACCAATTGCTGGTAAGTCATGATCAGGCCAGATTACTTTCTTTCAGTTTTTCAGTATTTTCAGCCATTTGCAGCTTTTCAATGATCTCATCTATATCACCATCCAAAATAGTTGGTAAATTGTAAATGGTAAGATTTATACGATGATCGGTAACACGACCCTGTGGGTAATTATAAGTGCGTATTTTATCGGATCGGTCACCACTACGAACCAACGATTTACGCTGGGCACTTACCTGGTCGGTTTGTTTTTGCAGTTCCATTTCATATAATCTGGAACGTAATACGGTCAGTGCCTTATCGTAATTTGCATGTTGTGATCGACCATCCTGACATTCCACAACTATGTTGGTAGGGATGTGTGTTAAGCGAATGGCCGACTCGGTTTTGTTCACATGCTGGCCACCCGCTCCTGAAGCACGGAAAGTATCTTTACGAAGATCGTTCATGTCCATCTCAAAATCCAATTCTTCTGCCTCGGGCAAAACGGCCACACTGGCAGCTGATGTGTGCACACGCCCCTGCGACTCAGTTTGCGGTACCCGTTGAACACGATGCACACCTGATTCATATTTCAGGATGCCATATACATCATTCCCATTGATACTGCATATAATTTCTTTGTATCCCCCCACCGTTCCTTCGGTGAAATTATTAACAGTCATTGACCAGTTTTTCTTCTCACAGTATTTGGCGTACATGCGATACAACTCACCTGCGAAAATAGAAGCCTCATCTCCTCCGGTGCCGGCACGGATCTCCAGGATGGCATTTTTGCTGTCTTCCGGGTCTTTGGGGATGAGCAGGTATTTTATTTTTTCTTCCATCGGATCAACTTGTGGTTCCAGCTCCTCCAGTTCTGCCCGTGCCATTTCCTTCATTTCCTCGTCTTTTTCGTTGGAAAGAATTTCTTTGGCGGATTCGATATTGCTGATTAAATTTTTGTATTCATTGAATGTTGCTATGAGGGGCTCAAGATCACTGTATTCTTTATTTAAACGCACATACCGTTTCATATCAGCAATCACATCAGGATCGGATATTTGTTGTTGAAGTTCTTCATATCGAATTTTAATGTCTTCCAGCTTTTCCAGAATCATTGAATTAGCCATACCTCACAAAATCAAAATATATTAATAATCAAAATCGCCAAATTCGCTTTTAATGGTCAGTAATTTCTTGGGTGCATTTTCGACCCGCCCAACAATTTGTGCATCAACATTATATTCTTTGGAAATGTTAATAATATCATTGGCAATCTCACCAGGCACATAGAATTCAAAACGATGCCCCATGTTAAACACTTCGTACATTTCCTGCCAATCGGTTTGTGATTGTTGTTGAATTAAACGGAATATGGGCGGTACCTCAAACATATTGTCTTTGATAATATGCAGGTTGTCGACAAACTTCATAACCTTCGTTTGTGCCCCGCCTGAACAATGGATCATGCCATGAATTTCATTGCGATATTTTTCCAAAACCTGTTTAACAATAGGAGCATAAGTTCTGGTTGGGGATAATACCAATTGCCCGACATCACGGTCGAATCCATCAAGTTTATCTTTAACGCCATATTTACCAGTGTAAGCTAGTTTTTTAGGTATCAGGTCGTTATAGCTTTCCGGGTATTTTTCTGCCAGAAAATTTTTAAAAATATCGTGTCTGGCAGAAGTTAAGCCGTTGCTGCCAATGCCGCTGTTGTAATGATTTTCATAAGTGGCCTGGCCGGCTGAGGATAGTCCGACAATTACATCGTCCGGCTGAATATTTACTTCCACCACATCACTACGTTTCATACGACAGGTTGCAGTGGCATCAGCAATTACGGTTCGTACAAGATCACCTACGTCTGCGGTTTCACCACCGGTCAAATAAGCGTTTATGCCCCAATGACGCAAATTTGCGAGGATTTCATCGGTACCACGAATCAGGTTTAATATTACATCTGCTGTTGTTTTGGTACTGTTACGGCCTATGGTAGATGAAACTAATATGTTGTCGGTTGCGCCTACACACAACAAATCATCAATATTCATTATGATGGCATCGTGGGCAATGCCCTTCCATACTGATAAATCACCGGTTTCCTTCCAGTAAATATAGGCGAGCGATGATTTGGTACCTGCACCATCGGCGTGCATGATATTGCAATATTCGTCATTTCCGGAAAGATAATCCGGCAGGACTTTACAAAATGCTTTTGGAAATATCCCCTGGTCTAATTCCTGTACTGCGTTATGTACATCCTCTTTGCTGGCCGAAACCCCGCGTTGTGCATATCTGGTGGCATGTGTCATTCCTTAATGTATTTAGCGATAAACGATGCAAAAATAAGAAATCATTTTGTTCTGAATCATTTACCTGTTAACAATCAAGGAAATTACTAAAAATCATGCTTATTTACAACATGCAAAATCCGGGAGCGATGGCTCCCGGGCTTTATGTACAGATGTTGGGGAATATTTGAATTATATTCAATTTGGTTTGAGGCTTCAATGTTATCATTTAATTAACTGAAGTTCTATTATACGCTTAACATGTATTACAATATAAATTGAATGTTTCAAGTCACTTAAATACCCTTATGTATTAAGTTTCAGAAATTGAAAAAACTGCTCTCTTATATCCCTTTTTTCAAACTGACCGTGAAAAGCGGATGTAATAGTTGTACTGTGCTCGTCTTCAATGCCGCGTAATTTCACACACATGTGGTCGGCATCAATAACCACGGCAACATCATCTGTTTGTAAGGATTGCTTTAATTCCCGGGCAATTTCTTCTGTTAACCGTTCCTGAACCTGAGGCTTTTTGCAGAAATACTCAACTATACGATTGAGTTTTGATAAACCGATTACTTTCCCGCTTGAGATATAAGCCACATGGGCCTTACCTAATATGGGAACGAAATGATGCTCACAGGTTGAATGTACTTTGATATTTTTTTCAACCAACATTTGTTTGTAATGGTATTTATTGTCAAACAATTTAACGGCTGGTTTTTGATCCTCCCTCAACCCTTTAAAAATTTCGTTCACATACATTTTGGCAACACGCAGGGGCGTATCCCTCAAACTATCATCCTGCAAATTAAGCCCCAGCGTTTTCATAATTTCGGCAAAGTGAATTTCAATCTTTCTTATCTTTTCTTCGTTTGTCTGGTTTTTTATCTCTTCATCATTAAAACGTTGCTCAATGATTCGTAACGGATTTTCCTGAAAAATCCTCATTATGTCCTGATTAACGCTTTTATTCGTAAAATTGCCGTTTACTTTCATCTTATTTGTTCCCTTCTGTTAATTGCTGTAATCTTTCAAAGCTTCCATTAGTTTTTTGCGGGTGAAAAAAATACGGCTTTTTACCGTGCCGATTTTTAAATTGAGCTTTTCAGCAATTTCTTTGTACTTATACCCCTCCACATGCATTAAAAACGGAATCCTGAATTCGTCTTCAAGTGCATTGATCGCTTTTTCAATTTCGCTGGTGGCATAAGCCGATTCAGGGGTTTCCATGGGAGATTCTTTATTGATATTCAGGAAATATAAATCGTCAGTGTTGTCAAATGTTGTATTTGACTTTACCGCCCTGCGATAATTGTTAATGAAAGTGTTTTTCATGATGGTAAATGTCCAGGCTTTCAGGTTTGTATTGTCGGCAAATTTATTCCTGTATGCCAATGCTTTCAAATAGGTTTCCTGCATTAAATCCTTTGCATCCTCCATATTTTGGGTTAGACTTAACGCAAAACGCTCAAGATTATCCCTCAAGCCGGTCAACTGATAATTGAATTCTAGTGCTGTCATGGTGGGTACGTTTTATAATTTTTATTTAGATTAATTCTATTTTGTTTAACAAACCTAATGAATAATTAAACATTAAACAATTTTATTCTGTTAAAGAATTGTTAAAGCGAGGTTAAACAAGGCATGAGTCTAAATTACTATCACCGTATAAAGCTGTACGCCTGTTATTTAAATAGTTTATTCTAATTCATTGATAAGTAATTATGCGTGTTATTTTCAATATTTTTGTTTAATCATTAATATAATTACATAAACATACTATTTCGATTTGCACTCCGTTGTTTAACATTAACAGGCTCTTTTCCGGAAATTTTTGGGTAAAAAATTAAAATCTGCATCTCCAAAAGTTATCGCACGGGTGTGGTAGTAAATCAACAATCGCAAGAAATATTATTATATGGGTACCGGAATTTATACCCAACCGGCTTGATGTTTTTCGTTTTGCATCTGCTAAAAGAGGTCAAATTCCTGTGTGCATGATCTACCCTTTATTAAAAAACAGCACATTTAAAATTTGCTGCTTGATTTGTGGCGCCATAAATAAAAAGATAAACGGAGCATTTACGGCACTTGTTAGTACCTGAATAAATTCACCAGGATTATCAGAACATGTAGATCATTCGGAAGTAATTTGCGGATTATAAATTTCTCAGGGAAGGCTGTTCAGAAATGGCTGGAATTTATCCGGACTGGCAAACAACTGAATATTTTCAGGGAGCTTATCAGGATTAATATCTTTGCTTTGACCACCGGTGATAAATATTTTTTTTGTTGGAAAACCCTTTGATACTTTATGGATATATTCCTCAATATCCGGTTGTGAAAAAGAAAAAAACGAGGTGATCATGTAATCAGTCGGTTGCATGTCATCAATTGAAAACAGATCGTTATATGGAACTGATTGTCCGAGATAAATCACTTTATGCCCTCTTTTACGGATCATATACATATAAAACAGTAGTGCCAGCTCATGCAACTCACCTTCGGGCAGATATAGCACAAATGTTTTGGCATTGGTGCGTAAAGTGTTTAACTGGCTATCGATGGCCACCAATAGCTTTTGGCGTATCAAATTGGATACAAAGTGTTCCTGAGCCGGATATATGGTTCCTGTTTGCCACATCAAACCAATTTTAACGAAGTAAGGGTAAATTATTCGGGTAATGGTCTCTTCAAATCCTAATTGAATAATGGAACGGGAGAGTGATTTTTCAAATTTTTGCTCGTCCAGCTCAATCATCGCTATGGTCAAATTCTCAATCTGGCTTTGGGTGTCCCGAACATCCTGGGTAAGATGAATAATTTTTTCACTGAGTTCGTCATCACTTAAACATGCAATTTTTGAAATTTTATAACCGTGGCGGTTCAGCATCGAAACATTTAATAAACGTTTCAGGTCGCTATCGCAGTACGTGCGTATATTTGTGTCTGTTCTTTCAGGTTCAACCAGGCCATAGCGCTTTTCCCATATCCGAATTGTGTGTGCTTTAATACCAGATAGTTTTTCTAAATCCTTAATTGAATAATTAGCCATCACTCATACACCTCCTTAAATTACTGATACTTTAACAATGCCTTTCTCAAAAAGTTTATTGCAGAATGTTAAAATACCGAAGTAATTTTCTCATAATTATCATCTTATAATTTCTGCACAAGTGTAAGTCCGTCACGCAATGGTAGTAATACGGTTGACAAGCCCGGATGGTTCCGGATGTAATTATTAAAATCAATGATCATTTGGGTTGACGGGTCGTCTTCTTCAATATCCCGGAGCACCTTACCCGACCACAATGTATTGTCGATAAGCATAAACCCTCCGCTATTTAAAACCGGGAATACAACTTCAAAATATTGTAAATACTGCTTTTTATCACCATCTATAAAAACCAGGTCAAATGTTTTGGTCATCTCCGGGATCATTTTTATAGCATCCCCCACATGCTGCACAATCTGGTCTTTGTATTTACTTCTTGAAAAGAATGATTGTGCAAAATCAATTAATTCGTCGTTTATTTCAAAAGTATGTAATCTGCCTTGCTTATAAAGTCCTTCTGCCAGGCATAAGGCTGAATAACCAGTGTAGGTGCCGATTTCCAGAATGTTTGTTGGTGCAATCATTCGGGAAATCATACTCAGTAACCTGCCCTGCAAATGCCCTGAGAGCATACGTGGTTGTAAAATTTTTAAATGTGTCTGACGGTTCAGCTCGGCCAGCAAGTCCGATTCAGCATCGGTATGATCAAAAATGTATTGTTCAAGCGTAACCATATTATTGATATATAAGCTGTGAAAGTTTGTCGGGTGCCAACATTTCATTAGCTACTTCAAGCACTTCCTGTTCGTTGATATTTCTGATAAATTTTGAGGTCTCTTCAAAACCCGGACAATCATTATAAATAAGCATATTTTTGGCCATTGATAACATGGATAATTCGTTGTTCTCGGCTGAAATGGCGAGCTGACCTAAAATTTGCAATTTGGCTCGTTGTAGTTGCAGAATGCCTAATTTGGTGTCGCGCAATTTAGTGAATTCTTTTTCAATAATTTTTAAGCATTTGGGCAAGTCCGATTTGTCAGCCCCGAAATACAACCCAAAAATACCCGTATCGGTGTAGGGCATAAAAAAAGATTCTACATTATAAGCAAGGCCATGTTTTTCGCGCAAGGCCATATTCACCCGGCTATTTAGCGTTGGGCCGGCAATTAGGTTATTGAGCAGGTACATGGCATATCTCTGATCATTTTTTAAACTATACGATACATTACCAATTATACAATGCAGCTGATGTGTTTTTTTGTTTTTTTGAATGATCTCGGGTTGATATCCATTGGATTGCTTACGTGTGGTTGATTTTTCAATTATCGGATAGGCTTCAAAATATTTTTCAAAATAGGCAACCACTCTTTTAAAGGGTAAATCTCCTACCGAAGCCATCACCATATCATTGGTTGCATAATTATTAGCAATGAACTGTTGTAGATCTCTTTGTTGCACACGTTGTATCGATTTTTTATTACCCAACACCGGGCGTGCTATTGGGTTTCCCTTAAAAACCAGTGCTTCAAATTCGTCATATATCCATTCTGATGGTGAATCCTTATATGAATTTATTTCGTCAATAATAACTTCTTTTTCTTTGTCTATCTCTTTTTGGGGGAAAGTGGAGTTAAAAACGATATCGCCTATAAGATCAAACGCCCTGGCATAGTCTTGTTTAAAAAAGGAAGCATGCACGCAGGTTTCTTCTTTGGTAGTGTAGGCATTTAAATCACCGCCCACATCATCAAGACGTGATAAAATATGGTATGCCCGTCTTCTTTTGGTTCCTTTAAACAACACATGTTCAATAAAATGGGCATAACCATGCTCACTATCTTCCTCATCCCTTGAGCCGGTATTTATCATGAGTCCGCAATGGGCTATCGGACTTTTTACCTGCCGATGTATCAAACGCATTCCGTTTTTTAATGTGTGTGTGAAATATTCCATTTAAAATCACTGCTTTTCATCGAATGCACAAAAATAACATGAAAAGTGAAATTATGAATGTTATAGGAAAATGTTATGAATGAATGTAAAAGCACTTTCATGAGTAGAAAAGAAGAAAAGAATAGTCCGTTTTAATTTTGAAACAGAATTTTTTTGTTTAGATTTGCACCGCAATTATAGCCCGGATTAGTATTAATCCCCCTTATATCAGGGACGACAAAGGTACACCAGGAACAATTAAGTGATTAAAAATGCCGGTGTCGGGGTAAAAAAGGTGCCATAGCTCAGTTGGTAGAGCAACGGACTGAAAATCCGTGTGTCCCTGGTTCGATTCCAGGTGGCACCACTAATTAGTTTTGAGTTTGAGTGCGAGTTTCGAGCATCAAACGCAAAACTAATTCCCTCAAAACTCAAACGCCAACTCACACTGAATCAATTCATATTGTTGTGAATTAATAGAAG
>JAAAOM010000010.1 GCA_009908855.1 Bacteroidota bacterium
CACCTTATTATTCCAATTCAAGCTGTCTTCATTCCAGTTGTTTTCTGCCATATGTATATGAACCGGTACGTCGCTGTCTGTGTTATTTTTGGCAAGAAAATATGCTCTAACCAATGATATCTCTCCAAGCTGTAATTCACTTAAATCAAATTTTACATAGCTTATGATTGTATCTGTAGCAGAATTTTTTACAATCATAGTATCATTGTTTCCGAAAGTTTTATTTGGGAATTCGCTCATTACATAAGTATCCTCTGCTGCAGCCACCGTTAAAATGTTATTAGAAACACCCGCATTGGCATGAAGAAAAAGTCCATTGTCCATTACCTGTCGATAATTACATGCAATTACTGAGTCATCCTGTATCCTGGTATTTCCCCAGCTTGGCTGTCCCCCAATATAAGTCCATTCCCGATTGATATAACTAAATCCTTTAATAACAGGTTCATTTTTGATTAAATCAAAGAAACCTTCAAACCAAGCATCCCAGTCGGCTTGTCCATCTCCCACGTGCGATTCCATCGGTGTTGCTTCACCAATCAAAACCGGAAAACCATGTAACTCAGCCTCGTCAAGAAAATCATGCGTACTGCTACTGTTAAAATAAAACGACTCAAAAATATCAATGGACCACCAATCAACAAAATCCTCACCCGGGTAATAACTCATTATCGTTGTAATGTCATCAACCGGATGTACACACCAAACTATGGCAATATGATTGGAGTAGGCTCTTAAAATTTCGCTTACATGCTGAAAAGCCGTTTTATAAGAACCTGGGTTATAACCATTCCAGAAACCGTTGGCTTCATATCCAATACGTACAAATATTTCACGGTTTAGATTATCCAATTCTTTGGCAAATGTAACCAAGCCAGAGTCATGAATACCTTCAATTATATCATCTGTATAAGCCTCCCCACCATTGGTCATGCTCAAGCCTATTTGTAAACCAACATCTGGTGGATAGTTTTTTATAATTTCATAATAATTAGCAACTTCATGTATCATTTCTTCAGATGAATTCTTGGCTCCGGTATAATCCATATATAATTTTGGATGCCTTGACGGAGTCATTATTTCTGTATAGCTGGCAAAAGCTAGTTCATCACTTTGTCCGACACAATGTATCACCTGACTATCAGGTTCAAACTTCGCATTAAAATGCGCTCTTTTCTGATACTGTGCTTCTAACTGTAAAGTGATCAAAAAAATAAATAGCACTGATATTTTAAAAAGTTTACTCATATATTAACTTTTTTAATTTGAATCCATAATATTATTCTTGACTTTTTCATGAATATATTTTTTTATCTCCGATATTGTAATTTCCTTATTCTTACACTGAAACTGAAATATCCACCAATGTTCGGTAAATGAATATGATTCACCTGGTTGTAAAATTGCCTGCGGGCTAAGTGGTTCGAGTTCAACAAAATGATCACCGATATAGAAAATACTGGTAAGACTCGAATCTTCCGAATATTTTTCATTGGGGAAGTGAGGATATTTCTTCACGAACAACAGATCATCACGAAGATATGCCATCCAGCCTTTGTCGGAATCCGTTCCTATTTTTATACCACTGCCCGATTGTGCTTCATAAACAATTGTATTGTTTTTAACGGATAATTGATCATCTTCCGGATGTTGGAATTCGATATACGCTTTGTCTCCCCAGATGTATTTACCCCATCCATGCGGGAACCGGCTATTGTCATTTAAAGGCAGAACTATGGTACCGCCTTTTTTAACCAGTGTGCGGCTCCAATAAAACCAATCTGTTATTTCCTCGCTTATATTAACCATCGTGTTTTTAACGGCTACATAACTCGAAGCACTATCAAGCGAAAATTCCCTTATTGTTCGTATGCCAAGCGCCTCATCATCAGGACTGGTGATCCGCAGGGTATATTTATCAACAATCTCGGCTGTATAATCCCCCATCCAGGTTTTATCGTGGATGTTCCGGGTCTTTTTCTCCGGCCCCCAATCAAAGCGCCCGCCATCGGGATCCACTTGCTGTTGTTTATAGGTTTTTAGTGTTAACCCATCCAGTGCCCGATTTTCATATATGATATTTTTGCCGTGCAGGGAGTAAGACATAATTCTGCCCCCGCTTTCTGCTACAACAATTATTTCGGTTGTTTCGTTATAAATCTTATAACATTCCGTCCATCCCCGGTAATTTATTTTTTCAATCATCGAACTAACTTCACTTGGTATTATACAAAATAATAAAACTATAAAGCAGAATGGTCGGTATATTGTATTAAAATTGATAAACATTATTACGTGTCTGTTAACTTCATTAATCAGCATGCCAATCAATGGCGGCCACCTGAACTTCCCCTTTCCTTCTGTCCTGATCAAGTGTAAATGATACCTGGTTATTCTCATAAGTAAACGGAATAGGTTGTTGATCGTTAAGCAACTATATTTTTGCGGGTTCACTTACCTGCTGTATTTCAACGCGTCCGTCATCCTCCGGCATCAGAAAAACAAACCATTCCCGGTTGTTCCTGGTGGCGGGTTTATTGCAATTGCCGGGAAATAATAACGGACTGGTATGGATGACCGATTTCTTGTGCTTGCGCATCCAGTTCTCCAGTGAATCGAGCCTTTGATAAAACTCATCAGGCATTGTTCCATCAGGTGCCGGACCAAAATTCAGTAAGAAATTGCCACCCCATTTTCTGACATCAACCAGTCTTTCGATAATTTGATTATTGTTAAACTGATAAGGTAAATGCGGGCTGTATCCCCAGTGCCCTTTCCAGGATATGGTATACTCCCACCATTCATAAGGCGGAGGAGCTTCAGGCATTACCCATTCTTCGGTGTAAAAATCGCCGTACTTTTTACCCCATCTTTCGTTTATAATAATGCCGGGTTGCAAGGTTCTGACCCACTCAATGGTTTCACCGGTACGGAGGTTATCCACACCCGGCCAACGGATTCCATCAAACCAGAGAATATCAATGGTGCCATAGTTGGTTAGTAATTCCTCCAATTGACCTTTGGTATACTGGTAAAAGGCATCGTAGGCCTGTTCATTTTTAATATTTTCAGGGATTAAATCATCCCGGCCTCTGTTATTATGGTTAAAGCTAACATAATTCATCGGGTAATTCGGATATGACCAATCACGTGGAGAAAAATAGAAACCAACATTTAGGTTGTACTTTCTGCAGGCATCCACGTAAGACTTTAATAAATCCCTGCCATTCATGAAAGTCCGGGTGGAATACCTGCCATATTCCGAAGGCCAGAGGCAATAACCGTCATGATGTTTGGTGGTTAGTACCACATAAGTAAATCCTGCCCCGGCCGCTGCTTTCATCCATTTGTCGGGATCATAATTTTTGGGGTTAAATTGGGGTGCCAGCTTGTAATATTTTTCCGGCGTATCATAATCCCGGTTATCCACGTAGGGGTAGTCTTTGATCATTGCCCAGGAGGGCTGGATACCGGCAAGGCTGTGTATGCTCCAGTGAATGAACAGGCCCAGCCCGGCCCGCGGGAACCACTGGGCACATGGCCGGGTGTTTTTTTGGAATCCTGCTACGGATTCACCTTGAGAGGAGGCGCGCGCGTCTTTGGCGATATTTTTCCCGGCGTTTTCATTCCGGAATTGTGCATGTACATAAGAAATTGACATGCAGACCATAAAGCAAACTGAAAAGGTACTGGCTATCCCTGAATGAATTGATTTCATGTAATTACATTCTTGTATTTGTTAGACTTGTTGCCTTCTTTACTTTGTTAATAAATTGATAAAAAATATTTTAGCTGTTGGATTTTCGTTTACCCGTCCGGATAAATCAATTTGGGACAGGTAAAAAGCCCCTTTTCCATGTGATTTTTTTCCTACCGCGATCATTTTTTCACTTTTGCTTGTCCACCCGGTTGAACCACTGCTTAATACCGGTTCCCACCCTTCACCTTTAAAGTAGGCGCTCAAGATAGGTGCAATATAGCCTTTTGATTTATCATACCAGAACCTGAAATCATACGGTTGAAATGGTCTTGTAAGCTCATGGCCACTTTCGGGCGAGACAAAATAATACTCGCCCATGGTGGTATTGGATATGTTAACTTCATCCTGGTTAATTACATATTTTCCTTCGGGGAGTTGGAGAAATATTAGCTTAGCCCCCTTTTTCACGAGTTGGTTTATCCTGGCAGAATCTTGTTTGTAATCTGCGAATTTGTCAAAGAGGATGATCTCAGCCTGGTTTATATCACTGGTCATATTACCCCCGGCATCCCTGGCCAATGAATAGGCCTTACCTGATTGATTGACCGGAACATATATATTTTGGTGTATTTCTTCCGTTTCGGGGAACACTTCGATGGGCAATTCCGCCTGATCCATTACCTCTCCCTTTTCATCAAACAACGATAACCGGAGGGAACAAGAGGTGCGTTTTTCAACATCAGGCGCTGCAAACTGTAGAAAACCGTTGAATTTCGAGCTGCAGGAAGGTATCAGAGCCTTCGTTTTGTTCGCGAAAACGATCTGCCCGTCTTGTTCAAACTGGTAGTGTAACTGGCAGCCCTCCGGGGCTTCAATCAAATCGTTGCATATCCAGGCTTCGGCTTTTATCGTGTCTGTAATGAAATATTTATCCCTGTCGGAGCGAAGGTTTACCATGAGGGGTTTTAAGGCATCGCGGTAAGCAAAATACGCTTTTTTCGGTTGCCGGTCAACGTCCATGATGGCTTTCATCCACCCTCCTGGCCAGGCATCAATAAAAAGGTGCACGGCGAAAGAAACCATACGGGAGTCCCTTCTAAATGCTTCGGCCATAGTCTTCAATGCCATTGCCTGGTATTCCTGGCTTTCTTCTGACCATTCCTGGAGACTGTATTGGGTATTAAACCACATGTAATGAAAACGCCCTGTCTGGCACATGGATATTTGGTTTGGTGTCCATTGTTTTTCTTCTTCTTTGTTTTTTGGCAGCCATTCGTCCGGGTAGTATTTTTTCATCACTCCCACCCTGTCAAGGCCTTCCGCCCCAAATTCACCACAACCATAATACCACCCGGGTTTTACAGGTTGCCAATAGCCTTTATGCATTTTCCCGACTTCCAGGCCATGGCCATTGTACCACATGTTATAGCAGTGGTTATCGGGCAGGCCTTGCGCGGGCGGATCATAATCCCCGTCAACGGGTTTAATAATCCTGTCCGGGTTTTGTAAATGCACGGCTTGGTTCAGGGCATCAAAAACCTTTTTATATTCCATTGGGGTTGAGAAACTTCTTTGCGGAAAACCTTCTCCGTTGGGAAACCTCTCGTTGATGTAGGTGACCATGATGGTGCTGGGATGTGAACGGACAAGGCGTTCCATTTCACCTGCCTGCTTTACCAGTTCGCTAAACTGGTTCCTGCTAAGCGTACCGAACAGGGGCAAATCTGCCTGGTTCATTAACCCAAGCATATCGCAGTATGAGTAGATTTCATCCTGCACCGGGCGCTGGGTTATGCGCAGGTAATTCATGTTCGCGATTTTTGCCAATAGGATATCATCCCTCAATTGGTCCCAGTCCTTGTTTATCGCGCAATTTTGTAGATGGCCCTGGGTGTTGGCGCCACGCAACCTTATGGGTTTGCCGTTTAAATACAAACGGCCCCTGGGTATGTTAACCGTGTCCATTGAAAAGGAGCGCATACCGAATTCCTGTCTTTGGACATCCAGTAGCTCCCCGTTTTTGTCTATTACCTTTACCTGTAATTCATATAACCAGGGTGCCGTGGGTGACCACAACCTGAATTCGGGTACCGTCAGGGTAAGCTTTAGATAATTTACATACCCTCCCATCATGGGCAAATGGACTGATTGATTGTCGGTAGGCTTGTCTAAATCGCCAATACCCGGAACAATGGTGGTTTTTGGGATATATTCAAGGTCATCGTGAATAACTTTTTTAAAATTCTGGCCATACATGCTGATGTTAAGTTTAATCTTTTCATTGTAAGGCAAACGGTTGTTGATTTCAATCCAGGCCTCGATGGCGCTATCTTGCACGAGGGGTTTTACAAACAGGTCATTCACATGTATCTTCGCCCGTGATTCCATATAACAATCCTGGTAAATGCCCATGGCAGCCGGGCAGTGATGCCAACCTTTGGTGGGTTCGTCATATCCCGGGCCTGTAGCAGCATAAATTTTATCGCCGATCACTTTTTGCCCTTTATCATTTTCCCCACCTGTTGTAGTGATGTCATTCTCAACTTTCACGAGAAGCTTGTTCTCGCCCTTTTTGGCCAATCCGGAAATATCAAACTCGAAGGGGGCAAAAAACCCCTCGTGTTGCCCAACAAAAATACCATTAAGATATATTTCTGCTTTATAATCCACCCCTTTAAAACAAAGGTACAACGAACCATCTGATAACATATCTTCAGTAATATCAATGGCTTTATAATAATACGTGGTGGCCCTGCCAAGAGGGGGGCCGTAGTGCGGGATATTGACTTCTTTCCACTGGCCTTTGCCTTCCAAAACATTATGAAAATTCGAGGGATTAATCCCGGCAACGCGCCATTGGAAAGTTTCTAACGGCCATTTCTTTCGAGGCCTGGGAACATCAGGTGCGAGCTTGCGCGTGAAAGGCTTGTACTTCTCGCGCATACGCTCCAATTCCTGTTCCAGTTCCGCATCCGTATCCATCTTTTCTGTTTCCCGGAAAGCGGCTGAAGGTTCATGGCCTGTCGGCAGAAATAATTTTTCAAGTGGCAGTGGTACTTTTTCTTCCAGCAAATGTTCCCTTGTATTATATTGTTTAACCCCAATGTTGGCATACTTGTCCTGGGCATTGAGGGAATTTCTGGTACCGGCCGACATAAAAAGCATGGAAGCCCCAAAAAGCACCCATATTGATTTATTGGAAAAGGATTTACAATATTTTGGTGTCCTCATTTTTATTAAGAGATTATTTAACTGATTTTGTCATTGTTTTTCATTGTTAAGGGCAGGCACCGCGCTGAAAACCCAAAGTTTTTTTTTATCATTGTCCCTGCCCACAGCACTAAAATATTTCGTACATTATTTTCTTTTATCTTCAATTCCTATCTCTTTCAATAAAGCAAAAAAATTTTCTATCGGTGTATCCAACTGAAGATGATGAGTGGGAGCACAGATCCATCCACCATTCTTTCCAAGTGATTTTTTTAACCTGCTGTATTCTTCCCGGATATCATGTGTACTTCCAAAAGGCAAAGTAGATTGTACGGATAATCCACCAAAAAAGCATAGTTTTTCCCCATATTTTTCATTAAGTATTTCAGGATCCATACAATCGATTTGAATGGGGTTTAATATATCAATGCCTATGTCGACAAGATCAGGTATAATATCGTAGATATTTCCATCGGAATGGTAAGCAATTCTTACATCCGGTTTTATTTCTTTTAATTCCTTAATTATTTTTACCAGACGAGGCTTGAAAAATTCCCTCCAAAGTTCAGGGTCAATCAATAAAGATGATTGTGCTCCCATATCATCGCCTAACCAAATCATGTCAACCCCCATTCTTGCCATATTTTTGGCAACTTCTAAGTGATAATTACTTGTTTCGTTAAGCAAATGATTTGCTATTTCCGGATTAATGTAAAAATCCATCATCAAGGAATCTAAACCTCTTAGTGCCCATGCTGATTCAAATATAGTACAATGTACACGTCCTATAATATAATATTCTTGCTGGTATTCCTTTAGTAACCTATCAAGATGAGTATATAATGATTTCTTATTAGGATTCGGCGCTTTAAAATTCAAAGCAGCCTTATCATCATCTTTCAATGGATTCTTACCAATGTTTGTATTAAAACCAGTCCCAAATGATGTTTGATACTTTTCAACATTCCATTGCACATTCCATTCATCGGTATAAGGTTCATCCTTGAGGTAGTAATTTGTAAACCATCCTACACCAGCTTGCAAAGCATCCTGGCCTGTCAATACTTCAAGATCATAACCATACCAATCTCTATGATGTGGGTCTGTGCGTTTGGGAGATAAATTATATTCTTTTCTCAATCTATCAGCAAATTCGGGTACAAAGGTCGCCTGAAAGGGAGGCCTGTCGGTTTCTAAATGATTTAAAGCACGAATAACTCTTTCTCTGTGTGTCATTGTAAATCAGAATTATAAGGTATACTTAAACAATTAATTTTATTTTACTTCATTCTTTCTAACGAGTCATTGACTCCATATTTTTGATATGAGGTATTAAATCTATTTGAAAAGGATAATACGAGTATTTTGCCCACTAATTAGTTGGGCTTATCTTCAATATTATCGTCTCGTGTGCTTTTACTTTAGAACTAAAAGAATTTTTAACATTCGCAAAATTTTTATCGTTCCAGATATCACGCACTTTGCATTTTGTTGGCATTTTGATATTACCAAAGTTTACAGTTATTTTATCATCGTTATCACTCCGGTTAAAAAGTGCAACAGCAACCGAACCATCGTTAAGCGGTTTAGACCAAACTTGTAACAATCCGTTTTTATTTTCCTTTACTACACGACCCTGGATTCCAAGTTTATCCTGGTTTATCGCAATTATTTCTTTATTCATAATCGTATTTTTAGTATGTTCTGACATATTAAAAACATCATTTCCTAAAATCAATGGTGAAGCCATGATCGACCACATAGAAAATTGTGTCCGTTCTTCTCTTTCGGTCAAACCTCCTGGTAAACCTACCACAAGCATATCGGCATAATTCCAACCCTTACCGGGGCCAACATACTTTGGATTTGGATGACGATTTTCATCAATGTTACGTAGCAGTGCTTCCCATTTTCCACCCAGAAACTCACCCCCAAAAATAAGGTCAATATCTCCACTAGTGCGCCACATATGTCCTGCATCTCGTCCCCAGAGCCATGGATCTCCCACGCCCCAGCAACAAATTTCAATATTAAATGTGTTGTTACCAGTTTTATCAAATGCCCTCTTAAATTCTTTGAATTGAGTTTCAGGATCGAGGTTCATTTCATTACCACCGCACCAGTCAATTTTTACACCGTCGAAACCCCAGTCAACCAATCGTTGTGCATCTTCATAATAATATGAATACGAACCGGTATCAATACAACAACAAACACCTCGACCAGCATCAAGATAATTACGTACTTTTAATCCACGTTCGTGTATGTAATCTACTACTGGTTTAAATCCATTGGGAAACGTCAAAGAGTCTGCCTGCAATACGCCATTATCATCCCGATAATGGGCATTACATTCAATAGTTAAATAGGTATAACCTAAGTCTCGCAAACCAGAACTAACAAAATAATCAGCAAGTTCTTTATGGAATGTGTTGTCCCATTGATATGAATTACCACAATGGTCAATATTCCAGGGTTCCCAGCCCATTGGTGGAGTTGAGTTAAAATTATTTTGTGAAAAAAGATTTAAACTATTACTCATAATGAGAATAATAAATACACCCTTTACAAAAACTGATACTTTCTTTTTCATTAGATTGTAATTTAAATTATTTAACTGATTTTGTCATTGTTTTTCATTGTTAATCCTTGACGCACCGCACAGAAAACCCAAAGTTTTTTATATCGGTGTTCCTGCCCATGGCACTACTAAAATAAAAAATGAACCGGGACCATGCCATGCCGGTGTCGCTCTCGGTAGCTGACCACCAATACCCGTAAGCTCCAAGGTTGAAATAATCTCCACTGTAAATAGTGGGGTGGTACCCCCCCGGAATGGCATGAAAACCCGTGCTGCCAAATTCTGCATTGCTTTCCAATGCCCCGTCAGCCCATAAACCTGTAAACCCGGAAAGTTTGCTGCCTTCATTGGTGCCCCGCATCCCATCATTATCAGCTTCACCTGAAGACATACCCAGGGTCATTTCAAGTTCTTTCCAATCATTGTCCGTGGGCACATGCCAGCCAGTGGGGCACAGTTTACCTGTTTCTATCGTGTACCAGTTGTACAGGGCGCCATATGTTTGGGCATACGCGGCACTGTCATTTTCATACCAGCAAAAACCATCCGAGCTTAAATTGCTCCATACGCCGTGTGATTCATATAATGGTATTTCGGTACCATCGTTGTATTTGGTAGTCCTCAGGTTTTCTGTCATCCATACTTGTCCGCCTATTATTGTTATATTGTATTCATTTCCTTCTATGTCAGCAAGTTTGGCCATGCCATTCGCGACTTCCAATTGAAAAACCCGTTCTTCCAACCTGTCCACGTATGCCTTGGTAGCGGCATCCTGGGCTTCGGTAGGGTCGTTGATATTTTTTATTTGTGCATTTGCAGAATCATTAACAGCAATAACATCGGCGAGATTTTGGGTTTCGCTGCCCCGATCAATTTTGTTGTTCCAATTGGCCGTATCTGCAACTGCTATACCTGCTGCTACCGACGAACCATAAACAGGGTCGGTTTCAGGCACATGCCCTGCCGTTTTCGCGTGTAACGCGTAAGGCACGCTCAATAACTGGCTTGTTCCCGTGATGGTGTAGCTCGTTCCGCCTGTAGGGTCGGTTTCTGTCTTGAGATAATAGGGCCCGTCTGTCCAATCGATGGCTGAAAAGTCATCCGTTGTGGTTCCCGTGCCTATTTCAACCGTTACCAACCCGTTGGCATTGGTAGCAGGCGTTTGGGTTTCAATGTATACAGGGTCTCCAGCTGCCGACCCTTGTAAAATACTTATCTGCATCCCGATTTCCTGATTTGCAAGCAGCTTATTATTTGCATCCCTTATTACTGCCTGATAGCTCATTTTATCCGGGCTCTGTGCCCAAAGAGCCGTCAGGGAAATGGTACAGCTTAGCAGTACCAAAATGGATTTCAATTTTTGTTTCATTTTTTCAAAATTTTGAATGTTTTTACCTTTTGCTTTGAATTGATGCTTCCATCCTTTACCACTTTCACGAAATACGTTCCCGCTGCAAGCTTGGCCATGGGAACCCTCGCGCGGGAACCCGTTATATTTTCACTTTGTAAAAGCGTTCCATGTATATCAAATAATTGAACGGTTAAAGTTGGAGATTCAGGGTACCCTACTTCAAGAATGAGCTGTTCCGTTACCGGGTTTGGATAAGCCGAAATGGAAGAAGGGGGTATCAAATTATCCTCAACTGAAGATATCACCGAGATTTCATAGGGTTGTTGTATGCCTTCTGCTAGCCAATACTTTGGCCCGGTAAAGGTTTGGTAAACACACTGCCCTACTGAATAACTCGCCGAACCACTGTTGCCAGTTGCATGACCACCTGCTGCAGGCATTGCTTTCTGGGCATGCAGGCTTAAAAATCCTGAACCCAGAAAAAAGAAAGTGATTGCAATTTTTAATTGACATTTCATTTTATTGTTTTATAAGTTTTTCGTTTATTATTCCCGCTTCAATTCAATAATATAAATTGGCTCTTCTGCAGGAATTACCAGTTTTCCATTTTGGATAACACCTGATTGTAAAGCCTTCATGTGCCAATCCCGAAAGGTATATTGCATACCGTTAAGGGCATTATTGCTAATGGTAGCTCCAACACGGGCTACAAGAACCGGTGTTGAACCTCTGTTTGTCACACCTGGGCCTACAAATTCATTTGCATCACTCCTTTCATCAAGCGTATACCCACTGTTAAAACTGGTACTTACCAGTGAAATAATGGCTTCATTGGTATTTTCCAATTTTTTACCGTCTTTGCTGGTAAGTATAAATGAGATATATTTTTCATCCCCGGTAACCGGATAAGGCATTTCTTGTGGATTTTGAATGCTGACATCAGACAGGATGGTCCCGTTGTCAAATACTATTTCAGTACCATACTTTGCCATAAAACCGGTATAAGCTGCAATTTTAGGGGAATCGAACAGCAAATGCCCTTTTTGCCAATTGTATTCAATTTCGTTGGTTGGTTGTATGGGATTTGGTTCGTACACCCTGGGTTTATAAGTTTTACCTTTAACCAGGTAGCCCTTTTGAATGAATTCCTGATATAATTCCTCTTTCCCGTCGAATACCGGATGATCGGGATTGGACGATAAGCTGGTATCTATATAGACATTGCAGCCATACGCAAATGATGTAGGCATCATACTTTTTCCAATATCTCCATAGGAACCTCCATAATCCATGCTTTCGGGATGGTATAAATATTGCTTGCCAAAAATGAAAAGCGTGGGGTCCTGTACCGGCTTCAGCGCAAAATTTTTAAATGCCTCCCCTGCTGCATACATTTGTGATACCTGCACCTCATCGGAACCGTAATGAAGACTCAGGGCATTCACTACTTCAATCCTTCCATCATAAGGTTTTTCATCCCGAGGGTCTCCCATCTCTCCGAAATCGTGCCAATTGATTATATCCCAATCGTTAACGGATGCCAAAGATACGATTCGCATAGGATATTCGGCCCGATATTTGGTACGATTCCCGATCTGTGTTTCGTAAGCGAAAAAAGGTTTACCGGGTGATTTGGCATGCTCAACCCAGGGTACGTCCCACGATAATCGGGGCAACTCTTCCAGGCCACTGTTAAATGGGTAACGGTCATGGTTTTTATCATGGTGCATCCCTTTTACATAGGTGCACATGGTAACGGCATCAGCTTGTTGATGCAGGTATTGGGACTGTATTTCAAAACCCGCGCCTGTATCCCAAACCAGCGGTGAAAGCCTGCAACTTTTCCCGGAATTTTTCAACGCCTCAGCCCGTATATTTTTATATCGCAGCCAGGTATCCATAAAAAACTCAATGACATCCGCGGCCCGCTGAGCTGTAAAATCCTCACGGCTGTATTCTTGTTTAATTCCTGTGAGTGATTCAAGGGCGATCGGATTTACATCATTCATTATTATGGGTTTGGTGCTATTTCGCATGGGGGCGAGCATGATTGATTTTTCCATAAGATTTTCTCCGGGTAACAGAAAACCCCATGCGTTTATAATGTTTTGGTTATTTTCGTACTTATCCAACAGATAATCGTGCCATTTTTCCAATAGTTGCTCCTGAAAAAATTCCGGTAATTCCTGCCACTTACCTCCGATCATTTTGCTAAACCACCATTCTTCGTTAATGAGTTCCCAAACAACCACCTGTGGATCATCAGCCATTTTTAAGCCGTTTTTGTATTTGTTTCTGAATTGGGTGTTTAGTTCCATTCTTCTCACAGCCAACTCAGTTAATCGCGGGTCCCAGGCTACCGCCAGGTTGCCACGCGCTAATCCCAGTTTCTTACTGTTTTTACCTTCCAGCTGATAGATTTCTCTGATTGCATCCTCCCAGGCCTTTGCTGTGGCCGGATCGTCAATAATTTTAACATCCTCTGGTTGAATTTGCCCGATTTCCGCGGCAGAGGCCCACCATATTTTCAGACCATGCTTATCCATCTTATTAAGTGAATAAGCAAGAAAATCGCTATATGAATTATCACCGGGTTGATAGTTGTTGCTGAAATGCCCCCAATTACCAGCCCAATAACGAACCAGGTTAAAACCCATATCAACCATACGTTGTACCTGCAAATCTATTTTTCTTTTAGCCAGTTCGCAGGCAGCCTTTTTTTCATCGGGGTCATTAATTTCTGAAAATTTTTTGCCCTTAAAAGGGGGCGGATCAAGTGTACCAATATAACCCCAAAACCTTATCCGTTCACCATCTAATGTAAGATGGCCATTCCTGACAATCACATAATCACTGTCGGGATATGACTGGGCATAGATATGGGAATCTACACAAGATGTTGCCAGAAAAACAAATGCCGCTAAACATGTAAATTGTATTTTTTTCATCCGATTATTTTATTAAATGGTCTGATGCCTGCCTGTCGGCGGACAGGGAACCGCACAATTATAACAATCATTAACCCCGGAGAATCGGGGCAGTTTGTGTTAAATTAATTATTATTTTAATCTTCCTGGTTTCATTTGATTGAAACTACTGCACTATCCACATCAATAAGCTGAATTTTTGCTTCTTCAATTGTATTAAGCTGTTTGTTAAAAGCCTGATAGTTCTCAATGGAAATATTTTTAATGGATGCGAATCCAAATTCATCTTTCTTAAAAATGGTGGATTTGCTGAATTCACCTCCTATCAGGTATATGTTATTAAAATACACACTGTCAATGGTCCCCGGATCAGCGCGTACATGGATGATATTGCCTCCATGGGCATCTTCCATATAGATATTTTTGAACTTAATATTTTTAATGACCGTATTAGAATCTCCCCACCAGCTGGGATCAATATCCAATTGGGTTGTATTGGGGCCACCCCTGGTATGTATAATGTCAATATCCTGAAACAGGACATCGCTTATCTGCGGTCCGCGCATCGACCAACCCAAGTGGATGGCATCCGGGTTATCGCGATCCTGCCATAACACACAATCTGAAAATTTTACGTTTTTCGTATTCCGCTTATAAGCCTGATGTTCGGTATCCATGAATATTTTCCCATAATGATCATAATAGCCTTCCTGGTAGCCATAGAAATTGGTCAGGGAGGTATCATACTGCACATTAATTACCACCAGGTTATCGTCTGCCGCACGTATGTAACAATTCTTCACAGTTACATTACTGCTACTGGTAATATCGATGCCATCACTATTAGGCCTGTAGGCCATAATTTTAACATTATCAATAAGCACGTTATGGCACCAGTAAATTGATAGTACCCAACCGTAACTATCGATTAAAAGGATATCTTTTATCTCTATATCCCGTGCATTAAATCCAATTTTCACCTGTCCGCTTTTTCGGGCTGTGTCGCTTTCACCCAAGAGGATGCCACGACCCAGAATTTTAACATTTTGGACCGAATCGTGAAAAGGGGTTTGTATCATTCCATGAACAATGGCTCCCCCCGCAATATAGATGGTTTCATTGCTCTGTAATTTAATGGCCCCGGGTATTCCATCATCAGATGGAAAATGAATGCCGGGGCCAAAATACCGCACACCTGATTTATTTGGTTTAACGGGATTTTTTTCGATCGGGTTTGTAAACAGTTGCAAGTTATTGGTTATATTGCCATTGATTTCGATTGATAGGTTACAGGGTTCATCCAGACTGAACTCAATAGTCGAGTCCGCAACATGCGCTTCTAAATTATGTCTTAACGGACGGATTTTAAACGTATTTACCTTCTCAGAAGCCTGTATTTTTATATGAATTTCCCCTTCAAAATCGAAATAGGCAACGGATGCCATTTCATACTCCTGTTTTTCCCATCCACCAGCCCATGTATGAGGTTTCAATACCTTTACCTGGTAAACATCAACAAGTTTATTGTTTGCCGTTACCTTAAACTCCGAAGACAAGGGTAATGCACCCTTGCCGGTCGGAGCAGGATATGTAACTACCCTGGTAACCTTTTCCCTGCTACACGAGACAGTAATCAGAATAATTATTACCAGCAAATAAATTACATGGCAACATATATTTCTTAAAGTCATTATCAATTACAAAATTTTAATGAATAATTAATTTTTTATGGATTATAAAATTATCAGCTATTATTGAAATAATATACATACCACTTACCCTGAACTGGTTTGACTGAATTTTAACCAGGTTATTGTTATTCGTGGATTGATATACCAATCGGTTATTCATATCACGAATTATGATATTAGTTTTACCGGTATGATACGGCAGATTAATTGTTAAAACTTCGCTATTCAGGGGATTTGGGAAAATTTTTATCATGCTTTCAGGTTTACCCGTCAGAATATCGGTCTGCATTAAAGTAGTTACCGCAAGCTCGTTTGACCAGGATGAATTTCCTGAGATATTGTAAGCCATTACACGGTATGAATAATCCTGTGAAGCTGCCAGACCGGTATCGCTATAACTGGTCATGCCTGCATCCAAGCTGTCAATGGTAGAAAAAGTAGTGTTGCCTTCTTTACGTTGCAAGATAAAGCCCTCCTCGTTGTCTGAATTATCATTCCAGCTCAGGTCAACATGGTTTGAGCCTGCCGAGTCAGCCATTAGCCCGCCCGGGGCATCAGGAACCGTGGGCAAGGTAGTGGCCTGGAATTCTTCTGTCCAGGCAGAATGGCCAACCGGGTTATAAGAGGACAGCCTGTAGGTATAGCTTCGCGAAGCTTGTACATCCGTGTCGCTGTAAGTTGTTGCCCCTGCCTCAACAGTATCGATGGTTGCAAAGGCACCATCGCCCGTTTTACGTTGTATAATAAAGCCATCTTCATTATCTGAATTATCGTTCCATTGCAGGTCTATCTGATTTAATGAAACCACCATACCTGTTAAGCCATCCGGTGCTTCCGGTAACACGTCGATTGTAGTATCAGACACTTCTTCCGACCAATCTGATGGCCCGGATAAACTGGATGCCCGAACCATGAATGAATATCGTGTGCCTGCATCCAGCCCGGTAACCTGATAACTGGTAGTATTAGCACTGGTAGTATCAATAATTTCATAAGGATCACTTTCTTTACTTTGTCTAATAATGAAACCGTTTTCATATTCCGAACTGTCATTCCAACTCAGGTTTATCTGGCTTGTTGATACTGCTTCTGCCATAATACCATCGGGTATTTCAGGAACGTAAAGCGGTGGAGTAACCGTGGATGACCAATTGGAGTTACCGGTTTCGTTGTATGCTGCTACTCTGTATGAATACATTGTAAGCGGATCCAGTCCGGTATCGCTATAATCAATTGTGTCCATACCCAGGGTATCAATGGTCATAAATTCATTTCCATCCGTTTTTCTTTGCAGGATAAACCCTTCTTCATTATCTGAATTATCAGAAAAGCTAAGGTCAACCCGCGTGGGTGAAACGGCTTCAGCGTTTATCCCAGGTTTCGCGGGCACTGGTATACCGGAGGCTATGATGGTGATATTATCGAATTCAGCTGTACAGAAATCACCGCCGCTATGGCTGGTCACGGCCATTCCCACGTGAAGTGAATCGGTCATGTTTAAATCAACGCTTCCTATTTCTGTCCACTCCTGGCCCTCAGTTGATGTATACCCGGTGTAAGTATTTCCCTGTTTAACAAGTCTAAGCCAGTAGGGAGCTTCTGCACCATCTTCCGGGGTTATGTCATCGGCGTTAGCGCCGGTCCAGGGCCGGTGCTGAAAGGAGGTTCCATTTTCCGGTGTAATGCACATGTGAGCGAATTTAGCGTTTTTGGCCGTCGATTGACGTATCATTACGCCAGCCTTTGCCCATTCATGGGTGTTTTGGACGCTCAGGACCCGGGCGAATATTTCAATGTAATTGTTTTTTCTTTTCGTGTACACGTACCTGAAAGCATCATTGCCCCCCCATATGTCCCAGCCTTCGCCAGTAATACTCATAACTCCTCCGTTTTGGGTGGTGGCGCCACCATCTGAATTTATATCCAGGGCTTCCCAACCGGTTAGCGCGGAGTCTGTTTCAGCAGTAACCTCCTGGGTATAATCTGAATACCCGGCCAGGTTCCAGGCCCGTACCCTATAGGTATATGACGTGTTAGGAGAAAGTCCTAAATCCCTGTAACTTGTCGCGTTTCTTCCCAGGGTGGCAATTAGATTGTATTCCGCGCTGTCCGTTGGCTTACCTTCTACCATCACGCTGTCTTCAAATTCAGCATTATCGTTCCAATTCAGCAAGATAAAGCTGCTTGAAGTTTCTGAAACCATCAGGCTGTCGGGTGCTATAGGTGGATTATCAGGTATGGGCGTGGTGGTACTGTCCAGGTTCGAGTACACCGAATACCCAGCCCTGTTAAAGGCTTTAACTCTATAAGTATATTTTGTTAAGGGAGTTAGCCCTGTATCGCTATAGCTGGTGCTATCATAAAGGGTAGCTATTTTGGTAAATGAACCATCTTCCACCTTGCGTTCAAGCACTAATCCTATTGTCCCGGTGGCGTTATTTGTCCATTCAATATCTACCTGGTATAAACCTGCCGAATCAGCATTCAGGTCACTTGGCGGGGAGGGAATAGTAACTGTGGTATCAAATCCGCTATACAGGGTAATGGCCTGGGTGCCCATACCGGGCCTGTATTCGCTGGTATCACCGCCCACTATTTCGACACCGTGCAGGGTCCGGTTATGGCAACAATCATAAGAGTAGGATAAATAGGTAGCGGATATGGATGCATCCTTCGTGATGAAATTAGGGATGGTATCATTCGGGAAATGGTCCCGGTAAAAACCACCGAGAATTTCGGTTTTCCCGGCCTCGGTAGTTAACACGTGCGTGGCAATCGACTCGGTTTTGTGGCCCAATACCCACAGGTTACCCCCCCTGTTGATATTATATATCCTACTTAGATCGGCGCTTGAATATGGATTGTTTTCCTGGTTCAAATGACGAGCCCATGTATTCTGAGGATTGTCGAGGAAAATATTTACGAAACAATCTTCAATAAATAATTTACCACCTTCTGCATTAGAAGAATTTCTTACATCACCAGGCCGCGACGATTTTAAAAACACCTGCTGGTCGGTATCAATAAGGATAGATGGGGTCTGCGGCCAATTAGATAAACGCAAAAAATCTACCGTAACCGGTACCGTGTTTTGGAAAACTATCATGGGAATTTCGCCATTGTCAAAATCGGATGAACTCCCTTTAATAGCGGTATTGAAACCAAGAATTCGTTTCACACTGTCCCGGACGTAAATGGGGCTTGAGATAGTATAATCTCCGGTGAAAGATAAATAAATGGTCTCGGCCCCGCTGTCAATGGCATCCTGGATGTTCTTGGTATCGTCATCGGCCGAGGGGTCAACGAATACCCAGTTGGACGCATCCTCTGTAAACTCGATTGGATCTTCAACTGGTAATTTGAGATGCTCGTCGGGCGAGGGCAAGGCCTCATCAATATTCTCACCTGACAACCTTTCCTCTATGGTATTTCCCGGTACAACTTCACCGCTATCCTCAAGGGCCGATTGGAAACCACTGGAAGTAATGTTGCGCAGGTACATGCTTTTTGTATTCTCAATTGCACTATAACTGCCAGAACCTCCTGTAAAAGTGGCATCAATTAATACAAGCTGCGACAGGGTATTGGTGTTGGTTATCCCTTGTTCACAATCAATGACCTCCAGATCGCGTATTGACATGGGAAAGTTACAATTGAGCGCGAGCTCGCAGTTTTTAACTGTAATGTGCTCAAGGGTCGCGTGCGATACGTTGGCCGGTGTCATTATGCCGGTTTCGAAATTATCGATGGTCACGTCTTTCACCAGGCCAGGGCCAAACTCGGTCTCGCTCAGGTCAAGGCCAATGATCGAACCCGTTTCCGAAGTGATAGATACGTTCCGCATGGCCCCCATATTATGCTGTCCATAACTAACCCCTATAGCTCCCGGGTTTCCGGAGCCCGTGTTCACGGTAAGGTCCTGGATATAGTTCGAAAAGGAAGTGTTTACATTTCTATGGCACCTGAGAACGGCCTTTGGTGAACCAGCATCAGTAAAGCCTTCACAGTTGTCTTTTAGCTTAATGATGGTGCCCGATTCGCTTTCGCCCTGGAAAACCAGCCATCGCTTCCAGTATATTTGGCCTGAAACAATGTAAGTTCCGTCAGGGATGTATAAAAACCTGAAATTGTTCTCGTGCCCCCCGTAAAAGGCCCAGTTGTCATCAATAGCCTGCTGTATTGCTTCTGTATCATCAATTGTGTCGTTCCCGTTTGCACCATAATCGGTTACATTAATTGCTTCGGCGTTTGATGGCACCTCAATGGCCGATGCAATAAATGTATTATAGATACAAAACAATAAT
>JAAAOM010000004.1 GCA_009908855.1 Bacteroidota bacterium
CCATACTCAATTCTTTCCTCTTGTCTCATAGTTGAATACCGTCACTTGTTACATTATGATAAAATGGAGATATCCTTTGTTTAGTATTCCAATCCTCTTTTGAGTATACAAAGATCGAAAAGGGTTCTCCTGTTTCAATTTCCAAGTCATAAAGATGATTTCTAAATTCCCTTTCCTTGTTTAAATCAACCGGATAATCAGTAAGCACTAATATATCCCAGTCTGAATTAAATCTCTGATCTCCTCGAGCTCTTGAGCCATAAAGAATTATATCAGCATAGGGATCAATGTCTTTGATATTCTCCCGAATCAATGATTTAATATCTCTTGTTATAGTGTCCATAAATTCAAAAATAGGCAATTAACTCAATAAAGAAGTCCTCCGAATCTAATTTTTCAAGTATAAATCACAGTTATATTCGTGATTATCTATTTCTACTCCTATTGATTTATAAATTTCCTGAGCATTCGTGTTCCAGTCAGTTATTTAATTGTGACTATCAGTAAAATATTAAATTCACAACTTGTTAATTATCTGTGTTTTGCGATTTTATCGTTAGCAAACGAAGTTAATAAAGATCATTTCAAATCGACTAAAATTGTCTATTTGGATTTTTATGGGGTGTATGCTTTATAAAAGTTTGATTGTATGGTAGTGTCTTTTTGTATTTTCGCTAAACAAGGCTATACCAACAGCAACTAATCGCTTGCTGTAAAGTTTTCTACTGTTTGATTTTGTTATTTCACCCGTAAGCAATTAACGCTAATTTTTTTGTGGTTTTTATTTGACTGTAAAGTTAAGTTGTCTTAACTTTGTAATTAAATTTTCAAAACATTATTATTAGCATGCTAAACATTTGACTATGAAAACCATACCACGCATTTCGATAGTACTGCTGTTTTTATCCGTACATGTTAATGCTCAAAAAACAGATGCGAATATATTTGGTGATGTACAAAATCAAGGAGAACACCTCGCCTTTGTGAATGTATATGTAAAAGGAACCTCCATAGGGACAGTAACCGACAAAACCGGACATTACATGTTGATTAACCTTCCCGAAGGTGAGCATACCATAGTGGCCAATATGATGGGTTATAAACCGGTTGAAAAAAAAGTGAACGTACAGAAGAATCATTCAGTCGAAGTGAATTTCATACTGGAAGAAGAAGTGATGTCACTAAATGAGGTAGTTGTAACCGGTACAAAAACCTTTAAACGCCGTACCGAATCACCGGTAATGGTGAATGTGACGGATTCCGAAATGCTGGAATCAGTCCAGGCCAATACATTATCAGAAGGTCTTAATTTTCAACCCGGTCTGCGTGTGGAAACGGATTGCCAGACCTGTAACTACACGCAGCTGCGAATGAATGGTTTGGGCGGCTCATATTCCCAAATTCTTATCAATGGTCGACCTGTATTCAGTCCTTTAACCGGTTTGTATGGATTAGAACAAATACCCTCCAACATGATCAGTCAAATTGAAGTGGTACGTGGTGGCGGATCATCATTATACGGATCAAGTGCCATTGGTGGTACCGTGAATGTAATCACCAAATTACCCGGAGAAAACAACTATTCATTTTCAATTAACCATACATTGATCAATGGTATGGCCGGCGACAACATGATAAATGGTAACATATCCGTAGTATCAACCGATGGTCAGGCCGGACTAACCCTTTTTGCAACCCGTAGAGATCGCGAAATATATGATCATAACAAAGATAATTTTTCTGAAAAGCCACAATTGAAAAATAATTCATTCGGGGCAACCGCCTACCTCAAACCCTCATCTAACCAAAAACTTGAATTAAACTTAAGCAGTTTATACGAGTACCGTTATGGCGGTGAAATAACCGGCAGCCCGGCCCATAAAGCCCTCCAATCAGAAGAACGCGATCACAATGTATTAATGGGTGGTTTGGATTACCAATTGGATTTCAATAACCATCAAAGTGCATTCATCGTATATGCCGCCGGCCAGCACACTGACAGGGAGCATTATACCGGCATCGTTCCCGACACATCGGATATTTATGAGTTCAATGAGCACTTCTTTAATCCACCCTATGGCACAACCCAAAACAGCACCTACCAAACCGGCATACAGGTGAACCATGAATGGATAGATTTTCTGGGTGTGGGTGGTGTGAACCTTTTTACATTGGGTATCGAATATAAATATGATGATGTATATGATGAAATAGAGGCCTATCAGTATGAACTGGATCAAACCACTGAAAATACCGGTATATTTTTACAAAGCGACTGGTCTGTTTTGCGGGAATTAACATTGTTATCAGGCGTGCGGGTTGACAAGCACAATCTCATTGACAAAATGGTTTATAATCCCCGGTTTTCGTTGCTCTATAACATAACCACAAATTTACAGTTCAGGACATCCTGGTCAACCGGCTTTAGGGCCCCACAGGCTTTTGATTCCGATATGCATATTGCTTTTGCCGGTGGCGGTATTTCACGCATTCGACTTGCTAATCAGTTGCTTCCGGAGCATTCTGACAGTTACAGCGCATCCGTTAATTACGACATGCCAACGGAACATTACATTTACGGATTTACGCTCGAAGGCTTTTACACTCGTCTTCAGGATGCCTTTGTGCTGGAAGAAGTAGCTAACGATTCACTCGGTTTGATCTACGAAAAACGCAATGGCCCAAATTCAACAGTGCAGGGTATAACCGCTGAATTAAGAACCAACTACGATCGGAAAGTTCAACTGGAGGCTGGATATACGCTGCAATCAAGCCGATACGACGAACCGGTATTCAGCTCCGAATCACTTCCGGGACATAAAAACTACCTGCGAACACCCGAACAGTATGGTTATTTCACGCTTACACTCACGCCCGGCACAAAAATAAAAGCCAGCATCAGTGGGATATACACAGGCCCAATGGAATTATTGCATGTCGTTCCACCCACAAATTCAGATGATAGTTATGATGAATTTGCGCAAACAGAAGACTTTTTTGAATTGAATGCCAAAATATCCTATACATTCGACCTCCAAAAAGTAAGCTCTGCGCTTGAAATATTTGGCGGGGTACAAAATATATTAAATGCTTATCAATCTGACTTTGACTCAGGCAAAGACCGCGACAGCAACTATATTTATGGCCCGGCAAACCCGATTAGTGGTTTTGCAGGAATCAGGATTCGTTCACTGCCATAGTGATGGCATTGGATGCTTGGACAATATAAAGCGTTCTCGTACTTTTGTATCAGCAGAACACAAACTAAATTCAGGCAGGCAATGAAATCAATGAAGTTAACGGGCATTCGACAAATGACGATGCAGGAAATTCCCAAACCAACTATAAAAAACCCAACCGATGTACTTGTTAAAATGAAGGTTGTAGGAATTTGCGGTAGTGATGTACACTATTATGTATCCGGTAAAATAGGCAGCCAGGTTGTTCAATATCCCTTTACAGTTGGCCATGAGGGAGCAGGTGTGGTTGAAGCAGTCGGAAACGCAGTTACACGTGTTAAAAAAGGTGACCCAATTGCCATTGAGCCTGCCATGCCATGCCATGAATGCGATCAATGTAAGTCGGGACGACTTAATACCTGTCGCCATTTAAAGTTCCTGGGATGCCCGGGCCAGGCTGAAGGTTGCTTATCAGAATATATTGTCATGCCTGAAACAAGCTGTTTCCCTGTTCCCAGGCAAATAAATTATGATCAGGCTGCCCTATCGGAACCATTAGCCATTGGGGTATATGCTGTTCGACAGTCAATAGACCTGAAAAAATCCAATGTCGGGATACTGGGCTTTGGCCCGATTGGCATGAGCGTAGCCATCGCTGCCAGGGCAAAAAATGCTGAAAAAATATATGTAACTGATAAAATAAATGAACGTCTGGCAAAAGCCAGGGAACTGAATGTAAGCTATACCGGAAATCCGATTGAAAAGGATATTGAAAAAGAAATGCTGAACGCAGCACCGGAAGGTATGGATGTGGTATTTGAATGCAGCGGCAAACAGGAAGCAGTGTATAATGCATTTGAGGTATTAAAACCGGGTGGTAAACTCATGTTGATAGGTATCCCGGAATTTAGCCATTGGCAACTACCGGTAGATGCAGGCCGGAGAAAAGAAATAACCATTGTCAATGTTCGTAGACAAAACGCTGCGCTGGAAGATACCCTGGATGGATTGGCCAACCAATCATTAGATGTAAGCGGGATGCCTACCCACAGATTCAGTTTTAACCGCACCAAAGAAGGATTTGACCTTGTTACTGAATACAAAGACGGTGTGATGAAAGCCATGATTGATTTTATTGATTGATAATCCTGTTTTAATATAGGTTTAATTTAAAATTCTGACTATCTTTAATACAGCGGGGTTAAATCTACCCTGATTATAAATATTGGAAAAAGATGTTCGCAAGAACATGAAATAAATTAAATATTAAGGTGTCAGGATGCTTTCGATTTATTAATTCAGTTGCTACCCTAAATTTCAGTTGGGTATTAGTGGTTTTCTATATGTTTATAGGAAATAACCTGACGATTAAAGCCCAACAGAAATCATTTTTAAAATACCCTGTCATTAACAGTGTGGTTTTACCTAATATTGCAACACATACCGGTTTAAACGGTGAAAACCCTGAGATTTCGAATGAGAGTGATACTGCAAGCGGTCAAACTAACAGACCAGCCATCGTAATTTCGGATTTGCAATTATTCAATAAAAGCGTAAAACCAGGCCAACAATATAACAACCGAATAGTACTGGAAAAACCAATTTCAGATACTGAAAAAATATCATTATACCATAAGCAAAATGTATTTACACTGGTTTTTAACAACTTAATTAGCGATAGCATTACCGAACCAACATTTAAATATATACTTGAAGGTTTTAATAATGACTGGCTTTATACCAATTCGCATAACCGTTCAGCCACCTATACCAACCTGAATCCCGGAAAATATACATTTAAAGTAACTTATGCCGATAATAATGACTTGGACAAAAATTTGGCTGGTCTGGATATTGTAATTCTGCCTCCCTGGTGGCAAACATGGTGGTTCAAAATGGCTGTAATCGTTTTTTTTATTGGTTCTTTAATAGGTATATATATATACCGACTAAACAGACTGAGGCTTCAGAAAATTTACCTGGAGGAACAGGTTAAACAACGCACCTACGAAATTGCACGAAAAAACTCTGTTTTACACAATCAGACTATAAAATTACAGGAGACCAATACGTTGCTTGAAGAACGCCAGCAACATATTGAAGAACAATCGGAAGAATTAAAATCCCAAAAAGAAGAGCTGGAACAGGTCAATATGCATCTGAATAAATTGAATACAACAAAAGATAAATTCTTTTCCATTATTTCCCACGATCTTAAAAACCCATTTAACATCGTACTGGGTTTTGGAGAATTGCTGTTTAAGAACTTCAATAAACTATCTGATGATAAGAAACTGAAGTACGCAGAGGCTATTTACACTTCCTCCAGAAATATTTATAACCTGCTTGAAAACCTTTTACAATGGTCGAGAGCACAAAACAATAAAATTGAAATAGACCCTGATACATTGCATCTCAATGAAATAATGAATGAAAATGTAAATTTGCTCAGTCAGATGCTGAAAAAGAAAAATATTAATGTCAATTTTAAATCAAATGACAAACACACCATTTTTGCCGATAAAAACCTCATAAATACAATTGTCAGGAATCTTTTAACCAATGCAATTAAATTCAGCAATCATAATGATGAAATATGTATTGATTATGCAGTACAAAACGATCATGTACAGGTGAGCATAACAGACAACGGTGTTGGTATGTCGCAAGAAATGGTAAACGGTTTATTCAAAGTGGACTCAAATACCACCCAGAGCGGAACTGATGGTGAAACCGGAACCGGATTAGGCTTAATTTTATGTAAGGAATACATCGAAAAAAAGTGGTGGCGCAATATGGGTTAATAGTGAACCCGGGAAAGGCAGTACTTTTTATTTTACCATACCTGTCGCATCCGTTTGACCATAATTTGCCGGAAGAATACATTGTTGAAGGAATTGATGTTGACAGGAAAAGGATAAGATTTGCTTTATATAAATGATTGAAGGCTGGCACAAAGGAGATTGCTTTTACCGGAAGAGCCCTGAATTAAGCCGGACATGCTAACTTATCTTAATACCAAAATTCCCAAACCACATCATATCTCAATTCTGAAATATGGAAAATCAATACCCAACAGAAACCGCATTAATACAAGATACTTTTTAACTAAAGTAGTTACCAGGAAATTTTTACGAACATGCTCTACACCATAATAACTGAGTTTTTCGCGTTCTTCATCATTCAATAGCAAAAATTTAGTATAAGCCACGATTCTTTCAACATCGTAAGGATCAACCAGGTAACCGGTTTTTCCACCAATAACCTGTAATGTAATCCCTCCAACATTGCTGCCAATTACCGGTGCACCCTGCCACATGGCTTCGGTAACCACCAATCCGAATCCTTCTTTGTTTGATACATGAATATAAACCTGAGCCATTTTCATCAATGCACCAATATTTTCATCGTTATTCGGGATATTCAGTAAGGCATAAATATCAGGGTCACCATCAATAAAATCCAGTATTTCAGCATACATTTCCTTACCTTCCGGATCATCGCTGGCAAGATTTCCGACCATAATCAGTTGTGGCTTTAGCTTTCGTATATCGGCTGACTTTTTCAGTTCCTTAAATGCTTTGATGATGGTTTTTTGGTTTTTGTGAATATCATACCTTGAAACAGCCAATACGATTGGGCGTTCGGCATCAATTTTATGCTCTTTAAAAAGATCCTCCAGGGTATTCAGGGCTTCTTTATGTGTACGTTGTCTGTTTTTTTTACTCAGCGGATCAATGGCCGGGGCAACTTGATAAACCGGTTTTTTTATTCCTTTCTTGGCAAATTCCTTCATGGAAAAAATAACACCATCGTAATTGTTGATATATGGCAACAGAAAATTCCAGATCATTTCGTTGGCTTCCGATGTATCAATATGGCAACGCCAAATTAATTTCCCCTCATAATCGCCATGCACAATGGAAGCGCACGGTTGCGGATCATGAACAATGGTCATGTCAGAAAATATCTTGTTATGCTCAAAATTTCTTTTGTTGGTTTCGATATAGGTCTCTAACAAATCTTCCAATGTAAAATGCTGATCCAATCCCTGTATGATATTATGAAAACGTTTGGTAATGCTGTAGAAATTTTCATCGCCCTCAATACAATACCATTTGCAATCAATTCCCAACCCTTTGGCAATGGGTACAACACTTTTGAGCATCTCGGCTACACCTCCTCCTTCAAAAGTAGAGTTGACGTGTACCCATTTTCGTTCTTCCAACGAATGAGCCAGGTCTTTAATGCTCAGTACTTCATTTTTCCCAATTATCGATTCATAATTATTTATCGGATAAGCAGATAACTCATCAAACTGATCCAGGTATTTCTGATCTTGATCATTGTACATATCACAAATGAATTTATTCAGTTGTATAATTTAGTTTTTTTACAGGAATAAATCAACTGTCATGCATAAAAATCAATTATATGATGTCGTTTCTGTTTGTATTTACCTACCTTGTTCAATCTTGACATCATGGAAGTAGAATTTTTCAAACATTTTTCATTTATAATCGTAAGGAAACTACACAAGTGTAATGGCATTTGTCAATACAAATAGGTTTTGTAAATGTTTAATTTAATAACTACTTTAGTATAGAATAGCAATCAGGCACTAAAATGAAAAAAACTTGTTTAACCATTGTTTTTATTCTAATAACTTACGGTTTGTCATTATCACAACAGGATATTGATGAAAAGCACCATAAACGAATTGCACAATTGGGATTATCCAAACAAATAAATTGGAAACACAATTATGTAAACGACAAACCCGCTAAAAATGGCACTAAAACTTCGGAAACTTCTTTTGATAATAAAGGTAATGTTATCCAAATTATTAGTTTTTTGGACAATGGTGAAATAAAGTCGAAAGAGATATATAATTACAACTTAAGAGGCGAGCGCATTGAATATACTAAGTACCAGGGTAACAGTATTAAATATCAGAAAAAAACAGAATACAATAACGACAAGATAGTAAGGGAAACAGGTTACAATGGTTCAGAAGAATTTACCAATGTTTATTCTTATAATACCGATGGCAAAGTATCCAAAATTGAATATCAATCGGGCTCAGGAACGACACTGGAGATACGCGAATTTACATACGATGCCAATACGACCTATGTAAATGTAATGATGCCTAACGGTACTGTTAATCAGAGGATTGCCATTACCAAAGATGATCAGGGCAACATTTTGGAAGAAAAAAGCTATACGGCCAATAATGCTGTAATTGATAAAAAAACTTATAAATACAATCAGGAAGAACTACCCGTAGAAGAATCGAAATTTGGCGGTGAGAACACCCTGAGATATAAGTACATCTATAATTATAACAACAATGGTGATATTACCGAATTTATTGAGCAAAATCCGCATGACGGTAAATTCACCAAAAAGAAATACACGTATGATGCCAATGGTAATTTAACAGTGTTGGAATGGCGCCGTAAACCGGATAATGAATTTAATAGCATGACCTACACTTACGACTCAAAAGGCTTGCGCACCTCTGTTGAAACCAATATGCCCTCTATTAAATTTAAATTACTTAACAAATTTACTTACGAATAGAACCTAAAATCACTGGTTAAATTCTATGTTTTATCTCCTTTCTTCGACCCGGATTGTCTGACACGCGACGTGCGCATCACTTTCGCAAACCGTTTCCTCCCAAATAATATACCTTAGTGCAGCAAATGGCTGTATTCCTGCAATATTTAACATAGAAAACCGCGATGCCTGATTCACCTAAATCAGACCAAACTTATAAACCGTTGTATGTCGGTATGTATCCTCCGGTTTTAAAAAAACAGAAGGAAATGCAGGTATATTTGGTGAGTTTGCAAAATGCTGCGCTTCAAGGGCAACCCCTCCATATTTTTGTTCCCCTGGTAAATGCATGGCTATATAAACCTGTAAACCGGGCTTGGTGGTGAACACTTCCATTTTTCTACCTGATATCTGCTCTTCAAGTATAGCCGCTAATCCCAATTGATCCATTTCCTTATTAATAACCCAGTTATGGTCTATTCCCCGGGCAAATTCAATCTGCTCATCCTTACTTTCCAGCGCCTCTCTAATTTTTTTAAATGTTCTGAAATCCATGCCCCTTCCATCTACCGGGGCAATTTCACCCGATGGGACATAGGAGCTTGACAAGGGTGTAAAATGAGTAGCATTGATTTGCAGATCATGTTCTAAAACATTATCATTACCAGTGCCATTCAAATTAAAATAGCCATGACTGGTAAGATTAACAGGGGTTAACCGATCGGTTGTAGCCTGGTATTCAATAGCCAGTTCGTTTTGTGGAGTAAGTGCATATATAATTTGTACATCCAGATTTCCAGGATAACCTTCATGCCCATCTTCACTTTTTAATGATAAACGGTAAGCCTTATCTGCTGTAGGAAGTTCTATTTCATCGACTTCCCAGTTTTGTACATGAAATCCGGTATTTCCGCCATGTAAATGATTATTTTGGTTATTAGCATCTAAGATATAGGTTTTTCCATCCATTACAAACCGTGCATTTTCTATGCGATTGGCTACCCTTCCGCAAATAGCACCAAAAAAAGGATCACCTTTGTAATACGCTGGTACCGTATCATACCCTAATACAACATTCTCAATTTTGCCATGTTTGTCAGGAGTTTTGATACTTTTTATGCGCGCTCCGTAAGCCATTAACTCAACCTCTATGCCATTTTTATTGGTCAGTTTATAGATTGTATTGTCCATAGTTGTCTGCAATCTTTTATCCGTTTTTAAATGATATCATAACAATCACCCATGCATGTTCCCAGCGCTCGTGCACTTTTCAGCCAGGGATGGTCAGGTGGTATATTCTTTCGTTTTCCCACAATTTCCTTTAGGGGAACCGGTACCGCTGTATCTCCTGCGGAAGCAATCATAACGCCAAATTGTTCTTTTTGTATACACCTGGCAGCCATTGTTCCCAATCGTGTAGCCAATAATCTATCAGCAGCAGATGGAGTCCCTCCTCTTTGTAAATGCCCCAAAATAGTTACGCGTGTTTCAATACGTGTTAACTTTTCGAGATTACCGGCTAACCTGTATGTATTTATTTTTTGAACCGCCTCTATTTCAGCTATTTGTTCTTTTAAATCTTTCTTGTTTTTCTTATCATTTTTTTGCTTTGCTTCACTCAGTTCTTCTTTCTTTTCTTTAAGTTCCTTATACATTTGCTGTGAAATAGCTCCCTCGGCTACCGCAACAATACTAAATGTTTTGCCTTCCTTTGTTCTTTTTAGAATGGCTTCAGCAACTATTTCGGTACTGTAAGGTATTTCGGGAATTAAAATCACATCAGCTCCTGCGGCCAATCCTGCACCTAATGCCAGCCAACCTGTATTATGTCCCATAATTTCCACCAGCATAATACGATGATGGCTTATGGCTGTACTATGCAACCGGTCGATGGCATCCGTAGCAATCCCCATGGCCGTGTCGAAACCAAAGGTGAAATCAGTACCCCAAACATCATTATCAATCGTTTTAGGAAGGGTAATGATATTCAATCCCTGTTTCATAAGGTGGTAGGCGTTTTTTTGGGTGCCGCCGCCACCCATACATACAAGCGCATCCAAATGATGTTCATGATAATTCCCCACGATTACCTCTGTCATATCCATATTTTTTCCGCCAACAGGCATTTTATTGGGTTTATGCCTGCTGGTTCCCAATATGGTCCCGCCAACAGTGAGAATACCAGATAATGTACGCTCATTTAATGGCATGGTACGATTTTCCATAAGCCCCCGGAATCCATCCTTAAAACCCATGATGTTCATATTGTATTGCCCGATTGCAGCCTTACCCAAACCGCGAATGGCTGCATTTAACCCCGGACTATCGCCACCGGAGGTTAGTACCCCCACATATTTAGCCATAGTTTACTTAGTTGACATTCTCAATAATTAAATTACAAAATTTTAACGAGTTTCAGTCATACAACCTTACCAGAACACCGAATAAAGTACAGTAAGAATTATCATAACAATAAATGCACTTATATTAAATGTAGGACTGGTTTTGAACAAGCTTTTGGTTAATGCGATTCCTTTTTCATTTTTCGTACCACCTGTTTCAAGATAACTTACCAACATAATTATACCAATACTTATTAAACAGGTAATAAACATTTGTTGCATAAAGGGCAGTGTTACAAATAAATGACTAATGGTTGTATTCTCCATCCATCCATTCGGCCCAACTTTAAAATACAGGGCAATTGGTATAGACAATATCACACCCCAAATAGCACCCTGATTGGTTGCCCTGCGATAAAATAAACCCATTATAAAAACAGCTAAAATACCGGGGCTCACAATACCAGTATATTCCTGAATATATTGAAATACCTGTCCCAGGTTACCCAATTGTGGTGCAATGAGTATGGCTATCAACAACGACACGGCCACTGTAATTCGTCCTGTGGTAACGGTTTGTCGTTCACTGGCACTATTATTCAGATATGGTTTATATATATCCATGGTAAATATGGTAGCGGTTGAATTAAGCATGGATGCCAATGAAGAAACAATGGCTGCTGCTAATGCGGCAAGCACCAGTCCTTTAATACCTGCAGGGATGAATTTACTGATCAGCCACGGAAAAGCATTGTCGTTAAGGACAACACCACCTTCTCCTACAAATGTTTCATCTAATGATGCTGATGTTACAACACCTTCAGGATTTGCATTCAGTACATAAGCAACAATTCCGGGTATTACAACAATAAGTGGAAGTAATAATTTAAGAAATGCAGCAAATGCAATTCCTTTTTGTGCTTCACGCAGATTTTTTGCAGCCAGTGTACGTTGAATAATGTATTGATTAAATCCCCAGTAATACAAATTGGCCACCCATAAGCCCCCGATAAGTACAGCCAATCCTGGTAAATCCCACCAGGCATCACGGTCGTTAGGGGTAATAATCTCGCCTTTTGAAAGTATCATGGAAAATTTCTCAGGTACCGTTTCAAAAATGTATTGAAAGCCCGAAATAACACCTCCATCCGGCGATACATGCGTAATGGCAATGAAAGAAGTAATTAATCCACCTAATATTAGGATGCCTACCTGAATAACATCAGTCCATGCCACAGCAGCCAGGCCTCCCCATAACGAATAAGCAGCTGCAAAAAGAGCAAGTCCGAGAATACTGGCCATCATAATTGAACCATCACCAGTACCAACAATGGTATCAATCGATTTTGCTCCCAGGTAAAGTACCGACGTTAGATTGACAAAAATGAACAAAGCAATCCAGAAAACAGCCAAAATTGTTTTAAGGTTCTTACTGTAGCGTTGTTCAATGAATTCGGGTATGGTATATAATTTTTTCTCGATAAATATGGGTAAGAAAAACTTACCTACTATCAGTAACGTAAGTGCAGCCATCCACTCGTATGAGGCTATTGCCAGACCAATGGCAAAACCCGAACCGGACATGCCGATAAATTGTTCAGCAGAAATATTGGCGGCTATTAAGGAAGCACCAATTGCCCACCACGGCAATGACTTACCTGCCAGGAAATAATCCTCGGCTGTTTTCTCCTGTCCTTTTTTATTCCGCGAAACCCAAAAACCAACTGTTAATATTGTTAGTGCATAAACAATAAAAATTAAATAATCGATAAGCGCAAAATTCGTATTCATTCCTTCTTAAGTTTACATTTGGTTAGTTAATATTTTTTTGAAGCATTTCTGTATTTTTTTTCCCATTCCCATGAACTGCGCATCATTTCATCAATACCAAGTTCAGCTTTCCATCCCAGTTCATTATTGGCTAAGGTTGTATCCGCCCATATCTGTTCAATATCTCCGGGACGACGATCAACAATCTTATAGTTTAATTGGTGTCCGCTGACCTTTTCAAACGATTTGATGACTTCAAGCACGGAGTAACCATTTCCGGTACCCAGGTTAAACATTTCGTATTTGCTTTTATTCTCGCGGGCCATCATTCTGCGCAATGCAACAATATGTGCTTTGGCTAAATCCACAACGTGAATGTAATCGCGAATACAGGAACCATCCGGTGTATTATAATCATCACCAAACACTTTCAATTCTTCACGAATACCTATGGCTGTCTGTGTGATAAATGGTACCAGGTTATTCGGTATCCCGCGGGGTAATTCACCAATTAATCCGGATGCATGTGCACCGATGGGATTAAAATAACGCAGGGCTTCAACATTTATGTCTTTACCCCCTGCTATGGTATCTTTTAATATATCCTCACATATTTTTTTTGTGTTGCCATAAGGCGAAAGCGCTGGTTTAACAGGAGCATGCTCGGTAACAGGTAATTTATCGGGCTGACCGTAGACAGTGCACGAGGATGAAAACACAAAATGGCTAATCCCGGCAGGCTGCATTTCCTCTAAAAGGTTTATGAGGGAATTTAAATTATTCCGATAATAAAGCAATGGCTTTTCAACCGATTCTCCAACAGCCTTACTGGCAGCAAAGTGTATAATCCCTTTAATATCCGGATGCTCTGAAAATATTTGTCGGATCTGATTTCGATTGGTCAGATCGTAATCATAAAATGCCGGTTTTACACCCGTGATTTCTTCAATACGATCTAAAATGAATAATTCGGAATTGGACAGGTTGTCTACAATAACCACATCATATCCCTGTATAATTAACTCAACGGTTGTATGTGAACCTATGTAACCCGTACCTCCGGTTACAAGTATCTTAGAACTTGTATTCATACTGTATGCAAACTTGTAAATATTATATCAAACAAACCGCTAATTTATCATTTTGCTGATACAGTACCATTTTTTTTTCATTTTATTTATGAAATACCAGCATGGGTAAATTCAATTTATGAAGTACTTTTTGGGATATATCTGTGCGCAATATTTTGGAAATAAGATTCCTTTTGGCAATAGTGAATGCCAATATATCAATTTCTTCATTCGAGATTAGCTCCTGTAAATCATTCAGTACATTTTTTGACTCCATGTTCAAACAGCTTACATTTTCAAGTTCATATACCTTCCGGAAATATTCTTTCAATCCATCCAGTTTTACCTGATCCCACATATCCATTCCTTTTTCTGATATATGCATGCATTTAATTTCAATATCCAAATTGCGGGTTACATCCAGCATCTTTTTGATAGATTCGAAGTCAGTCTCATCAAAATGTGTGAGATAACCAATGCGAATTCGTAGTTTTAAGGCTTCCAATTCCATTTCTCTGTTTAAAGAAAGAATAGGTACTTTGCATTTACGCAAAATAGATTCAGCCGTACTATTGAAAATATTTTGATTATACGGACTTTTATCATCCAGGCCAAGTACCATGAATTGAGGATGGTATTGACCGGTGAATTTTATAAGCTCTTCATCCAATATACCTGGTAACAACACATGTTCCAATGATACCTCCGGAAATTCATTGCCCACCTCTTGTTCAAACTGATTAATTTGCTCACGTTCACGCTCTTCAAGGTTAGAAAGTACTTCCTGCTTAATATCGTTAAAAGTAAAACTTTGACCGGTGATGTCAGCTACTTCAAACGAAGGCAAAAAGTAAGTATGGAAAAGATATACTCTTGCCTTTAAAATATTTGCAAAATACATTGCTATCCGTGCAGCGTTTTTGGAAAAAGGGCTGTAATCAACCGGTACAACAATTAATTTATCCGTATCACCTGGTTTTTGACTAAAGAGCATAGTTGAATTTTTGACAAAAGTTACGTGGTAATTCTGAAAATGTCAAATAAAAAGATTAATTCAGGTATGCCCGTTAATTAACAATCAATTTTTTTATTCTTTCTATTTGTTTCTTTTTGTTTACCTCGCGCAGGCTCTTGGCAGTTTTGGTAAAGTATTGATGGTTAGAGATAAATTTGATCTGTAATTTATTCCAGTCATTTAATGATGAAATTTTATCCCGCTCCCTTAATTCCTTAAATAATTCTCCTGAAACAGGTATCATATCACTTCTTCCTAAATAATCGAGATCGGAATCGCACATGATCTCTTCCAACAAATTATTAGGATTTGGGGGCATTTTGGTAATCATAATCAATTCACAAATCCGCTCAATCTGATGCTGTGTATAATAATAAGCCGGTAATAGTTCCCGGGCCAGCAACGTACCCTGGTATTCATGATTATCGTAATCAATAATATGGCCTGCATCGTGGAAAAGCGCAGCTGTTTTTAAAAGTACAATTTCATCTTCTGTTATGCCTTCACCCCATCCTATAAGTTCAACCTGGGTAACCACATCCACGGTATGTTTAACACTATGGTAATAAAGGTTTTGTGGCAACTCCCTTTCCAACTTGTCAAGCATAAATTCCTGTAAATCGGTAAACTGAACCTGCCTGTATTTATTGATAAAATGTTTATTGGGTATAATCCCTCGTTTTCTCAGCGAGTATTCGGGCTCAATACCGTTGACCTTAAATATTTTAATGGTTTCTTTATATTTTACAGGCATTTTACCATAGTATTGGCAGTTGAATAAATCTTTTACCAATTCGTAAGTATTTTCAGTAATCATAATTTCACCCGGCCTGGCAAATGAACGTACACGTGTGGCAATATTCACCGTGTCCCCCTTGAGTTCATAATATTTCTTTCTTCGCCCCTCTTCATAAGTAGTGATTGGTCCTGTATGGATTCCCATTTTAAATTGCCATATCTTTGTGTTTTCAAAGGATTTCTGGAGCTCACGAATGTAGTACTGCGCCTCGATGGCAGCCCTTACAACTTCTAACGGATTAACTGTGTTTTTATTAACAATGCCGCCTGCACATAAAAAAGTATCACCCAGCGACTTTACTTTAGATATCTCGTATTTGGAAATGATGTTTTCAAGTTGAAAATAAATATCATCCAAATGATCAACCAGTGCTTCGGAATCCATTTCCTCGGATATATCAGAAAATCCCTGGGCTTCGGCAAATAAAACAGTGCCCATTTTTATCTTCCGGACATTGACACGTTTGTTCTTACCTTCTTCTTCGTAATCGGACTCATCGGGCAAAACGCGCGCAATTATTTTCTTTTTTTCTTCGAGCTCCTGCTGTAAAGCTTCATTTTGATCATGCAACTGATCATTTTCCAACCTGAGGGCTCTGTTAAGTCCTACCAACTCAGCAATTCTTTTTAATAATTGTTTTTGCGTACTGCTCATAGAAGCCCTTTAATTTGCAGACCCATAGCTTTTTAAATCCTCTTCCATTTCTATACTTTCATAGCTGTTAACTCACAAGCCATGTCCGGATTTCAATATACGAGAAAAAACAAATAATGTGCTATGCTTTTAATAAATTGTTAATAGAAATGTGTATGGTTAAATTACAAAAATTGACAACATTATTCAAACCACCTGGTTTTTTTAATGATAAAACAGAATAGAATAACAAATCATTCTAAATTTACACAAAAAACAGCGCGGAATGGATTTTCGAATTGCTTCCAACTATAAACCTACGGGCGATCAGCCTGAAGCGATCAGGCAATTGGTTGACGGGATTAATAATAATTGGCCCTATCAGACTTTGTTAGGGGTTACCGGTTCAGGCAAAACTTTTACAATGGCCAATGTTATTGAAAAAGTTCAGCGGCCCACACTCATTTTAAGTCATAACAAAACACTGGCTGCCCAGCTATATGGAGAATTTAAACAGTTCTTCCCGGAAAATGCAGTTGAGTATTTTGTTTCTTATTATGATTATTACCAACCAGAAGCCTATATGCCTGTAACGGATACCTATATCGAAAAAGATTTATCTATCAATGAAGAGATTGAAAAATTGCGGTTAAGCACAACCTCATCATTATTGTCAGGCCGACGGGATGTGATTGTTGTTTCATCTGTATCATGTCTATATGGTATTGGCAATCCCGATGATTTTCACTCCCAAACCGTTTCGGTAAGTGTGGAGGAGCAAATTTCCAGGAATCAATTTCTGCGCAAACTCGTTGATAGCCTGTATGCCCGCAGTGAAATCGATTTTAAAAGAGGTACATTTCGGGTGAATGGCGATACCGTTGATGTTTTCCTTGCCTATGGTGATATGGCTTATCGTATTACCTTTTTCGGGGATGAAGTAGAAGAAATACGGTCATTTGATCCTGTGAACGGTGCTTCAATTGAAAACATGGAAACTTGCCTTATTTTCCCGGCCAATATATTTGTTACCACACGGGAACGAATTCACAGTGCCATTAAACAAATTCAGGATGATTTACATGAACAGGTCGAATTTTTCAAAGAAATTGGTAAACCAATGGAAGCCAAGCGAATTGAGGAGCGAGTAACATACGACCTGGAAATGATCAAAGAACTGGGATATTGTTCAGGTATTGAGAATTATTCACGCTATTTCGATGGCCGCAAACCGGGTACACGTCCCTTTTGTTTACTCGATTATTTCCCGGATAACTTTATCACCGTTATAGACGAAAGTCATGTTACCATAGCTCAAATTCACGCCATGTACGGTGGTGACCATGCCCGTAAGCAAAACCTGGTTGAATATGGATTCCGGTTACCCGCGGCAGTGGACAACCGACCGTTGAAATTTGAGGAATTTGAGACCTTAGTAAGTCAAACTGTTTTTGTAAGTGCTACACCAGCGGATTATGAACTCAATAAAAGCGAAGGTGTAGTGGTGGAGCAATTAATTCGACCAACAGGATTGTTGGATCCGGTTATTGAAGTAAGACCCAGCCTGAATCAGATTGACGATTTAATGAGTGAAATTCTGGAACGTAACAAAAATGGGGAACGCGTATTGATAACCACACTGACCAAACGCATGGCCGAGGAACTATCAAAATATCTTACCAAATACAATGTTAAGTGTGCTTACATTCATTCAGAAATAGATACGCTGGACCGTATTGAGATCATGGAAGGACTGCGTGAAGGTAAGTTTGATGTGTTGGTGGGTGTCAATCTGTTACGCGAAGGCTTAGACCTTCCGGAAGTATCACTGGTTGCCATAATTGACGCCGATAAAGAAGGTTTTTTAAGATCAGAGCGATCGTTGACTCAAACAGCAGGCAGGGCTGCCCGGAATGTAAACGGTAAGGTTATTATGTACGCCGATACATTTACTAAATCAATGCAGCGTACCATTGATGAAACTAACAGAAGACGGGAAAAACAACTCTCCTATAACCAGGATCATGATATTACACCTACCCCGATTATTAAATCTACTCAATCGATTATGGCGGGTATGAAGGAAAAGTATGCTGATAACTATTACACCGAACCTCAGGAAGTAGATATAGCTGCGGATCCGGTTGTGCAATATATGAGCAAAGATAACCTGCTAAAAACAATTGATGCCACACAGAAAAAAATGGAAAAGGCTGCCAAAGACCTTAACTTTATTGAAGCTGCCAAATATCGTGATGAATTATACGCACTCAAAAAGCAACTCAAAGGAAAGGGATAACGCTTTTCGAAAGCGAACAGAGCCAGGAAAACAGCCAGCTCTGGTAAGATAAGGTCAATTCGGAAATTGGGTGTTGTAATTTTAATTTCTTCATACTTCTTCAATCGTAAATCACTAATCAATCGAAAATCCACCTTATGACCGATTGAAGATTGCAGATTGTTGATTTTTGATTGTAAGATATCCTGACTTGTCATAGAAAATAACTGGATGTACAAATCCTACAGTCCGGCTAAACACCAGGATTATACGAAACCGCTTTGGCAAGACAGGAAGTCGAAGCCTCCATCGGAGCTGCAAATTTTGCTTTTACCCGCGCACTTTTGCATAGCGCATGCAAAATTCCAGGCATACCAGCATTTACATGTTATTATAGTATTGGGATTGAGATTTATGGACAAAAAAAACGGGAGCCAAAAGTTCCCGTCATTGATATGCCGCAGGCATATTTAATTTATCCCAAATAGGTTTTTAGTAATTTGCTTTTGGATGTGTGTCGCAACCGACGAATGGCCTTCTCTTTTATCTGACGAACACGTTCACGAGTGAGTCCGAAATTCTCACCAATCTCTTCAAGCGTCATTTCCTGACAACCAATACCAAAAAACAGTTTAATGATGTCTCTTTCCCGTTCGGTTAATGTCAATAACACCCGTTCAATCTCACGGGTTAATGATTCCTTGATCAAGTCAATATCGGCTTTCGGTGAATCATTGTTAACCAGCACATCGAGCAGGCTGTTGTCTTCACCATCAACAAATGGTGCATCCACAGATACATGACGCCCGGAAACGCGCAGGGTATCGGCTATTTTTTCTTTTGGTAATTCTAAATCATCAGCAACTTCTTCAGGTGAGGGTGTACGCTCATTCTCCTGTTCAAACCTTGAATAAGCTTTGTTTATTTTGTTTAAGGACCCAACCTGGTTCAATGGTAAACGAACAATACGCGATTGCTCGGCCAAAGCCTGTAAGATAGACTGGCGAATCCACCATACTGCATAGGAAATAAATTTAAACCCTCTGGTTTCATCGAATTTCTCAGCTGCTTTGATCAGCCCCAAATTGCCTTCGTTGATCAAATCGGGTAATGTTAATCCCTGATTTTGATACTGTTTGGCAACTGATACAACAAACCTTAAGTTTGCCCTTGTAAGTTTTTCTAACGCTTTTCGGTCTCCTTTCTTAATACGTTGAGCCAGCTCAACTTCTTCTTCAACGGTTATTAACTCTTCTTTTCCAATTTCCTGTAGGTACTTGTCGAGAGATGCACTCTCGCGATTAGTGATAGATTTAGTGATTTTTAGTTGTCTCATATTCCCCTGAAAAAAATTTCTGCGAATTTACGCTATTTATAATTTAAAATCAAAATGAATAATTCTTCCTCACTCATAAAAAAAGGCTTGCAATAGATTGCAAGCCTTTTCAACACGATATACGCTTTTCATCTATTCCATACCGAATGCATAATATGCAATCATACCATTTGGATATACACCCTCAATGTAAACCCCTCCATCGGTATTCTCGACAATATTTTTAACGTCTGCGGTGCTATGTACAGGCTTATTATTAATTTGTGTGATGATGAATCCTTCTTTTATACCGGATTCTTTAAACTTGCCAGCACTTAAATTGGTAACTTTAACGCCATGATCGACTCTTAATTTTCTTTTATCATCGCTTGTTATTTCTTCAAAACGTGCTCCAAGCACATCAATGGTTTCTCCGGCTTTTACAATTTTTACATCACCGTACAGATTACGTAAAACGGCATCAAAATGTTTCTTTTTACCGTTTCTAATTACGGTAACCTTCACTTCATCGCCCGGTCGATACTTACTTATTTCCTCCTGTAACTCGGCACTGGAGTTAACTTTGGAATCATTTATTTGAGTTATAATATCTCCTTCTTCTATACCGGCCTTTTTGGCTGCTCCGCCTTCACGCAGTCCCTCAACATAAACACCATTCAAAATATCAAAGTCTTTCTCCTTAGCCAGATCGGCAGTAACATCCCTGATTGTTACCCCTAAAATGGCCCGTTGAACCGCACCATATTCTTTCAGATCGGTTACAACTTTTTTGACAATAGTAACCGGAACCGCAAATGAGTTACCGGCGTACCCTCCGGATGGTGATAAAATGGCCGTATTTATACCTACCAGCTTACCTTCTATATCCACAAGTGCACCACCACTGTTTCCACGATTCAGCGCCGCATCAGTCTGGATAAACGACTCAATACGATAATTATCTCCGATAATACCCAGGTTACGGCCTTTGGCGCTCACAATGCCAGCCGTAACAGTGGATGTGAGGTTAAACGGATTCCCAACAGCCAATACCCATTCACCTACTTTCAATTCATCGGAATTGCCCCACCGCATATAGGGTAACTCTTTGCCGTCGATTTTCAGCAATGCCAGGTCTGTACTCGGGTCATGTCCTATCAATTCGGCTTTAAATTCGCGGTTATCATTCAGGGTTACAAATATTTTTTCGGCCCCTTCAATCACATGGTTGTTGGTAACAATGTAGCCGTCATTAGATATGATAACACCAGAACCAAATCCTACTACCGGACGTGGTTGCCCCTGCTGTTCACCGAAGAAAAATTCGTACAACGGATTGGAGTATGCCGAACTTGCCTGTGCCTGTGTTTTTACGTGAACAACTGCATGTACAGAGAGCTCTGCCGCATAAGTAAAATCAAAACCGTTGGAATCAAAATTAGCAGGTAACTTTGCAAAGGAATATTGGTTTTGGTCAGCGACAATCACATTTTGTTCCCTGTCCACCAGGAAAGTGAATGCAAAAACCCCTATTAATGCACCTAACGCTGCTATTAATACCGTGCTTACTATTTTTTTTGTTTTCATATTGAACTCCATTTGTTTTATAGCATTATTAATATCTTTGTATGCTTAAAGAAAAAAAATGTAGAATTTTTGTTCATTAAGATTACAAAATAAACGCCAAATTAGCCATTAAGCTGAATACCTTAACATTTTTTAGCTATTTTACGGCATGACTGTTAATTTTTATAAATATCATGGTACGGGAAACGATTTTATTATCATTGATAACCGGACATTAGGATTGCCGACTGATAATATGAATGTGTATGCCCGATTATGTGACCGACATTTTGGCATTGGTGCTGACGGCCTGATGTTTTTACAGAATCATTCGGAATATGATTTTGAGATGGTTTACCTGAATGCAGACGGGCGCCCCAGCAGTATGTGCGGAAATGGCGGCAGATGCATGGTTGCATTTGCGAATATGATGGGATTGATAAAGGATCGAACAACTTTTTTGGCCGTTGACGGAGAGCATGAGGCCAGTATCCGTGACGGAAATTACGTTGTGCTTAAAATGAATGATGTATCCCACATTAAAACTTCAGACCATTATTATTTCCTGGATACAGGCTCTCCTCATCATGTGGAATTTCATAATCGTTTATCAGACTTTGATATATACAGCAAAGGCAAAACCATTCGTAATGCCAGCGAATACCAACCCGATGGAACCAATGTAAATTTTGTGGAAGACCTGGGCGAGCAAATATTTGTGCGCACGTATGAACGCGGTGTGGAAAATGAAACTTTTGCATGCGGAACCGGCGTGGTTGCGGCTGCTATTTCAACGGCGCTCAAACGCAATAATCCCCACAGTCCCATTGATGTAAAAGTCATGGGCGGTTTGCTAAAGGTGCGGTTTAAAATGAACGGCAATCAATCAGCGCATGATGTTTGGCTGGAAGGACCGGCAGAATATGTGTTTAAGGGTCTTGTTAAAATATAACAAAGCCATACCCAAAAAGAGTATGGCTTCCATTGCACATTAATATATAAAAAGAAACACAGGCTTATTACATGGCGCCGCCATTTCCGTCGTTATCGAGATTGATGGAGCGCTCAATTTTATTTACTTTTTTACCATGGTTAAACCGATACCGGAAGCTTATACTGAAAATATTGTGGGCATCAATCATACCCGCCCGGTTTTCTCTAACATTATGTGAAGTTGTGGTAATACCGGCATAGGTAAACGTTTTCATGAAGGGTACATACCATAACTCGATGGTGGCATTTTTAAACACTTCCTTTTCAATACCAATAATATATAATGGATCTCTTTTAAATACACGTTGATAGGCTATTGTTGGCGTATTGTAATAGAACATAGCAAATAGATTAAAGTCTTTGGGTAGTTTAAACACGTTATATATCTGTGATCGACCTGCCCATCGGCTTTGCGCATCATTCTCATTAAACTCATGGTCGTTGCTTATTGTTTGCCTAAATCCCTGTAAATTACCATTCACTTGCCACCATTTAGTTAAATTTACAGAAAAGTCCAGGCCGGTTCCGTATTCATACGATCTTCCGACATTGGCTTTGGTAAATTCCAATATCCCGGTATTTTCGTTCAGAAATGAAACCTCCTGTATCTTATTCTCCGAATAATCGATATACAATTTGGGAGATAAATAATTGTTATTGAAGTTAATACCATAACTAAGCTCGAATTTATTGAGTAAAGAAGGGTTTAATTCCGGATTACCATATCGGAGGTGTAATGAGTCAGTCAGGTTTTTAAACGGATTTAAATCATTGATACCCGGACGATTGATGCTTCGGCGATAGCTTAGTTTTACATTTTGACCTTCTTTAATATCGGTTTGTAAACTTGCTTGTGGCAGTAGCGACCAATAATCGGATGTAAACTGTCCGGCTGAATGAACATCGGCATAGACACCACGCAAGCCTGCCTGCCACTTAAACTTTCTGAAGTTACCGGACAAATTATAATAGGCAGCCTGGCGTATTTCGTTATAGGAAAAGGCAGCTATTTTTTCTGAAGTCAGGTTATCATGTTTGTTATTCATCCATTGATAATAGGAATTATAGCCCAAATCCTGCTTAACCGCCCCCCATACAAAGCTATAATCGATTTTCATTTCTGTGGTATTTCTATTATTGATGGTACTTTGTTCTCGCAACACCACATGATCATCGGCATAAATATCCTTGTATCCTTGTTCATCAGTGCCTTGATAGTCATAATAATTAATATCAAAAGTCAACTCATGACCCTCATCGTTGAATTTTCGTTTAAAAAATAAGGAATGATACAGAGAATTTCCCTTGCTGATATCATCTGATAAAGTGGTAGACTGTTGTGTTAATATATCGTTTAAATAAGTTGCATTCAATGTCTTAAAATCCTTGTCATAGCTCTGATGATGTCGATACCGGCCATAGAGATTGATAGATGTTTTATCATTCAGAAAATAGTCGATGCCATAGTGCAAATTATTATTGCTCCAGGAGCTTATACCCTCACCGTTTTTTGTAAAGGTGATATCAGCATCATTAAAATTTTGATGAAGAGTTAATTCATTAAATCCGTTAAACCGTTCAAAATGCAATCTGTCAGATACATATACACGATATTTATTGGTGCCGTATTCTATTCTGGCCCTGGGATTCATGATGGAGTTTTCAGGATGTGGAATATCGATACCAACTTGTCCGCTAATACCAAATCTTTTCTCTTTTGACAGTACAATATTGATTACCCCTGCTACATCCGCTCCGTATTTCACGGAAGGGTTGGTCATGACTTCCACCTTGTCTATCATAGCCGGGTCAAGTTGGGCAACATATTCCTGATCGCGCAAAATACCGTCAACATAAAACCGTATGTTGGATTTACCGCTTAAGGTAATGTCATCCTGAAAACCAACCTGGACGGATGGTATTTGTTTGAGAATATCAATACCGTCAGTAGCCATTTTACGAGTCTCGTCACTGATCGTATACACGGTGCGGTCGATCTTCTCTTCACCTTTCAAACGCTGAGCCTCCACAACCACCTCGTCCAGGTTATTCATTTGTTCGTGTAATGGCATGTTGCCCATTTCCACATTTTTGTGTTTTATCGATAATTCGATGCTGTCAACGGTTTTTGGTTCATACCCCATATAGGTTACCTGCAACTTATATTTTCCATAAGGAAGTTTTTCCATTTCAAAAACTCCATCATCGTTGGTTATAACTCCTCTGACAATGGTTGAGTCGATGGCGCTTATCAATGCTACGGTGGCATAAGAAATAGGATTATCAGAAAACTTATCGATGACTTTACCCGAAATTCTTCCGGATTCAGTATCGGTACCAAATGCCATTAAAGACATGGCAAAAAGGATTGTGATGCTCAGATTTCGTAGTGCTTTTATAGGTGTCATTTTGTTTAAATTTTAAGTGTGACGATTGTATTATTTCAAATGTTACACGTTTTATTAGAAATCTAGTGTTCTACTTTTCTAATACACTACAAACCTAATATATTTTAGATTCATAAAAAAGTTTTTTTACATATTTATCGAATAATTTTTGTGGCCGACATCAATACGAAACCTGTATAATACTGTTTGATAAGCATTTGAAGGGATGGTAGCTCTGGTTTAATTTTGCGTTGAAAAATGTACTTTTCATACCCTCGCAGTGACCAATACAATCGATACGTCATTGCGAAGCAACTCACATGACAGGTTCATGGCACAAAACCCGGGTTTACCACCCCAGGCAATGATCAGGGTAAACAGCCCACCTGCTGAAGCAATCCCATGTTAGTGCCGTTGAATTAGATTGCTTCGGGATGCTGTCGCAGGAACCTCGATGAAAGTTCTATTATTTGCCAGGTTGGTTTTTCAATTGTTGCCGGTGATTCCCTTGCCAAGACGTGATGGTATTATCCATCACTGCAATAAGTTACCATGTGGCACCAGCTCAAAGGTTCTTTTTAACAAAAAACTACGCTATTTTAAACAAGAATCGGATGGTAGTAGACTAAGGAATTGAAATGAAAAGTGAAAGATTTTCAAATTAAAATAAGAATCATGTACCCTGATTGATAACCTTAAGCGCCTCCCGTTTGCTGAGTGATGCCAGGGGATGTTGATGAATGAATCCGGATACAAAATCAGGATCCGTTTTGGAATATTCCCGCAACGCCCACCCAATGGCTTTTTGAATAAAAAAATCAGGACTATCAGCTAACTGCGTGATAAAACCGGCAAGCAAGGATACATCAGTCTGGCTTTTTTTCTTCAACTGAAAAAGTATACAACTACGTTGAAGCCACTTGTTCCCCGATTTCATCCAATTATTGGTAACCCAGGAAATTTGTTTTGGAAACAAATTGAAATAGGATGCTACTGTGTTCGTAGCAAGCATATCAACCGTGTCCCACCAGCTTTTGGTGGATAAAAAATACTCAATAGACTCAATATCTTCCAGGTTGAATTTCTTTTCCTGTTTATTCAATAAACTGAGTGCTACGTATTGGTATTCCCTTTCAGGTTTATGCCATAATTTGCGGGCAATTTTAATGGTTTCATTCTTGGTAAGCGGTTCGTTTTGCAGACTAATTTCCTTAATAAGCTGTTGTCGTTCAGGTTTTTTAATCCCCGGAAACGGAAAATGATTTTTCATATATGCCGACATTGATTTGGCATTATCCGTATTTTGATTGGACTGTAAGGCCCATTCAATTTCTTCCAGCCATAAGGTATCATTTGCCATAGTACGATTCTAATCGTTTTTGGAATGCCTGGTTATTATATGCATTTATCTTTTGAACAATATTACGAATTTCTTCGGTACGTTGTTCCGCTTCCTCGACAGTTACCGAAGCACCTTCCCGGAAAGCTACTTTTTGTATGGCATAACCTCCTTTATCTAGTTTCATGGCCACAGCAGCATCGAACTGATCAAATATAAGTACAGAAGGTATTTTTGAAACCGTATAATTTTTAACAGCCTTTTGCACGCTATTACTGATGTAACTAATTTGAGCTTCTCCCAGGTAATTGGCACCCAAAATAATTTTTACCAGATCAATTTTAGCAATATCATGTTCTTTATTAGCTTCCTTCATTTTTCGGTATTCCCGGTTATTGGTTTCTAAAAATAGTTCTATAAAAGATTCCGGTAGGTTATTCAGATCACCCAATTCATTGTTTTCCTTCCGGATATCAAATTCTTTTTGTGCATAACGTTGTGATACCGGTACGTAATAATCCCATTTTTTAGTACGTAAATAACTTTCAGTAGGTGGATCCGGTTTCCATTTGGAATCAGGTCTTTTCATCAACGGAGCTGTTAAGTCCAGATATTCCCGCTCCAGGGCATATAGCATACAATTGGCAAAATGCACCCATCCACCGCCAAGAGAATAGTGCAGACTGCTCCATAATGTGTTTACATGTTTGGCAGAATCACGGCGTGTATTATCAATGGTGTCTTCATTGGCTGTTTGAATATCAACAATATAGTCATCTCCAAAATTTACCGGGTAGTACACAAATTCTGTCTGAAACTCACCTCCTGCCCTTTGGCCAACATGAAATAACTGACGTGGATCATAAGAATAGGTGGAATCATTTTCAATTTTCATAAGAACTTCCGAGTCTACCGTCCACCGAAAATCGGATAGCGGATTACTTTGCCCCTGCCCTGATAAATTTAGAAGCGCTAGTGTACTGATAATTAATAATGTAAATGAATATCTCATGACAATCTGATTTTTGAATTAAAATATAAAAAATATATACACCCGCCGTTTAATTAGAAAAGGTATTATTAACAGAATACAATCGAATGAGAAAAAGAAATATACCGAAAACAGTAGACGAGAATTTGAGGACGTTTGAGTTTGAGTTTGAGTTTGGAGCAAGATGAGGAAGCTGAAAGTTGAAAGTTGAAAGGAAGAGGAAGAAGCTGAAAATAAGAAGGCAACCGGAAGACGGAGAACGGGTCTGTTGTACAAATCATACTGTCCGGCTCAGCGTAGTCGAAGCCCCACACGGAGACAGAAATTCTTTATACTTCTTCCATCTTAAATCTTCAATCAACACGCCAAAATTTCGGTTATGGTCGATTGAAGAATGTTGATTAAGATTCAATGTCGTTTAGTTAACAAAATTTGCCCACGCACACCCTTTTCTTCCCTAAAGGGGTCAGCGCGCAGGCCTTCCCGTTCAGGGGATTCAGGGCATTGCTGTAAACTTAAGCGCATAAGTGATTGATAATCATTAAAATATCTGCGTGGTGTAATAGAGAGCTTGCGCTCCCTAATTTTGGTTGGAAACGCCCTCATACCTTTAATTTTTTTAAGCCAACATGCTGTTGGCTCGACGTTTTTATTGCTTTTAAATTACTATTTATTAGATACATATGGTAGTTTTTGTTTTAAATGTTTTCAACATTTTGCCAATTAATCCTATTGTTTCGATCCTGATGTAATAAATGTTTATAAGAGATGCATTCCAAAATTCTGATAACATTTGATATACCATCTCTATCTCCTCTAAATATCTGTTTTAATTGATCCTTCATTTGATTTAGTGTTTTAAAAAGTTTCAATATGCTGATACGCTGCCGTATTTCATTGTAGGTTATTATATCAAGCATTTGATATATTTTCCAGTTTAACATTACCCACACCAGTTTTGCGTATAGTAAAAACTCATACCGGTGAATATTCATTTTCTTGACTTTATGGAATTGGCTGTTTTGTTTCCATGCTTTAAAAACTAACTCAATTTGCCACCTGATACCATAAATTCGTCTTAACTCCCAGGCCGATAACTGTTTGGGCGAACAGTTAGTAAGGAAAAGGTTTAATCCAAACCGGGCTTTCTTGTCTTTTGATAACTCCCTGCCTTTCTTACGTGCCTGTTTATTGGCTTTTCTTAATCGTTCTTGTTTTATTTTATCCGGTACAATTTCAATAACTAAGCGGGTAGGATATTTTTGTTCTCCTAATAAAACATTTTTTTCAGTTATATAAATCTGATTTCTCCTCATATCTTCCTCGATCGCTGAAAAGTCCAATAGCATTCCAGTATCTGCATCGAGCACTGAAAGATTTGGGTTTACTCGGCATATAAACCATGCTTGGTGTTGTTGTATGCCTTTTAATATATCCACTGAATAATACCCCATATCTCGTAAGATCAAATCGTCTTTCCTTATATTATCGAGTGTTTCTTTGGCGTTATGGATATCCTGATGGTTAAATGCTGAGCTGTCAAGCTCCAGGACTTCCAGGTTTTTTAAATCATACTCAAATTGTATCCTTACCGAGGCTTTAGAGCCAGCTCCTCCGCTGCCCGGATATTGGTCTTTTAGGTTTTCCGGTAATTGATTTGATGTAGAGTCTTTTATCAAAATCCTATTGAACTCAGAATGGGTGAAAATGGCTTGGCTATTGCAAAGATTTGTCTTGAGCAGTTGTTCTAACAATAATTTGACAAAACTAGTAGCCTGTTTGGTGAATTTTTTCGCTATAGCCTGTCGTGTAAGGCTTATCCCATAATGCACCTGATGATAAATGGCCATATCACTTACACTGATCTTGGATGGATCGGCATTACAAAATAGCACGGATTCTAAAAGGGATACCGCAGATATTTTTCGAAAACGTTGAATAAAACTGCTCTCCATTGTTAGCATTTTGATACTCTCTTGCGCAAATAATTTGCTAATTTCGTTGTTGAATTTTTTAAATATCCTTATACCTGGGGCAGGCTTTTCGACGTTTTACGCCTGCCTTTTTCTTACTGAAAACCTGATTGTTATCTCTTAAGTTGACAGCAATGGGGTTCAGGGGTGTGTCATGATAAAAATTCATTTCATTTTACAGTTTTTCGGTATAAAATCCGATAGTCATAAAAGTAATTTCACCACAAACTGTCATGTACACCAATGAAGCGATCAAACAGCTATCGCTTACATAAATTGAATGCTGAACTGAATGGATTTTCCTTGACTCCTTCGATTAAAATTTTCAACTTGCAATCAACAGTATAATAATAAATCCATTACTATGAAAAATATTGACATCACTTATTTAGGCCATTCATGCTTTTTACTCAAAATGAATGGGAAAAATGTACTCGTAGATCCTTTTATTAGCGGGAATCCATTGGCAAATAATATAAATATAGAAGATATAAAAGCCGATTATATTCTCATTACCCATGGCCACGGAGACCATGTTACGGATGTAGAAAAAATAGCCGGAAATAATAATGCATCGCTGATTTCCAATTTTGAAATCATAAGTTATTACCAAAACAAAGGCTTTGAAGGACATGGGATGAACCATGGAGGTAAATTTTCATTCGATTTTGGCCATGTGAAATATGTAACAGCCCAACACTCCAGCATGCTGCCCGATGGATCGAATGGCGGTAATCCGGGTGGATTTGTATTATGGACCGATAATACCTGCATTTATATAGCTGGTGATACCGCACTCACGATGGATATGAAACTAATCCCAATGACTTGTCCCAAGCTCGATCTGGCCATACTTCCCATTGGCGACAATTTTACAATGGGTTATGAGGATGCCATTTTTGCAAGCGATTTTCTGGATTGTGATAAAATAATGGGATGTCATTTTGATACATTCCCGCCCATTAAAATCGATCATGCCAAAGCCAAAGAATTGTTTGCCAAGCAAAACAAGGAATTGATTATCCCCGAAATAGGGAATACTTATTAAACCTGCTATTTCATCAGTTTTTATAACAGGAAGGTAAGCATAACACCATCCGGGTGTTACAATGGCTTCATAAAGAACAAAGGAATTTTAGGCGCTTTTCTGTGAAAAAACTATTTTTGGCGGCTTAAAGTGAGAATTATGAGTCTTTCAAAAATTAGTTTTTTACTGCTTGTTGCAATCATTGCCGTATCTGGTTGTGTATCAATGAAGATCAACAAATTATCAGAACAGGGCCAAACGGCGTTTCAGAATAATCAGTACAAGGAAGCCCTTTCCCATTATAACGAAATGATATCACTGGCCGAAGGAAAGGATCCCAAGACCGAAGGAAAAGCACATGGTGAAGCCGGTAAAGCCGCTTATGCGCTGAACCGATTTGAAGATGCCATCTCACATTTTGAAAAAGCCGCCTATCTGAATTATATCAACGAAGCCATGTATGTTAGTTTTGTGCAGGTTACCCAAAAAGTAGATAACCTTTCAAAGGAAATCACGGCCCTGGAAGAATATGTTCAGTATTTCCCGGATGGTGAGTACATCGATGCATTTAAAAAACGCTTATATATCACCTATGCAACCAGCGAAAATTGGGAAAAAGCACAAAAACTTTGGGATAATCTGCCGGATGATGCCAAAAAACAGGAGAAATACCTGGAAGCAAGACTGAAACAAGCTATATTTCATGAACAACATCCCCGGGCTGATAATATTGCCGATCAGTTATTGAATAAAAATCCCGACCATATAACGGCACTCGAATGGAAAGCTGAAAAACATTTTTGGCGGGCCGAAGATAGTTACCAGAAAGAAATGAAAGCCTACAAAAACAACCGTACTACCTCACAATATAAACAACTGTTAAAGGCTTTTGAGCAGGTAAACGACGATTTTAAGCGATCCCTGAAATATTTTAAAAGACTCTATAAGCTGGATCCCAAAAAAGCCTACGCCGAATATTTGGGCAATATTTACAAACGCCTGGACGATGAACAAACAGCCAAATATTATTATGATTTGGCTGATTAATAATTGCTTAACAAAGCAAATTGTAGCCTCGCCAGGACTCGAACCTGGATCTAGAGTTTAGGAAACTCCTATTCTATCCCTTGAACTACGAGGCCGAAAAGGATGCAAAAATATTGAAAATTAACATTCTGGCAAAAATTGATCGGAAAATTATACCCGCTGATTGCTGAGATAGTTATAACAATTGATCGTTACCATTGCTAAAGTTATGATTTTATATGATTAACCCATGTTTACTTATTTGAAGTATAATGTGAATAACCTTTCCTGTAATCGTTCAGAAGATTCCGGGTTTTATAGTAATTTTCCACCAGTTTTGAAGAAAAGGGCAAGTCATGAATTATATCGATTTGATATTTATTATCATTTTGGCATACAGCGCATACAAGGGATTTAGCAAAGGATTTGTAATTTATGCTGCATCGTTTGTGGCATTGATATTGGGTATCCTGGGAGCCATGCGCTTTTCATGGTTTACTGTCAACTTGCTTACCCAATATTTTGAATTAAGCGCCCGCAATGTTTCCATTATATCATTTGCTGTTACATTTATTGCCATTGTTATCGGCGTTCATTTTTTGGCCCGGGTTATGGATAAAATCATGAAAGCCGTGGCCCTGGGTTTTCTAAATCGTATTTTCGGACTGTTGTTCAGTTTGGCAAAAACAGGTTTTATAATTAGTGTTGTACTGGTTATATTTAACACGGTTAATGAAAAAACACAGATTATCAAACAGGAAACTCTCGATAACAGCATATTTTACAAACCCATTGCCAATTTTGCCCCGTCATTGTTTCCCAATCTCAATTTCGATAATATGAACGAAAAATTCCGGCACATTAAACAGGAAACCATAGCATTTGACTTTCATTAATCGTTAAAACCTGGTCTAAAAAGATTCTAATATTATATTTGTGGAAATTTTTACAGAATGAACTTTGTTGAAGAGTTAACATGGCGGGGTATGGTGCACGACATCATGCCGGGTACGGAAGAACAGTTGCGTAAAGAAATGACGGCGGCTTATGTTGGTATCGACCCTACAGCAGACTCGCTCCATATTGGTCATTTGGTTAGCGTAATGATGCTTAAACACTTACAATTGGCCGGGCATAAACCCATTGCATTGGTTGGCGGTGCCACAGGGATGATTGGTGATCCCAGCGGTAAATCACAGGAGCGCAATTTATTGGACGAGCCAACACTTCGTAAAAATGAACAGGGTCTTAAAAAACAACTATCCAAATTTTTAGATTTTGAATCGAATGAACCCAATGCTGCCTTGCTGGTTAATAATTACGACTGGATGAAAGGATTTTCGTTCCTTGATTTCATCCGTGATGTGGGAAAGCATATAACCGTGAATTATATGATGGCCAAGGACAGTGTAAAGAAACGCCTGGGTGAAGAGTCCAAAACGGGCATGTCTTTTACCGAGTTTACTTACCAGCTGGTACAAGGCTATGATTATTTATATCTTTATCAGCACCATAACTGCAAATTACAAATGGGAGGCTCCGATCAGTGGGGAAATATAACCACCGGCACTGAATTAATTCGTCGTAAATCGGGCGGAGAGGCTTATGCCCTCACCTGTCCGCTAATAACCAAAGCCGATGGGGGTAAATTCGGTAAAACCGAGGAAGGAAACGTATGGCTTGATCCGGAAAAAACATCGCCCTATAAGTTTTATCAGTTCTGGCTAAATACATCTGACCAGGATGCTGAGAAATACATTAAAATATTTACCTTGCTGTCGAAAGATGAAGTGAAAAAACTTGTTGATGAGCACTATCAGGCACCTCATTTACGTTTACTTCAAAAAACCCTGGCAAAAGAAATAACCATTATGACCCATTGCGAAGCTGACTATAACACCGCCGTAGAAGCATCAGAAATTCTTTTTGGCAAAGGGACCACCGAAACGCTTCAAAAATTAGACGAACAAACCTTTTTATCGGTATTTGATGGTGTGCCTGTTTATGATGTAACATATAACGACATCAGCGATGGTGCCGATCCGATGTTATTGCTGGTAGATAAAACCGGTATTTTTGCCTCAAAGGGGGAATTACGCCGACTGATTAAAGGTGGCGGACTGAGCTTAAACAAAGAAAAAATAACGGATGAAAACAAAGCCATAACAGGAGATCATCTGTTAAATAACCAATATTTGCTTATTCAAAAAGGCAAAAAGAATTATTTTATCATAAAAGCTAATTAAGGCTAAAACCTATGGATAAAAAGAACAACAACTACAATTTCAACAGCATTGATCTGTTAATCTACATTTGGAATAAAAAGGGAATTCTAATCCTAATTTCAGGTATTGCATTTATTGCATCCATCATCATTTCGTTATCAATAACACCCATGTTTAAATCCAAAGTGGTGTTATTTCCGGCTGCTTCGGTATCGATATCGAAAACGCTGCTGGCAACAACTGCTTTATCTACCGAAGTACGTGATGTGTTAAGTTTTGGAGAGGAAGAAGAAGCCGAACGTATGCTCCAGATCCTCAATTCCGATTTTATTCGCTGGAAGATAATTGACAAGCACAATTTGATGGAGCATTATGACATTGATCCTGAATCGAAATATCCCTTTACGCAACTGTATAGTCAGTACACCAGCAATATCAGTGCCCAGCGTACACAGTACATGTCTATTGAGATTGAAGTATTGGATAAAGATCCGGAAATGGCTGCAACCATCGCCAATGATATTGCCGGATTGATTGACTCAACCATGTTTGTAATGCAACAGCAAAGGGCTACCGAAGCCTTTAAACTGGTTGAAAGGGAATATAAAAAAGTTCAGCATGAGATTTCCGAATTAAACGATTCGCTGCGGCAATTGGGTCAGTTAGGGGTGATTGATTATGAATCACAATCGGCTGTATTAAATGAAGCTTATGCCAATGCATTAATTGATAACAATACCCGCGCCTTAAATCGTATCAATAATAAACTGGACCTCTTATCAAAATATGGCGGTAATTACCTGGCTATTAAACGAATACTGGAGAAACAGACCGAATATTTAAGTAATCTGCAGGCAAAATACGCCCAGGCGAAAATTAACAAAGAACAAAAATTACCCCAGGTATTTATAGTGGACCAGGCTTATGCGGCTGAGAAAAAAGCCAAGCCAAAACGGTCTATTATTGTAATTGTTTCAACCATTTCAGCTTTCTTTTTAGGATTGCTTACACTATTGGTTGTCGACAGTGTGAAAAAACGAATTTAATAGCGCATGAGGTCTTTTTTACTGACCATACAACAATATAAATGGGCGTTTGCATTAACCATACTTTTTGTGACCATCAATATGTGGGCTACTTATAATGAGTTCTATTTATTCAACCTTATCCCATTTTTATTGATTATCTCATTGGTGGCTTTCTACCGGATGGACTGGATATTTATATTCACTATTTTCACCGTTCCGTTATCCATTCCGTTGTATGAAGTATCCGACCGTTTCGGGTTTAATTTGTCATTACCAACAGAACTGCTGCTGATAGGAATGACCCTGCTTTTTATTACCAAACTAATTTATGACAAACAAATTGATAAGAATATTTTATACCATCCGGTATCGCTGGCCATTTATTTTTATCTCTTTTGGATGCTCATTACCAGTGTAACAAGCACAATGCCCGTTGTTTCTTTTAAAAAATTACTTTCCAAAATATGGTTCTTAACAGTGTTTTATTACATAGCCTCCCAGGTTTTTCGTGATCCGCAACGAATGAACAAATATTTCTGGGCCTATATCTTACCCATGATGATTGTTATATTTTATTCCATTATCCGTCATTTGGGTTATGGGTTGTTTGATAAGAATGCTTCTCATTTCGTGATGAAACCGTTTTTTCCCGATCATACGTCATACGGTGCCATCCTGGCCATGTTTATTCCGGTACTTGTTTTTCATCTGTTCAGACGTGAGCCTCATTTTGTGTTGAAATTATTCATAGGTATTACCATTTTTATTTATATGGTGGCTTTTATCCTCTCCTATACACGTGCAGCCTGGATTAGTCTTATCATTGCAGTGGGAATATACATCATTATATTATTGAAAATAAAGTTTCGTTATATATTGTTGGTAGCCGTGTTGCTAACAATCGGATTTTTTTCGGTTCGGGTTGAATTAATGCATCGGCTGGAAGACAATAAGCAAGATTCATCAGAGGATTTGATGGAGCATGTGAAATCTATTTCCAACATAACCACGGATGCCTCTAATTTGGAACGGATCAACCGGTGGAAAAGTGCTTTTCGCATGTTTGCCGAAAAGCCTGTTTTCGGTTGGGGACCTGGCACCTATATGTTTCAATACGCTCCTTTTCAACGTAGTTACGATCGCACAGTTATCAGCACCAATTTTGGAAACCTCGGCAATGCCCACAGTGAATATATTGGCCCGCTGGCCGATTCAGGAGTATTAGGGTCGGTTTCTTTTATCCTTATCATGATTATCTCCCTTGTAACAGGTTTTCGGGTTTATCGGAATGCCCGCACCCATGCACAAAAAAACCTGGCAATTGCCCTTACATTGGGATTAATTACTTACTATGTACATGGTTTACTCAATAATTTTCTGGATACTGACAAAGCATCAGCGCCTTTCTGGGGTTTTATGGCGGCCCTGGTCGTTCTGGATATATATTTTCGGAAGAATGAAATTGAGGAAACTGCGAGAAATTAGTCTTAAATCGTCTAATTTATTTAAACTCGACTCCCAATATGGAAATATCATCGAAAATTGATGCATTATCCTCCAAAATGCCCTGTTTCTGAATAATAGTTTCAATATTTTCCTCTATTGATTGTTTATTGGTAATGCACTTTTCAATGTCCTTTGTACCGGTATCAATGTTTTCTCCGCTTATCAATTCAATTAAACCATCGGTATAAAGTAGAATTTTGGCTGGTTTATCAATATAAAGCGTTCCTTTATTAATCATCGGAATCTCATCAAGCATGCCAACACCCGTGCATCCTTTGGTCAAAAATTCCAGTTTATCTTCCTCCGGATAGTACATAATGGGCGGGTTATGCCCGGCTGTGATATATTCAAGCTCTTTTGATTTATAATTGTATTTACCCACAAAAATCGTAATAAACTTTTCGCCATTGGCACTGTGCAAAACCCGTTCATTTAATTTCTCTATCAGTGCAATTAATGATATTTCATGCGTAAAAAGGGCCCTTAAATTGGCCTGGAAATTGGACATTAGCAAGGCTGCACTAATTCCTTTTCCACTAACATCGGCAATACAGAATCCAAATTCATGGGGTGTAAGTTCAATAAAGTCATAATAATCCCCTCCCACATCAAAATGTGGGTGATAAAATGCTTCGATATGCACTATATCGTTTTTCGGAAGCAGGGATTTATCAGGAATTAACATGCTCTGCATGCGTGAGGCAAGCTCTAACTCCTTTTTAATAGCCTCCTGACGCAAACTCTCATTGAAAAGGCGTATATTTTCAATGGCTACCAGGATGATATTAGACAGTGTCTGGATAAAATTCAGGTGCTTAATTGTAGGACTTACACCTTCCCCTTCCTCATCAATATCCCCGATTATAACAAATGCCAACGGCTGATTATTGTTATAAACCGGAATTAATATATCAAAAAGTTTTAGAACCTTATTTTCTGCTGCCGTCAGAAAAGTTATTTCGGAATACGGAATCAGGTTGTTTTCAACATCTACAGCGTCATAAATTTCTTTATCAACACCGGATGATAACAAACAGGTCCATTCGTATTCAAGTTTATAAATAAGAATCTTACCAATATTTAAATCTTCACGTAATATCTCCTCATATTTAGCCAACAAATCTTCTGTTGAAAGATTTTGGTTAATGGCTTGGGTGACATTTAACAACGACCTTAGTTTAAAATCGGATAACCTGAGTCTTTTCAGTGAAGATTTACTCATTTTCTTTTTTTAGTTTTTATCCCTTAACACGTTCGGAATACGACCTATCACGCGTATCTACCTTAATCTTTTCTCCCTGGTTTATAAACAGGGGTACATTAATTACCGCACCGGTTTCCAGCTCGGCTTGTTTGGAAGCAGTTGATGAAGCCGTATCTCCTTTGAGGCCCGGTTCAGTGTACGTAACCTCCAACTCAACAAACGGAGGTAATTCACATGATAGGGGGTTTTCAGTCTCGGCATGGAACATCATTTCAACTTCCTGCCCTTCTTTCATCAGATCGGCATTTTCAACCAGGTCTTCCGGTATTGGTATCTGCTCAAAAGTTTCGGTATGCATAAAAATATAACCGGTTTCATCCTTATACAAATATTGATAAGGTCGTCTTTCAATACGTACAGTATTTACTTTATGACCTGCCGAAAATGTATTCTCAATAACCTTACCGGTAGTCAGGCTTTTGAGTTTGGTTCTAACAAATGCCGGTCCTTTACCGGGTTTTACATGCTGAAATTGAACAATGGTATACAGGTCATTATTATGATCAATGCATAATCCATTGCGAAAATCTGATGTAGTTGCCATGAAATGTAAATTTATTTATTTATTGCTGAATAATGTATTATTAATTTAATCATAAATTCAGGCTGCACAAAATCGTTACCTGAAATATTACAGCATCCCTTTTAATTTGCATTACAAAAATAGCTCAATTATAGAAAATACCAATTATTGGAAAGTATAACCATCGAAATACAATTACCAACTAAATAATAAATATTTCAGAATTTAAGATTTGATGATTCACTTAACATCCTATTATTCTGTTTCCTGAAGGGCAAATTTCAAATTATGATACTCCACCAAATCACATTTCAGAGAACCGATTAGCAGATTAAATTTTACGCGGATGGGAATTTTATTTTTATCGGCGGAGAGATATACCTTCATATCATCATCGTTTTTAAAGTCGCGTCCGGTACCTACAACAGGGTCAAAGCGATAGCATCTGAATGATCCGAGTTTTGTTTCCACTTTCTCAATGCCTTTATAACGAAAGTCAAATGGAAAAACCTCATCATCGAAAAAAGTATTGATATCGATATATTGGCCGCTTTCCAGATTCTCCAGGTCCATTCGTCTGATGTAATACAGTAATCCGATCATATCCAGTATATCACCGGGGGCGTTATAAATACTGTCGGATTTCATAGAGTAAACGGTTGAATCGGCGCGATTATAATGCGCTTCGTTATAAAACCGATAATCACCTTCTTTCAGACTTTCAATGGCCTTGAGTGTATAACCGGTTACAGGTTCAAAATAACTTTCATATCGATCCTCTACTTTGTAAAGTTTGTCTGCCAGACCGGTACTTCGGGCCAACAAAGAGGCAAAAAAAACCGGCTCCCCTTTATAGTATTTCTTTTGAATGGTTATTTCACCCTGTCCGCCATTTATAAACCCATAGTGAATATTATAAATTAGCTTTTCGCCTGGTTTAAAATTAATTGCACCCAACCGATAATCAAAAGCCTGTTGAGAATACCCGCTTAAGGCCAATACGATGAGTGAGAAAGATATGATCAGTTTTTTCATGTGATTTTCGTTACGGTGTCAAATAATAGTAACACAAAATACCTGCCAATTATTGTAAAATATTTTTACGTGGTTGGGAAGCTACAAAATCTTTCAGGTAAAACGGTTCGAAATAGGCCGTATCTTCAAACTGCTCCTGTTGAAATTTCTGATAGGCCAGTGGTACCATGTAACGCGCTGATGACTTAAAATTTTTGATGTACACAGCATTTTTATGCAGGATTGTTTTCCGGCATTTGTCAGCTCCGCTACCAAAAAACAACATTTGTTGTTGGTTCAGTAATTCCCGAAAAGAATATTCATCAATTGTCCTGGCTGTTGCTTCATGTATTGTATGTAGCTTATTATCAAACATAGCGGTATACACTTCCATACGACGGGCATCGATCATAGGACAAAGCATGGTGTCTTCGCTAATTTCACCTGTCATTAATGCACCTTGCGCAAGTTGTTGCAAAGTAGGTATGGCAATAAGCGGAATCCGGGAGCCATAACACAAACCTTTTGCTGTTGATACACCTATGCGCAGTCCTGTATAGGAGCCCGGTCCCTGACTAACGGCAATGCCTGAAAAATCGTTGATTGATAAATTTTCCTCCTGTAACATGGATGTTGTTAAATATGCAAGCTGTGCAGCATGCGAGCGCTCATCATAGACTTCTTTAATAGCCGTAACATTCTCATCCTCAGATATTGCCACCGAACAAACTGTAGTTGCTGTATCAATATGTAAAAGCCTTATCATATATTTGCCATGTCAATTAAATTTGCAATATTAGCAAAAACAAACGGGAAAAATACATCTCCGCAACCAATGGTTATATGCGTGTTTTTGAGTTAAAGGAACTGGGATTGGTAAAAATTACCAAGCGTAAAGCAAGTCGAAATATACGGCTTTCGATAAATACGCATGGTGAAATTTCAGTCAGCTCTCCGCACCGGGTGAGTTACAATCAAACACTTACGTTTGTATGGCGCAATCGCGACTGGATACAAAACCAGCGTCAAAAGCAACAACAAATCAAACAACAAAATTCTGTTTTTTATCCTGACAAGGTATATCCGACAATCCTGGGCGGCCTCAATTTTAAGCTGGTTAACAAATCAAACGAAATAAGGATGGCCCAGAAGCCCACTTTAACCACGCTGTTACTTCCGGAGAAATATGAGCATAACAATCCCAAAATTCAGGACTTTATTCGCCGTGAATACCTTAAACTCATCCGTACCGATGCTGAAACATATCTTCCGGAGCGATTAAGACAATTAGCCGAACAGTATGGTTTTATTTTTAACCATGTTACCATCCGTAACCAACGTACCCGATGGGGAAGCTGCTCAACCAAAGGAAATATAAATTTAAACATGCATTTGGTTCGATTGCCGCAGGAATTACTGGATATGGTGTTGATCCATGAGCTTTGTCATACATTGCACCCCAATCATGGCAAATTATTTTATAAATTGCTGTATGCTATTATTCCCGATTATAAAAATCGAAACAGTCGAATTAAAAAATATAAGTTCAATCATTTTTACGCCTGTGATGAATTGCCTTAATCCTTATTCTTACCTTCTTTCAGGGTAATAATTACATGGCTGTTAAAAGATTCTTTCCAAATAATTCAAATTTAAAAAAACATTCAGGCCACTTAAAAATGTGTAAAATATTCATAGCTAAAATTTTACTGAAACCAAATACCGCTATTTTCGTAAACCCTCAATGCACTGTTAATAAATTATGTAACCAGTTGATTATATTATTTTAACAGATGATTATAATTACATACTTGGAAAGATATAAGACCATACTACAATTCCTGCCTGTTCCGTTGAGACATCCCCTGTCTAAATGGTTTTTTGTTGTATGGGTAATGATGCATTTCTTTTCTTCGGTATGTACTGCCCAGCAAGGGTATCCCGTAAACACTTTTGGCTACCAATACGAACGTAATTTATCCATTGAAGGTGATAGTGTATCAGGCAATTTAATCAATTTTCCGGTGCTTGTAAAAATTAATGATACGGATATGCGATCTGTTTCAAACGGGGGAAATGTAGCTTTCGATGACGGCAGGGATATTATATTTGTTAGTAACAATTATTCACTTCTCAATTTCGATATTGATGAATTTGATGAAGTTAATGGTATCCTGTTCGCATGGGTAAATATTCCTTCACTCGCTGCCGATACAAATTATTCCTTTAAAATGTTGTATGGAAACGCTGAGGTTGCTGCCGGCTATGCCGGTTCAAATGCCTGGGACAATAATTATAAAGCCGTCTGGCACATGAATGATGTACCGGCAACAGCAACTGATAGTTTAATGGACGCCACCATACATAATAATAATGGCGGTTTTCAGAATATGGATTCCATTAATAGTATAACAGGTCAGATCGGTTCAGCGCTTGCGTTTAATGCCAACGATACGAATTATGTCATCGTGCCACATGATACCAGTCAGGCAATGGATGATGAAGACCAGGTTACCGTTGAAGCCTGGATCAAAAAAAGCAGCTTTCAAAATGACCCTGAAACCCGGCGTGCTATACTTAACAAATCAGATGAATCCTACAATCTACAAATTTACAATGTTGGCGGAGATGATAATTATAGGTTCTCAATCCATGATGGAAGTGGTTATGAAAGCTTAAATTCTACAACTGATGTCATTTATGACTGGGTCTATTTAGTAGGAACAGCTGATGGATCGACCAACAAAATATTTGTTAATGGTCAGGAAGAAGCGTCTAACGATCCCAATGCAATAAAACCTACAGTTAGTGATATTTGGATCGGTAACAATTCTGAAAACCCGAGTAGGGTATTAGACGCTGAATTAGATGAAATAAGACTTTCAAATGTAGCCAGATCAGCCGACTGGATTTCAACGTCATACAGCAATATGAATGATCCCGATGCATTTATAACCGTAGGGATTCAGAATGACAATCCGCATTCCGGTATGTTAGAAGTCTGCCAAGGCGACACGGTTACATATTCCGTATTTCAACATGACAATGATTTACCCTTTGATTTCAATTATACGAATGCCGATTCTGTTGCCGGGACAGATACATCCATTACAGTTGTCTGGACCGGAGGTAACGGGACCATTGAAGTAATCATTGATAATGCCACCGGTTCAATTACAGAATCATTTTCAGTAACTGTTAATCCATTGCCCGCACCCTTAATTATTGGTTTGGATACCATTTGTCCCGATAATAAAACCAATATCAGGTACGAAATTGATTCATCTAACAGCAATCATTCCTATAGTTGGGATATTCTGGGAGGCACAATAACCCAGGCTGACAAGGATAGCGCAATTGTTGATTGGAGCTCCGGCTCCGATACACTGCTTTGGGTTACAGAAACCATTGATGCAACCGGATGTTCTGCAAGTGATACATTGGATGTTTTTGTGGGGGATGTTGTAGCTCCTTATTTAGCAACCATTACCCTGGATACGGTCTATCTTGATACAGACGGTATGGCAACCATCGATTCGGCCTTTGTGGTCGATAGCCTGTCGGACAATTGCACGGTGGATTCGGTGCATATCACCCAAACGCTTTTTGAATGCGCGCACGCCGGACAACTCATCAACGATACCATTATCGCTTATGATGTCAATGGAAACAGCGATACGGCCTATTTCCAGATAAGGGTACTGGATACCATTTCTCCGTATATGGAAACCATTACCCTGGATACGGTCTATCTTGATACAGACGGTATGGCAACCATCGATTCGGCCTTTGTGGTCGATAGCCTGTCGGACAATTGCACGGTGGATTCGGTGCATATCACCCAAACGCTTTTTGAATGCGCGCAAGCCGGACAACTCATCAACGATACCATTATCGCTTATGATGTCAATGGAAACAGCGATACGGCCTATTTCCAGATAAGGGTACTGGATACCATTTCTCCGTATATGGAAACCAATCCCACCCTCAACCTCATTCTTGATGAAACAACCGGTCTGGCAATCATTGATATTGACTCAATTGATGACGGCAGTTTCGACAATTGTGGGTTCAACCTTGAAATCAGCCGTGATACTTTCAATTGCCATGATGTTGGAGTATCTGAATTATACGTTGTTTTAACAGCAACCGATGATGCCGGTAACATTGCCCGGGACTCAACACTTGTTGCCGTTGATTATGAAACACTACCAAGTATTACTTATACACCGGCTAACGATTCTATATGCTCGGGAGAAACAGTTGAAATCGATATTGAAAGCAACCTGGATAGTACGAGCTATAACTGGATCATAAATACCCATGCTGATATTACCGGAGAATCCGATGGAAGCAATGATGAAGATGATTTTCAGCTGTCGCAGACATTAACAAACAATGGCGATACAGCCCGACTGGTAGAAATCATCATGCAACCCTCGTTATATGGTGAATGTAATTTACTGTATGACACTTTGAAAATATGGGTTGAGCCGACACCTGTTATCACTGCAGACCCTGTTTCTGATACCATTTGCGACGAAGGAATTTTACAAATTGATATAAGTAGTAATCAGCTAACAACCAGGAAGGTAATGTATACATATACATCCGCTCCTGACAATCCGGGTTCAGTAACCGGAAATACTTCTCACAGCACCGGTGTTGAATTAAATACATTGATCATTGACACATTGGATAATAATACAGGCAATGCGCAACGAATTGTTTATACAATAACTCCACATACCCTAAATGCTTCAGGTGAATTGGATTGTGCAGGAACACCAATAACCGTAGATGTTTGGGTTGAACCTACACCGGTTATTACTTCTGATTACTCATCTGACACTATCTGTAACGCTGAGATTGCTGTTATTGATATCAGTAGTACCCGTGTAGCAACCAAAAATATACTGTACACTTATTCAGCCACACCTGATAATCCCGCTACCATTACCGGCTATACTTCAAATACTACTGGCAAATCAATATATGAAGATGTTGAGGATACATTAATTAACAACACAGATACTGCTCAACGCATCGAGTATACATTCACTCCTTACGTAGAAAACGCAAACGGAACTATTTCTTGTCCGGGCACACCTATCCAGGTTGAAATATGGGTTGAACCTACGCCATGGGTATCATCCTCCCCGGCTATCGACACAATTTGTAACGGAAATGCTACAAACATCAGCTTAAGTTCACCAACCATACCAACCCATCCGGTTCAGTTCAGATATACCACAGAACCTGTATATCCCGATTCAGTGGATATCACCTATAACGCTGATACCACAGGACTCATTGTAACTGATATAATTGCCGATAATATTACCAACAATGCCAATACAGCCCAGCTTGTTAGGTATATCATTACGCCTTATACCGTGGATAACAATGGTGAGGAACGCTGTGAAGGAATAGCAGATACATCGGAAATATGGATTGAGCCATCTGTTACAATTACAGCAATCCCTTTAATTGACACTATCTGCGACGGTGAACAAATAGATATTGATATTAATAGTATCCAGGTACCCACTAACCAGGTATTGTATACCTATACATCAGTAGCAGATAATCCCGGGTTTGTAAGCGGAAATACTTCTGACAACTCAGGGCTAACACTGGATGATAATATCACCGATATACTTATCAACACGTCTGATACGGCTCAACGTGTTGTATACACCATCAATTCATATACGGAAGATTCAGATGGTGGTATGGGCTGTCCGCAGTCCTCCGTTCAGGTAGAAATCCGGGTTGAACCAACTGCATCGGTCAGCAGCTTACCGATAGCAGATACAATATGCGACGGTGGTATTACTTCCATCTCGCTCCATTCACCAACAGGTCCAACCAGGCCGGTACAATTCAGATACACCGTTGCACCTGAAAATCCTTTGGATATTCAAATAACCTACAATGGAGACACCACCGATCTGGGAGAACAGGATATCATAAGTGATAATATTGATAACCTATCCGATACCGCTCAGTTGGTAAGATTTATCATCACTCCGTATACAACCAATAATACCGGAAATGAGAAATGTGCTGGTATATCCGATACAACCATTGTATGGGTTGAGCCAACACCCTTGGTAACTTCGCTACCACCCATTGATACAATTTGCGATGGTGAGTTAACGCATATTACATTAAATTCACCTACCGAACCCACCCGGCCTGTTCGTTTCAGATATACTGCAGTACCGGATAATCCTGCGGATATTGATATCACATACAATGGCGATACAACCGATTTGATTGAAACAGACATAATCGCCAATAGCATTGATAATCTTTCAAACAACGCACAACGCATCAAATACATAATTACTCCATACACCATTGATAGCAACGGTAACGAAAAGTGTGCAGGGATATCGGATACCACCATTATTTGGGTTGAACCAAGCCCGTCATTAACAGCCATGCCTGTTAGCGATACTATATGTGATGAAGGACAAATAAACATTAATCTCAACAGCGCACAATCCCCTACCCGTCAGTTGTTGTACACATATATTTCAACACCCGATAATCCCGGTTCGGTGAACGGTAATACCAGCGATGGCACAGGATTACCTTTGTCGCAGCTTATCCAGGACAACCTCGATAATTTATCTGATTCAGCTCAGCGGGTTGTTTATACAATTACTCCCCATCTGCAAAATGCTGATGGTGGCATAAGTTGCGCAGGGGTGCCGATTCAGGTAGAAATTTGGGTAGAGCCAACGGCCACTGTAAATCCGGCTCCGATTTTGGATACCATCTGTGACAATGGATTGACAAACATAACCCTGGTTTCTCCATCTGTGCCAACCCGTCCGGTACAATTCAGATATACTGTAATTCCGGTTAATCCGGCAAATGTTGATATAACGCTGAATGGTGATACAACAGCCTTATTGAACAATGATATTATCGGAGATAATATTGATAATCAGACCAATATTGCCCAGGAAGTCAGGATTGTCATCACCCCTTACACGGTTGATAACAATGGTGATGAAAAATGCTCAGGCAGATCTGATACAGCCATTGTATGGGTTGAACCCACACCATTGGTGTCTTCATTTCCACCTGTTGACACCATATGTGATGCGGAAGCAACCCATATCTCCATTGGATCACCAACCATACCCACCTTACCCGTAAGATTCCGATACACGGTAGTCCCCGCCAATCCGGCAGATGTTGATATAACTTTCGAATCCGATTCAACAGACCTGACCGTGTCCGATTTGATAGAAGATATTATTGATAATCTTTCAGATGATGCACAAGAGATTCGCATAATAATCACACCGTATACCGTTGATGGCGGTGGTAATGAAAGATGTGCCGGTATTGCGGATACCAGCATAATTTGGGTTGAGCCTACACCTGTCATTCTTTCAACTCCAATGGCCGATACCATCTGTGATACCGATCAAATCAATCTGGTTATCAGCAGTGATCAGAACCCTACGCGCCAGGTGCTTTATACCTATTATTCTACGCCTGATAATCCGGGACTGGTATCTGGTAATACCTATAACAACAATGGCCTGCCATTAAGTTCAATATTGCAGGATATGCTGGACAACAGCTCAAATCAGGCACAACGGGTAGTATACACCTTAACACCTCACCTTGAAACGGCCGGCGGTCAAATAAGCTGCGCTGCATCACCTGTTGATATCGATATTTGGGTTGAACCAACACCTGTTGTAACTGTAAAGGCATCAGACGGGCCACCAAGTAAAAAGGATACTATATGTACGAATTTATTAACCGATATTAACCTTAACAGTCCTACGCAACCAACACGACCCGTGCGTTTCAGTTACCAGGTGAATCACAATCCTTCGGTAACTGTTTATCATGGTGGTACTACAACCGGATTGCCAAACCTAACCAACCTGTACGACAGTATTGTGAATACCAGCAATGTGCCTCAGCTGGTACAATTTGTAGTTACCCCTTATGCCCGGGATGCCGTTGGGGAGACCGTTCATTGCAGTGGTATTAATGATACCGCCAAAATTTGGGTAGCCCCGGCCATGCAGGTTGATAAGGATACCTCTAACTACAATGGCGTTGGCATTACCTGCCACGGGGAAGAAGACGGATGGATCAGGCTGAATACCTACGGTGGAATAGAGGCATTTTCGAATTACGATTCATCCCATATTTTTGCCGACTGGAGTACATTGCCCGATCAGAAATACCAAAGCAATCTGGGAGGTGGATTTTATTCATACACAGCTTCCGACGCGCTTGGATGCTTATATTCCGATACCATTGAAATTATTGAACCACCGGTACTGCAATCCAATATTGATGAAGTGCAGGGTGTAAATTGCTCGCAGGTTTTCGATGGAGTCCTTGAAATTATCGGATCAGGCGGAACAGGTGCTTATGACCCATTCTGGATTGATTATCCGAATAATCCGGGTCTGGACACTGATGCCTTCATAAACGATAGCTTACGGAATGGATTTTACCGTATCAGACTAACCGACGTGAATGGATGTACCTCTGAAGACTATCATTTTCTGGAAGGAAATAAAATATTTTCCGTATTCCCCGGTTCATCACCAGTATCCTGTAAAGACGGATCAGATGGCGAAATAACAGTTGAATTCAATGAACCATTGGTATTCAATTGGTACGGACCTGACAATTACACAGATACCTGTGAATTTGATCAAAATAATGATGATCCATGTTATATCTGGCCACATACACTTGACGATTTTGAAGGTGGTTTTGGTACCTTAACCTATATGGAAGACAATCTTGAAGCAGGGGATTATACACTAATTGTGAAAGATACCTTTAATTGCCGAAGCCAGTTCGAAATTGAAATCACTGAACCCGACTCACTTAAAATACGCGAATCAGACACACCGGTATATGCCAATGGCTACAATGTACAATGTTTTGATTTTAACAATGGCCGGATATTACTTGATAGTATTGTGGGAGGCAACAATCCGGGTAATTACTTCTATAACTGGTCAACATCAAATGGTGGCGGACTTGTAGCCGATTCCGGAAATCAATACAACCTTAAAGCCGGTGATTACGAAGTATCCGTATCAGATAACAAGGGCTGTACAGATGTCGCAACGTTTTCGCTCAATCAACCGGATGAAATTTTGTATGATCTTCAGCCATCAGTATACAATGGGTATAATATCACTTGTAATGCCGAAAATACCGGAACAATAACAGCTTTAACCGATTCGCTGGTTGCTTATGGCTACCAATGGTCGAATGGAGAAAATACCCAAACCATCGAAAACCTCACCAAAGGCCATTATACGGTAACCATTACCCAGCTTGCAACCAACTGTGAAATTACCGATTCGGTTGAGCTTACAGAACCGGCACCTATTTTTATAAATGATCCGATTTATTCAAATTATAATGGTGTGCAACTGCGTTGCTTTGGCGACAATAGCGGCGAAATAGCTGCTAATGTTACCGGAGGTGCTCCAGGATATGATTACCATTGGGAAAATGAACAAAGTATTATAAATGAAAATGGCCCATCATTGGATTCTTTATCTTCCGGTCAATATTATCTTACCGTTACCGATCTGAATGGTTGTGAAAAAGATACCACATTGGCATTAAATCAGGAACCAGAAGCGATATCTTTTGAATTAAATAAAAATGACCTTAGCTGTGCCGGAAAAGTATCCACATCAGCCTGGATTGATTCATTGTCGGGCGGAATGGGCAATTATGATTATTTATGGAGCAATGGCGATGACCAGGACAGCATTACCATAAATACAGGTGGAATGTATTCGGTTACTATTACGGATATGAATGATTGCAAGCTAAGCAAAGAAGTTGAGATTAAAGTACTGAAGGAAATATTAATTGAATTCAACGTACTTACCCATCACAATGGTTATGCAGTGGCCTGTAAAGGTGATTCAACAGCAACGCTCACAGCCGATATAAGCAATGCAGCATCACCATACTTACTGGAATGGCAGGGTATAGAAAGTTCAGATGACACATTAAAAAATTTGCCGGCAGGAAATTACACCTTGCAGGTTACCGATCAGAATGGATGTATAAATGACAATACCATTGAACTGGAAGAGCCCGAAAAAGTTAACATTATCACCGACAACAACATAACTCCTGTTACTTGCTATGGGTATAGTGATGGGTCCATATTCCTCGAAGGATCAGGAGGTGTTCCCGAATATCAATTTTATTTTAATGACACCCCTGTTAATGAAAAAGTATTGGATGGGCTTGAAGAAGGCACTTATTCAGTAGGTATCAAAGACCAAAACAATTGCTATTGTAACCATGAAATCACCATTGAGTCGCCCGACACATTTGTGATTTCAACAACTGAAATCAAACCTACCTGTCCTGAATCGGCAGATGGCGAAATACATGCAGAAGTTACAGGACGGGATGATTATACGCTGCTATGGAGGCAATTGAATGAAGGCGGTAATGTAATTTCGGAATTAACCCGGTTTAACAATGCACTGACCATTGATAATCTTGATCAGGGCTATTACGTTGCTGAAGCAATGGATGAAAACCAATGTATGGCAACTGATTCAATATTTTTGGAAGGATTGGTGGCCGCCTGTCTGGATATTCCTAATGCTTTCATTCCTGATGGACGGGGTGAAAATGAGGAATGGTTAATTCTCTCCTATGAAGTAGAGGATGCATTACAGGGTACAAGAAATGAAAAAGACATTTGGTTGGTTTACCCCAAAGCCACCATTGAAGTTTTTAACCGTTGGGGTAATCTGGTATACAGGGCGAACCGGAACAATCCCGAACCCTGGAACGGCGGATATCAGAATGATAAAAATAACCTTGTGCCCATGGATTCGTATCACTATATAATTCGCCTTAATGATGGCAGTGGCCAGACGGAACAGGGAGTCGTTACAGTTATCTATTAATCCGCAATGACATTCAGGTGTAAATTGATTAATTTTCGGGCGAAGAAAAGAATTAACCACGGCGTGAGAAAAATCAACCTACTATATATATTTATCCTGACTATAATGGGTGGAATTACTGTTCATGCCCAGCAAATATCGTTGTACAATCAATACCGTTTAAACGAATTTTTAATCAATCCGTCGGTTGCCGGATACGATGGATATACATCCTTTAATGTAACAGCGCGTGAACAATGGATAGGATTAAATAATCCTCCACGCACCAATACATTCAGTTTTCAAACCCGATTATTAAAGCGCAGTTTCCAGATCAATCAGAAATCAGTCAGAAAAAATATATTGCGTAAAAGCCGCTCAGGAAGAGTAGGCATCGGCGGTTTTATTTATAACGATAACAACGGGTTAATCAGACGTACCGGGGCACAATTTTCTTATGCCTATCATGTTCATCTCGGTAGTAATCAGTTGTCTTTTGGTTTGGCTGGCTTTGTTTACCAATTCAATGTGGATGTCGACCAAATAAAGCTGCGGGATGAAACGGCTGAGGAATTGGCCTTCATCCGGAAATTTGAAACTACTTATATTCCTGATGTCGGGGCGGGTGTAAGTTTCACAACCAACCAGTATATGTTGGGATTTTCGGCCACTCATTTGTTGGCCTCCAGGTTAAAAATTGATCAGTCAGAGACCAACAAATATGCCGAGCGATATTTTTACACTTTTGGTAAATACCGACATCCGTTATCTGATAACTGGGCCATGGAGCCCATGATGCTCGTGAAAGCATCCGAAAAATTTCAGATTCAGGGTGATATAAGCAATACTTTTATATATAACGGCGATTACTGGTTTGGCATCGGATACCGCACCAAAAACTCGGTAATGGCCTTATTGGGGTTTAAATATGACCGTGTATACTTCGGATATTCATTTGATTATACATTCAGTGAATTAACAACCCGCAGCCTGGGATCACATGAATTTTCAGTGGCTTTAAAACTGGGAGATAGTGCTCGTCGATACCGCTGGCTTGAACGATACTAAACCAACCGCAATGGTTCACCAGCTTTGGGAAAATCAACATTATAATGTAATCCTTTGCTTTCGGTTCGTTGTTGAGCCATTTTAATGATTAAGTAGCCAACATTAATGATATTCCGCAATTCGCACAGTGGTTTTGACAATGTAGATTTTTTAAACAGTTCTTCTGTTTCCATGTATATGATCTCGAGCCTTACCAAAGCACGATGCAATCGTAAATTCGATCTCACAATACCTACATAATTGGTAAAAATTTGTTGTACTTCTTTGAAATTTTGTGTTATCAACACCATTTCTTCAGGATGGCGGGTTCCTTCGTCGTTCCAGTCAGGGATATTATCCTGGTGATCGAAGTTTTTATACACCTGTATGGAATCCTTAGCAGCCCGATCAGCGAATACAATGGCTTCGATCAATGAGTTTGAGGCTAGCCGGTTGGCCCCGTGCAATCCTGTTGACGCGGTCTCTCCGGCAGCGTACAATCGGTTTATCCAGGTCTTACCCCAATTATTCACTTTTATACCGCCGCATAAGTAATGAGCAGCCGGAACAACAGGTATTTTATTTCGGGTAATATCGATACCTACCGATTGACATTTCTTATAAATGGTAGGGAAGTGTTCTTTCAGGGCCTTTGCTTCCAAATGCGTACAATTGAGATAAACAAATTCGTCTCCGGAAACTTTCAGCTCATTATCAATGGCACGGGCAACGATATCACGCGGTGCGAGGGATCCCCTTTGGTCGTATTTATCCATAAACTGTACACCTCTCTGATTTTCCAGGATGGCCCCAAAACCACGCATAGCCTCTGTAATAAGAAAGGAAGGACGTTCACCGGGATGATACAGTGCGGTGGGATGAAATTGTACGAATTCCATATTTTCAACCGTTCCCTTAGCCCGATAAACCATTGCTATACCATCACCTGTTGCAATGGGCGGATTGGTGGTGGTTGAATATAAATTTCCTGTTCCGCCGGTAGCAATTAGAGATACGCGTGATAGTATGGTAATGGTTTCATGTTTTTTCAGGTCAAAAGCATAAACACCGTAACATTCGGTATCTGTATGTGCTCTTTTTACCAATTTACCCAGGTGATGTTGGGTTATAATATCAACGGCAAAAAACTCCTGAAATATGTCAATGTTCTTGTGTACACGAGCTTGTCGGCTTAGCGCCCTTTGTATTTCAGAGCCGGTATTGTCCTTATGATGAAGGATACGATGTTCGGAATGGCCACCTTCCCTTGCCAGATCAAATCTACCATCGTTTTCACGATCAAATTGCGCACCCCAGCGGATGAGCTCATCAATTTGACCGGGAGCTTCTTCCACAACCAGTCTTACAATATCTTCATCACACAGGCCGTCACCAGCCGTTAATGTATCCTGAATATGTTTATTATACGAATCGGGTTTATGAGTTACCGCGGCAATTCCACCCTGGGCATAACTTGTATTTGTTTCTTCCAGTTTGGTCTTGGAAATAATGGCTACCTTGCCATGCGGAGCGACTTTTAATGCATAACTCAATCCCGCCAGCCCCGAACCAATAACCAAAAAATCGTAATATTTTTTCATAACTGATGCCATGCAAAAACAACATAAGTAAAAAATAATAATAAGCCTTTGCCACCTATATTCTGTAAGAACTAAACACGTATTATAAGCTTTTCAGGTGGGTAGTCATTAAAATAATCCGTGTATCTGGGCATTAATTTTGTCTATAACCGCATTTAAATCTTCTTTTTTTTCTGAAAAGTTTGAATTATCAACATCAATTACCAGGAATTTACCCAGGTTGTAGGCTTCGGCCCAGGCTTCGTATCTTTCATTCAATCTTTTAAGGTAGTCCAATCGAATGTTACTTTCGTATTTTCGGCCTCGTTTCTGAATCTGGTTTACCAAAGTCGGAACCGTACCTCTTAGGTAGATAACCAGGTCGGGTGGCTGGATAAGCGAAGCCATAAGGTTAAACAGGGTGAAATAATTTTCGAAGTCGCGGGTTGACATCAGGCCCATGCTATGAAGATTGGGTGCAAAAATGTATGCGTCCTCGTAAATCGTGCGATCCTGAACAACTGTATTCCCCGATTTCCGAATATTAATGATTTGATTAAACCGACTGTTTAAAAAATATATCTGCAGATTAAATGACCAGCGTTGCATGTCATTATAAAAATCATTTAAATAGGGGTTATCATCAACATCTTCGTAATGGGGTTCCCAACCGTAATGTTTGGCTAATATTTCGGTTAATGTTGTTTTTCCCGATCCGATATTTCCTGCTATCGCAATGTGCATATTACATTTGTTTATTCAAGGGACTTAAAAGTACGAAAAATAAGAAAAAGCCCTAACATTATTTTGGCTTTCTCTCAATAATAGACATGAGCTCTTCGATGTATTTACGGTTATTTGTTAGGCGGGGCACTTTATTTTGCCCGCCCAATTTGCCTTTTTCGTCCAACCATCTATAAAATGTTCCGTTGGCTAAAGATCTTACAATCGGCTTTTCGAGGGTAATATCCTTGTAACGTTTGGCTTCATAATCCGAATTTACATCCTGCAACGCCCTATCGAGCTCATTAATAAATTCGTCGAGGTTTTCAGGTGCCTGCTCAAACTCAATCAGCCATTCATGACATCCCTTTGATTGGGTGTCCATATAAACCGGCCCTGCCGTATAATCTGAAATAGTGGCATGGGTTTTATCACAGGCCCGTGCAAGAGCCTTTTCAGCATTCTCAATAATGATCTCTTCCCCAAATGTATTGATAAAATGCTTGGTACGGCCTGTGATGATAATTTTATGCGGAAATGTTGATGTGAACATCACGGTGTCGCCAATTATGTATCGCCACAGACCTGAATTGGTTGAAATTACAATGGCGTAATTTTTATTGGTTTCTAGTTCACCAATATGAAAGGCGCGTGGATTTTCCTTGTGAAATTCATCCATGGGTATGAACTCGTAAAATACCCCATAGTCCAGCATCAGGAGCATATCATTTTTGTCCGGTTCATCCTGTATGGCAAAGAATCCTTCTGAAGCATTGTAGGTTTCCTGATAGTGCATATCATCCCTGGGGATATATTTTTTAAACTGATCGCGATAAGGTGTGAAACTCACGCCTCCATGTGTAAATAGCTCCAGATTTGGCCAAATTTCCAGTAAATTATTTTTACCTGTTTTTTCGAGGATATATTTGATCAATACCATGGTCCATGAAGGTACACCGGCCATGTTAGTCACATTTTCGTTTAATGCTTCACGGGTAACTTTTTCCAGTTTTTCTTCCCATTTATCTATCAGGGCCACTTCAGAGCGGGGAGTGCGAATAAAATCAACCCAAAAAGGAAGATTTTCGATTAAAATGGCAGATAAATCGCCGTAATAAGCCTGGTTATTGAAATTATCAATCTTATGGCTACCTCCCAGTGTCAGGCCTTTTCCGCGAAAAATGGTGGTGTCCGGATAATTGGCCGTATAAATGGCAAGCACATCTTTTCCGCCACGGAAATGACAGCTTTCGAGACTTTCACTGCTCATGGGTATAAACTTACTTTTATCGGACGTTGTGCCCGACGATTTGGCAAACCATTTTATTTCGCCCGGCCAAAGCACATCTTTTTCTCCCTTTCGCAGTCGTTCTACATAGAGTTTTACATCATCATAAGTTTGTAATGGCACACGTTGCTGAAAATCAGCTATGTTTCTCATTTCATCATATCCGTAATTCCGCCCCCATTCGGTATTTTTGGCAGCGTCAATTAGTTTAAACAATCCTTCCTGTTGCACTTCAAACGGATATTTCCTCAACAAATCAATCTGATAAATACGTTTTGTATTTAACCAGTTTACAATAGAAGTTAACAATGGCATATCAACAATTTTTTACAATGATAACAAAAGTTATGCTTCTATCTTAATGGTAACCATTTTGATATAATTCACTTATTAGAAAATAATAATTGAATTCAATTGATCCTTCTGAATTATCACACCTACCCGATTCATATTCTATTGATTACAACTACATTATTGTTAATTACTTTCATTGATGAATAGTTTAAAATAGCATATCTTGCGACTCATAATTGCATAAAACCAATCTTAACAAGAAAATGCTAACAAATAAATCCATATTGGTTATTGAAGATGACCTGGTGAGTTTTGAGTTGTTAAAAGAGTTGCTTGAGCAGACAGAAGCTAAGATCACGCATGTTACCACAGGTCATAAAGCAGTCGAAATATTCGACAAACAGTCCTTTGATGCCGTATTGCTCGATATAAAAATCCCGGGGATTGATGGTTTTGAACTGGCCCGTAGGTTTAAGCTTAGCAGGCATGAGGTGCCCATTATTGCCCAAACAGCCATGGCACTGCAAAGCGACAAGCTGAAATGCCTGGAAGCCGGATGTGATGAATATGTACCCAAACCCATTAAGATAAGTGAGTTACAGGAAAAACTAATGCGTTTATTGAGTTAATGTTTTTTTCTGAGATTGGCCAATACCGTACCGCTTAATACCAATACCGCACCTGCGATAGTAAGCAATGTAAATTGCTCATGTACCATCCAGGAAACTTCAAGGGCAGTTAATATACCCATTATAACAAATGTAAGTATAGGATTCATGGTGATGATCACGCTTACCCTGTGTGCTTCCAGATATTTCAGTGCAATGGCCAATGAGCCATAAGCTATTAATGTGTTTAAACCCAGTATAACGAGGATAAACCATTCAAAAGGAGTTGCCATTCCCACTTGTTGAAAATCAACAAACGGCGTATAAATCAGCGCGGGTAAACCAAACAACACCAGGTTAAGTTTCATAGGATGGAAGGAGCGAACCAGTTTTTTTTGCAGGGATGCATAAACAGCCCAGGTCACACCACCAAAAACAGTCCAGCTAATACCTTTTTTGTATATCTCAACATTGCCTTGCAATGCATACAACTGCTGATTATAAAACAACAGGATACCGCATATTACCAGTGCAAATCCTACCATTTGACGATACGTAACTTTTTCTTTGTAAATGAAAATACCAGATAATGCCAGCAGAAATGGTCCTGTTTGTATAAAAACCTGTGCAATGCCGGGGGTGGTAAAATTAATACCGGAAATAAAACCCAGGTAATTCAGTCCCAGTGCCATGGCAGCAGGAATAAGCAATACGGGCGGTGCTGTAATTATCTTTAATGCCCGGGGTTCTTTCAACAGATAATAACCAGCCAGTAATACAAAAGCAAGCAAAAACCGAAACCAGGTTACATCAACCGGACTTAAATTAGCCAGTGAGTATTTCAGTATAATGGCCAGTACACCCCACATGGTTGCCGTGAGAATAGCATAAAACAATCCTTTTGAGGTTTCGTTCATATCTGTTTATTATGGCTTCAAAAGTAAGAAATTCTATTTTTGATGGTACGGATAAAAATCAGTCGCTAATTTTGCATGATTACAGAATAAAGTTAACAGCATATAAAACGATCGAAAGTCAGAAATATAAAATGCTCAGTGGTGAGCTATGGTGTTTACAGTCGTTGGGATTGCACATCACGCGAACTACCAATTATACAGCAATTTACAACCAACATTGAGGCCGTCCCTGATAATGAATTTGGCATGGTTGTAAACATTAAAGGCGCCCGCGGTAAATGGATTGATTATTGCATTGACCATCCTCCGTTTAAAGACAACAGGGGAAAGGTAACCCCACCGTTTAAAGGCAATTATCGGATTAAAACGAAGGATTATGACTTTTTTATTGGGGATAGTATATGGGCACCAGTGGAAGATAAGATGGGCGAATGGACCATTACTTTGATGTTCGAAGACCGGGTTGTTATTGAAAAATCCTTTGAAGTGGTACCTGTGAAAAAAAGCCATTAGTGAATTGCAGTATTACTAGTATTTCTGCAAGTTGAAGGTTATAATAGCTTGCACTTTTCAAACAATCGTAAATGCTATTTCCGGCTGATCGGCCGGAACCAATGGAATGAGCCATAACCATATTGTGAAAAGCTTTTAAGGTTTGATGACCCGGGTTATACAAATACATGAAATGATGAAAATAATTGGTATTATGTCTGACTTCAACTAATTTTAAACTATGAAAAAAACTTTTTGTATACTATTTCTCCTTTTTTGTACCTTTTTTATTTTGAAGGCTCAATACCAAAAGGATTATACATTGCAAACCCAACAAACTAAAGCCAGGGATACCAGTGACCCTATCTATCTAATCAATCCCGATTTTACCATCACCAGCTTTTCGCTCAGGTTAGCAACAGGTGAAGAAGATCTCAGTAAAACTTATGCCATATACCAAAAAGACACCTTTCAATTACGCCATAATGAGCATACCAATCCGGAAAAAGGCCCCAAGAGTAATTTGATTATATTTCCCGAACCGGTTAACAAGTTTTATTTCCATCCCGGTTATTTGGGTGATACCATTCAGTTTTCGTTTTTGAACACCACCTACCGGCAATCCAAAAAAGAGCCAAAAAAAAACTTCAAACGAAAAATGTTGGTTGCGCCGAACCATACGGCGTACCGCAAAGTGAATGGCGTGAAGGGCTTCCGGAGCCCGATTATGAGCGCATGAATAACCAGGTGAGGCATGTAATTATCCACCATTCAGCCGGTGTCAACAACGACCTGAATCATGAGAATACCGTGCGCAACATTTATCTCTTTCATACCATCGACAATGGCTGGAGTGATATTGGCTACAACTACCTAATTGCTTGGGATGGCACCATTTACAAAGGCCGCGACCCGGATTCACTGGCACAGGACAATGTAAAAGGCGCTCATTTTTGTAGTGCCAACACCGAAACCATGGGAGTATGCCTACTGGGTAATTTTGAAACAGCTGAGCCGCCAGATGCAGCCATTGGCGCATTAAACCAGCTTTTAGCCTGGAAATTAGGTAAGGAGATGTTGGATCCATTGGCATCTTTCAATCATCCTTTAAACAATTCATTAGGCATCATTGCCGGCCACCGCAATGGCTGTGCCACATTATGTCCGGGTGAAAATTTATATGAAAAGCTGGATCATGTGAAAAAGATGACGGACACTATGATGGATTTATGCAATGGTATTTCCACTTCAGTTGCTGAATACTCCACAAAAGATAACCTATTGATATATCCCAATCCGGTGAACAATCTATTGTACATTAGATCATTAAAACCGAATAAAATCAGCAACATTAAGATATTTGATGTAAGAGGACAGATGATACTAAATAAAAGAACATCGGATTATACTACAGAAATTGACATTTCAGGTATTGTTCAGGGTGTATACACTATACATATAACCGTAAATAAAATAACATTTACAACTAACCTGGTTATTTTATAATAACATTTATAAACTGCTCTTTTTCGTTTATCTATTGAAATCTGTCTGCTAAACAGATTGGGTTTAAACTCATATTTTGATTTTTTGAAAAATCGCCATAATTTATTAATTTTAAGGAAACTAGGTAGCTTATGGATACCGGTCAGCTAAAGCAGGATTTATATAACAAAATCGATTCATTAAACGATGCCAGGCTAAAAAAAGCTTATGCGCACATGATGCAATATTTCCAATATCAAATGAAGGAAGATGGAAAAGTGGCCCTGCTTAAATTGGCCGGTAGTATATCGGATAATGAAGCCATGAAAATGCTCCAAATCATTGAATCTGATTGTAAAATCATTGATCATTATGAATGGTAAATACCTACTTGATACCCGGATTATTATCCTATCTTTTCAGGACAGGATAGTAAAATCAAAAATCGATAACGCCTCCGTAATTTTCATACCCAGTATTGCCTTGGGTGAACTATATTACGGGGCTGCCAGGTCGGAAAATAAAAAAGTAAATTTCGACCGGGTTAAATTAATCAGCGAAAACTCTAATATCCTCTATTGCGATTCGGAAACTGCCTGGCATTATGGCATTATTAAAGCCAGTTTAAGACCAACCGATACCCGCCTGCCGGAAAACGATTTATGGATTGCCTCATTGGCCATGCAGCATGAATTGGAGCTGGTTACCAACAATAAAAAGTTTATTGCTATTGAAGGAATTGAAGTAGTTGAGGGGTGGTGAGCCTGAGTGTGGAATGTATACCGATCTAAGATCATTTACGGTAGTTTTTATATCAAAGCGCTAAAAAATAGCAACACGCTTCAGAATTTCAGCAATTCGTTGATCACTTTCGCCCATTTCCTTTAAAGCAGCCTTGATCTTTTCAACTTCAACAGTTTGGTATCGCAGGTTTTCCTTAATGGGATAAACAGCGGTTCTGCGGTCCCAAATGATAAAACCAAGAATGAATAACATCAGTGTTATAAGGATACTAAATCCCCAAGTGAACATGGTTTTGAGATCATCAATTTGTCGTTGCTGGGCTTCAAACTTTTCATTAACCGATTCAAATTTTTCATTAACTGATTCAAACTTTTCATTAACTGATTCAAACCTAACATTCATCTGTTTCTCAAGAGAAGTCAGCCTTTCCTCAACGCGCATTAACCGGTCCCTGTCCTCAAGGGTAAACGGTACTTCCTGTTGTGCAAAAGAAACCGTGGTAACAAATAACAGTATTATCGGAATTATATTTTTCACTCGTTGATGCTTCATTATTCAATTCCATCTTGTACAAAGATAGCAAAAAATATCCGTGTTTCGGCATTGAAAAGGAAGGCTATTGGTTATCAGGAACCCTTTTTTGCACTATCCCCTGACTAATTGATTGATTGAATGAAACAGCCTGCCTACTGCAGTTAGGGTACCTCATGGCAACTTAATAAGTCATTCGGGGTTCAGCCATTGTTTCAGGGTAA